>JAYFNY010000007.1:0-62289 GCA_034933205.1 Eubacteriales bacterium
AAGCAATCTCGAAAAGAGATTGCAAGCACGCTTGGTGTTTCAGAATCTTCTGTTGGCCGCTGGATGAACCTGCTGGAGTACGGGAAGCCCGCGCTGTTGCCAAAGGTTCTGTCCATAGACGAATTCCGAGGGAATACAGAATACGGGAAGTTCCAGTGCATCCTGACCGATCCGGTACACAGACGTATCGTAGATGTACTTCCAACGCGTTATCACGCGCAGATTTATGAGTATTTGCGGGCATTTTCCAACAGAAAGCAGGTACAGTATTTCGTGATGGACATGAACCGGGAGTACCTTGCTATTGCGAAAAAACTGCTGCCAAACGCAAAGATCGTGATCGACCGTTTTCATGTCGTCCGATACTGCACCTGGGCGCTGGAGAACGTTCGAAAGCGAATCCAGTTGAAGTTGTTACCGGAGCAGCGTAAATACTTCAAACGCAGCAGAAAGCTCTTGCTCGCACATATGCGCGATCTTTCGGCAGAGAACAAGGCTGCGGTGGAGCGTATGCTTCTAATGTCTCGCGATCTGAGAGAGGCGTATCTACTGAAAGAAAAGTTCTACGACCTCATGGATTCATCGAAGTCTTTGCAAGCAAAAGAACGTCTTCGAATCTTTCGCGCGCACGCTTTCGTCGCCGATCTCCCCGAATTTGCTCCTTGCCTTACCATGTTGAATAACTGGGAGCCTTTCATACTCAACGCGTTCGATTGTCCCTATTCCAACGGTTTTACCGAAGGTGTCAACAACAAGATCAAGGTACTCAAACGTATCGCATTTGGTTACCGCAGCTTCCGGAATTTTCGCACTCGAATCCTCTGCACAACCAACGTTTAAGGGGGCTGTTCGCTCTCGCTCTCAGCTCCCTTGGTTTCTCTTAGTCTACCGCTCTACCCCAACTATTGACGGAGAGCCGATTTTTACAGTTTATCATACTGTCTAACTTTAGGGGTGCTGTTCAATGGTTTGCCGACGTAGTTTTTTTAATGTTTCATTAGGCAAGAAATTCTTTCAGCAAAGCATCCACTTCCAGCAGAATTGAGGCGAGCGCCTTGTCCAACGCCTCCTTTGTTTTTGCCCGCGCGCCGATATAGAGTTTGAGCTTCGGCTCGGTGCCGCTGGGGCGGACGACGATCCACGAATCATCTTCCAGCATCCAACGAAGCGTATCGTTCTTCGGCAGCTTCAGACCGGCTTGCGAACCGTCGGCTGAAATTGCGCGGCCTGTTTGGTAATCTTCCGAAACACAAACGTTTCTGCCGGCAAACGATCCGGGCGGATTTGCGCGAAGACGTTTCATACACGCGGCAATTTTCTCCATGCCCTCCTTGCCCTCGAGTGTATACGCTTTCACGCTCTCACTGTAAAAGCCATAGGTTCTATAAATTTCATCCAGCGCGTCGGAAAGCGTCATGCCGCGTTGCGCATAGGCGATGCAGGCTTCCGCCGCAAGCATAGCGGACGAAACCGCGTCCTTATCCCTTGCCAGCCCACCTGCAAGAAAGCCAAAACTCTCCTCAAAACCAAAGAGGAACGTCTTCTCCCCGCTTCTTTGGTACTCGTCCACTTTTTCGCCGATGAACCGGAAACCGGTCATCACGTTTTCCAGGGTTATGCCATAAGCCGCCGCAATCGCATCCGCAAGCCGCGTGGAAACAATGGATTTGAGGACAACACCGTTCTTCGGCAAGCGATTCTGCCGTTTCAGCGAGGAAAGAATGTGCTCCAGCAGAATGCAGCCGATCTGGTTGCCGGTCAGCGTCCGCCAGTCTCCCTCCACGGTCTTGACCGCAATGCCGAGCCTGTCCGCGTCCGGGTCGGTCGCAAGGCAGACGCGCGCGCCCGTTTTTTCCGCGAGCGCAATCGCGAGCCGAAACGCGTTCGGATCCTCAGGATTCGGTGCCGTGACGGTTGGAAACGTCCCATCCGGAACCACCTGCTCCGGTACGGTTACGACGTTGGTAATGCCCACCCGGTTCAGTAGCTCCCGAACCGGTACCGCACCCGTCCCGTGCAGCGGCGTGTAGACAATGGAAAGCGAACCTCCGCTTCGTCTGACCAGCTTGGGGTCAAGAAGCAAACCTTCGGAGGCGGAATAATACGCCTCGTCCTCTTCCGAGCCGATAAGCCGGATCCGTCCGTCGGCAACCGCTTCGCTGTAATCGCACAGCTTTGCCGAAAACATCGGTTCCGCCTGAATCTCCCGATAAATAGCGCTCGCCTGCTCGGGCGCGACCTGTCCGCCGTACGCCCAATAGACTTTATACCCGTTATATTGCTTTGGGTTATGGGAGGCGGTTATTACCACACCCGCCATGCAGTTCAGATGCCGTACCGCAAACGAAAGTTGCGGAACCGAATGCAACGTGGAAAACAGGTAGGTGCGAATTCCGTTTGCAGCAAGCACACGCGCGGTTTCACGCGCGAATTCATCCGATCGAATCCGTGAATCGTACGCAATGCAAACCCCGCGTTCCTTCGCGTCCGGACACTCCAGTAAGTAATTCGCAAGCCCCTGCGTCGCACGGCGAACGACGTATTTATTCATTCGGTTCGTCCCTGCGCCAAGAATGCCCCGCAAGCCTGCCGTTCCAAACTCCAGCTCGCGATAAAAGCGTTCCTCAATTTCCGCCGGATCCCCCGCGATTGCAGACAGTTCCGCGCGGGTATCATCATCCAGTGTCGGTTCGTTCAGCCAGGATTCATAGATGGACCAGGTATCCATTCGGTTTGTCCTTTCGATTTCAAAATTCTTTTTCTCGGATTTTTTCCTTTTTTCGCAATCCCCGCTCCATAGCAAGCGAAGCCGCAGGACCGATTTTGCGCAGTCTCTATGAAGCGGACCTCGTCCAACCCTTCAGGAAGCAGAGATCGACTTCAGAAAAGCCTCAACGGCGGTCCAGTACTCGTCGTGATTCTTCGTCGTTTCAAACAGGGCGCTGGAACCGTGCGTCCCCTTCCCTTCCGGTATAAAAAACTCGCAACCAGCCGATGGAATCCGGTCCGCAATTGCGCGCCAGGATTTCTCCTCGTTTCGCGCGGACGTAATGAACGCCGGCTGGGTTATCCGTTCGGCAAAATCCGATACACTCTGGCCATTCAGCGAAAAGTATTCCCCGGGAGAAAACGCCAGAACGGCTTGAATTTCCTTCGGGTGCTCCGCCGCCAGAATCAAGGCAAGCGACGCGGAATAGGAACTTCCCCATACGATCAGCTGTTTCGGTTTGTAGTTCTTTGTAATATATGAAAGCGCCGCTTCCAAATCCGGATAGGCATCGGCATATCCGTGCGCCAGGCCTTTTTCCTTCGCCGCCGCATACGTTTCGTTTGAAACGCCGTTTATTTTGCCGCCGGACCGCTGATCGATCGCGAGGCAATCGTATCCCCATTCGTTTAACTTCGGTGCAATCTCCAAATACTCTCCTCTGCTGTATCCGGCCTGATGCAGCAGCAGAATGAACGGCGCTTTCCTGCGCCCGGTCCGATAGAGATCGCCCGTAACCGTCAGCCCGTCGGCGGATTCAAACGTGACCGTTTCAACCCCGGCGGCCGGCGTATTCGTTTTTGAAAAATACCATCCGCCCGCAATCGCGGCAACAGCCAGCAATCCGCCCGCAAGGAGCCAAATCCATTTCGTCTTCATAAAACCGCTCCCTTTTCAGAAATTTCTGATGAGGTTTCCATCCCGACCATCGGCAAACTTACTACCTCCGATTATACCTGCCGTCGTGTTGCATGGCAAGGCGGGCTGTGCTATCATACCGCTATGGAAGAGCGTGCACAATTGAAAAAGCGTTATCTATCCGCCAGCTATCTCAGCAGCGGCGCGGTTTTATACGGTACGCTCTTGTTTTTTATCGCGCGTGTTCTGAGCCTTTTTCAGCTCTTTGGCGACGCGGTCAACCGCAAGAAGCTGGACCAGGCACCGCCGGAAGGGTTCACCTTTCTCGGCATCGTCGGGTCGCTGCTGATCATTGGTGTAATCGCGCTGGCCTTTTACCTCCTTGTCCAGCATCGAAAAAAGAAGCTGCATCTCAAGCAGGGGAACTTTTGCCTGCTGCTTAACGTACTGTTCGTTGCCTGGGGACTGATCAACGCTATCAGCAGCCTCACGGATATGATCCGTTTTTTCGAATTCGTTTACTTTCTGGATTTTGTCTCCATGATCGCCGCCCTGATCGTCCCTTCGGTTCTGCTGCAACTGACCGACCGGAAACAGGGCATCCCGCCCGATACCGCCCTGCTATTTTCCGCAATCAGCGCGACCAGCCTTTCGGTGATCGCCGCGCTGATCGTTTCCCTCGTACTCAACAAAAGCTATACGACATTTCAGTTGATCCGTGAACTGATGTTTCGTGCGGGAACCATCCTCTTTGGCATAGCCGGGTTGATCAAGGCAATCAAAGTTCGCGCCGAGTTGCCGGAGATTGTTGACGCCGTAATGAAAGAACTGCCAAAATACCAGAAGCAGGAAGAATCGCGGCAAAAAGAAAAAGGGAAGCCCAATCCATCCGGAAAAATCGAGTGCCCGGACTGCGGGAAAAAGCTCCCGCCCGATACGGAAATCTGCCCGCGCTGCGGATTTGATTTAAGTACGCCAAACCTGTTTGAAGATGAGGAAGACGCCCCCGAAGCGGCGGAACCCGCATACGACGCGCCGCCCAAACCGGCCACTAAGGAGCCCGAACCTCCGCCCGAACCGGAAACGCCGCCTGTCCGAAGCGATATTTGTCCACGCTGCGGTAAGCGAAAGCCCCCGTTCCTTTCCACCTGCCCGCACTGCGGTTATTTCCCCGGAGACACCTCCAAGCCGGAAAGCAAGGAAACCACCGAGCCGCCAGCACCGGCAAATCGTGAAATGGAGGTCGCACCGGAACCGCGGAAAGAAAACCGCTGCGAGCAATGCGGAAGGAGGATCCCCGGCGGCCTTGCCACCTGCCCTTATTGCGGATTCCATCCGGACGACGCAAGAAGGCCCGCCGAGTCACCGACGCCCTCGGCGCCGGACCGACTGTTCGACGACAGGCCGGAGGAGGAAACGATCTTTTGTCCGCGCTGCGATCGTGAGGTGAAGAAAGGTACCGAGGTTTGCCCGCATTGCGGGTACCCCTTCCCGGACGAGCGCACCACGGAACGAATACGCCGCCCAACGCAGCGTATGCCGCGTGTTCCCGACCCGAAGCGGCTCAACGACAGCAACAGCATCGACTGTCCCGAATGCGGACGGCGATACTCCGCCGCAAGAAGCGTTTGCCCCTATTGCGGATACGATCTTTATGACGAGGAACACTGAGGACTTACCGAAGGTAAGTCCTCAATTCTTCATAAGCCTTTTCAGAGGTATAGGGGATTCGAGAAGTCACCCTTTCTTCATTCAAAAAGTAAAACCCATCGATCAAAAAGCAAAGCCCATCGATAAAGCCGCAGGACTTTGTCGATGGGCTGAGTGCTTGCTTTCGGCAAGACCTCCAATGTTATATAACCGTCATTCTGTTTATTTATAACTTCAGTTCCCGTAAACTTTCGAACGAATGTCCGTCGATCTCCAATCGCTTGGCAAGCAGCGCCTGTGTTTTGCGGTGCTCTTTTTTATTAAACGCGCGATCGCCGTATTTATCGTCGCCCAAAACCGGATATCCCGCGGCGGCCATCTGAACGCGAATCTGGTGCGTCCTGCCGGTGAAAAGTTCGATTTCCAGCAAGCTCTTTTCCCCGTCGCTATCCAGCACGCGGTAGCGAAGTTCGCAGCGTTGCGCGTCCGGTTCGTTCTCCCCGCAGACGCGAACGAACGATTCTTCCGCGTCCTTTCTGACCCAATGCACCAGGCGGCCCTCGTCTTTCGGTACGCCGCGCACAACAGCCTGATAAATCTTGCGCAACGTGTGCGTGTAAAACAACCGTTCATACCGCGCCGAGGCTTCCTCCGTGCGCGCAAAAAGAACCAGCCCTTCCGTGTTTGCGTCCAGCCGGTGAACAGGATAGACGCTTTCAAACAAGGATTCCAGTTCGCCGAGAAGTTCGCCTTCTGTCTCCACACCCGTGTGTTTATCGACCACGATACAGGTATCGTCCAGATAGACTCCTCGGCAAGCGGAAAACGCAGGTAAAAGCGCTATCTGGGAAGCGAACGCTTCCTCCCGCCAGGGCGGCGCGGAATAGAACGTCATGCTCTCCTTCAGCGTCGGATGCGTCAGCGTCAGCGCATACGCCCAAAGGCGAATTTGCTCGCCGGTTTTCGCTTCGCGGAAATAGCGCTGGTCGCCAAGAATCGGATACCCTGCGTTCATCAGCTGCACGCGGATCTGATGCGGCCTGCCCGTCGCCAACTCAATATCCAGCAGCGCCGTATCCTGCGCACGTCCGATCATGGCGTAGCTTAGGCGCGCGGGCTTTGCGCCTTCCGTGTCCGGCGGTACGACGCGGGAAGAAAACGTACTGTCATCCTTATACAGCCAATCCGTGAGCGTCGCCTGCGACTCCGGATGACCGGAAACAATTGCACAGTAGCGTTTCTTCGCTTCGCGGGACGAAAACTGCGCGCTCAGCCGCGCGGCGGCTTTGCTCGTTTTTGCAAACACCATCACGCCGCCCACCGGACGGTCCAGCCGGTGCACAAGCCCCAGGTAGGCTTCGCCAGGTTTCTCATATCGCGCGCGAACGTACGCTTTCAAAAGAGAAAGCAGATCGGCGTCGCTCGAAGCGTCCGCCTGCACGGGAATGTTGACGGGCTTTTCCACCACAAGAAGATGATTATCCTCATAAAGGATACGAATCCCGCTTTCGGTTCGTTCCTCGCGCCGCAATTTCAAAGAACCTTGTTCCATAGGCGTTACGCTTCCGGCGTCCATCGCCCGCTTGCGCCGCAGGGCAGCACAAGAGAATCCCGCTCAATCGGCAGGCCGACCTCGTCCGAAACAGCACGCCCTTTCGGCAGCGCGACGCGAAGAACGTTTGTCAGCACGCTTGCGGCAAGGCCGGTCGTATAGGAATTGATCAGAAAAAACGCCGGCGTCTCGCTCAGAAGCGCCGCGCAATCGGCAACCAGCGGATACAGGTCGTCCTCGATTTTCCACAGTTCGCCGGTAGGCCCGCGGCCATAACTCGGCGGATCCATTACGATTCCGTCGTAACGGTTCCCGCGCCGCAGCTCGCGTTTCACGAATTTTACGCAATCGTCAACGATATATCGAACCGGCGCATCCCGAAGGCCGCTTGCTTCGGCGTTGCTCTTCGCCCAGGCGACCATTCCTTTTGCGGCGTCCACGTGCACCACTTCCGCGCCGGAAGCCGCGCAGGCGACTGTCGCTCCGCCGGTATAGGCAAAAAGATTGAGCACTTTGGGCGCGCCTTCGTGGCATGATTTCCAGCGGTCAAGCTCGACCCTCATCCAGTCCCAATTGACGGCCTGCTCCGGAAACAGCCCCGTATGCTTGAACCCGGTCGGCCGCACGAGAAAGCTCAGATCGCGATAACAAACCGTCCACTGTTCGGGCAGTTCCTTTTGAAATTCCCAGCGTCCGCCGCCGGTTTCGGAGCGCAGGTAAACCGCATCCGCGGCGTGCGTTTCCATAGGCCAGACGGCCTGCGGATCCGGGCGCAGGAGCGTAACCTGTTTCCAACGCTCCAGTTTCATTCCGCCGCCCGCATCCAGTACGCGAAAATCCCTCCATTTATCCGCTAAAAACATGCCATATCCTCCAAGCGGTATTTACCGCTGCCCCATCATGAATTGGAATACTCACAGTATACCGATTCCTTTCCCTTCCTGACAAGCCGGATTTGTTCAGAGCCGTTTGAAAAAGCCTGCAACAATTGCGTTTTTCTCTGTTCTTCGATATACTTTTTGCCATGGATGGGACAATGCGGGGAAAAATCGTCATTGTAACGGGTGCAAATTCCGGCATCGGGAAAGCGACCGCCGCTTCGATTGCGGACCGGGGCGCAACCGTGATTCTTGCCTGCCGCTCAAAAGAACGGGGCGAGGCGGCGCAAAACGAACTGCGGTGCGTCGCGGGCCGCTGTGTCGAACTGATGCATCTCGATCTGGCGGACCTGGACAGCGTCCGCTCATTCGCCGCGACGTTTGCAAAGCGATACGACCGTCTCGATGTGCTGGTCAATAACGCGGGTATTCTCGGGCATCGGCGGGCGGAAACCAAACAGGGCTATGAGATGAGCTTCGGCGTCAACTATCTAGGACCGTTCCTTCTGACGCTGCTGCTGCTTCCGCTGCTGGAGAAAAGCGAGCAGGGCCGCGTTATTATGATGTCGAGCGTCGCGCACGGCTGGGTGGACGTACGTTTTCAGGATCTCAATTTCAAGCGCGGATATAACCGCTTTCTTGCTTACGGACACAGTAAACTCTGCAACCTGCTCTTTACCCGCGCACTGACGCAAAGACTCCGCTCCCGTGGCAGCCGGGTCACAATCAACGCCGTACATCCCGGCATCGTCGCATCGGATATCGTGGTCAACCGCGCAAACGGCCGTTTCCGCTGGGTGGCGGATCTGATGCGCCTGTTTTTCCGCAGTTGCGAAGAGGGTGCCGAGACAAGCGTCTTTCTCGCTTGCGATCCTTCCGTTTGCGACGTCAGCGGCGAATATTTTATGGATTGCAAAGTCGAACCTTCGAGTGGGATTTCCTGCGATACGACCCGGGCAAACCGTCTGTATGAGTTGAGCCTTTCCCTTGCAGGATTGGCGAACGATCCTGCGGCTCCCAACGCATGACCCTTCTTTTATCCCTTAAAAATCCGTTTTTTTAGATTCGCCCCCTCCGGAAGGCTGCAATCATGGCGCGAATTTAAACTTTTTTCGTATTTACTTCCCCTGTCAAACACATTTGGTATAATATCATTGCTTTACCGGGGGGTACTTTAGTTTTCAAGGATAAGGATTGAATGAAACGATTTTTCGCATTTCTGATTGCCGTTATGATGCTGAGCGTGTCGTTTTTGAGCCTGGGCTGCTCTATCGTCACGCGCGGCAGTGATTACTGCTATCGATTTTTGGACTACATTGCCGCCGGCACGTTCGACAAGGCTTACGAGATGATCGCGGACAGCATCAAAGCGCCCGAAACCGAAAAGGAGCGGGAGGATCGTCTCGCGGAAGAAGAAAAGGAAAAGAAAGAGAACCGCGCAATCTGGCGGCAGGTCTTCGGTTTGGATCAAGCGGAAACGCCGACTCCTACGCCGGAGGAAGCGACGCCTACGCCGGAAGTTTCGGATACGCCGACCCCGGCCGCGGAATCCCCGAGTCCCACTCCGGAGGAAGGAATGGAGAACGGGATGACTCCCGACCCTGAAACGGGCGAATACCCCGTAACCGACGAAACGCCTACGCCCGACGCAAGCGCCTCCCAAGAGGAAGGCGGCATGGTGGACGAGAGCGAAATCCCTGCCGACCAGCGCGATTCGGACATGACGCCGGCACCGGACGGTTCCACTTCGCCGGAAATTACGTCCACACCAACTGTTTCCGATACGCCGGATCCTAACGCTACGCCGGATCCTAACGCCACGCCGGATCCTAACGCCACGCCGACGCCAACGCCGGATCCCAACGCCACGCCAACGCCGACACCGGACCCCAACGCCTCCCCAACCCCGGCGGCAACGGACGGCGGGACGGCGGACGAAACGGAAACCACCATCACGAAGGTCGAATTTATCGAGAAGTATCAAAGTATTTTCGACGAACTGGAACTGACCGGGATCGATTATGAAGCCACGGACGTGCTCGACGGCGAGATCTACGCGCGCGTCGATTATACGCTGACGTACCACAGCGCCCGCGCCAACGAGGACCTGATCTATAGTTTCACCATTGAAGCGAACCGGATCGAGCACCGCTGGACCATCAACTGGTCGCCGAGCCTGATCTTCCCCGATATGCAGTGGGGTGACAGTCTCCGTGTCGGCGTCCTGCAGGCCAGCCGCGGAGAGATACTCGCCTACGGGGAACCTTACGCGCAAAACGTAAACGCCGTTACCGTCTTCTGCGTCCCCAGCACGATTCCGAATGTGGATGAATTCGTCCGCACGGTTGCCGCCGTTCCCGAAATGGAAATGACGGAGGACGACGTGCGCTCAGCACTGAAGAAAGTCCGCAACGACTTTGTAAAACTGAAAACATTCTATCCCGACGAAGCGACCATGGACCTCAAGCAGCGCCTGCTCGCCATCACAGGGCTTGCGATCGATACCGCGAATTACGGAACTCTGCGATACTATCCGAACGGAAGCTCGCTTTGCCACATCATTGGATACGCCGGTATCATTTCAAAGAAAGAAAAGATCAACTTTGAAAACTACGGCGATATCCGATATGACGCGGCGACCGATCGTTACATCACCACGCCAACGCGCTACAACGGCGACAGTTATATCGGCAAATATGGCCTCGAACAGCTTTACGAAGATCAGTTGCTCGGCACGAACGGACGCTTTACCTATATTCAGACCAAGGAAGGCGGCAGCCGCGGAATGCTTTATTCCACGGCTGCGACGGACGGCAACGATTTACATCTGACCATTATCCCTGAGCTTCAGGAACGCCTGGAGGACGTCATCAGCACCGTGGTATACGACGAAACCATCCATGGCTGCGTTATCGTTCTGAATCCCAAAACCGGTGCGATCCAGGCGATGACCTCCTGGCCGGGATTCGACCTGAACGACCTGAGCCGAGGCATTCCGATCGAGGAATGGGAAGCGATGCAAACCGACCCCAATATTCCGCTTTACAACCGCGCCACGCAGGGCTTGTACACACCGGGTTCCGTGTTTAAGCTCATGACAAGCGCCGCGTTGCTCGAAACGAACACCATGACCATCAACGATACCTTCCCCCTTTCTGAGGAAATCAGCAACGACCAATGGTATCCCTCGGAAACGTTCCTTGCAAACCTCTCCGAGAATTCCAGCACAAAAACCTGGAAAGAGCAGAGCAACGATCACTCGCTTGTCCGTACCCGCAGCGACAGTCGCTCATCCCCGATGAATATGACGAATTCGATCGTCTCATCGGATAACCTCTTCTTCGCGTACTCTGCTATGCGTATGGGCTGGACAAAATTCTCCGAGTTTATGAAGAAAATCGGCTGGGACCAAGCCATACAACTGGAAGCCACCGGCACCCAGGCGCGTCTTTACTGGACGGTCGACCCGAACGATACGGAAAAAGTCACCTGGCAGAACCTTGCCGAAGGCGGCGTATCGCTCTGGCAAGAGAACGCCGACGGCACTTACAGCGAAATGCCCGGCGTGCACCTTGTTCCTTTTAAAGATCCGATTTATGGTCTCGACGTCAGCAAGGGGCAGCTCTATAATCAACGGCCGGATACGAATCCAATCAACGAGTACGATCTCGCCGTAACGGGGTACGGGCAGGGCGAAATTCTGATGTCGCCGCTGCAGATGGCGTGCTACGCGTCCGCTTACGCCAATAACGGCGTGATCATGCAGCCATACGTCGTAGATTCCATCTGGCATGCAGACGGAACGAACTATACGCTCGTAAAGCAAAACGAGCCGAAAGTCTACCGTACCATTCTGCAGCAGGGGACGATCGACAATATCTATCCCGCGCTGCTCAAGGTTTGCACGGATGGCACCGCACGTTACCTGACCAAGAGTTTCATTACGAAATCTCCGCTGGATCTCGGCTATACGATGGCCGGAAAGACGGGCACCGCCGAAATTAACAACGACAAAACGAAGGAACTCGCCTGGTTTATCTGTTGGCGCGACAATAAGAACGGCGAGGCGGTAACAGAGGAAAACGCCCGCCTTGTCTGCATCATGCTGGAAATCAACCTGCCGATGGGCACGGAATGGTCCCAGATGAAGTTCGATATCGCCCGCGCGCTTTTAAAAGACGACGTTCTGAACGAAACAGCCGGCTGAGTCTCATTTCGGGGTGGACAAATAGACAAATCGGACCTACACTGGATTTGAAATCGTACGTAACCACACGATCGGTGAAAACCGGTCGTGTGATTTTTCGGGAAAGGCATTCGATATTATGGAAACACAGGAAAACCGAACGAAGCGCATCGTCTTTACCGGCGGCGGTACGGCGGGGCACGTTACACCGAACATCGCCCTGATTGAACCGCTCTTGAACGAAGGTTGGGACGTGCACTATATCGGCTCCGAAACCGGCATAGAAAAGGAGCTGATCGCAAACATTCCGGGAGTAACATACCACGGCATCTCTTCCGGAAAACTACGGCGGTATTTTTCCTGGCAAAATTTTATCGACCCTTTCCGCGTGATAAAGGGGTGCTTTCAGGCACGAAGAATCATTCGCGAATTGCAGCCGGACGTCATCTTCAGTAAAGGTGGTTTTGTCTCCGTTCCGGTGGTTCTCGGCGCGGGAAAGGTTCCGGTCGTCGCGCATGAATCCGATTTTTCACCGGGGCTGAGCAACCGTATTGCCAGCCGCTTTACAGACAGAGTCTGCGTCAGCTTTGAGGACACGCTTCCCTTCGTGTCCCACGGCAAGGGAACCTTTACCGGTACGCCCATTCGTCCGGCGCTCTATTCCGGCAGCCGCGAGCGGGCGCTCGCATTCACAGGTCTGACGGGGGAAAAACCCGTGTTGCTCGTTATGGGCGGAAGTCTTGGCGCGCAAAGGCTGAACGAACTGCTCCGGGCGGCGCTGCCCGAGTTGAATCAAACCTTCGATGTAATCCATCTCTGCGGGCGCGGAAAGAACGACTGCGATTGCATCGCCTGTGGATACCTGCAATATGAGTATATCGACCGCGAGTTGCCCGATCTCTTCGCCCTTGCCGATATTGTGCTTTCCCGTGCGGGAGCCAACAGTGTTTTTGAATTGCTCGCACTGAACAAGCCCAGTATACTCGTTCCGCTTACTTCCGCCAGTACGCGCGGCGACCAGTTGCTGAACGCGAAATATTTCGAAAAAAAGCACTATGCTGCCGTACTCGATCAGGACACGGCAACCGTAGACACGCTGATTTCAGCCGTCCGGTCCGTGTATGAAAACCGTCAAACCTATTCGCAAATCATGTGTGAAGATACGCGGTCGGATGGAACAGAAGCGATTCTAGCAATCATTAAGGAAACGGCAAATCATGCATAACGAATTTTATCTGCCGGAACAGGAAATTTTATCGCTGATTCACACGCTGAAGGACGATCCTGTCGGCGCTCTATCCGCGCTGACGGCACACAGTAAAAAGCAAGCGGCCCGCGAACGGATCGATTGTTTGCTTACCGACCGAACCCCGATCTATGCCATACTGAAAAGCCCGGAACCCAAAGCGAGAAAAAACGCCGCGCGGCTTCTAGGCGCGCTCGGATCGGCAGGGGACACGGAGGCTCTGGTTCTCGCGCTGAAGGAAGAGAGAACACGATTCGTCGTTCCCTCGCTCCTGCTTGCGCTGGGAGCCGTCGGATCCGTCGCCGCAAAATCTGCAATCAAAGCGTATGCCATCCCCGCAGCGGCGGACGAGTCGGAAATCAAGCATGTGGAAGAAATCTGCGAAGCGAAGAAAAAGGCGCTTGCAACGTTTGAACGTGATTTACCGCTGCCCGAGCAAAAAAAGCTGAACGCCCCGTCGACCATACTTGCCGTTTCCCCGGCAGGTTTCGCACCGATTCTGCAAAAAGAGTTGGCTGCGCTCGATCTGCCCGGTGAAATAGCGAAAGACGGCGTGCTCGTTTCAACCGCCGACCTGACGCGACTTTATCGCGCACGCTGTTTGCAGGAAGCGATCATACCCATTGCAAAAGGGTTGCCGGTCGATCCTTCCGCGATCGCCGCGGCGGCCGGGCAGTCGCTGAAAAGGCCGTATCGTATTGAGCTGCACGGATATACCGGCGACCGCGCGGCGTTCATCCGTGCGTTATCCCGGGCGCTTGGCGGCGGGGACAACCCGTCGCATTATCTCGACGAGCTGCGTGTCATCTGCTCCACGCAAAATCTTTGCAACGTATGGAGAAAACCCTGCCAGGTACCGGATCATCGGTTCGATTATCGCAAAAGCGCCATCTCCGCATCCATTGCGCCAAGTACCGCCGCCTGTCTCGTTCGTTACGCGCTTGCTTATGTCTCTGCAAACGGCAATCGCATTCGCGCGTTCGATCCGTTCTGCGGCAGCGGAACACTGCTGTTCGAGCTGGAAAAGGCTGTTCCCGGTTCCACGCTGCTCGGCGCGGACATCTCGGAAACTGCACTTTCTGCCGCGCGTACCAACGCGCAGGCTGCAAAAAGCGGCGCACGGTTCATTAAGAAGGATATCCTCCGTTTTGAGCCAAAGGAAGCATTCGATCTCGTGATAACAAATATGCCGTTTGGAAACCGGGTCGGCTCGCACGAAACGAACGATCCTCTCTACCATGGGTTCATTCATCTCTTGCCAAAGCTGCTTTTGCCGAGCGGCGTAGCGTTGCTCTACACGATGGAGCATCGTCTCCTCGCCGACTGTCTGAAACGCGAACCCACTCTGAAGATTGCGTCCGAACTGACCACCGAAGCGGGCGGGCTGAATCCAAGGGTAACCCTCGTCAAACGAAAATAGGCATGCTCTTTTGAAGCGCCCCTGTCAAATTTGGGATGACAGGGACGTTTTTTTACTGAAGCAAGCTGAATTACAACGTTCCCTGAACCGTTACGGTGGTAAAGGTTCGCAGCGTGTGCTGTAGTTTTTCCCGCTTCAGAAGCGGCAGCATGTTGCGAACAACTTCGACGCGCGTGATCCCGGTCAGCTCCAGCATCATTTCCGACGCATCCCGAATCGAGGGACACTCGTCGAACAAGATTTTCAGTGTATCGTCCGCCGCCAGCGTAAAACGCAGCAGACGCGTGAACGGCGTCTCAATAAAATGAACGGCTACGCTAAGCACCCAGTCCCCTGCGGCTGTTTTCTCTGTCTGCGCCGCAACGCGCACCTCAAACGCATCGCCTCTTTGAAAAACGCGTGCGCTCGTATAGGCGTTTTCCGCCACCGGGATCCGATGAGCGCCCGTTCCCTCGATGAACTCCAGCAGGAGTTCACCGCCGTCGCCAAGCGAGAAAACCGCCTGTTCCAGACCTGCGGTAAAATTGTTATGCACGCTTTGCAGAATTACGGGAAATAAGCCGCCGATATTCGATGCAAAGGAGTACACACGCCCCTGAATCCGCTTAGCAAACTCCGCAAGCGGCAGAGCTTCTTCCGGCACATGAAAGTATGGTTCGCGGTAACGAACCGTCAGCGCGGAAGCCGTTGTGCGCAGTGAATCCAGTCCGCGTTCATCCGTTGGGAGAGGAAGATCGCTTGCGCCTTCCAGCGCGGCGACGACCTGGTCGAGCACGCCACCCTGCGCAAAAAGGCGTGACGTACCGGAAAGCAGCACGACAAGCGTGTTCAAATCGGGTAACGCAAGCATATATTGCCCGAACGCGCCGTTAAACAGGTAGGCTCCTTCCCGGGCCGTCATCCAGATCTGGTGCCCGTAGCCATAGGTAATTTCCCCTTTCGGCGTATCAATCTGCGGCTGTGTCGCTTCTCGAATCCAGCGGGCGGAAATCAGCCTGCGTTCCCCGTCTGCCGTATGCCAAACGCCCTGATTCAGATAGAGCTGGCCAATCTTCGCTACGCTTTCGGGTGTGAGGGAAAGGCCCCAACCGCCTTTCTCCGTACCATTGGGGCAGGTTTCCCAATAGTATTCTTCAATACCAAGCGGTTCGTACAAACGGGGTTTGAGATAATCCGTCAGCGTTTCTCCGGACTTTCTGCGTACGATCGCCGCCAGCATATAGGTATTCATCGAATTGTAATCGAACGCTGTTCCGGGCGTAAACTTCGTACCCGCATGCAGGAATTCCCGTTCCCAATCCGTGCCCATTGCGCTGCCCGCTTCATTGAAATACGAGCCGGTACTCATATTGAGAAGCATCCGCACCGTCATTCTATGCGCGGGCAAGTCCCCCCGCTCCGGCGCTTTATCATAAAAAATGTCGCAAAGCTTCTCTTCAAGGTCCAGCAAGCCTTCGTCCACCAGCATACCAATCGCAGTCGCCGTAATGCTTTTGCTCAGCGAATAGAGCTGATGCGGCAGGCGATGATCATAGGGCGCCCAATCCGCCTGCGCAATAACGGTTCCGTTTTTAACGATCATAATTTCCTGAGCGCGCGCGGCCGGATCGGCATGGATCGTATCCAGCAGCGCATTGATCGCGCGGGAGGATACGCCCTGTTCTTCCGGCGTGGAACGTGGCAGGGGCGCCTGATCGGCAAGCGGCGGGAAAGGGGGTTTCTGCGGGCGGTGCGAATAGGCGTAAAGATGCTGCGTATCCTGCGTTAGAAACTTCCAAATCAAATCCATCGCACGCTTTTCAAGCGTCAGATCAACCTTGTCCATCTCTTTACGGAAAATCCCCCGCTTGCGGCGGAGCGAGAACCGCTCCATTCCCGCAAGCGCTTCATATCTTGCGCTCACACGATCCAGCACATCGTCCCACGACACCGGCGCAATGGAAAGCACGCGCGTGCGCATTGCATGCATCTGCTCTGGCGAACGGAGATATTGTTCGATTGTATCCGCCATGCTTTCCGCGGTGTCGCCGCAAGTCAGCCCGTTCACCCCATCCGTAATCAACGCACTCGGCGCACTGCCCGCAATCACAAGCGACGGCGTACCCTGTATCGCCGCCTCCCGCACAACAAGCCCCGCACTGATGCTCTGCATGGGAAAGAGGCAGAGCGCGCTTTCGGCATAGAGCCCAGCCAGCAGTGCTTCATCCGTAATCTGTCCCAAAAAACGTACGGTACCAAGAAGCCCCAGTTCCTGCGCCACGGTACGCGCATGTTTCTCGTCCGGTCCGCGGCCGGCCAGCAGCAGTTGAAACCCGACGCCACGCTTCTTGAGCAGCGCAGCCGCCTCAAGCACTCTTGGCAAATTTTTTTCTTTTTCAAAACTACCGGCAAACAGCAAGGCCGGTGCATTCGACAAGTGAAACATCTCCCTCGCGCGTTCCCGCGTTTGCGCGCCCGCCGTCTCCTGTTCGGTGCCGTTGTCAAAAACCTCCACGTTCCCGTCAAATCCCTGTTCATACAGGAACGAGCGCGCTTCCTCGCTGACCGTCCATATCTCATCGCAGCGGCTGAAGAAATCGAAAGCAAAAAACTTGGTCAGCTGCGAACGGCGCTCGTCTTCCTGTTCGGAGAGATAGTCCCTGAGATATTTGGTATGGAACGTACCAACCAGCGGCACACGAAACTTCTCGGCCAGCCGTACCGCCTCCATACCGGAGGAACCGGGGCTGTGCGCATGGACTATATCAAAGGACTGCGCACTGACACGCGCAAAATAATGCATATCCAGTGCGGCAACCCCCGTTTTCGCGTTTGCGTTTCCCAGAACCGGCAGCGCCAGGTAATCCAGTATTTCAAATGGATACCGCCCCCGGTATCCTTCCGTAATCATCGGCGTAATGACATAAACTTCATGTCCGCGCGCGGCAAGCCCGCGCGCATAAGCGTTGGCTACCCGGCTCACTCCGTCGTGAACGGGCAGAAAGGAATCCGTACATTGCGCAATCTTCAGCATAAGTCCTTCTCCCGATAATTCTGCTGACATCATTTTAGCATATTTTACCCGGCGCACAAGGCGAGCAATCCGCTTTGACGCGACACACCGGGTATCGTATAATGAATTATTCTATCGATTTTTTCGGGGGGGAACATCGGTATGGAACATTCGGGTCCTATGCAGACCGTGCAGGATTTTTTTGCGCCCAGTAAATCTCTTCGCGTATGGCGTGTGATCTTTGCCGCGCTTACGAGCCTAATGATCGTCGGCGCATCCTATGAATTTTCAAAACCCGTTCCGGAACCGGTCCGTATGACGCACGAAACGCGCGACGACGCTTCTGTTTATCTCGACGTGCTCCTGCTTTCCGACTGGGTCTACAATGTATCCGGCGACGAAAACTACACGTATTATGAAGCGATGGATCCGGACGGCGACTGGTTTATTCTCTCGCTCGATCAAAAGACGTTTGAATCGCTCGGCCCGCATGTGGACGCCTATAACGCTTACTTCACCAGAGATTATCTGAAATACGATTATCCCGCGCCAACCCGGCTCAGCGGCATCTCGAGCTATCTTGACTACGACGACGCCTCTGCGCTTGCAAGTTATTTTGAAATCCCACTTGGCGATTTCGACCGGTTATACGGTGCCTACTATTTCAACGAAGGAGCCGGCAATCCATCGGAAAACGCGATGCTCTACCTGATCGGCGCATTTCTTTTCGGGCTCTTCCTGCTCGCAGTCACCATACAAATATCTTCCCTGCGCAGGCATTATCGCAAAAGTAACGATCGGCTCTACACGCTCGGTCTTCTTGATGAAGCTGAAAACCAGTTTTCCGATCCCGCCACGCTGCATTTTTCAAAAATGAAGCTCGCATTGTCCCGTGATTTTGCTTATGTCGGCTCCAGCGGATACATTCTGCCATATTCGGATATCATTTGGCTCTATAAGCGCGTCCAGAGGAATTACGGGATTGCAATCGCAACGCAGTTGATGGCCGGTTTGACCAACGGTAAGTCGGTCTATCTCGCAGCGCGGCATGTCAGCGACGAGTTCATCGCCGAGGCCGCTCAAAAAGTGCTTTCCAAGAACCCGGATTGTCTGATCGGCTACTCCTTCGCTAACGCAAAGAGTTTCTATCAGCGCGTTCGGGAGTTCAAGGCAGCCAATCCAAAGTAAAGATGCAATTCACACCACAGATTCAATCGATAAGTAAGAGGCGGCCTTAGGCCGCCTCCGCGATTGATCCGATTTGAAAAATCAATGCTTCGCGTAAAAATCGTATACGGCGTTTATCACACGATCCACCTGACCAGCGGTCAGTCCATAGAACATCGGCAGACGCAGCAGCCGTTCGCTTTCACGGGTCGTATAAACGTCCTCACCGTCAAAGCGACCGAACTTCAGCCCCGCAGGAGCGGAGTGGAGCGGAATATAGTGGAACACCGCGCCGACGTTCGCCGTTTCGCTCAGATAGCGGATCAGTTCCGATCGCTCCTGAATATCCTTCGCTTTGAGATAATACATGTGCGCATTGTGCCTGCACCCCACCGGAATAACAGGCCTTTCAACGCGGCCCTCCTTCTCCAGCGCTTCAAATGCGGCATGATATTGCTCCCAGCTTCTCATGCGATCGTCGTAAATCATCTGTGCATGTTCCAGCTGGGCGAGAAGATACCCCGCGTTCAGCTCGCTGGGCAGAAACGATGAGCCGATGTCCGTCCAGGTATATTTATCCACTTGCCCGCGCAGAAAGCGCGAACGATCCGTACCTTTTTCCCGCACGATCTCTGCGCGCTCGATAAACGTATCGTCCCGCAGCAGCAGCGCGCCGCCTTCGCCCATGCTATAGTTCTTCGTCTCGTGAAAACTAAAGCATCCCATCTCGCCGATTGCGCCCAGCGCACGACCCTTGTAGTCACTCATCACGCCCTGCGCCGCGTCCTCGACAACCAACAGGCCATAGTGTTTGGCCAGCGCCATAATCGTATCCATCTCGCAGGAAACGCCGGCATAATGCATCGGCGCGATCACCTTGGTGCGCTTTGTAATCGCGCGCTCGATCTTTGTTTCGTCCAGATTCATTGTATCCGGACGAATATCGACAAACACGATCGTTGCTCCGCGCAGCGCATAGGCATTCGCCGTAGAGGAGAACGTAAAGGACGGCATGATCACTTCATCGCCCGATCCAATACCGGTTAAAATCGCCGCCATATCCAGAGCCGTCGATCCGCTTGTTGTCAGCAAAGAGCGGCTGACGCCGGTCATCTCCTCGATTTTACGATCGCAGGCTTTGGTCATGCATCCGTCGCCGCAGATCTTTCGCGACTCGATTACCTGTAATAGGTATTCCTTTTCAAAGCCGATATACGGAGGAATGTTAAACGGAACTCTCTCCACGTTGCCACCTCAATGCGATATTCACAGATATGCCCGCCGTTCGGCGGGAATAAGGCATTATATCATACTTGCCGCGTGTTTGTAAAAACAGCCGTAAAACCTTTTTATAGAGCCGATTCCTCCGCTTTTCTTGCGGCAAAGGATTGGAAATGTGTACCTTTTCACGTTGGGTTAACAGCAGTTTCACCACTCATTGTTGATTTATCATCCGCAATGGTTTATATTTTTCCTAGTTGCTTATTTCTGCTTTTCATTGTTGTTCGTTCTGAATGCCGGCGCACGCGCTGGTTTTCATTGCGTATATTCCCATTGTTCCATCCGTTCCTATTTTTAATTATGAGGGGGAAGGTTTGTGGAATCGAAGAAAATGGATCGGCGAGTGCGCAAAACACGAATGCAACTGCGTGCCGGGCTGACGCAGCTTATGCGCGAAAAGCCGATCAAGGACATCACCGTGCGCGAGCTGGCGCAGCTCGTCGATATTAACCGCTGTACGTTTTATCTGCATTACCGCGATATTTACGACATGGTCGAGCAGGTGGAGCAGGAAGTGTTTGCCGAGTTCGAAACGCTTGTGCAGGCGCATCCTCCCGAAGAGCTGCAAAACAACCCTCTTGCCATGCTGCTTGACCTGTTTACCTTCTTTTCGGAGAATGCCGACCTTTGCGCCGCGTTTCTCGGCGGAAACGGCGATATGTCGTTTTTCAACAAACTGATCGGCCTTCTGCGCGACCGGGTCTTTGAATACTGGCTGCAGGAACGAAAAAAAGATCCGGACCAATTCGATTATTTTTTCTCGTTTATTTCCTCCGGCAGCATCGGTATCATCCGCGAATGGTTCAACCGGGACATGCGCGAAACGCCGGAGCAGATGGCGCACCTCACCGAGCAGCTCGTTCTTTATGGAATGGGACGCGATCTCGAAGAATAACGCTTGATACGGCGCCCGCTTTCTAGCGGGACAGCCACGGTTTTTCTTCCATTTTTCCCATGCGGGTATGCTCTTTTTAGCAGGAAAGGAATCGAACCAAAATGACCGAACATAAACCTTCCAACCGACCGCTCTATTACTATGCCATCATCGCCATGATCTTGCTCCTGCTGCTCAATGCGCTGGTTTTTCCGGATCTTTTGCAGAATGAGGTCAAAGAGGTCGGTTATAACGAATTTCTCACCATGGTGGACGGCGGGAAAGTCAAAGAGGTCTCGCGGGACGAAACCGCACAGACCATCACGTTCACCACCGAAGAAAACGGGGAAACAAAGTACTATAAAACCGGAATATGGCCGGATGAAACGCTGGTTTCCCGCCTGAGCGACGCGGGCGTGGAATTTACCGCAAGCATCCCCACCCAGGCTTCCCCTCTGATCAGTTTTCTGATCAGTTGGGTGTTGCCGATCCTGATCTTCGTCGCTCTCGGACGGTTCATGTCCAAGCGGCTGCAAAACAGCATGCCGGGCGGCATCGGCAACGCGCTTTCGTTCGGAAAAGCCAACGCGAAAATCTACGTGGAAGCGCAGACGGGCAAGACCTTCAACGATGTGGCCGGTCAGGACGAAGCGAAGGAGGCGTTACTGGAAATCGTCGACTTTTTACATAACCCGGAACGCTATGCCGAAATTGGGGCAAAGTTACCCAAAGGCGCTTTACTCGTCGGCCCTCCGGGCACAGGCAAAACGCTCATGGCAAAAGCCGTCGCCGGAGAAGCGAACGTCCCGTTTTTCAGCATCTCCGGTTCCGAATTTGTAGAGATGTTCGTCGGTATGGGCGCCGCCAAGGTGCGCGACCTCTTTTCTCAGGCGGAACAAAAAGCGCCCTGCATCGTTTTCATCGATGAAATCGACACCATCGGCAAACGGCGCGACACCGGTCTCGGGAGCAACGACGAGCGGGAACAAACGCTCAATCAGCTGCTCACGGAGATGGATGGATTCGACGCGCGGAAAGGCGTGGTGATTCTCGCCGCAACCAACCGTCCGGATTCCCTCGACCCCGCGCTGCTCCGCCCGGGCCGCTTTGACCGGCGGATTCACGTGGAACTACCGGATCTTCGCGGCAGAAGCGATATCCTTAAGGTGCATGCCCGCGGCGTAAAAATCTCGGATCATGTGGATTTTGAAGCCATCGCACGCGCAACGAGCGGCGCTTCCGGCGCCGATCTCGCCAACATTATTAACGAAGCCGCATTACGAGCCGTACGCCTGAAGCGGGATACCGTGGAACAATCCGACCTGGAGGAGAGCGTAGAGGTCGTCATTGCCGGGTACGCGCGCAAGAACGCCGTGATTTCTCCCAAGGAGAAACGTATCGTCGCTTATCACGAAATTGGTCACGCGCTCGTAGCCGCGAGACAAACCGAATCCGCACCCGTGCACAAAATCACCATTGTCCCGCGCACGAGCGGAGCGCTGGGTTACACCATGCAGGTGGACGAAAGCGAGCACTACCTCATGACAAAGGAAGAAGCGGAGAATAAGATCGCAACCCTGACCGGCGGTCGCGCGGCGGAGGAAGTCGTTTTCGGCACCGTGACAACCGGCGCAAGCAACGACATCGAGCAGGCCACTCGAATCGCCCGCTCCATGGTCGTTCGTTACGGAATGAGCGACTCGTTCGGTATGGTCGCGCTCGAATGCCAGAATAACCCCTACCTTGCAAACGAGGGTTCCCTGACTTGTTCTTCGGATACGGCGGCCCGCGTGGACGCGGAGATTATCGCAATCGTCGAACGGGCGCACCAACGCGCGGTACAGATTCTGAAGGAGAACGAAATCGCGCTGCATAAACTCGCGGACCACCTGGTCGAACGGGAAACCATCACCGGAGAAGAATTCATGGATCTTCTCAAAGAAGTGGCGCCAAACGAGACCGTAAGCCCGGAGAAATAGTTTTCCCAAATGAGACAGAAGGCCTGCCGCAAAACAATTACGGCAGGCCTTTTTTTCGCAAATACAGAACCAAAAGACGCGTTATCCTTTCGTCGGGGTCCAGACCATCCCGATATCCCAGGGTAAAAAAATGATGTATCGGCTCAAGTCGGGCGCTGGCGCGTCATGCTGCACACGCAATGGAGAAAAAACGGCAAGATCCAGATTCAGCAGTTTCGGCACGCGATACTCCAAAAACGTGCTCTCCGCCGTCTCTTCCGGAAGACACTGAATGACCATTTCCCCTGTTGACGCAAAGTACAGCATTGCGGTCGAACCGCCCGGTAGTTTGAGCATCGCGCCGATATCGTAACTCATGTAATCCAACGCCATGTCCAGCTTGAGGCCCTTGCTCTTTGGTATTTCGGAAAACTGCGGCATGTCCGCGGTGGTCGCCGCACGTTTCGTCTCCGTTGCGATCAGAAGAACCGGATGGCATTGCTCTTCGTTCAGCCCGAGCTGCGGACTCAGCAAAGCGAGCGAAAACGGCTCCTGCGTAGCGGCGTCCAGATAACCGTTGCGCGTAAGCTCAATGGAAAGCGCTTTGTATTTTTCGCGAAGCGCATGAAGCATGGTCTCCAGGCCACGATTGTATTCCGCTATGATTCCGATATTTTCCGCCCGTCCATCCGTAATTTCGGCGGCGGTAACCGGCATGAGAAAATGCGCTTCAAACGGGTCCTGCGCTTCCAGGATCTTCGCCGTCGTGCTTTCATCGCAAAGCGCAAGCAGTCTCGTCATCGCCTCCACCGGATCCTTCGCCCCGGTTATGTAGGCGAGAATTGCGTCACTGCGTTCCCCGTTGTTGGCGGAGCGATAGCAGGCGGATGCGCACTGAACAGCGTCGCTCGCCTCCGCTCCATAGAGAAGAAGCGTATCGGCGGTCATATCAGGAATCACCTGTTCGTCGAAATCTTGTAAAAACGGAATCGTTACGACGATTTGGTCTTTCTCGATCCGTAACGATTGAATCTCGTCATTTGAGAGCATTCCGTCCAGCGCAATTCGGTAATGGCTTTCCAAACCGAACTGCGCAAGTTTTTCCACCGGGATTTCGAACCATTTCCCCAAATTCACACTGGTAATCGTCAAATCCAGCGCGTTGTCGACCTTCACGGCACACACGACTTTAAGCGGAACAGGAATCGCTCCAAAGAGTTCTGCGTTCGCATAGAGCGTAACCACATTTTCGCCAATCTCAACGGCATAGTTTTTGAGAACAACCGACGGCATTTCGAAAGAATCCAGCAACCGGTATGTATCCGCCAGCCAGTAAAGATCATTCGCATCCAGTGAAAGCTCCACATCCCCGTCCGGGAGGTAGGATGCTTTGCCATCGTACTTCGCATCCGGATCATAGTTTTCACGAAGAACCCCAATCGAAAACTGATCTGCCGCTAAATACACATACCCTGCCACCAAAACAAGAACGATGCAGGCAAGAATTGCCAGCAACACGATGAAACCAGCCCTCTTCTTCTTTCCTTTGGTTTTTTGTGTCATTGTTTCCTCCTTTTCTCCACGCATGCAAGGTTCGGCATTTTTCTTTATATGCCTCCGTCCGAGTTCGATTCCCCTTCTCTTTAGCAGCCATTTCAACGGCAGACCGTTTTTCCGAGAATGTCACCGATCCCTGCCGCAACGGGTAACCAAAACGAAGCGCCCGCAGTGCCTGGCGCCGCTCAATCCTCAGGCTTGTTTCCGCCTCATGATTCCAATATGTCTATTCTACAGAATTCGACGGACCAGAAGGGGAGCCGTCAGCTCACATTTCGGTTCTTTACCCGACTAGTTTTCAAGAATAGCAACGTCCGATCCGGCAAAAGCATTCTTGAGTTGATCGTATAAACTCCCGTTTGCATAGATGCTTTCCAGTTCGGGCGGTTCTTCACAAGGGTTTGGCACGTCGACTTCCGTATCGGTCAGTCGGAGCGTCTCCAGCATCGAAAACCGCTTGATGCCGCTTAACGTGTCCAGCCGCAGGCAGGACAAAGTGAGACTCGTCAGAGTGTCCGCTCCTCCAACCTCGTCCAGCGTTTTTACGAGCGTTCTGCCGAGATCCAGATTGCTTAGGCGAGGGCAGGAATTCAGGCACGCCGTATCGGATACATTTGTATCATAGAGATTCAACGCTTCCAGGGATTGATTCCCCGCCAGCATCGATATATCATGAACTCTCGTGTGCATTAAATTGATGCTGACCGGATGTTTCAGCGATTTCAGGCCGGAGGCGTCTTCCAGATTCTGATAGGAGATCTGCAGGTTCTCCACATTGGGAAGCATCGCAAGATCATCCAGCGTATCAATATCGCCGCGAATATAATCGTTGTCTCCAGCGAGCCCATTCTGAAAAGGATCCCGCGTTGCCGCAACCATCGTCCCAAAGATATACAGCGATCGTACGCTTGTTAGTTCCTCCGTCGTAATCGGCTCGTCTTCCGTTTTTCCAAGCTGAACACGAACCGCAGCCTCAATCAGCGGCTCCTGGAACGTAATGGAGGGAACCGCTTCTCCGGGTAACAGGAAAGTCGTATAACGCCCAACAAGGAATCCTGCCGAGAGGAACACCAGTGCGCCTGCGACGGCAGAAACGGAATAGATCATCTTTCTGCGCTGTTCTTCGCAGGAACGTAAAAGCGCCTTTTTAGCCGCAGATGCGCTTGCATACCGATCCTTTGGCGAAAACGCCGAACAGCGGTCGATGACCCGTTTCATTCTTCTGGAAATCTTCTGGTCCGGCAGTTCTTTTTCATTGCCGGTCAGCAGAAACCGCAGCAGTATGCCGAGCGCGTAAATATCGGTTCGGCAGTCGGTCTGGGCAAAGCCGTATTGCTCCGGCGGGGCATAGATCCTCGTGCCCAGAAACTGTGTATCCGATTCCGCGCTGTCGCTGTATCGGCGAGCAATGTCAAAATCGATCAGCGAAATTGTGCCGTCGCGTTTCACGATAATGTTCTGCGGCTTGATATCCCTGTGGATCACCGGTTGATCCTGCCCGTGCAGGTAACTTAGGATTTCGCACAGCTGGATGCAGAATTTGCAGGCCTGCGGTTCGGTGATCCGGTTTTCCGCGGCATACTTATCCAGCGGCGTCCCTTCCACATATTCGCGGACCGTCACGCTGTAGCGTTTATTTTCAAACGAGGCGACATACGCCGGCAGACCCGAATGATGGAGATTCAGAAGGATTTCGTCCTCGTGTACCGAAGTGTAAATCGATTTATCGTAACATTTTGCAATGAGCAATACACTGTTCTGTTTGCTCGAAACAAGAAACGTTTCCGTGCCGTGTCCCTGCGCCAAACATTCCTGCAGATCGTACGCTTCCAGAAATCCGACAGGGTACGGGGCATCGCGAAGGGTGTTGCTAAACTGGATAACACCGCTTTGCACTTGGTTCATGCAATTATCCTCCTTACCATCGGAACTGAACATGGAACGGAAAGCGAAGCGTGTATGCGGAAGACCAATTGATCGTCTCTTCCTTTGGCCTCCGCGTTGCGTCGCACCCTCCAGACAGACGCACAGGAATCACACGTTAAAAACAGTTTTTCTTCCCTAAAAATCTGAGAAAAGCAAAAACAAAGGTTGGTTTACTGCATTCTCTCATAATCGTATTGCATATACAAGTACATTATCATGATTCTAGCATACGGCGAAAAAAAGCGCCACACAAAACGCCAAAAGTACCGCCGATGGCGAATCCTTTCCGAGTATTACGCCCGCTTCACCGGTTCCGGCCGACTGTTTCGCCACGCATATGTCTTTCTCTTGGAATGCAAAACAAAAGCGTGCGTTCTCCTTCGCCGAAAACGCACGCACCTGTTACTGTTTTATTTTCCAAGCCCGATTGCTCTATTGCAAACGGATCTATACAGCAGATATCATCCGCTTTAACGGAAGTCTGCGGTCATTGGAAACCAGTTATTGACCAGCCTAAACTCTCCCGTCTTAACGGAAGTCTACCTTGACTTCGTTGAAGCTGGAGTCCGTCTCATATTTACACGCCCAGATCAGCTTGCTCGTTGCATAACCGAACTCCTGCGCAAGGCTGAGCGCATTCGTTTTCACATGCGAAGCATAATCCGAAACATCCTGCTTCGCCTGTTTCAGGTCGTTTGATTTTCCCGCGGCATATTTCGCCGCCTCCTTGCGCGCAACGGCCTGCGCTTCCTCCAGCTCATCCAGCGACATCAGATAGTTATTGAACATCTCGCGCGAATAGTCCGAGTACTGTCGGTAAGTTTCGTCCCGTACCAGCGCAGGATTCCGCATGCTCAGCCGTACCGGATCGAAAATGCCGTAAGCTCGGCTGACCGCCCCTTCGGTTTCACTTGTCGCTGTCGGTTCCGGCGTTGGCGTTGGAGTCGGGGTCGGTTCGGCGGTCGGTGCGGTTGTAACGTATGGCGTTGCGCTCGTCTCCGGCGTAGGAACCATCGTGGGTTCCAGCGTCGGCGTTGCAGTCGGCAGCAGATCGTCTGCGGCAAGCGCGGCGGAAACATATTCCGTAAGAGGCTGCACCGTATCGAGATATTGCGTCGCAATCATATCCGCCCAGCGATACGCAGCGTAGTCCGCCGTATACTCCAGCTCTTTCGGAACATCCACATTATAAACATCCTGAATGATCTGAACGCGCTTGTTCTGATCCGTCAGACAGAAATTCCAGTTGAAAATATTGGTGTTGCTTCCGTTGGACGAAGTCATGGAATACATGCCGATATTCCCGCTGTCCAGCGTATAGGCAAATTTCGTGAGCGCCGCCGTCTGACCGAGCGTACAGTTCGTGTAGAGCTGTCCGGAAAACGAATTCAGAATATCCGGGATTTTCAAAATCAGATTCTGCTCCTGCATCGACTGGAACAGCGCAATCATCATCTTTTTCTGGCGATTGACACGGTTGAGATCGCCGCCGCTTTGTATGTTTTTACGCACGCGCAGATAATCCAGAACGCCCTGACCGTTTAGGTGCGTAGGACCTGCACTATAACTGCGGCCCGCCATTTTAAACGAAAGCTCCAGGTTATAATCCACGCCGCCGACCGCATCGACCAGTTGCTTGACCGCAGGCATGGTCACCGCATAATAATAATTGATGGGAATACCGCCGAGCATCCAGCTCGCGGCCTCGCACGTCTTCAGAAAACCCGCACCGCCCGGTGCGTCGTACCCGCCGCCGCAGTTGAGCGAGGCGTTCAGTTTATAAATCCCCTTTACGCCGGGGATCTTGGCATAGGTATCGCGCGGCAGCGAAATCAGGTCCACGCGGTTTTCATCAAAATTGATCGCAACCACCATCATCACATCCGCGTGATACTCGTGCTTCCCGCTCCAAGTCTCACGTTCGGTTGCATAGTCCACGCCGATCAGCAGCACGTTGACGATGTTTTGCATCATCGAGGTATCCGCCTGCGCGCTGATCACATCGTAAAGGTCGGTCTCCGGGGTTGCTGTCGCTCCAGGCGCCGGGGTTGCATCCGTTCCGGCGACCGTTTGCACGCCGATTGGCTGGGCCGTTGCGTTCGCATCCTGAAACTGGGCGCTTGGGTCCAGAAACGCGGCATAGGCGAGCACTCCGCCCACCGAAAGCAAAACGATGCCGACAATGATCAGCACCGCCCATAACGCGCGGTTTCTCCTGTGTGCACGACGGCGCTTTTTCCCGCGGGGATAGACGGAAGGATAGAAATCAGTCGGAATGAAAGGTTCTATCTCCACGCCGGGAGCAGAATACTCCTCCGGCTTCGTTTGCTCCAATTCTTCTTGCTTATTCTCCACCACGGCAGGATACTCCCGATCCGTCTCCGGATTCGCTGTGTTTTTGCGATCCGTCTTCTTTGGCGGACGTTTGTCTTTCATGTTACGGGTCATTTCATTGCCGGTTCCTTTCGCGCTCCATAGCGTTCATATTATACCAAAGAATCTTTAAAAACCCCGTCGCTTTCGATTTATTACAAATAGTTTACAAAGTAATATCGGCAAGAATGCCTCAAATACGCCTGTTTGGGCGGTTTTTTACAAAAACAAAGATTTTGTGGCAAACAACCGCCGGAGCTTTTCACAAAATGAAAAATACGATATACTATAGGCTGCCTTGGGAGGCTTTCTAAGCTTTCCAGTGCCGAAGAAGAGATTCTTCCTGTGAATCACTCCCGAAAAGGAGAACCGGAAATGGTTGTCATTATCCCGGCATATCAGCCGGACGAAAAATTATATCATCTCGTACTCGCCCTGCATGAAAAGACCAGCTATGACCTTGTTATCGTCAACGACGGAAGTGATAAGGACAAGCGCGATCTGTTTCTGTCGCTCGAACCCTACGCAAAGGTGCTGACCCATCCGCAAAACCGAGGGAAAGGCGCCGCACTGAAAACCGCCCTGTCCTATATTTACGAACGTTATCCCGCCGACGAAGGCATTGTCACCATAGACGCCGACGGGCAGCATCTGCCGGAGGACATTATCCGTGTATCCGAAGCCTGGGAGGCGGCGCCGGAAAAGCTCGTGCTGGGCAGCCGCCGTTTTAAAGGAAAGGTCCCATTTAAAAGCCGCGCCGGAAACGCGATCACCCGCTTTGTCTTCGCGCTTTCCACCGGCGTAAAAGTCTTTGACACCCAGACAGGGCTTCGGGCGTTCGGTGTTTTCCGTATCCCTATGATGCTTATGATGAAGGGCGATCGCTACGAGTACGAGATCAACGTGCTGCTTTACGCGACCCGGCACCGGATTCCGATTCAGGAGGTCCCCATTCAAACTATCTATATCGAGGGAAACAAATCCTCGCATTTTAATCCGTTTCGCGACGCCTGGCGCATCTACAAGATGATCCTGTTCTTTGTTGCGTCCTCGTTGGTTGCCATGCTGCTGGACTACGTGCTAGTTTTGCTCTTTTCCGCAACCACGCAGGGAATGGCGCAGTCGCTGCTGATCAGCGTGGTCGGCGCGCGGATTCTCAGCTCGCTGGCAAATTATTTCATGAATTGCAAACTCGTATTTGAAAACCGGAGCCGAACCAGCATTATCCGTTACTACCTCCTGGTTGCCGGAATTCTTGCCGTCAACTATGCGCTGATGGTCTTTGTGACGCATTTGATGCCGCTCGCCATCGGAAAAATTCTGGTGGAGTTGGCGCTATATCCGTTGAGTTTCTATATTCAGCGTAAATTCGTGTTTCCGCCGGAAAGCGAGGAGGTTAACGTTTCGGAATGAGTGCCCAGAAATCCCCCGCCCGTAAAAGGCTGATCAAAACCATACTGCTCGATCTTCTTGCCGTCGGCATCTGCCTGAATGTGTTCGCCTATTTTCATCACGTTCGAAAATCGGCACCGTCACCCAAGGCGCTGACTTCGCCGACCCCCGTGATTGAACTTCAATCCGCCAGCACAAACGATCCGAAGACGGACGAGTCTGCCGCGCCGACGCAAAGCGCCAGCCCTGAGGCGTCTTCGGAACCTGAAAGCACGGATCTGCTCGGCGGAAAGTATGCCGATAAGTTTACGCAAGGCGAGATTGAGCAGACCGACGATTCCTATCGAAGCGCCAACGTTTCGATCACAGTGAACCAGGTGGAACTCGAAGGACCCATTACGTATTACGTTGCGGATATCTATATCAAAGATCTTTCCAGTTTTCGTACCGCGCTTGCATACGAATATGAGGATCAGAACGAGGGTTCGCGTAAGAACGTAATGTCCACGCTTCAGCTTTCCCAGCTGACCCAGGCGATCGTCGCAATTTCCGGAGACAACTACACGTTCCGAAAGGAAGGTCTCATTGCCGTCCGCAACGGTGTGGAATGGTATAAACAAACGCCTTTGTCGGACGATATCTGCGTGCTGTATTATGACGGCACAATGGAGACCTACCGTTCAGAGGATACGCGCAACGAACAGATCGAAGAGATCTACGACAGAGAGCCTTACCAGATCTGGACGTTTGGTCCGGAATTACTGGAAGGCGGTGAAATCCCAAGCAATTTCTTTACAACAAAAGCCAACCCTCTTTCCGGAATCGGATATTACGAACCGGGTCATTATTGCTTTATTCTTGTGGACGGCCGACAGAAGGGTTACTCGCTCGGCATGAACTATACGCAGTTTGCGGAGATATTTAAAAACCTCGGCTGCAAGGTCGCTTATAATCTTGATGGCGGCGATACGGCGGTTATGACGTTCAACGGCGCCTGGCGCAGCCACCCGCAGGACGATAAGCCGCGCGAAACAAGCGATATTCTTTATATCTGCGAGCCGACAGCGTCAACGAACGGGCAGTAAGCAGGGAGGTATATGATGAAACGATTCTTTTCCCGCGTCCTTCCCCATGCCGTGATCGTACTCTCGCTGATGACGCTGACCTTCTTTGGTATCGACCGGTTCAACCCGATTATGGCGTTCATGACGAGCGAACTCTCCAAATTGGTCTTCGCGCTGCTCGCGGTCACGGGCTTCGCTACGGCGGTGCTTCTGATCGGCATGCAATGGCACGAGGACGACCGCAGGGCTCGGTATGCCGCGCGGCATCACGAAGAGAGCATTCCGCCCGAACGCACCGATTCCGCCGGGCAGGATTCGGCAGAACACTCCGATCCGGAATAGAATGCTCCGGCGCGGTCCACAAACCGCGTTTCGCGGCAATGATTCCGCGAGGTCATGCTTCTGCGCATGGCCTCTTTTTTGACCTTTCTTGATCGTTTACAGCTAAAAAGGCTTACCGTGCGTACCATTCCAGCAGCGACATTTGTCGCTGTTTTGTTTCAAAACGCCAGAGATACTCGAAAACATCCTGTGTTCGAAAGAGAATGCCAAGGCGTTTGCACTCGGCGGAAAACTGCTTCATCAGCCGGGCGTTATTCGGGCTGTTACAGATGTAGGTGTTGCCAAACGTTTTGATATATTTCTGCTTAACCCCTGGAAAGTCCCGTTCCAACGCAGCATAGAAATATTCCCGGTCGCCCTCACGCAGCGTAACGCCGAACCCAAAACAAAGGATTCCCTTCACGTTTGCCCGCGCGCAATCATTCAGCAACCCGGCCAGATTCTCTTCGGTGTCGTTGATAAACGGCAAAACCGGACTGAGCCATACCACGGTCGGAATCCCCGCGTCACGCATGGTTTCCAGCATGGCGAACCGTTCCTTCGTGGTGGAAACATTCGGTTCGATCTTTTTGCAAAGCTTCTCGTCAAAGGTGGTCAGCGTCGTCTGCACGACGCATTTCGTTCTCTCGTTGATCGCGCGCAGCAAATCGAGATCGCGTAAAATCCGCGCGGACTTTGTGAGGATAGCAAGGCCGAACCCGTATCGCTCGATCAATTCGATACATGCGCGCGTCAGGCCAAGCTCTGTTTCCAGAGGGATGTAAGGATCGCACATGGACCCGGTTCCAATCATGCAGGGCTTGCGTTTTCTTTTAAGCTGCGCTTCCAGTATTTTCACTGCGTCGCGCTTGACTTCGATATCCTCAAAGGCATGGTCAAACTGATAGCATTTGCTGCGGCTGTCGCAGTAGATACAGCCGTGCGTACACCCTCGGTAAAGATTCATACCATTCTGAGCAGACAGAATCGTTTTGTAATCAGCATAGTGCAGCGGAAATCACCTCCCGAATGCCTTCATTATAGCAGAGGAACCTGACAGATAAATGTCAGGTTTCGTGCTGCGCTCCCATTCGAACGATTCGAAAAATGCAGGACTGCACGCAGTTGTTCAAAAACAGGACGTAAACCGTTAACAGAATGTTCCGTCTGATTCCTCATTTTTACCACAACATACGCCTATCATGAAACCATGAAGCAACCTAAAGCATCGCCTTTACGCAAAAAAATGCGCTTTCTTATTCTTCCGGCCGCTGTGCTTCTTGCATTCGCTGTTGCTGCGCTGTCCATCAGCACCTATATCTGCGCCTCCGTCGAAGACCAAATCATCACAATTGACGAAGCCGCGAAAATCGACGCAGACGCGATCCTTGTGCTCGGCGCCCGGGTCTGGGACAACGGAGAGCCGAGCGCTATTCTGGCCGACCGGCTGGATGTCAGCATTGCGGCTTATCAGGCCGGCGTCTCCAGCCGCCTACTGATGAGTGGGGATCACGGACAAGAGGACTACGACGAAGTCAACGCCATGAAAACGTATGCGATCAAAGAGGGCGTCCCTTCCAGCGATATCTTTATGGATCATGCCGGGTTTTCGACTTACGAAAGCCTTTACCGTGCGCGCGACATCTTCGAGGTGAAATCCGTCGTGATTGTAACACAACGGTATCACCTGTATCGCGCGCTCTATATCGCAAACCGGATGGGCCTGACCGCGTATGGTATCGCTTCCGATCTGCAGACGTATTCCGGCATGCCGCGTTTTGTAGCGCGGGAATTGCTCGCCCGGACAAAAGACTTTTTCTATACGCTTTTCATGCCGCTTCCAACGTATCTCGGCGCTTCCGTGCCCATTACCGGCGACGGAAATCTCACGAACGGATAGGAGAAGCGGCACCGTTCGTACGCTCGCACCGCAGGGCGATCGTCGCGGATCTTTCGAATCTGCCATAAACATCGTAATTCAACGATTGGTTGATCCCGATCGAAACGAAATCACGAAAAGAACAACCATAACGCCCTTGGCCGGTCTCACTCTTCCGGTTATAATAAAGCAAATCGGAGGATGAGATATGAATCTGAATGTTCGAACGCATCGGATACAGGGCACGCTTCTGGAAACCGGGGATCGCTCTTTCGGTTTGATTTGTGTATCCGGAAGCGAAGGCGGAATCTTTGGCGCACGCATGATTGCAAAGTCCTTCTATAGAAAAGGAATCCCGTCACTGGCAGTCGCCTACTTCCAAACGCGTCAGACGCCCGCCGCTCTATGCGAAATTCCGCTTGAAACCATTGAGAACGCTGTGAGTTTTCTCAAACAGCGTGGATATGAAAAAGTCGGTATTTACGGCTTTTCCAAAGGCGCGGAACTGGCGCTGCTCTCCGCAACAAAAATACCTCTGATCTCGGCCGTCGTCGCGGCATCTCCCGCCTGCTGTGTGTTTGAAGGGTTCACACCTGAAAAATGCCCGCCGGACGATCGAGCTGGACCTGGCGCGGCGCGCCTCTGCCCTATGTCCCTATGGATGGTTTAACCTTAGAAGCGATGCGAATCAAAAAGCGAAACAGAGAATCGGGGTTTTCCAACGAATACAATACCTGGCTGGACGTTTCGCTTTCCGACCAGAACAGAATTCCTGTCGAACAGATTCAAGGGCCCCTTCTCCTGCTCTCCGCTCACAACGACGAAATGTGGCCTTCCGAGCGAATGGGCCAACTTTTGATTGACCAATTAACGCAGCGGTCGTTTGCTTATCCGTTCCGTCACGCAGTGTATCATCCGGCCAGCCATCTGCTCTGCCCGATCTTCTCGCCGATCCGTTTCGCCTTCCGCGCGGAACGGGATTATCCGGGTCCCTGCAACGCCGCGCGAATTGCCGCGCTGGAACTTTCCGTATCCTGGCTTCGGCAACAGGCTGAATCCAAAGCGTTCCCTTCGGATGTATAAACGTGAGCATCGAAAAATGGTATCAAAAAGCGCCGCAAAACGGCGCTTTGTTTTTGGGTAAGCTTTCTTTACCGGTTCCGCAGGAATGCGGGAACATCCAGTTTGCTCTTCGGCTTTTCCTGATAATCGCGGCGGATATCGTTTTCCCCGATCACCTGATCCGGCCTCTGCTGCGGAATTGGAGCAGCAACCGGTTCATCCGCCATAATGGGACGGCGGGGCGCGTAGGATGCGGAGGTATAGGCCTGCTGATTCGGCGGAACCTGCCGCATTTGCTGCTGTGGCTGATACTGCGGCTGCGTGGGATACGGCTGCTGCGCTTGCTGCGGCTGCTGCTGCGGATGCGTCGGAAATGGCTGCGGCTGGGGTTGCGGCTGCATCACCTGCTGCTGGGGCGCGCCCATGCCGGGATTGTTATACGGCGCGCGGAACGCTCCGAAACCACCAAAGCCGGAAATCGGCTGTCCGCCGTTGCTTCGGTCGGGCCGATCGAAGCCGGTTGCAATCACGGTGATGCGAAGCGCATCCCCCATTGCCTCGTCGATATCGGCACCAAAGATAATATTCGCTTCCGGATCGACGTTTTCGCTGATCAGTTCGGCAGCTTCGTTGACCTCGAGCAGGCTCAGATCCGGACCACCGGTAATATTCATCAGCACGCCGCGCGCGCCATTGATGCTGGTCTCCAGAAGCGGGCTCTCAATCGCCTGACGCGCCGCTTCCGACGCGCGGCGTTCGCCGCTGGCGTTACCAATACCCATATGGGCAAGACCCTTTTCGCGCATGATGGTCTTCACGTCCGCAAAGTCGAGGTTGATCATAGCCGGAACGGCGATCAAGTCCGAAATGCCCTGAATACCTTGCCTTAGCACGTCGTCCGCAACGCGCAGCGCATCCGGTAAGCTTGCGCGGCCGACCAGGTCGATGAGTTTATCGTTTGGAATCGTGATCAGCGTGTCTACGGCCGGTTTGAGCGACGCAATGCCGATCTCCGCATTCCGCATACGTACTTTTCCTTCAAACGTAAACGGCTTTGTAACCACGGCAATGGTCAGAATACCAAGCTCTCTGGCGCATTCCGCAATGATCGAAGTCGCGCCCGTTCCCGTACCGCCACCCATGCCAGCGGTAATGAATGCCAAGTCCGTGCCCTTGAGCGCTTCGGTGATCGTTTCACGGCTCTCGTCCGCAGCTTTTCGGCCTACTTCCGGGTCGGCGCCCGCGCCGAGACCCTTCGTGAGCTTCTCGCCAATCTGAATCTTGGTTGGCGCTTTGGCGAGATACAGAGCCTGCTTATCGGTATTAACGGCAATAAAATCAACGCCGCGAAGGCCGTACTGCACCATACGGTTGATTGCGTTGCAGCCCGCTCCTCCAACGCCGATGACTCGAATCTGCGCAAAGGATGTGTTTTCGAAGTCCGGTTCAAACATAGTTTGTCCCCCTTATTTGGTAAAAAGGTTACGAAGCCTGTCTATCAGCGACGCAGGGGCCGTATTTGTGACCACATCGTCGCTTGTGGCGCGAAGGACAAAGTCCAACGCGGCAAACGCGCTCGTATAATTTGGCGTATCCATATCCGCTACCCAAGGCGTATCCCGCTGAATAGACAGCTGCAACCCACGCTTTAAGTAGTCGATTCCACCCTTCATCATGGCGATTCCACCGCCGGTTAGATAGGTTACGGGGCTCGCCTCCGGTGAAATCCCCATATCCTTGATCGCCGCGCGAATCAGGGAAACCAGTTCCCCGGCACGGGCTTCGATAATCAGCTCGATCGCTCCGTGGTCCACACGCTTCGCGCCCACAGGCGTACGAACGATCTCTGTGCTGCTCAGCGGTTCCTGTAAAAACACATACCTGCGTTTCACCTGTTCCGCGGTCTCAAGCGGAATATCCAGCCCGAAAGCAAGGTCGGAAGCGATCTGTTTCCCGCCGATATCAATGGTACGGGAATCGGTCAGCGCCGCGTTCTCAACCAGCGACACGTCCGTATGTAAATAGCCCGCGTCAATTAATATGGCGGGCCGAACGCGTTCCTTCTCCGGAATGATGGCAAGAGCGCCGCAAAGCTGGGAAGCAACGCTCATGGAGACTTCAATGTCGAGCGGGGTCAGCGCCTGCTCCATCGACTCGAGGAACGATTCCTGCACATACATGTGGGACACGAGCGCGCCAAGCTCCTCGGTTTTCGCACCCGTCGGAAGAGCAGAAGACATCACCCCGCCCACCGAGAAGGAAACGGGCGTGCTGTGCATGAGCACATACCCGCCCAGCTTGACCTTTTTCAGGGAGAGCGAGATCACGTCGTCAATATCTTCCGCCGTCACGCGCTTTCCTCGGCTGCCGATAGGCAACGCGGCCTCCGTCATCACGATTTTGCAAAACGGAGCCGGAACACTGACCGCTACTTCGCGGATACGCATGCGCGCTTCCTGCTCAGCTTTGGATACCGCTTCAACAACCGCATTGTTGAGCGAACGCTGATCGGAAAACGCGCCGTTTTGATATCCTCGATACGGGCACACCGAAACGCCGTGCACCGTAATGCCATCTCGATTGACAAAACTGCCGCACAGACAAATTACTTTGGAACTACCTATGTCCAGCACCGCAGCAGGCTTCAACGCGGTCTCCTCCGCTTACCTTGCAACATACACTGCGATATTATATCACAGCGCGAGAAAACAGCGCAAGAATCGCGCATTGTTTCATAATTGTTCGTTTTTTCGTCATGGTTCCCCATACGCAAACTACAACTTGACAACGTTCTCTCCACGCATACAATTTCTAGTGTCAAACACCAGGAACTTCTTCAGCTTTTCCGCATTTTGACGCACCTCGTCGTGCGCAACCATAACGACGACGAGCTTCAGACCGTCTAAAAATTCTTCGAGATTAAAGTACTGGCGGTCCACCAGCGTCGTTTTCACCATAGGATCATAAAACCGCGCACCGTCCGCCAGATGCTTTTTCATACAGTCGTAGAGCTGCAAAGTCGGACTTTCGCGTACGTCGTCCACATTTTCCTTATAGGTCAGGCCGTAAAACCCCACCTCGGAAACCGAGATTCCGTGCTGTTCCATCAGTTCGCTCACCCGTTCCAGCACGAACGCCGGCATACCGTCGTTGATTCGGCGCGCCTGAAGGATCAGATTGACCACGTCCGGATAGTCCCCCACGAGAAACCACGGATCGACCGAAATGCAGTGCCCGCCAACGCCGGGTCCCGGCGAGAGGATATTGACGCGCGGATGCATGTTTGCCACACGGATAATCTCGTTGACGTCCATCCCGCCGCGGTAGCAGAGCCGGGCAAGTTCATTGGCAAAAGCAATGTTGACATCCCGATAGGTATTCTCCACGACCTTTGTCATCTCCGCGGTCTTGATGGAGGTAACGACCATATCTCCTTTGCAGAACGCCCGGTAAACCGTTTTCAGCGTTTCGCCGACGGCTGGATCGTCCACGCCGATTGTGCGGCTGTTGTTCGTCAGTTCGTAAAGCATATTACCGGGAATGATTCGCTCCGGGACGTGCGCGATCTGCACATCCTCTCCGCAGACAAGTCCGGCACGCGCAATCAGAGGACGTACGCAGGTGTCGATCGTCCCCGGCGCGATGGTAGATTCCACCGCGATAACCGCGCCCTTTTTGCAGGCGGTCAAAACGTCCCCCACCGCCGCGACGACGAATTTGGGATCAATGCGCTTGGAATCCTTCAGGTATGGGGTCGGCACGGCGACGATATAAATATCCGCCTCGACACAGCGCGTGGAAAACGAAAGATTTCCGCTTTCCTTTGCACGAAGAAAGAGTTCCGGAAGACCCTTTTCTTCAAAAGTGACTTCTCCGGAAATCAGTTTTTTCAGATGTGCCTCGTTTTGATCCGTCCCAACCACGTTCCAGCCGCCGGCGGCAAGGCTCAGCGCCGTCGGCAGGCCGATGTATCCGAGGCCGACCACATTTATCTTCATTTCGTCTTCATCCTTTCCGCCGGACGGCGGCGTCTGGGCGCTACTTGCTTTCCCGCGTATCGTTCCACGCGACAATCGCCTGCGCGATTCGCGCCGACGCGTTTCCATCCCCGTAGGGATTCTTTGCGCCGCTCATCCGCCGATATTCCGCCCCGTCGTTGATCAAACGCGTGACCTCTTCATAAACGCGCAGTTCATCCGTACCGACAAGCCGCAACGTCCCGGCTTCAATTCCCTCCGGACGTTCGGTCACATCCCGCAGCACCAGCACGGGCTTGCCGAGCGACGGCGCCTCCTCCTGGATTCCGCCGCTGTCCGTTAAAATCAGATACGCGCGCGCCATTAGATTATGAAACGCGAGCACATCCAACGGCTCGATCAGCCGAATACGGTCGCAGCCGCCAAAAAATTCATTTGCCGGTTCGCGCACGGCCGGATTCATGTGAACAGGGTAAATCATTTTAACATCGGGGTGTTCTTCCACGACTCGGCGGATTGCCCGGAAGATCCGCCTCATCGGTTCGCCCAGATTCTCGCGCCGGTGTGCGGTTAAGAGAATCATTCGGCTTTTGCCGATCCAGTCCACGATCGGATCCCGATAATCGCGCTTCACCGTGATATTGAGCGCGTCGATAGCGGTATTGCCCGTCACAAAAATCGAACGCGGATCGCACCCTTCCGAAAGCAAGTTCTGTTTTGCAAGCTCGGTCGGCGCAAAATTCAAAGCGGCAACAATGGAGGTCGCCCTGCGGTTAAACTCCTCCGGATACGGCGCAAAGAGATCGTGAGTGCGTAACCCCGCTTCCACATGGCCGACGGGAATTTGCAGATAAAAGCAGGCAAGCGCGGAAGCAAACGTTGTGGTCGTGTCGCCATGGACGAGGACGAGATCCGGTTTTTCCTGTTCCAATACTTCGCCGATCGATCCGAGAATGTTCCTTGTGATATCAAAGAGCGTCTGCCGCTCCTTCATAATCGCGAGATCGTAATCCGGCTTAATGGAAAACGCGTCCAGCACCTGCTGAAGCATCTGCTTATGCTGTCCCGTCACGCAGACGAGGGTCTTGAGTTCCTTTCGCGCCTGAAGCGCAAGCACGACGGGACACATTTTAATCGCTTCCGGCCGTGTGCCGAAGATCAGCATGATCTTTTTCACGATTCGCCCCTCCGTTTTTCGAGTTGTTTTCGCGCATATTCTGTCGCCTGAAAGAACCCCCGGGCCATCTGTTCCGGTCTGCGGTTCGCTTCATAATAAGCGCGCGCTCTGCTTCCATAGAGCATATACGTTTCGGGATGCTCCGTCAAATCCAGAATAATATCCTTTAGTTCTTCCGGGCGGCCGTATAACACGCCGTTGACGCCATGCTCGATGTTAAACAATTCGCCGCCGGTAATCGCGCCTCTGCGGGTAATATACGGCACCCCGCAGCCCATGCTTTTGAGCACCGTCAACCCCGCCTGATTCGGAGAAACGCAGGCGATCGCCGAGGCAAAATACCGTCCAAGCACCACGTCGTCGAAGATTGCGCCCGTGAACACGATCTTCTGATTCAGATCCCGGTCCCGAACCCATGCTTCCAATCGGGCGCGTTCGCTGCCGTCGCCAATCAGAATGAGTTTGGGTACATTTGGATTCTCTTTCAACGCCAGCTCAAACTGCACCAGCAGTTCGTCAAAGCCCTTCTGAGGATACAGCGAGCCTAAAAAAAGTAACGAGTCCTTCTCGCGCGGGGTTTCGTCCCGTTTGACCGGAACCGTGTTCGGGGCAACGAAGAGCTTTTCTCCCGGCCAGCCTGCCGCCGTGTACTTTTCCACCGGATAGTCGCTGTAAAACAGGCAGGCGTCCGACTCGCTCAGAATTCTTTCATAGAAGGACCGGTCCGTATCCGGAGCGTCAAAGGGGGAGGAATAGCTTGCGGAAACACCGATGCCCCAATGAACGAGCCCGAAGTTTCGCCGTTTCAATCGCCCCAAAACCCGGATCGCATAGGCGGGCGTATCGTAGCTATTGATCACCACATCATACCCTGCCGTGAGCCGGCGCAATCCGCCGCGATAGACCTTGCCAACGCGAGGAATGCGAAATGCCTTTACCCGCATCACCGAAAAAGCAGCGTTCACCGGTACGGAGCCGGACTCATAGGCTACCGTAAGATCGAGTTGTTCCGCTAACAGATTGAAGATCGGAACACGATAGGCCGGAATTACCTGCTGAATGATCAGAACTTTTTGTTTCATCGTGTCCCTCCCTCGTTTACCCGGCGATTTCGAATATAATTTCGCACCGCTTCATACAACGTTCGGAACGAACCAAAGTAAAGCCGGAGGTAGGGCCGCGACCCCGGCACAATACCGGTTGCAAGCATACTTTCCGCAACAAAGCTCAAAAGACACGCCGCGGCGGCTCCGCCCAGCCCGAAAGGAGGAATCAGCAGCGCGTTGAGCCCGATCGTTACAACCGCCGTGATCAACGAAATATATTTAATTGCGCTCTGCTTCTCCTCGGCCTGTATATAGATTCCGCGCGCCGAACCGATATTGGAAAAGATGCCGATCCACGCAATCACGCGAAGCACATTTGCCGCAGGCGCGTAGCTTTCGCCGTAAAGAAGCCAAACGATCCACGGCGCGAGCACACTCAGTCCCAGCCCCGCGCAAACGCCGATTCCCAATACGAGCATCAGCATCAGCTGATAGCGCGGACGAAACGCCTCCGGATTATTTTTCTTGGTTTGCAGCAGCACGGGCAGAGCGGAGTCCACCACCGCAAGCGGAACGAACAGCCACATGGTTGCTATGGTGTACGCAGCGTTGTAATAACCAAGCGATGCATCTCCGAGCGATGTGCTGAGCATCAGCCTGCCAAAATGCGCCGTTACCGCCTGTGTCAGACCCGCCAGGATAAAGTGCCAGCTTCGCGAAAACAGCCGTTTCGCAACCGGCAACGAAACGCGAAGTTTCAGCTTTGCCTTTGCAAAGAACAGAGGGGCAACGAAAAGATAGTTCGTCAGCATCTGAATCACGCTGGTCAGCGCGAACCATTCGACCGACGCTCCCTGAATCAGCAGCACGATTCGCCAAGCGCTGCAGGCGATGTTGCCAATGATGGAACCGATTGCGGTATACTTGCTCATCAGCTTCATCTGGAACCAGAGGCGCATCGCGTCGAACGACTGAAGAATCAGCTGAAGACTCTGAAGCACCGTAACGACAAGCAATACCTTATCGCCCGGGCGGGCAATGGTCGCCGCCAGCGCGATGCCGAACACGGAAAGTGTGGATGCGACGAGTCTCGCCACAAACGCAGTTCCGATGATCGCCCCCGTATCGTCGGGGAATTCCACCATATTCGTGATTTGGATATCGTTGAATCCCAGTGACGCAACCGCGCCGAAGAACGCCATCAGGGAAACGCCATAACCCAGGATGCCATAGTTCGAAGGCCCGAGAAAACGCGCGGCAATAATACCGATGACTGCGGAAAGCACGTATTGAAACACGCTCTGCGCAATCAGCCAGCCGGTGTTGGCGGCAAATTTTTTCCGCACGGGATTGTCGCTTTGAAAAAACGCCATATCAGTGGTTCTCCGTGGCGACCCCGGCAAGCGAACGGTAAATCGCCGTCAGATCGCGCATGTTTTTGACCGGATCGTGCCGAAGCTTTGCCATCTTGCGGGCGTGGTCCGAAAGAGACTTTGCAAGTTCGTCGCTGGAAAAAATACGACAGACCGCCTCAGACAGCTGATCCGGCCGTTCAAAAGGATAAAGGATCCCTCCCTCTTCCCCGACCATATCCGGCGAACCGCCAACCCGGCTTGCCACGACCGGTACGCCGAGCAGCATCGCCTCACCGATCGCGTTGGAACTGTTTTCGATGGAGGACGGATTCAGCGCAACATGCGCGTTGAGATACTGTTCCTTCATGCCCTCCGCCGGGAGGCTTCCTAAAAACGTAACATTGTCTTTCAGATCAAGCCGGCGTATTGTGCTCGCCAGATAGCGCGTGTAGCTTGAACGATGCAACCTTGCCCGCAAACCTTTTGCTCGTGGATCGCTTCCTGTGGTGATCAGGCGTGCTTCCGGATATTCGCGGCGAATAATTGCCAGCGCTTCCAGCGCCTGATGAAAACCCTTGATCGGATAGTCCCCCTGAGACACAAAAATCGTATATTTCCTGCAGGACGCAACGTCCCAGGCGCCTTCATAGAACGCGCTTCTCAGGGTTTCGTCGCAGTGATGATAAATCAAACCCGGATTGATCCGACGCGTACAGTCCAAGTCCCAGCTCGTCCGCCCAATTCCATGCTTCGCTTTTTCGAGCGCTTCCGTCTCAAATGCGCCTCGGCGGACGAACTTTTTTTGCTGCTGTGCAATATTATCCCCGCGCAGAAGATCGCGGAGCGTATACGAACGGACAACGCGCTTCGGCAGCCCTGCCTCATAGTACAGCGCATAGACCGAAGTCAGCCCTTGTATGCTGACCACCAGCCGATCAAGCAGGCCCTCCCGTTCGCAGGCATTGACCATCGCCAGCGCCGAAGGATACTCGGTTCCCCATATGTGAATTACATCCGGCTGATTTTCCCGCAGCAGAGCGGCAAAATCAGCTTCGTTTTCCGGCGAATAGGTCAGCACCCCCTGCGGAAAGGAACGGTAGCTCAAGCGACCGTCCGTTCCCTCTTTCGGGATACCGGAAGCACGATAACACACCGTGATTTCATTCGTATCGTCGGTGAGCAGCCGATCCAAAACAGAAACGAGCCACCCGCCGAACGGCTGCTCCCGCTCGCCCGTGCAACGAGCAATCTGCGGCAAAAGCGAGGAAACAACCCAAAGGATCTTCATACGCCATCACCGCTTTCTTTCGCCTTTTTATCCGCAATTGCGCGAAGAACGGCAAATCGGACGGATTCGCTGGATAGAAGGCTGTAAAGATGGTCCTCGTCTTCCCGCCGGGCATTCGCACTGGTCTGCGGCAAAAGCGCGCCAAGAAGCCCTCTCCCCAGCGACGCACGCGGACAAGATTCTTTCTGCCAGGCTTCATAAGTCGAGCGGCAGAGATCGCCGACACGGGCAAGATAAGCGGAACTGTCCAGAAACAGCGCGTTCAGCTCATTCAGCTCCTCCTTCCAGGTAGTCTCCCCGGAAAAGCGGATTCGCGCGTTCTCCCGTTCCATTGCCCGCACTTGGTATTCATATCGCCCGTTCTGCCGTAACGTGAGGAACACGCCCAGCGAATGACACCCGGACGATTCACAATCCTCCAGGAGCGTGCCGAGCCCGTAAAAAATCAATCCGTTTTTATATTCTTCCCAGCCGGAAACAGCACCGGGCGACGCGACCGCAACGATACTTGCGCCCGCATCCACGAGCCGCCGATACCAGCCGCGCCACTCCGGCAGGGGCAGATTGGTTCCCGCCAGTCCGGCGTGGCAAAGTACGATCACATGATCGCACTGCGTCAGCAGCATGTGCACGCGGTCGCAGACCATCGGATGCAGAATATCCGCCCGGCCGCCAAACACACCGATTTGCTGCTCGGAAACGGCAAGCATCCCGATGCGCACGCCATTGATGTTTCGCACATAGGGGCGAAACGCTTCCGCTTCGGTTTTCCCCGCACCCAGCGTAACCGTACCGCCCAGCAGGTCCCGCGTTTCCTCGAGCGCACCGCCTTCCATCCCGGCCAGCGAAAGAACAGTCATACCGGTGTCCTTCGCCCAAGCCGCCGCAGCTTTTCCACCTGCGGACGACACGTCGCTTTTCAGCGCAAGACAGCGAACATCCTGCTCCGCAAACGCGATGGCAACCTCATTTTCCGGCAATGCCGTTTCCTCGGAAAGAGGACCAAGCCCGCCAAGCAAGAGGACGCTCGCAACGGGGCCGTCCAGATGCAGCGAATCCGTATCGTATCGCTGAAGATCGAGCATTTTAGTTTCACTCATACTGCAACCTTTCGCTCAGCGCCGATCCAGTTTGCGAAGAAACGCAACGACCCGCGCCGCCTGCGCCGTATTCGACTTATGTTTCAGCACAAATTCTTTTGCCGCCGCACCTTTTGCATGCAGTGTTTCCCTCGGTTGGGACAGGACCTCGGAAAGCGTTTTTGCCATTCCCTCCACCGATTCATCCTCCAGTAAATAGGCGTACGAATCGTACTCGCGCGGCATGCCGCAAAGCTTCGTCGTCAGAACCGGCGTCCCGGATACCATATACTCCAGGTTCTTGGATGGAAACGAATACGCCGTAAACGCCTCCCCGGAGGGTCGCGGATTGATCAGAAGCGTCGCTTTCAATTCCTCCGCCACGACCGAAGCATTGTCCATAACCCCTCGAAGCTCGATTCGATCGTCCTCTTCGGCAATTTTCTCAAGCAGCGGCTGAACGTCCCCCTGCCCGTAAAAAACAAGTCTCGCGGCCGGATCCGGTACGCGACGAAATGCCGCCGCAAGCGGTATCACGCCATAAGCCGCATGAAGCATCCCCGCATACAGGCAAACTTTTTCCGGGTATTTTTTGCCAAGCAGATTCTCCCTGCCGGACATTGCTGCATCCACCTGTCCTTCCGCAACAAGATACGGTCTTGCATGCGGATTGACCAAATCGTTCATCGCTTCCGTGAGCAGGATATATCCGTCAAATTTCCCTAAAACATGCGTATTCAACATTGCGGTGCGGCTTTTCCCGCCCGCAAGAATTTCCGGCACATCGGTCACGATCGCTGCGCAGGGACGCCGTTTCAACCGTGCGGCAAGACGTACCCCGGTGCTCAGCGCAATATTGAGCCCGTCGCAAACAGCGTAGTCTCCGCGTTTTAGGAACCAAAGTGTGAAAAAGAACGCACCGCAAAAAACCGAAAAATGTTTGATCACCGGTACCACAAGAACCAGCAGGTAACGAAACCGGATACCGTTCTGTTCCTCGCGCGGCAATCGAACCAGCCGGCGTCCGCTCGTTCGTCTGGAAACCGGCGGCACCGAGAGTGCTGTTACCGAAACGCCGTTTGCGGCAAGCCCTCGCGTCAACAATGCATGATACTTTTGCGCGGCGAGGCTCGGTTTCGTTTCCCCACGCGAAAATAGCGCGGAAAACGTCTCCGCGCTTACGAGGGAAGAAGCGTATAAAATCCGAATCGGATCATTTTTTTGCGCATGCGCACGCATCGGTTATCTGCCCCAGGTCGTTCGCATCACGATATCGGTATAACTCTCGATTATCTTCACGACCTTGACGCTTACGTTGACGTCCTCATAGTCATCCGGCATTGCGGTCGGTTCGCCGTTTTCAAACATGGAAACCGAGAGCGCAATCGCCTGCTCGATGCTCTTCTGCGTCACTCCGCCAAGCACGATGGTTCCCGCATCCAGCGCCTCCGGCCGCTCGGTTGAGGTACGAATCAGCACGGCGGGGAACCCGAGCATGGCGCTCTCTTCCGAGAGCGTACCGCTGTCGGATAACACGCAATACGAAGAAAGCTGCAACCGATTATAATCGAAAAAGCCAAAAGGCTCCAGGGAACGCACATTGGGATGGAACGTAAACTTCCGCTTTTCAATAAACTTCCGGCTTCTCGGATGTGTGCTGTAGATTACAGGCATGCCATAGGTTTCGGCTATTCCGTTTACCGCGTTCATAAGCGAAAAGAAATGCTCCTCGTCGTCTATGTTCTCTTCTCGGTGCGCCGAAAGCAGGATATACCGTTTCTCGTCTAGGCCAAGACGCTTTAATACATCGCTCCGGAGGATATTATCCTTTTGTTTTTCCAGTACCTCGCGCATGGGAGAACCGGTCACAAACAGAAATTTCCCATCGAATCCTTCGGAAAGCAGATACCGGCGGGAGTTTTCCGTGTAAGGCAGATTAACGTCGCTGATGCGATCCACGATCACACGGTTGACCATTTCCGGTACGTTCCAGTCCCAGCAGCGGTTGCCTGCTTCCATGTGGAAGATCGGAATTTTAAGCCTTTTCGCGGAAACCGCCGCGAGCGCGGAATTCGTATCCCCTAAAACAAGCAGCGCATCCGGCTTTTCGCGCTGCATGACCGCATAACTTTTTGCCAGGATGTTCCCCATCGTTTCGCCGAGGTCCGCTCCGACGCTCTCCAGATAATAATCCGGCGCACGCAGACCCAATTCTTCAAAAAAAACCTTGTTGAGCGTATCGTCGTAATTCTGTCCGGTATGGACCAGAATATGATCAAAATACCGGTCCGCGCATGGTATCACCGCCGAAAGCCGAATAATCTCCGGTCGCGTTCCAAGTATGGTCATCAGTTTTCGTTTTCTCATCAGGTTTCCTCCACCTTTGCGGAAATGGTATCCGGATGTGCCGGATCGAAGCACTCGCTCGACCACATCAGCGTCACCATGTCCGACTTTCCCGTATTCTCGATGCTATGCGTGTATCCAACGGGAATGTCCACAACCACAAGCTTTTTCCCGCTGACGGGATACTCAATCACATCTTCCGTATCCGTCCTGCGGAACTTGATCACGCCCGTGCCGGAAACCACCAGAAACTTTTCCGCTTTGGTATGATGCCAGTGATTGCCCTTCACAACGCCGGGTTTGCTGACATTGACCGATATCTGTCCGCCGCAGGGCGAACGAAGAACCTCCGTAAAACTGCCGCGCGCATCCTCGTGCATTTCGAGTGGATACGAAAATTCCATAACGGGCAGAAAGCTTAGATAGGTCGCATAGAGCTTTCTCGTCAGCGGATCGCTCATATCCGGCAGCGTACCGTCCTCGCGGATTGCGCGAAAGGAGCGGATTCGATCCGCAATATCACCCAGCGTCGCCGTATGAACCACCGGAACGACGCAGTAAGGCCCTTCCATCGTCGTCCGTTCGTCGATCAGCGAAACCAGCGCTTCCGCCACATCGTCGATGTAAGCAAGATTGAGCACCGTCGATTCATCGTTGATCGTGATGGGCAGGTCGTGCGAAATATTGTAACAGAAAGTTGCAATCGCGCTGTTGTAATTGGGCTTCGACCACTTGCCGAACACATTGGGAAAACGAAACACATACACTTTTGCGTTCGTTTCCCGCTGATACTGGAAAAGCAATTCCTCTCCGGCCTTCTTGCTGCGGCCATACAGGTTTGGCAGCGCCGCCTGGGTGGAACTTGCGAACATAACGGGGCAACGATTCCGATATTTCAGCAGCGTGCGAAGCAGAGTATCGGTAAACCCGAAATTGCCCTGCATGAATTCTTCCTGCTGTTTCGGCCGGTTGATTCCCGCGAGGTGATACACGAACCCGCATTCTGCACAATAGCGCTCCAGATATTCCGCCGGTGTATCCGCGTCGAAAAAGAGGATTTCGTCATAGCCGTGCGTATGCAGCGCCAGAATCAGATTCTTTCCGATGAAGCCGCCGGCGCCCGTGATCAGTATCTTCATACCCGCAACATCCCTCTCCGCATCGTCCCGTTCTTTCGTGCCCACACTGCGCCATAATTTCGTTCGAAGGATCGCCCATCGCCGTTATTCGTTCCAGGCCGTAAGCTCCGTTTGGATATACGAGAGTCTCAGCAAACGCTCCTTAACTTGGTCGACATCCAGGATCGTGGTATTATTCGAGTTAAACTCGCTAAGCCGGCTGCGCGAGGCATTGCCCTGCTCAAAGTATTTTTCGTAATTCAGATCGCGCGCATCCGCCGGAACACGGAAATAGTCGCCCATGTCCTCTGCGCGCGCGCACTCTTCGTTTGTCAGAAGCGTTTCATACATCTTTTCCCCATGGCGTATACCGATGGTATGGATCGGGTTGTTCGCTCCGAACAATTGCCGGACCGCCTCAACAAGCACGGCGATCGTACAGGCTGGAGCCTTCTGAACCATAATATCGCCGGTGTTGCCATGTTCGAACGTATAGGCCACGAGTTCCACCGCTTCTTCCAGGCTCATGATAAAGCGGGTCATATCCGGATTGGTCACGGTCAGCGGAATCCCCGCTTTGATCTGCTCGATAAAAAGCGGAATCACGCTGCCGCGGGAACACAATACGTTGCCATAGCGCGTGCAGCAGATGGTCGTCTTCTCCGGCGACACCGTACGCGACCGGGCGACGACAACCTTTTCCATCATCGCTTTGCTCGTTCCCATTGCGTTAATAGGGTAAGCAGCCTTGTCCGTAGAAAGACAGATCACACGCTCCGCACCCTCTTCGATCGCAGCGGCAAGCACATTGTCCGTGCCCAATACGTTCGTTTTAACCGCTTCGAGCGGAAAGAATTCGCAGGACGGAACCTGTTTGAGCGCCGCGGCATGGAACACATAATCCACGTCGTAGATCGCGCTCTGAACGCTGGAAAGATCACGGACGTCTCCGACAAAAAAGCGGAGTTTGTCGCTCTGATAATGGCGGCGCATATCGTCCTGCTTCTTTTCATCCCGCGAGAAGATCCGGATTTCCTTTACACCGGAGTGTAAAAAACGTTCCAGTACGGCATTGCCGAAACTCCCCGTCCCGCCTGTAATCAGCAGCGTTTTCCCTTCCAGCATCGTCTGTCACCCCATTTCTACTTCCAACGGCCGCACGGCCGGGGAATGATCCTTATTCGTCCTATGTCAAACCCGTTCGCAGGCTTCGGCGTTATCGTGTTTTTCGCGTCCGAATCTGCGGCGATACGTCTCCTATTGGAGCCAATCAAAATACGCTCGCGTAGCCGCCGCTCGGGACGCGTGCTCGCAGGCGTAACAGCGCGCGCGTTCACCAAGCTCCTCCAATGGAACCGTACTCGCGTGCAGACGCAGAATCGCGTCCGCCATTTCCTGCGCGTCGCCCGGCGTTACGCAAACGCCGTAACTCTCGTGCTCAATGGATCTGGCCCACTCGCTGCCGGCTTCGGTGCAAACGATAACCGGACGGCCCGCCGCAAGCGCGGACCAGGTCTTGCTCGGCATGGCGAAACGCGTCGCGCCCTTTTTCAGCGGCACCAGCGCCGTATCGCCAAGCGAATACACTTCCGATACGCGCTGTGGCGGATAAAGCGGAAAAAGCAGCACATTCTCCAGCTTTTCGTGCTCAATTCGGGTTTTCACATGCTCCTGCAGCGCGCCGTCGCCAAAGATCACAATTCGGATATCCGCCTGGTCGCGCAGAATTTTCGCTGCGTCAAGCATCACATCGGGTTCCTGCAAAATACCAAGCGTACCCGCATAAACGGCATAAAAACGATCCCGCGGGAGATTCAATTCATCGAACAGCGTATTTTCTTCCCGGGAAACCGGGCGAATCGTTTCCGTGTCCGCCCAATTCGGAATCACCGCGACCTTATGCGGCTCAACGCCCCGGGCAACCAGCGTCCGCTTCATATCCTCGGAAAGGGTGACAAACGCGGAATTTCTGCGATAAATTCGCTGCTCCATTCGGCGCGACAGCCGAACGACCGGATGCCTCTCGGTAAACTTTCCCATCGCAACCATGCTGTCCGGAAAAATATCCTGCAATACATAGACCGTTCTGGCGCGGTGACTTAGTTTTGCACCAATTAAGCCTAAAAACGGCGGCATACTGCCGAGCAGGTATACGTCCGCATCCATCTGCTTCGCCGCACGATACAACGCGTGCGTATTGGCAAGAAACCGCAGCCCGCGCAGGATAAAGTTTTTCCTCTCGCGGGAACGAAGTCCGACGCGGAAAACGCGGTATCCTTCCGGCGCCGTTTCGTCCGCGCGGCCAAGAAACGCTTTTCGTTCGTCTTCGCTCAATCCCCGGCAAGGCAGATTTGTCACCACGCTGACGCGCGCTCCATAGCGGCAGAGATCTTCCGCAAGATCCGCATAGAGATGTGTAATCGGCGTGATCTCCGGCGAAAAATAAGCAGAGACCAAGGCAACATGCAGCGGTTGTCCATCCTCCTGAGCGCCTTCGCGCACGCCGTTATGGTGCAACACGCTGCCAATCGTTTGAAAGAAACAGCGACAGTCCATCCAAAACCCAAACCGCTCGACATATTCCCCGTCAAAAGAAGCTTTGACCGGTATCGGCAGTTCATCCCTCCCATTGATTTGCGCCCAACCGGTCAGCCCCGGACGAACGCAATTTGGCGTTAACCCATGTTTTCCAATATATTGATCGCGCTCCAAGATCAGATCGTCCTGATTCCAAAGCGCGGGACGCGGCCCGACAACGGACATATCTCCCACAAGGATATTCCACAGCTGCGGCAATTCATCCAGGCTCGTCTTGCGTAAAAACCGGCCGACGGGCGTGATATAACGCTCGGAACCGCAGAGTTGATGCGTTGGCACATCGCAGGGCGTTTCCACAAACATCGTTCGATATTTCAAGATCAAAAACAGACGCTTGTCTTTTCCGACCCGCTTCTGACGAAACAGAACCGGTCCTTTCGAATCAAGTTTAACGGCAAGCGCAAGTACGAGTAATACCGGCGAAAGAATCACTCCGCCGATCAATGCCAGAGTTACGTCCAACCATCGCTTGATGCGAATATACATGAAAATCCTTTTTGGGCACGCATTCGTTTCAACGGCCGTAACGGGAGAAATTCCCCGCATTTTGCCTATAGAAAGCAAACGGGCCTACTCCCCCGCTTATAGCGAGAATTTTACCATGCAAGGCGGGAGGTGTCAATCAAGCGGGACGGATGCGCCGTCTTTCGCAGAAAAAGCGGAGGGGGTGCACCCTCCGCCGGCTGATCCCGATTTGTTACTCTTCGTCGTTGATTTCGCCGATTCGCTTCGTCGTCCCCAAGTCATATTTATTGATGCAAAGAGGCCGCAATTTGTAAGTCAGTACCACGCTGGATTTCACATACTCGTTATAAAACGCCTTCTTGATCCGATCCATGACCAGACGGCCCGTTTCGTATGTTACGGACGGCAGCAATACGACGTATTGCATCACGCTGTAACGGGAAATCGTATCTCCGCGGCGAAGGTTGGTTTGTGCGACATGCAGCAGCTGCTTCATGATGTTATCCAATACCAGATTATCGAACCGCTGCTCGTAGGTATTGCTGATGGTAATCAGCGCGAGGAACATCGTGCCGTTGTATCGTTCGAGCATGCGCCGCTGAAGCTGATATATCTCTTTGAAAATCTCATATTCACAAACAAACGCACCCTGGCCGTCCTTATCCTCTTCCAGCATATTCTGCACCTTTTCGATATCCGCCTCCATCTCCTGATCCGCCTGAACGATGAGCTTATACACCGCTCGAATTTCACCGGATGGCTGAATACCAAGCTGTTTATAGTGCAGATCCGTCGCAAAATAATACTGCGAGAGCGCTTCGCGTTTCTTACCGGTCTTGACGAGCGCCATCATCAGTTCCAGGTGGAGCCGCTCGTCAAACATATCCACATCCATCGCTTTACGGCAAACCTGAACGATAACGTCGTATTCTTCCTCAACCTTTAATAGGTCGAGCAGCGTGAACACGCTTTCAAGGAAGAGGTCGTGATAATATACGCTTTTGGGCACGACCCACATTTCTTCCGCAGAATTTGTCAGCAACGGCCCCGTGTATATCTGAAGCATCTGTAAATACCGCTCGATGCACTCGCGGTTGCTCATTCCGGGGATACGCGCTTCCTGACATAACCTTTCGAATTCGAAAACATCGATTTCGCAATCGAGATTCGGATTCCACTTGTATGCGCCGCGCGCAGTCAGGATGGAATCCTCCAGCTCCGGCAAACCGCTTTGCTCCACCAGCGAGCGATACCGGTGCAACAGGGTTCGCAGCGCCGTCGCAGGGTTGCGATTCTCCTTATCGGACCAGAGCATTTCCAGCAATTCCTCGTGCGGAACGGCCCGATCTTTTTTCAAAATCAAATATTCGAGGAACTGACTCGTTTTTTTCGCCTGGTGAAGCTGGGCCAACACCACGTTTCCGTTTACGAGAATCTCAAAATTACCAAACATTCTGATTTTAATTCGTGCGTTGGCCATACCGTCGTATCCTCCTGTTTTCTCTTCTCCTGTGCGGTCAATCGTCCGGAGCGGGTTTCACCGCAGACTCCTCTTTCGATTATCTTATACCCATACCGGCGCGACAGGCACCGGGCTTTTATGCTGTGCTTCCGGTTGCTGCGCGTCGTTAACTTTCGAGCAGCTTTTTCTTGAGGATTTCCTGATTCGATGCAAATAGCAGAGCGATTTCCTTTGATATCCGTTTTTGCTGATAGAGACGGAAAATATCCCCGTCCATCGTCCGCATTCCTTCGCTTGCTCCGGCAAAGATCACGTTATCCATCTGATGCGCTTTTCCGTCCCGGATCATATTCTGGATCGCGCTGTTGACCAGCATGATCTCAAACGCAGGTTCCAGTCCGCCATCCAGCGTCGGCAGCAATTGCTGGCTCACCACCGCGCGCAATACCATGGAGAGCTGAACGCGAATCTGCTGCTGCTGATTGGCGGGAAACACGTCGATAATCCGGTCGATCGTTTTCGCCGCGCCTACGGTATGCAGCGTGCTAAGCACGAGCTGGCCGGTTTCCGCGGCAGTCAATGCCGTTTGAATCGTCTCAAAATCCCGCATCTCGCCAAGCAATATCACATTCGGCGCCTGGCGCAGCGCGGCGCGCAAAGCCATTTTGTAACTTTCCGTATCGTGCTCGACTTCCCGCTGGGACACCACGCTCAACCTGTGTGCGTGAATGAATTCTATGGGGTCCTCAATCGTGATGATATGCCCTCGCCGGGTTTGGTTGATCCGGTCGATAATGCAGGCAAGCGTCGTGGACTTGCCGCTCGCAGCGGGGCCGGTAACCAGAACCAGACCCTTTTTCATATCCGCCAGTTTCAGTATTTCGGGTGGAATATGCATCTTGTCCGGATCCGGTAACGCGAGTGACACCACGCGCAGTACCATAGCATAGGAATTTCTCTGCTGATAGGCGTTGCACCGAAACCGCCCGACGCCGCTGATAGAAAAGGAGAAATCGTCGTCGCCATGCTGGGTCAAACGATCCATTTCCCGCCGATCCAGTTCGTAGACCTGCTGGATCAGGCGCTTCGTGTCATCCGGCTTCAGCACCGTTTCGCCAATGGAACGCACTTCGCCGGAAATCTTCACGCGAACACAGGAACCGGGTACGATAAATACATCCGATCCATCCAGCGCAATTGCCGACTGCAGAATATCATGAATCTCGGCCATTCGATCAGTCCCCCTGCCAGAGCGTACTTTCGCTCCCGCCAACCCATTCCGCGGCGCTTTCATAGCGGTACTTCGTGATATCACAGCTCCCGTCCGTTACGCTGATCGCAACATTCAGCGTATGTCCGTCAAACGAACCGATCGAAAACGCATAGACCCCATCGCCTTGCAGTGTAACTCCGTCGACCGAATCGGGCGATCCGCCGCCGGCCAGTGTTTCGTCGACCAGCGCAATCACCTGCTGGGCGCGCGTATCCGCGTCGTAAAACGCCTCCGCGCTTAACGCGGTTCGCTCTGTCAGCGCCGCGTCCGAACGCGCCTGTACAAACGCAAGCGCACCGAAAAGAGTCAGCGTTAAAACAACAAGAATCATAAGAATGCTCGAAGCGCCGATGCCGACGCGTGAAGGATACTGCTTCATGGCATAGCCTCCCCGCCGGACACATACTTTGCCGCCTGCAGCGTATAGACCTTTCCGCTCTCCCCCGTTACGGAAAGAGCGATGGTATAGAAAGTTCCACGCGCAGAAACGGAGCTGCCAGTAACGACGCAATCGACCAGGATATCCTCCGCCGCCGGCACAGAAAACATTCGAACATCCTGTTCATTTGCGGCGCCCGAAGCGGCAGGATCGGATTTAATCTGTTCCGCCACGGATTCCATCGCAAGCAGTGCACGCGCATGAAAGCGGCTCTCGTTCGAAATCTCGCTTGCCGAAGCAATCAGCCGCACCACGATACTCGTGGAAAGTGCAAAAAACAGAATCACGATGGTCAGCTCGATCAAAACGGGACTGAAGGCGCCGTGTCTTTTTAGCGGACGAAGCGAGGACTCGTTCATGCGCCCGCCCCCTCTTCTGCGGCGAGGCAAAGCAAAGCAGTATGCGCCTCTCCGTCGTCGCCAATCAGTTCGATGCGCAGAACTCCCTGCTCCAAATCGAACGCGAGGGAACGCGCCGCCAGAATTTTCTCGCCAAAATCCGGAGAAAATGCCTGATCCGCGCTTGCAAAATACTCGTAGATCGAGCCCCCGACGCAATAGATATAAGTATTATACCGCTCGTTCCCATAATCGGCGCCCAGCGAAAGAACGTCCGTCCCGTTTTCCTTCCGAATCGTAATCATGCCCGCTTCATCTGCGCCGCGTACTTTACCAATCAGATAGCTCATACCCGTACGGGACGCGTAGGCCTCGTCCGAAGTCTGGTTGATCACCTGATAGGCTCGCGCGCCGACCACGACGACTATGAGCGACAGCAGCGCGAAAGCAGCCAGTAAGGCAAAGATAAAAACGCCGCGCACGGACCCCCGGCTCTCAGAAGGTTTTTTCGCTTCGCTCATGATCCGGCTCCAATCCGCGTGATCCGCAGTGTGGGCATAACATTGGCTGCAAACACGTCGTAATATACCGAATACTGCGTTTTATCGACCGAAACGCCATAATTACGGCAGATATAATCCAGGCTCGGGGGATACTTCCCCTCAACGGCATAGCAGGTCACAATCGCGCGACGAAGCGCGCCATCCAACACCTCGGTCTCGCGTGCGGCGCTCTGGCGAGATGCGGAAACAAAGGAAAAGACAAACAGCAGCACAAGAAGAAGGAAAACCGCCCCCGCAGCAAACAACCCTTTGTTTGGGGAAGAATTCTTTTCGTACAGATGCATGCCGCCTCCTCCTTTTCTGTCTTTTCTTACACTTCGAATAAAGACCGATCGATCAGCCGACCGCGGAGAGTACCGAAAGAAGAGGAAGCATGACCGAAAGCAGAATCCCGCCGATTACGACCGAAAGCACCGCAACCAGCGTCGGTTCGATCATCGCGACAACGGCATGAACCGCCTCGTCCGCCTCCTCCATATAGATACCGCCCAGTTTTTCCATCACAACGTCAAGCTTGCCGGCCGACGCGCCAAAGCGAATCATCTTTTCGTGCATCGGTTCAAACAGTCCGCTCTTTTCCGCCGCTTCAGCAAACGACGCGCCGCCAAGCAGGCTCTTTGCGCTCTTTTCCGCCTGCCGGCGGTATTTTTCATCCGTGATCACCGTCGGAGCCAATTGAAGCGCATCCTCTACAGGGTAACCGGCCGAAAGCATCATAGAAAGCACGGAAGCATACCGCGCAGTCGCAAGACGGGCGCTTACCCGGCGCATGGAAGGAATGACTCGGGACAGGAGCGAAAGCACGGATTCCCTCCGGGACGTCTTGAGCAAAATCCCGACGCCAATCAGCACCAGCGTAAAAACGCCAACCAGAATCAGCATTCCCTTGCCTACGCCAACTCCGATTCTCATCGCCGCCGCAGCCGGGCTGCCCGCTGCCAGGCCGAGACTATCGAAAACGCGCTGGAACACCGGTAATACGCTGATCACCAAAATCGCAATAACCACGGCAAGCATCATAACCAGCACGGTAGGATAAACGATCGCATTTTTCACCGAGGTTTTGATCTGCGCTTCCCATTGATAATAATTCGCCAGCGAACCCATTACCTCGTCGAGTTTGCCTGCGCGCTCGCCGATACGCGTCATGGCGCAAAGGTAATCCGGAAATATCTGCGCCTCTTCAAGTGCAGCGGAAAGAGTCCCCCGCTTTTGCACCGCGTCCCGGATGATCCGAAACCGTGCGCCGTAACGGCTGCCTTCATAGCTCTTGGCTAGCGTTTCCATTCCGTCGTCAAGCGGAATCCCGGCCTTGAGCACCATGGCAATCTGCTCGCAAAACAGCGCCGTTTCATCCGGCGGAAGCTTCTTCTGCGTCTTGTTCTGCTTCATTCCGTTTCCTCTTTCCCGCCGTTTTCACACACGACGGCGGTGATTCAGTAGATCCGCTCGATTATATAGTCGCTTTCCCGATGCCCCGTTCCGTCAAGCGTCGGATCCATCCAGACCCACTGGCCGTCGAGATACACGCTGTTCCAGGAATGATAAAGGTTTTCCGGCGTAACGGTTCCAATCAGCATCCGTGCCGGAATTCCTCTCGAACGCAGCATGGCCGCAAGCAGAGCCGCATAATCGAAGCAAATCCCTTTTCCGGTGTCAAGCGCCTCGTCCACACTGGGAAGGTACCCCTTTGTCACCGTTTCGGCTTTCTGCGTATCGTATCGCATATGTTTCACAACGTAATGGTAAAAGCGGTCGGCAATCTGCGTCTCATCCGAAAGCCCCTCGGCAAGTTCCTTCGCTTTCTGAACGGTCTTTGTGTCCGCGTCATACCAAATATACTGATTCGGATAGAGAAACGGCACGGTTTCACTGCTCAGCGAAACCTCGATATCAACGCCGTAACGCATAGCGTACAGATCGTTTTCCACCTGCTCCATCACACGCACAGTGTAGACGCCATCCCCCATCTGGAGCGGATATACGCTGTAATCCTGACCTCCGGGAAGGTCATAATAATACGTTTGCTCCGCTGTGGAGATACGCGCCTTCAGCCGCTTGTCGCTTGGTTCGCATCGCACCATCACATATCCCTGATCGGTATGGGAAGCGTCTATCCGAACGCCGTTCCCTTCCAATACAATCGTGCCGGAAGCTTCCGGCAAAAGAAGATTTTCGGTTGTTTCGATTTCCGTAGATTTCAAAGAAGGGTCGGCAGGTATGGTATCGGAACCGGTTTCCGCCCCGTTCTGCGCCGCGGCGCTGCTTTCTGCGCAGGCGGTCAGACAGAGGAAGCCGATAATAAGCAGCCATGCAACTCCCCGATGCAGCCGTTCGGCCACCGACCGTTTTTCCATGGCTTGATTATACAGCGCGAAATCTTAGAAAAGCAATAAATTGTTACTTTGACACATGCGGCGCTTTTCGTTATACCCCAAAATCCGGCTATTTTATGTTACACCGTTCCTGCCATACAAAGCGTCACACGCGACGCGGGCGAATGGCCGCTACCCAAAGCGAACCTCTCCGCCTTTCCGTTTTACATGATATTTGAAGAGACGACCTATCCTTTTTTTACCAAGTTCTGCCCCGAACGCAAGAAAAACCGGCGCTCCGTCCATCCGAAGCGCCGATACCGGTGAAAAGGAAATGCTAAAACACTTCTGGATCATCCAGGGTTTGCTCGGGCGGCGCATCGCCCGGTCTTTGGCGGCGTCTGCCGCTTAAAAGTACCAGGACAATCTGAATTGCCGCAACAAGAGCCATCGGCAACGTCCAGCGGTCGGTGAAGATCATTGGCTGCCGCATATTCTCCGTAAGAATGAAAAAGAGGATCCCGCCGAGACCCGGAATCAGCGTCAGCAGTCGCGGAACTCCGCGTCCCAGTCTCTCGCGTACGATCGCGCCTTCCGCATTCCGTTTTTTCTGTTCATGCCACCCAGCAAACATGAGCAGCGATATAATCGCGACCACCAGCGCCAGTATCAGATTCAGCAGCGCCCAGGCCGGCCCGGCCAAAGGCGTTTCCGGATCGTCGATCCGCTCGGTTTCCTGCAGCAACGCAGCATCTTCCAGCAAAAGCCGGGAATAAGCGAAACCATCCTCCGGTGTAACGATGCTATCCGCCTTTGCGCTCGCCGGCAGAACGGCGGCAATGATTAAACAGTACAGCAGGATACGACGAAGGCGGTGCCATCGTAATCCTTCCATGATTCTGCCCCCTATTCAGCAAACCGTTTGGCCCGTTCCTATCCAGAATTCTTTTCTAATTCGTATATACCGATCATATTCTATTTTAAGCGAAGCGAATTACATTACCGTTTCTTTCTTGCGGACTTTTTGTTCTCGTTTCACCCGAATCGTCATGGAAATAACCTGTCCTTCCGGTAGTTTTGAAGATTGTTACATTTCTGTTGCTTTACATGCATATCGACTGACTGTTCTTGTCGCTGTATGGTTCAATCGTTCGAATTTGAAATCCCCGCCTCCTTTTCGGATCGGTACCGCTCATACTCGAATCGTCCGGTGACACACGCTAAAATCACTCAGAAATTAAAAAACGACGTCCCGTGAAGGACGCCGTCCCGTGAAAATCTGATCCAAAAACCGTTACAGCAGCGTAACGCCGGCATGATCGCAGAGCGCCTGTGTCTCCGCGTCCCAGAGGGAACTCTGGACCTCGCCGATATGCGCCTTATTCAGCAGGAGCATGCAAAGGCGGGACTGTCCGATGCCGCCGCCTATGGTCTGCGGCAACTTACCCTCAAGCAGCATCCTGTGAAACGGCAGAGCGCGGCGATTATCACACCCGGCAATGGAAAGCTGTTGATCCAGCGTTCCGGCATTCACACGGACACCCATGCTGGAAACCTCAAACGCGCAATCCAGAAGAGGGTTGTAGAACAGGATATCTCCGTTCAGGCTCCAGTCGTCATAGTCCGGCGCACGCCCGTCGTGCGGTTTTCCATCCGAAAGTTTCGCGCCGATTCCGATTATAAACGTGGTAGGGTGCTGTTTGACAAAGCGATACTCGCGCTCCTTGGGATCACAGTCCGGGTAAAGATCCAGCAATTCCTGCGCGGTCACAAAAGTGACGTCTCTGCTGACATATGGCGTCAACGCATCGTATTTTGCGCAAAGCACCTGCTGCGTATAGTAGATGGCGTCCACAATGCTAAGCACCGCCTGACGCAGCGTTTCTTCGTTTCGCTCTTCCGGAGCGATCACCTTTTCCCAGTCCCACTGGTCAACATATACGGAATGCAGGTTGTCGAGCGCTTCGTCGCGGCGGATTGCGTTCATATCCGTCACCAACCCTCTGCCCGGCCGGAAGCCATAGCGGCCGAGTGCGTAGCGCTTCCATTTTGCCAGCGACTGCACCACTTCGCCCGTTCCGCCGGTAGCGGGGATATCAAAGGAAACGGGGCGCTCCACTCCGTTTAAATTATCGTTCAATCCCTCGGCAGGATTCACAAAAAGCGGCGCGGATACGCGCTTTAATCGCAGCATTGCCGAAAGCGATTCCAAAAACGTACTTTTGATGATTTCAATCGCATTCTGCGTGTCATAGAGCCCCAACTTGGAATGGTAGCCCTCCGGGATGAACGATTTCGACATGGTTTTTTCCTCCTTTTACCCGACCCGGGTTTTGCATCAGTTTATCCTTGAATAAAAAAGGTTGTCAAGCGCTTTCTCCGCCTATGCAGTATACTTTTTTCTGTGCTATACTTTATTTGCATTCAAGCAAAAAATTTTGGAGGAATCGACATGAAAACTGCTAATATGACCCCGCATATCAGCTGCAGTCCGGAAGATTTCGCAAAGACCGTGCTGATGCCCGGCGATCCATTGCGTGCCAGGCATATCGCCGAAACCTATCTTAGCGACTACGAACTTGTCAACAATGTTCGCGGTATTCAAGGATATACCGGATTTTATAATGGCAAACGGGTCTCCGTAATGGCCAGTGGAATGGGCATGCCCAGCATGGGAATCTATTCCTATGAGTTGTTCAATTTCTTCGGGGTGGAAACCATCATCCGCATCGGCTCGGCGGGCGGCATGCATCCCGACCTCAAACTCTTCGATATCGTGCTCGGTCAGGGTGCCTGCACGAACTCCGCCTATTTTTCACAGTACGGGCTTACCGGGTCGTTTGCTCCCATCGCCGATTTCGGTACCCTGCGGCGCGCCGTGGACGAGTGCGAAAAGCGCAACCTGAACTATAAAGTCGGCAATCTTCTTTCAAGCGATACTTTCTATTCGGAAAAAGGAATGGACGGTACGCTGGAATGGGCGAAGCTTGGCATTCTCGCTGTCGAAATGGAAGCTGCTGCGCTGTATATGAACGCGGCGCGCGCCGGTAAAAAAGCGCTCGCCATCTGTACGATTTCCGACCTGCTGATCGGCGGCGCCGTCACCACCGCAGAGGAGCGGCAAACCGCGTTCCACGATATGATGCAGGTGGCCCTGACCATCGCCGAATAAGCAACCGAGCGAGAAACACTTTTTCGCTTTTGGAAATCATTTCACATACAAAATACTGCCAGATTGGTGTTTTGTTGGATTATTCCGGCTGTATTTCAAGCTGCATACGGTGATATTTGCGAGAATATCACCGTATTTTTTTCTCTCTCCTTTCATTTTCGGAATCTATTTTGTACCGCCAGTTCCCTATTCTTGTGAACTTCCTGTTGATTTCCCGCTAATCGCCTTGCTTTTTGCGTTTTCTACGCATATTATGTACTTACTTTGCAATCGGGTTTGTATGAACCGTTTCCTCCCGATTCTTGAAAGGACTTTTCATGTTCCAAAGAAAACCGTTGCCCGTTCTTCTGGTGATCCTGCTGGATCTGTTGGGTATCGGCGCAATGCTCGGTATATTTGCCCTCTTTCTGTTCATGCCGCAGGACAGCAACGGTCAGCCGCTGCAGAACATTGTCTCCGGTAGCTCATCCGCTCCTGCGGAGCTAACAGCGTCGCCGGAAGCGTCTGAAACACAAGATCCCGCTGCATCTAGCGACGCTTATGCAACCCCTGAACCGGCCGCAACGCCTGTGCCCGGTGATTTTTCCGCCACGTTTCCAACGGACGAACCAGCAGAAGGTGACGGTGTGATCGGAAATTATGCGGACGACGATCTGCGTGTCGTCGTTACGGAGCGGCATTCCGGGGATGCAACCTACTATGTCGCCGAAGTATGGGTTCGCAACATCCGCGGATTCAAGACAGCTTTTGCGCAGGGCAAATACGGTCATGGGTTATATGAAATGCCAAGCGATATCGCAATCGACCAGAATGCCATCGTCGCCATTTCGGGCGACACCTACGGCTCCAACAAACAAAGCGTGGTGATCCGCAACGGAAATCTGTACCGCGACAGCGTTGGCGCGGAAGACGTCTGCATTCTGTACGCAGACGGCGTGATGGAAAGCTATTACGCCAGCGATTTCAATCTGGACGCCGCCGTTGCGCGCGGCGCATACCAGGGCTGGGCTTTCGGGCCTAAGTTGATCGACGACGGGAAGATCCCGGCAAGCTATAACACCACCGACGTCATCATTGCCCACAACCCGCGTTCTGCGATCGGTTATTTTGAGCCCGGGCACTATTGCCTCGTCGTGGTCGACGGCCGGCAGGGTGATTACTCGAAAGGCATGACGATGGACGAGCTCTCCCAAACCATGATCGATCTCGGCTGTGTGGATGCCTACAACCTTGACGGCGGACAGTCCGCCATGATGATTTTTCAAAACCAGGTCGTCAATCAACCGTATAAAGGCGGCCGCGCTATCAGCGACATTATTTATTTTGGAGGCAGCGATCCCCAATGAGAAAACTTCGCTCGATCCTTTCCCATATTGCCATCATCTTTTCGGGCGTATTCATTACGCTCGTGATTCTGAATTTCTATAACCCTTCCATGGGTTTTTTGACAAGCTCGGTCAGCGTCGTATACATCCTGCTCTATTGTCTTACGGTAATCGCGCTCGCCGCCGCCACAATAGCGGATAATCGTCGGTACGCAAAACACATGCGGCAACGATCCGAAGAAGCGGCGCGGTGGAAGAACATCGGTTCCAACTATCAACGCCCGCCGCAAAGGTAATTTTGTTTGTTCTCTAGAAATCAAACAAGGATACGGCACGGTGGTAGAAAATCGGTTCCAACGATCAGCGCCCGCCACAAGAATAACGTTTGATACAAAAGCGCCCCGCTCTTTGAACTGAACCCCGTCGATTAGACACAAATAAAAGGCCCTATCGCAGGAATACCAAGTATTACATGAACTGGCGTCGTTTCTCTAGCGGCGTCAGTTTTGTTTTTAGCTGAATCCGCTCATGGTTGTAGAAGAATATGAAA
>JAYFNY010000008.1:0-9283 GCA_034933205.1 Eubacteriales bacterium
CACATGGCATCCCCGCCGATCAAGCCATAGCCCGATTCGCCGATAACCATATGTGCGATCTGTTTCCTCGCGGCATTGGCGGATAAGCTGCACAAGGCTATCATCCGTCGTGCTTTCTTTTCTTCGCAGATATGCATAATAACCGCTTCGCGAAACCTGAAAGAAGGAACACATGATTGCTACCGGATACTTATCTTGATATCTTCCAATCGCTGCAAACTTGATCCCTGATCTCACATCCTTCCAGCAGCTTGAAGAAAAGACCGTAATAGCTTATTCTCCATCTCGAGTTGCTTGATTCTTTGCTGATACCCTTCTTCCGTTGAAATTGGTCGATTTCGCGGTCTGCCGCGCTTCTTGGGAATCGATAGAATCCACGAATTGCTATTGTTTTGGCGATAGAGCAAATTCTTTATCTGTTTCTTTGTGTAACCAAGTTCATCTCCGATCATTTGGCGCGTATAGCCCTGCTTCTTTAGCTCCAAAACCTGTGATATGATTTCTTTCCCAAATTGTTTTCCCATACAAAAACCTCCTATCGCTTTATCCTACGATAGGAGGCTCTTTTCTTTCAATGTCCGTTTTCTGGGGTTCAGTTCAGAAAATCCGGGCTTTTTATTTGTCGGCTGATTTTACTTCTTCAATCGCGATTCGTTTCGTATTGAATCGGTTCCCTGGCTGTTACACGTTTCACAAGGAGTAACAGCAGCAGCCCGACGACGAGAAAGAGCAGAATGGAACCGATTGCCCAGAGCAGCCCGTATTGCTCGGAAAGCACCGCGTCGACCCCATGGTTGGCATACCAGTTGTGCATCCGGTAGGAAATGGTGCCAAAGACAAGCGGACCCACGAAGGTGGACGTTCTGCCGGCTACAGAGAGAAAGCCGTAAAACTCCGTCGTCTTTTCCGCCGGGGCAAGCTGGCTGACCATAGAGCGGCTGACCGCCTGCGCGCCGGAAAGCGAGAACCCCGCAAAGAAACCAATCACGAAGAACCAGGCAAGACTGTTCGCAAAGAGTAAGCCGGTAATACAGGCGATCAGGATGATCAGCGCGATCGTAACCGATTCCTTCCCGCTGAGACGGTCGGAAATCTTTCCGAAGAGCAGTGCGCCGGCGGCGCCGGAAATCTGGATCACGATCACAAACAGGATCAGCTGGATCTGGTTCATTCCAAACAGCGTCGCGCCGATGATGGCGGCAAAATCCATCAGCATCATGATGCCGTCGTTATAAATCAGAAACGCCACCGTATACTTAATAAACTCCCGATAACTCCGAATGGAGCGGAACGTGTGCGCCAGGCGGTCGAACGCCGTTCGGATCAGGCTGCCTTCCGTCCGTTCCGGCTGATCCGCGTGGACTTCCTTTACCCAGAGGAACATCGGGATGGACGACGCAAGATAAAACACCGCCGTAATCAGGTACGCGTAAGGAATAACAGAATTGCCCACGAGCTGAATGGGAACAAGCACCACAAGCAGCGCCGCAATCCCGCCAAGCATGCCGATCGCCCAGCCTTTCCCCGACACGGAGCCGATATTCTCCGGCGTGGAAACGGAGGTCAGCAGCGCGTCGTAGAACACCTGCGCCGCCCGATAACCGATCTCCGCCAGAATAAAGAAGATCATGCCGGTGGCCACGTCGCCTTTCCGAACGAAGAAAAGCATCGCGGTAAATACCACCGAAAGCGCGGTAAAAAGGATCAGGAACGTCTTCTTGGACCGAACATAATCCGCAATCGTTCCCAGAATGGGAGACGCAATCGCGACGACGACCGCGGCGATCCCCACGGCGACGCCCCAGAGGCGCGTGCCTTCCGCCCCGCCGACCACGACGTTTTTAAAGTAGGCCGAGAAAACCGCGAGCAGAATGACGGAGGCATATGCCGAATTTCCGAAATCATAAAAATACCAGGACCGTCGGGAACGTTTCGCCGGATCGTGTCGCCTTGGTTTCATAACTTCTTTTCTCCTGATGTTGATTTGAGTGTCGAAAAGGGGGAAAACCCTGACATAGAACATAAAAGAACGGAACACGGGATCACATCCGCGATTTGATTCCATTTTACCGCGTCTTTTTCCCCTTTTCAACCGGCTCCTTTGCCAATTCATCAACGGCATGTCATGCTATTGTTAAATATTCATCAAATTCACTGTGTCAGCCCTTTACTTTTCGAAATGACTGTGCTATGATAGCGATACTTGTTTTGCATCTGGCGCCGCAAGCCAAAAAAACCACAGTGACGCGGTTTTTTCATCGAACGGGCCTCAAAAAAGTTGGCTTTCGAGTAGTGCGGCGTGGTTTTGTATGTAAAAAATCACGCGGCGTGAAAAGAGGAGGAAAAAGGTTGATCGGTTTACTCATCGGCCTCGTCTGCGGAGCGGGGGAACTCTTCCTGCTCACGCGCCTCATGCCCGCTCTGCAAAACGGAAAACCGCTGCGGACGCTTGGAATCGTTTCGCTCAAAGTACTGCTGTTTGCCTGCGCCATCGTACCGGTCGCACTGTTTTTCCGTCAGGATATTCTCTGGTGCGGCGTGGGCGTATCGTCGGTGCTGATTGTCGGCGCGTTCCTCTATAATATTCTGAGCCGCCGAAACGGGAAGGGAGATCGCTAACTCGAGATGCAAATGCCATCGGTCGGAAAATGGATCGCGATGTCCGTAACGCTGCTGCTCGGAGCGGCCGCCTTCTTTGTGCGCACGCGCGTTGCTCTGCCGGCGCAGGGGGATGCAACGTTTGCCGCCGTGAAAAAGAAACGGAAGCGGCTGTTTTTTGCGGGTATACTTCTTCTGTGGATTTTTTCAGGGTTGGTGCTCGGCCTGTTTGGGAGCGCAAGCAGCCAGTTCAATGTCGCTATCAGCCCCACGCGGATGGATATTCTCGGGTTCTCCGTGAGTTCTTCCGTTGTCGTTGCCTGGATCGTCATCGCCGCGCTGGCCCTCTTTGCCGTACTGGTTCGTATCTTTGCCATCCCGCGCTTTCAGGAGAAGCCGCACGGATTGCAGCTCGTGCTGGAAACCGCGGTGGAGGCCATCTCCAACCTGACAAAAGACAAGTTCGGCCGTGAAAACGACGGCCTTGCTTCCTATTTCTTTGCCCTCGCCGCTTTGTTCGTCGGTTCTGCGATCGTGGAGCTTTTCGGGATTCGCCCGCCGACGACCGACCTGACGATGACATTTTCCTATGCGCTTGTCACCTTTGTTCTCATCAACGTGTACGGCGTACGGAAAAAGGGCGTAAAGGGAAGGTTGAAAACGCTGACGAAGCCCAACGCCGTTATTGCGCCGTTTAAACTGCTTTCGGACATTGCGGTGCCGATCTCCCTGGCCTGCCGACTCTTTGGAAATATGCTCGGCGGCATGATCGTTGTCGAGCTCGTATACTTTGCGCTCGGCGCGTTCTCCGTAGGCATCCCGGCGGTGCTGGGACTTTACTTTAACGCGTTCCATCCGCTGATCCAGTTCTTTATCTTCATCAACCTGTCGCTGACGTTCATCGGCGAAGCGGTGGAGGAAGACTAAGCGCCGCGGCGCGCCGGCGGTGTTTCCACAGGATCCGACGTTGACCGGGTTTCCCGGAGAACATAGAATTCATCAGTACTTAACAGGAGGATTTTCACCATGACGGATATCGGATTAATCGCAATCGGCGCCGGTCTGGCGGTATTGACGGGCGCAGGCGCCGGGCTTGGCATGGGCATCGCCACGGGCAAAGCCGTGGAAGCGGTCGCCCGCCAGCCGGAAGCAAACAGCAAGATCAACGCGCTCCTGATTCTCGGCCTCGCGCTGACGGAATCGACGGCAATCTATGGCTTTGTCACAGCACTGGTTATGATCTTCACGATGGGCAAGTAACGAAAGCAAGAGGGGTATCCATGGAATTCCACCTGATCGACTTCATTGAGCATGCGCTCAACGTGCTGATCCTGTTTTTGCTGTTGCGTACGTTCCTTTATAAACCGGTACGCAAGTTCATGCAGGAACGGGAAGCGAAGTATGCCCGCGAACGCGAGCAGATCGACGCAAGCCGCACCGAAGCGGACACGCTGAAGGCACAGTATGAGCTCTCGATGAAAAACGCCAAACTCGAAGCCGAAAAGCTGACCGAGGACAAGCTTCGCGCCGCAGAACACGAGGCGGAAGACGTACGCAAAAAGGCGAAGCAGGACGCTCAGGGAATCTTGACGGACGCGATGGCACAGGCCGAAACCGAACGCGAAGGCATGCTCACCGAGCTGAAATCGCAAACAGCGGAACTTGCGGTCGACATCGCCGGCAAGATACTGGAACGCGAGGTCAAACCGGAGGATCACCAGCGCGTGATCGACAGCTTTTTCGACAAGGTTGGCTAAGGACCGCGCGGCACTTTTTTGCAGGCAATAATCCAAGCTGCGAACAGTCTATTCAGAAAGTGGGCTACGTATGGCTCTGAAGGGTGAATTATACATCGCCGGTCCCTTTGACGAAGAACAGATCGGCTCAATACAGCAGCGTTTCACCGAGCTGCTCGGGCAGGAAGTCGATTTGACGGTTAAGCGCAACGACGGCTTGATCGGCGGTTTCCTCGCCATTATCGACGGCAAGGTTTACGACGCGAGCTTCGCTTACCGCATCAAGGAAGCGCAGCATACGCTGGTCGCAAACAGCTTTTCCGCCGGGGCGGAGATCTGCGCGGAAAACGTTAAGCTTACCGGCGCGGAGACGAAACCGTTCCATAGTTCCGCCAAGGATATCGGCGCAACGCTGAAAAACCGCCTGCGCTCGTTTGAGAATAAATCGGCGGTTTACGAATACGGTACCGTCACCTCTGTTGGCGACGGCGTCGTGCGCATCGAAGGTCTTTCGCATACGCGCTACGGCGAACAAATCGCCTTCGAAAACGACGTATACGGCATGACGATGGACCTCGAACTGGACGGCGTCGGCGCGGTTTTGCTCAACGGCGAAAACCAGGTCCGCGTCGGCGAGCGCGTCTACGGAACCGGCCGCGTGGTGGAAGTCCCCGTCGGCGACGAGCTGCTCGGGCGCGTGATCAATTCCATCGGCATGCCGCTGGATGACCGCTCCCTCAGCGCGCAGCGTTATCGTCCCGTGGAATCCCCCGCTCCGCGCATCATCGACCGTCAGGCGGTGAACGAACCGCTGATGACGGGCCTTCTCGCGGTGGACAGCATCATCCCTATCGGGCGCGGACAGCGCGAGCTGATCATCGGCGACCGGCAAACGGGAAAAACGACCATTGCCGTGGACACCATTATCAATCAGCGCGGTAAACACGTTTACTGCGTATACGTTGCCGTCGGGCAAAAGCTTTCCACCGTCGCGCAGATTTACGAAACGCTGCAGGCGGCGGGCGCAATGGACTACACCACCATCGTTGTGGCGAACGCCAGCGACTGCGCGGCCATGCAGTACCTCGCGCCGTACGCGGGGTGCGCCATAGCCGAGCAGTTCATGTACGACGGCAAGGATGCGCTCGTCATCTATGACGATTTGAGCAAGCATGCCGTGGCCTATCGCGCCATGTCCCTGCTGCTTCACCGTCCGCCGGGACGCGAAGCGTATCCCGGAGACGTTTTCTACCTGCACAGCAGGCTTCTGGAGCGGGCGGGTCATTTGAGCGAGGAAAAGGGCGGCGGTTCTCTGACCGCGCTTCCCATCGTGGAAACCATGGCGAGCGACATCTCCGCTTATATCCCGACCAACGTGATCTCCATTACGGACGGGCAGATTTACCTCGAACCGGAGCTGTTCCATTCGGGCGTGCGTCCGGCGGTCAACGTCGGTCTTTCGGTCTCGCGCGTCGGAAGCGCCGCGCAGAAGAAAGCCATGCGCAAAGTCGTAAAGAAACTGCGCCTGACCCTCGCGCAATATCGCGAGCTGCAGATCTTCGCGCAGTTCGGTTCGGATATCGACAGCGTTACAAAGGCAATCCTCGACAATGGCGACCGCCTGACCGAAACGCTGAAGCAGAACCAGCACGAACCTTTGCAGATGTGCGAGCAGGTGCTGCTGCTCTTCGCGGTCATGAACGGATCCCTCAACGAGATTCCGTCCTCGTTCGTCCGTTCCTTCCAGAAGGGGCTCTTGCAGTACGCGCACCGTAATACCCCTTCCCTGCTCGACTCCATTGAGGAAACGGGCGACTTTAGCGACGCGCAGGCCGAAGAAATGCGTTCCTGCGTGGAAAGTTATCAACTGATCTGTAAGAAATAACCGGGATGGATCCTTTGATGGATCGTCCGGCGGAAAGGGGGCGCGGCTATGCCGAATATGAGCGATATTCGCTTCCACATTAAAAGTGTGAAGCAGACAAGACAGATCACGAACGCCATGCATATGGTTTCCGCCGCGCGTATGCGCCGTGCGCTGGATGGCATTCAGAAAAACCGCGCATACTTTTTCCGCGCGCTGGATATCATCGTGGATATTCGCTGCCACACCGGCGACATTTCACACCCCTACATTACGCATCGCGAAGGCAAGAAAGTCGCGTATATTATCGTTGCGGGTGAGAAAGGCCTTTCCGGTTCCTATAATCATGCAATTCTTACGCTTGCCGACCATTGCATGGAGGATAAGGATGTCGTCGAACTCTACACCATCGGAAGCGTGGCGAGTTTTCATTATCTCCGCCGCGGCATGGCGCCCAACCGGCACTTTGAGCGGCTTGCGGAGCGGCCGAAACTCGACCAGGTCCGCCGGATGATGACGATCCTGACGGAAAAATACGACCGCGGCGAGATCGACGAACTGCGGATTGTCTACACGCACTTTATCAATACGCTTTCGCGCGAACCGATGGAGCAGAAGCTCCTGCCCGTCGAACTCAACGACTTCAAGCGCCAGCGTCCCGAGAGTCTTGCGGACGAAACCTACGACCGTACGCATATCCTCTACGATCCTTCGCCTACGCAGGTGCTCGACGCATTGATCCCGCAGTTGCTGATCGGTTATGTTTTCGGAGCGATCGTGCATGCTTACGCGAGTGAGAACTGCTCGCGGATGGCCGCGATGGAAAACGCAACGCGCAGCGCCGACAAAATGATTGAAAAGCTGACGCAGCAGTATCATTCCGTTCGTCAGCTCACCATAACAAACGAACTAGCCGATATCATCGGCGCAGCCAACGCCGCCAACGCCACACAGGCGGCTGAGCGGACCTATCGTCCGGAGGAACATAAGGCATGACGGATCAAGCAAAAACCGGAAGTATTATCCGTATCATCGGGCCGGTGCTCGACGTTCGGTTTGAGGAAGGCGCGGAACCCGCGCTGCAAACGCTGCTGATCACGCAGACGGAACCGCCCGTCCATATTGAAGTGGTGCAGCACCATTCGCCCGGCGTCGTCCGCACCATCGCGCTGGAGCCCACGGAAGGGCTTTCCTGCGGCGTGCTTGTCACCAACACGGGCGGCGGCATCCGCGTTCCCGTTGGAGAAAAAGCGCTCGGCCGCGTAATCGACTGTCTCGGCCGTCCGATCGACGGTCTGGGCGAAATCGACGCGCCCCTCCGGGACGTGCATAAAACGCCGCCGTCGTTTATGCTGCAACGGCCTTCGACCACGCTGTTTGAAACGGGCATCAAGGTCATCGACCTGCTCGCGCCCTACCCTATCGGCGGCAAGATCGGTCTCTTTGGCGGCGCGGGCGTCGGCAAGACCGTTTTGATTCTGGAACTCATCCATAATATCGCGAAGAATCACGGCGGCTACTCGGTGTTCACCGGCGTAGGCGAACGCAGCCGCGAGGGCACGGACCTGATCAACGATATGCGGGAAAGCGGCGTCATCGAACGTACTTCCCTCGCCTTCGGGCAAATGAACGAGCCGCCGGGATCGCGTATGCGCGTAGCGCTCGCCGGTTTGACGATGGCGGAGTACATCCGTGACGAAATGCACCAGGACGTACTGTTGTTTATCGATAACATTTTCCGTTTCGTGCAGGCGGGCAACGAAGTTTCCGCGCTGCTCGGACGCATGCCAAGCGCGGTCGGTTACCAGCCGACGCTTGCAACGGAACTCGGCGAATTACAGGAGCGCATCGCCAGCACGCCGCACGGATCCATTACCTCCGTGCAGGCCATCTACGTCCCTGCAGACGACCTGACCGACCCGGCGCCGGCCACGATCTTTTCGCATCTGGACGCGACCACGGTGCTTTCCCGCGCCATTTCGGAGATCGGTATCTATCCCGCGGTCGACCCGCTCGCTTCCACCTCGCGTATTCTGGAACCCGCCATCGTCGGCGAGCGGCATTACCACGTTGCGCGCCGCGTGCAGGAAACGCTGCAGCGTTACCACGAGTTGCAGGATATCATTGCGATCCTCGGCATGGATGAATTGTCGGACGAGGACCGCCTGACCGTGTTCCGCGCGCGCAAGATTCAGAATTTCCTGTCGCAGCCGATGCATGTTGCGGAAGTTTACAGCGGTCAGCCCGGCTGTTCGGTCTCGCTTGCGGACACTGTTGCCAGCTTCGAGCAGATCGTCGACGGAAAGACGGACGATATCCCCGAGTCGCTTTTCCTGCTCACGGGCGGAATCGATGAAGTTTACGAGCGTTACCACAATCTGCAGCAGCAGTCAAACGGCTGATTATGGAAGAAATCCGTGTTCCGGACTGAACCGTTACAGGAGATGATTTGAAATGGCAAAGCCTTTTCCGCTCATGGTGTTAACGCCGGAGCGAGAATTCTATAACGGCGAAGCGGTCTACGTAAGCGTGAATTCCATTGCCGGATCCATCGGAATCATGGCTGGGCACGTGCCTATGGTTTCCGCGCTGGATATCGGTCCGCTTGTGATTGAAACGGCCGATGGAACAAAGCGGACGGCGTTTCACTCCGAAGGTTCGATCGAAGTAAGGCCGGACGGCGTTTACATCCTCTCGCAGGCGTGCGAGTGGCCGGAGGAAATCGACGAAAAACGCGCCCTCGAAGCCGAGCAGCGCGCGCAGGAGCGAATCTCGCATCCGGATGAAGATCTATCCACCATGGCGCACAGCAAGGTCGCGCTCATGCGCGCCATGACGAGGCGGCGCATCAAAGGAATGTCCTCTTCGGACACCAAGTAACCAAATCGAAATTCCAGTCTTCCACACCGAAAAGCCGGTATCGAGACAAACGGATCCATCGCCGGAATCGCTTCCACCCGTAAAACGGGTGGTTCGCACTAGGGCTATAAGCCCAGGGTGCCGACGCGCGCCTAAAGACGCGGCTTTCACTTAGGTTCAAGCTACTATGTCTCATCTTACTTTACGCCCCTCAAGGGGCGTTTTT
>JAYFNY010000009.1:0-35118 GCA_034933205.1 Eubacteriales bacterium
TCCGGCTGTGCCGGTTCATCCGGCGCAACGGATCGCCCGTTAGGGCGGTTTCCTTGTGCTCTTTTCCGCCCGTAAGGCAGAAGGCCGAAAGGAAAAGAGCGGTTGTCCCGTCAAAAAACGAGTTTTTTGACGGTCTCACCGGCGCCGTATCGTGCGGCGCCGGTTTCGGAAATGCTTTCTGTTCAGAAGTCAGCCGAATCGTTCATTCGGCTCAGAGCAGGTATGAAGAACCAGGGATAATACCAAAGAGTATTCGGAAACCCTGTCCCGCACGCGGGATCACGCTCCCCTACGCTTACAGCGCCGCGAACGTGAAGCCCATGCAATGCGCAAACATGGAAAGCTCTTCCATATGGGCTCCGTAAACAAGCGCAGAGTGATGCGTTCCGCCAAGGCGCGAGAACCGTTCCAGATAATCGGCAACCGATCCGTCCGGCCGGAACCAGCCGTTTACGCTCTCGCGCATCTCATTTTTACCGTGCACGGGCAGCACCTCGCCCGCCGTGCAAATCAACGTATATCGGCCGTCGCCGCCCGGTGCCAGATTAACGTAGCACGCCTTTCCGGGCTTGAACGTTCCGTATGCCACCGTTGGATTCTCCGCGTTGGTAAACGGAAAATCCTTTTCGGTCAACCGGGGTTTCCCCTCGCAAACCCGATAGTTGAATTCGCCCATATGACTCAGCAAAATGCTGTTTCCTTTCCAATCCGGGCAGAACATTTCGGAAAAAGTCGTCTCGGGATACGCCGAAAGCAGCGCGCCGACCAGTGCGGCGGTCAGTACGTCCCCTTCGCCTGCGTACCCGATCCCGTCCATCATGCTTCGGGAGCATTCGGTAAACGGCATGACCGGAAGCGCGGGATTACTGTCCTGCGTCGCAAGAAAGTTGACCGTGAGCGCGCTGAGATTCTGTTCCTCGCGCCATTTACGCAGCGCAAGATTTACCCGGGCCGTCCGGTCGTAAACCGTGCGGGAAACGCGTGGATCGATGGTAAAGAACGCCGCATCGCGCAGGTATTCCGCATCGATCTGTTCCTGTGAAACGGCTGCAATACGCGCCTGTCCGTTCTGCTCGTCATAAGGAACCACTTCGATGCCAATATCCCGCTTGAGTTCGTCGAACGGAACGGCAAAGTCGCCCATTCCCGTAAAAGGTCCGCCAACCAGGCCGACGCGTGAAGCACGCATGCGTTTCGCCATAATGGCTCCGCGACAGGCCTGCGCAGTCCGGGCGATAACATCGGACTTCTGATAATGCCCGGCAAAAATTTCGTAGTCTTTATGAGAACGGCGCAGCAGATTACTCAGATCCTGAACGCCGTGAATCCCATGGTTATAGAGAATCTCATCCGCATCCACCGTGCTGTCAAACGCAAAATTTTCGGTAGTATCCAAAAGGATCAGCGGTAACTTTGTGCCCGCCAGAACCTCGGCGCTCTCGAGCGACGGGGAATACGCCAGATGCAGCGTCACAACCGCCGAAACATCGTTCTTTTCAAAGTTCCGGATCGCAGCGCGAAATTCCGGTTCTAGCCTGCAGATTGGCGCCGTGTCAATGCAAAGTCCCTCTTGTTCCAGCGCGGCTGAAATCGTCGCGCAAAAGCGTTCCACCCTCGGGCGCATGGAGGGAACCGTATCGTCGTATAGTTTGAGATAGAACGGCAGAAGGCCGATCTTTTCCTCTTTCATTGTAAACCTCTCGTCGTTTTGTCGGAAGCAGGGAGGGTATCGGCCGCCCTTCTTCACCAGTAACGTACTTAATTGATATCGTTTTGTTTTGATATCGTTTTGTTCCAAAGGACCGCGGGGAGGGAGCGACGCTCCCTCCCGCGCACCGTATTGTCGATTATTTCCCTGCCGTAACTTCCCAGACATACTTTTCTTTGAACTGGGCTGCGTTATCCTTCGTGATAACAACCGAACCGGAGTCTACCGTCTTGGGCAGCGGGTTGATACCGCCGCCGATGTAGTCGCCGATGACCTTCAGGTCGCCGTTGACGTAGTCATGCAGCCACTGAAGGGCGATGAACCCTTCCACATAGGAATTCTGCGCATAGGATGCGGCAAGCTCGCCGTTCTCAATGAGTTCCAGCGTCGCGGTGTCGCGATCGCGGCCGATTACGACGATCTTGCCGGTGAGGCCCGCTTCACGAACCGCAGTGCACGCGCCGACAGCCGTGTACGCCTGCTGACCGATGATACCGACGACATCCGGATTCGCCTGCAACGCAGCGCCAATGTTGGTTGCCGCCACATTTGCATCCGCGGAATCGTCCACTTCCACAACCTCGATGCCCGCATAGTTGGCCAGTGCTTCCTTCGCGCCGCGGAGGTTCTCCAAGGCGGAGGGCTGACCGACGCTGATGGCGGTGGAAATGATGACTTTGCCCGTTTTCCCGTCCAAAAGTTCTCCCATCTGTTCGCCCATGTCGTAACCCGCCTGATAGGGATTGCAGCCGAGGAAGGAAAGACGATTACTGGGGATATCCGTGTTGACAATGATCACGGGAACGCCCGCCGCGATGGCATTATCAATCGCCGCTGCGGTTTCCGGCGACTGTCCGTGCAGAACAATACCGGTAACCTTGTTCGCGACCGCCTGATCGATGGCCTGAGAGATCTGGTCCGGAACGAATTCCTGCGGACCGGCGTAATACCATTTCGCGCCAATTGCATTGGCCGCGTCGCAAACGCCCGCTTTCAGCGCATCAAAGAACTCAAGCTGGAACAGGGAGCCGATGACCACATAGGTCTCGCCCTCGCCGGGAAGCGCTTTAACCGATTCCGCAGTTTCTGCGGTGGCGGGCGCGGTGGCCGGGGCTGCGCAACCTGTCACCAGGAGGGCAACCACCATCAGGATTGCAACAAGAATCGAAGTTTTTTTCATACGTACTACCTCCTTATTGATGTATTCCCTTTTGGATAAGGAAATCTGAAAATCCGGTCCCTTGCGGTCCTCTTCGTTTCCTCTCTGCAAAGGAAATTGTAAACGGATTCCCCGTTTATTCTCTGAATTCTGCTCAAGCCAGCCGGCCGGCGTGCGGATGTTTATCCGATCGCCGGGTGCTTCGTTCCGAAAAAGGCAAACGAAAACACACCATACGAAAAACGTATGTTTCAGGCGTTCTCTTGAATCACAGTCGTTCTACCGTTCGAACCCCGCCGTTTCGTCCATTCTGTTGGACTCAGGCGCTTTCCGTCATTCCCGAGGCGAGCGAGATCATCCGTTCCTCGGTGAGCTGTTTATCGTTTTCAAGTATTCCGGACACTCTGCCTTCGAACATCACGATCACGCGGTCGCAGGACGCCAGTATTTCCGGAAGCTCCGAAGAGACCATCAATACGCCCTTCCCCTCCGATGCAATCCCGCGCAAAAGCCCGTGTATCTCCGCCTTGGCGCCAACATCAACACCCCGCGTCGGCTCGTCGATCAGCATGATCTGGGGATTGTCGGCCAGCCACATGGAAAGCAGAACCTTCTGCTGATTGCCGCCCGACAGGTTCATCACAAGCTGTGTCAGCGCCGCACACTTGATGCGCATCGTATCGACATAGCGTTTCGCATTCGCTGCGATCATCGGGTAGCTGATTAGCCCCGCGCGTTTGTAGTTCTGCTCCGACGCGGCGGCAATGTTTGTTTTCACATCCTGTTTTAAAAACAGCCCCAACAGCTTTCGATCCTTCGTGATATAGGCAAATCCATGCTCCTTTGCGTCGATGGGACTCTTCACACGGATCTTCTTTCCTTCCAGCAGAACCTCGCCGCTTGTCGCCTTGCGCGATCCGAACAGCACCTCCAGCAGTTCCGTCCGGCCGGAACCTTCCAATCCCGCAATCCCGAGGATCTCTCCTTTGCGCAGCGAGAACGATATGTTTTTCAGCCGGTCTCCGCAGTTCAGATCCTTTACCTCAAGCAATACGTCGTCCTGGACGGTGCAGTTCGTACGGTAGTCAAACTCCACATCCCGCCCGACCATATAACGCACCAGCATCTGCTTTGACGTGTTCTCATCCCGCGGGAAGGTAACGACATGCTCCCCGTCCTTGAGTACCGTAATGGTATCCGCAAGATGAAGCACTTCGTCCAACCGGTGTGAGATATAGATCACGGTGACCCCCTGCTTCTTCATGCGGGCGATCAGTTCATAAAGCTTTTCCACTTCGACTTCCGTCAGCGCCGAAGTCGGCTCGTCCAGAATGACAACCTTTGCGTTCTGCCCCAGCAGGGAAGCAATCTCCACCATCTGCTGCGTCCCGAGACTGAGCTCGCGCATCACGCTTTTTTCGTTGATGTATTTCAGGCCGCAATCATCCAGATGCTCCCGGGTTCTCCGATATAGCGCGCGATAATCGATCACCCCGTTCTTTAGCGGGAAATCATTTGCATTCAGGTTCGTCGCGACATCGAGGTGCACAAAATTTGATAATTCCTGGTAGACGACGCCCACACCTGCGCGAAGCGCTTCTTCCGGCGAACGAAAGCATACCTTCTCGCCGAAAAGTTCAATCGTCCCCTCGTCTGCCTGTTCTACGCCCGCAAGCAGCTTGATCAGTGTGGATTTTCCTGCGCCGTTCTCACCGACAAGGCAATGAACCTCGCCTTTGGCAATGGAAAAGCTTACGTCGCTCAGCGCCACCACGCCGGGAAACCGCTTCGTTATACCGCTCAGGCGCACTGCTGTTTCTGTCATTTTCCGCCTCCGATCCTTCCATTCACGCCGGGTTATTTCGCAGCGACCTTACGCCGCTTGCTCAATTGGTCAATCGCTACGGCAAGCACCAGAATGCTGCCCGTGATCACCTGCGTGTAGCTCGGGTTCAGGTAAAGCAACACAATCGCATTATTGATGATCTGCATCAGCGTTACGCCAAGAACCGCGCCAATCAGCTTGCCTTCGCCGCCATCCATCGAGATTCCGCCAACCAGCAGGCCGACGACATTCCGGAATTCCAGCTGCGTGCCGGCATTCTGGCTGCTGCTGCCAAGCCTTGCGGCAAGAACAATTCCGGCAAACGCCGCAACCGCGCCGGTAATCATGTAGGAAAGATAGACAAACTTCTCTATGTTGATTCCCGCCAGCCGTGCAGAAAGTTTGTTGGAACCAATCAGGTAAGCATTGTGAAAAAAGCTCAGATACTTAATGATGAAGATTCCGGCCAGGATAATGACAAACATATAGACGATTGTGGAAGGAACTCCCATCCATGTTGCGCGGCCGATAATCGTAAAACTATCGCCGAAATTGCCCAGCGTCTGGCCGCCGATGATCACCAGCGCAAGACCACGGTATGCCATCCAGGTACCCAGTGTCGCGACAAGCGGCGTAACGCCGAGTTTGTTCACGATCACCGCGTTGAGTCCGCCGAACGCCGCGCCCGAAATAAGTCCAATGATCACCGCGAGCCACGCGGGAACCCCCGCGTTGAGCGCCAGTCCGACAATCGCGCTGGAAAGGCAAAGATTGGAACCGACCGAGAAGTCGATATTTCCCGCAATCAGTGAAATCGCCATCGGGATCGCGATCATCATGTCCACGCTCATGCCCTGCAGCAGCACGCGAATGTTGCCGGTCGTCGCAAATGTGGAAGTGGACGACGTCAGCGCGATCATAATCAGCACAATCAGTACGATAAGGGAGAGTTCCCGCGTCTGGAGGATCGTCCTCAAAACACCGGACACCGTCTTTTTTGGTTGTGATATTGTCTTTTCCACCGTCGTATCCTCTCTGGTTGTTCAAACTCCGCCCCGCATCGGCAGGGTCGGGTTATTCTTGCAAAGAGCTTTCCTGCCGTCGGCGTTCCGGCTCTTTCGCGAGTCGCGGTATTTGTTCTTGCATGATTCAAAACGGATCCGGGTCAACCCGGCGGGCTCAGTCGCGCAGACATTCGCTCGTAATAATCGCGAGTTCGGAGTACTGGATCTTCTCCGGCACCTCGTTGTAATACAGATAATTAAACATGACCCGTGCCGCATGGTAGGAAAAAATCTCCGGCCGCTGTTCGATCATGACCTTCAGGTAACCGTCCCGCATCAGACGTTCCCCCATTTCGGAAAGATCAAACCCGACGACCACGATATCCTTCCGGCCAAGATCGCGAAGAACCTCGCCCGCGATATAGGAATCCGCGTCCGTACAGAAGAGCCCGCGGAGATTTTCGTCCACAACCGCGGCCTTGACCATTTCGTAATACAGGTTGGAATTATCCGGAATATTGAGTTCAAACGGATGAATCTCCGGGTAGAACTGCTTGACCATGTCAAGGAAGCCGCGCTTCCGCTCCTTGGTCTGCATGTGCTCGTGCACCTGATTGATCGTAAAAACATTGCCTTTTTTTCCAATATAGTTGGCGAGGATCTGGCAGCCGATCCGCCCGGCTTTATACGCATTCGGCCCAACATAGCACAGCTTTTTATCGGTCATGGCATCCGCGCCAAACGTGACGACCGGTCTGCCGCTGCAGGAAAATTCTTCAATCAGCGCGTTGAGTTTCGTCGCGCTCTGTGGCTGAAGGATCAATCCAGCGACGGAGCCGTCCGCAATAACACTGCGAATGGCATCCTCCTGCTCGGAAACGCTTTTGCTATGGCACTTGCGGATCTCAAGCTCAAAACCCGATTCGCGATAGTCTTCGGCAAAACGACGAAACCCATTTTCCACTTCCGGGAAATATGCTTTTGTCGTTTCCGAATAAATCACCACGACTTTTTTATCTTTCTGCTTTGCCAGCGTGCTCGTGACATGGTTCTTCTGGTAATCCAGCTCACGTGCCGCATGCAGCACAGCACTGCGCGTACGTTCAAAAACCGGTTCGCCGGCCATTACCTTCTTTACCGTCCGGAGTGCATAACCCGATTTCTCCGCAACGTCCATGAGCGTAGCGCGCTTTTCTTTCGCCATGTTGCCGTTTCCTTTTTCGTCGATTTCCAATATGTGGCTGATCCTTAGGCGTGAATCGTATGTCGATCCTTCTGTGAACGATGCTTCCGGAAGATCCCTTCGACGGAGTGGTTGATCTGTCTTTTCGTGCACCTTGTGCACTATTTATGCTTGTCTTTTTCGGCTGCGGATAAAGTGTTTTCTGATGCACCCATTATATGCACCGAAATCGGGGCTGTCAACCGGATTTCTCGAGAATTTCCCGGGTTGACTTTCCATTTTTTTGCTCTTACAATAGTAACGAAAGCAAATTCGGTGATGAAAAATGCACTATGTGCACTTTCAAAATTGGTTTTATGAACAGAAAGGCACAGTAATCATGTACGACTATTTTCAGAAAACAGAGTTGGATCGATCATTTTACGAACAGAACCTCAAGCCGCGTATGCCAAGCCTTATGATCGACGCGCACGCACATTTCAACCTGCCCGAACATGTGCGCAACATCACCCCGGAAACCATCGCGGGGGATTGGGCGCTGGAGTGCGGACTACTGATGAGTTACGAGGATGCCTGCGCCTATTACCGCGTCCTTTTTCCCGACACAGGCGTATACATGACCGCGCTCCCCTGGCCGCTTCGTCAGGCGGACACCGCCGGCAATAACGCCTACGTCGCCGAAATTGCAAAACTCCCGCATATGAGAGGCCTTCTCACCGTGCGGCCGGAATACGAAATTTCCTATATCGAGAAAATGTTCGTCGAGGGGTCTTTTTCCGGATTCAAGCCGTACCCTTATATGGCCAGTGCGCAAAAAGGCGCAGAGGTAAGCATTTTCGATTTTATGCCACGCGCGCAGTTCGAGCTTGCGAACCGTCTGCACGCGCCGGTCCTTCTGCATCTGCCGCGCGCAGGTCGGCTGCCCGCGCCGGAGAACGTAGCGGAGATTCGGGAGATTCTTGATCGATATCCGAAGATCAAGCTCGTACTTGCGCACTTTGGCCGCTGTTTCAACGTGGAGTACTTCGAGACCGCGCTGGAAACGCTCGGTGAAGACATCCATCGCGTTTGGTTCGACACCGCCGCCGTGCTCAATCCCGCGGTCCACCAGTTGGCGTTCGCTTCGCTCGATTACCGGAAGATCCTGTTTGGAACGGATTTCCCAATTTTGCTCTGGCACGGAACACGCGAATGGGATCATGGCACATACCATAATCTCTGTCGCGAAAATTTTAGCTGGAATCAGCACAGACATCCCGAAAACGAACCCGGCTATACGTTCTTTGTCTATGAGCAAATCAACAACCTGCTCAATGTAATCGGAGACGATCCCGAAAAGAAGCAGGCCGTCTTTTTTGAAAACGCCAGAAACGTTTATTTCGACTATCCGAAAGGTGGTATCGGCGCATGAAGATCGAACTGACAAAAAAACTCGGTAATGTCGACCAGCTTGCGGGCATCCGCCTCGAGCGCGTGGAAAGCGGATCCGCCGCCGGCAGCCGTTTGCTGCACGTCTGGAACGCGGCCGGACTTTCCTTCACCGTCCAGCCGGATAAATGCCTCGATCTGTACGACTGTTCGTTTCAGGGCGTGAACCTCGCCTTTCACTCCAAAAACGGCATGACGGCCAACAGCCGCTTTCTTCCGGACGCCAGCGCGTTTTTCAGCTATTGGTCCGGTGGAATGCTCGCCACGTGCGGGCTTAGCAATGTTGGAAGCGCATACGTTTCCGCCCCGCTGGATCCGCAGCCGGTTCACGGCCGGATCGGTTATGCGGCAGCGGATGCGTTAACCGCCGATGCCTATTGGGAAAACGAAGATTACGTGCTCGCCATCTCCGGGCGCATGCGTGAAAGTCGCCTCTACGGACGGAACCTGGAATTGCACCGGAGAATCCGCACCACCTTGTATTCGCGTGAGATTGAAATCACCGACACCGTCACAAACCTGACCGACGCGCCCGAACCCGTCTTTCTGTTATATCACTTTAATTTCGGCTACCCGCTTTTGGACGAATCCAGCCGCTTCTTTGGTCCGCACTCGGATATAACTCTTGGCAACGCAACCGGCGAACAGGACCATTTCTCCATGCACACGCCCGTTGACGGCGCTCCCCAGCAAACTTATCTGCATAAGCCGTCCGAGCAGGGCGTGGTAACGGCGGGACTCGCAAACCCCGCTCGAAAGCTGGCCGCTTACCTTCGCTATGACACGCGCGAGCTGCCCTATCTGCTGGAATGGAAGTGCCTGAAATCCCACGACTATGTGCTCGCCGTGGAACCTACGAACAGCCCGGCAAGCAACCACGAGACGGATTTGAAAAATGGTTCGGTACCGATTCTCGGCGCCTACGAAAGCCTGGAGTATCATGTTACGCTTTGCGTCGCCGAAGGAAACGATGTCGTATCCCTCTGTGGCAGGGAAGAATAACCGGGAGGAATTTGGCATGTACGTAATCGGTCTGGATATTGGAACGACCGGCACGAAAGCGCTGCTCGTGGACACCAAAGACGGCACGGTCCTCGGAAAAGGATATCAGGGATATTCTCTCGTCACGCAGGGCGCGCATGTGGAACAGGACGCAAACGACTGGATCAAGGCAAGCGTATTCGCCATTTCGGAAGCGCTCCGCGGCAACGAACACATGGATATTTCGGCGCTTTCAATTTCCTCACAGGGCGCAAGCATGGCCATTGCGGACCGCGACGGCAAGCCGCTTTGCCGTGCAATTACATGGATGGATACCCGCGCCTCCGCAGAAGCCGCCGAATTGGAACAGGCGCTCGGCAACGATTATGTTTACCATATGTGCGGCTGGCGTATTTACCCAACACTGGACGCGGCGAAGATCCTCTGTCTGAAGCATGCCGGGCTCGATCAGCCGGGCTGTCGGTACCTTTCCACTATTGAGATCGTAAATCAATACCTCACGGGCCACGCGATTATCGATCCGACCAATGCGGCGATTCGTCAGTTGATGGATATCCGAACCGCCAGTTGGGACGATCGCATGCTTCAGACGTTAGGCATTTCCCCGGAACAGTTACCGGAAATCAAGCCGACCGGCACACTCGTTGGAGCGCTCCGAAAGGAAGCGGCTCTGGCAACAGGGCTGCGCGAAGGCACCCCCGTTTTCAGCGGCGCGCACGATCAGTACTGCGCCTCGATCGGCGCGGCGGCGATATCCAGCGGAGATATGCTCCTTTCCGCAGGCACAACCTGGGTCGTATTGGGACTCGGCACAAAACCGCTGTTCACACCGTCGTTCATTGCGCCGTCGATCCATCCGGTCCCGGGCCTCTACGGAGCAATCGCCTCGCTTTCGGGCAGCGGAGTTTCCATGGAGTGGTATAAAAACAAATTTCTGCCGGATATTGGGTACCGCGTTCTGGACACCGAAGCGGAAACGCGCGCAATCGGCGACCTTTTTTATTATCCATACCCGCTCGGCGCAGCGTATCCGCTCTGGAATTCGCGCGCGCGGGCAGCGTTCACCGGTTCCACGCTTGAACACGACCGCTTTAGTTACGCCCGCGCCATCATGGAAGGCGTCGCCTTTGGGGTCCGTCGGACACTCGCCGATTTTTCTGCAAACGGTTGTGATATCGCCACGCTCAAGGTGCTTGGCGGCGCGGCAAAAAGCGCGTTCTGGACACGGCTGATCTGCGATATCGCAGATGTCCCCGTCGAGCTCCTTCGCGAACCGGACGCCTGCGCTTTAGGCGCCGCGGTCATCGCCGCTTGCGGCGCGGGCGCATATCCGGATTACATTTCCGCAACGAAAGCCATGGTGCGGCGCGCGGAGACACTTGTTCCGAACCCTGAACAAGCCGGTCCTTTCGCCGAAAAGTACAAGCGTTATGAACGCCTCTGGTCGGAAATGTCCCGCTACTACCAATGACCTCCCGCTTATGCTCCCATAAAAAGCAGGAGCCCGCGAAGAAACGCGGGCTCTTCAGTCTGTCAAAAAAGTTTCTAGGATTGTTAAGGGCCGTAGCCCTTAACCCATTTTTTTCCGGCTGTGCCGGTTCATCCGGCGCAACGGATCGCCCGTTAGGGCGGTTTCCTTGTGCTCTTTTCCGCTCGTAAGGCAGAAGGCCGAAAGGAAAAGAGCGGTTATCCCGTCAAAAAACGAGTTTTTTGACGGTCTCAGGAGCCCGCGAAGAAACGCGGGCTCCTGTCTTTCATTTTGGATCGTTCGGGTACCCTACGCACCGAATCCATGTGAAAGGTTATACACATGCATCAGCGAGTTCCAGTCGACGCAGAGAAGCGCCGTATACCAATAGACCAGCGCATATGCGCCAATTCGCAGAAACGGGACTTTCTCATTCAAGACTCGCACCATGCCGACTCCCGCGAGAAAAACGAAATAACCCATCAGCCACAGCGGCAGGACACGCCGAATCGTCAGCCCGTATGCACCGACATAGAGAAGCATGCGCCACGCGGCGGAAGCAAGCACGACAAGACTCGCCAGGATCAGGAGCGATTCCAACACACGAATCGCGCGCTTTGGCTCGCTCTTACTCAAGCTTACGCCCAATACGGTGAAATTGATCAGCGTAACGGCCAGAAACTGCCCGAACCCTTCTCTGGCATATTTGCTGTAGGTCAAGTCAACCGGCAACTCTCCTCCAAAGAGGTAGGTAAACTGCACGTAGGTAAACAAAGTATAGGCAGCGAGCAGCAAAACAATTACCACGCCGGGACCCGCGGTTTTCCAGTTTTTTCGAACAGGCGCAAGGTCGCTGTCCCTTTTTCCCCAGGTCAGGTTAAAAAAGAGCGAGTAGAACAGCATGCTTGCTAAGAACACGGCGACTACGCGCGCAACCCACTGCCCCAGGTTGAATCGGTCAAAGAAGCCGCCAAGCAGTCCGGCCATTCCTGCATCCGCGCTGGCAAGCAGCGCGAGCACGATCACCATGAGCGGGACGCCGACGACAACTCCGATCCACGCATGGCGGGCAGCAGAACGCTCTTTGGATCGAAAAACACCCGCATATGCACGAAAGTAATCGCCGATCGCCGTAAACGGCTTCACAAACACCGCTTTCAGTACTCCGACTACGGCTTTCCCCTCGCGCCGATACGCGATCTGCTGCGTTGTGAACACACCGATCGTCATAAGCAGCGCGGGAATCGCAGCCACCGTGAAACCAATCAGCTCGAAATTCATGTAATCAAACATCAGAATCCCGCAAAGGATCAGCGCCGGTACGATCAGCGCGATCACGGTCGGATTCGTAACGACACGCCGGAAATTGAACGCCACAAACACCGTCAGCGCCGTCAGCCAGAAAATTGAGTACCAGTGGTAATAATCCTGCTCGAGCATGATCTCAAAGGCGATCCCGATGATCAGAGCGCCGAGCAGCAACCAGAGCTGCGGTTTCGATAAAGGGCTTTTCTCCTGCAGCGCGGGTTCAGCGCAGCTCGCCGGTATCGGGTTCTGTTCCATCCGAATCCTCCCCTTTCACATTCACCAGAATATCGCCGACTTCACATTCCAGAATATCGCAGAGGTTACTCAAGGTCGAAAAGCGGATCGCTTTGCATTTGTTGTTTTTCAGAATCGAAAGGTTCGCCAGCGATAAATCCATACGCCTCGCCAATTCGTTCAGGCTGATTTTTCGCTTTGCCATTATTACGTCCAGATTGACCTGTATCATTCTCGCCACCCCATTAGACCGTCAGGTCGTTTTCCTGTTTGTACACGACCGCCTGATCGAACACGCGGCTGAGTACCAGGGAAAACAATCCGCACATGGCAACCGGCAGCGCCGCAATCACCGCCAGTGGGACCGGGTGCATCAGCAGTGTGCTTAACCCAAGCCCCGCGATGACCAGTGCGGTAACTCCCATCCGCCTTAACGCGTCTACATTTTTACGGACAAAGGGGTCCTTCTCCAGCGTACGCATCATACTAAGCAACGTATATGCGATGAATTCGCCGCCTGCTATGCAGAGCGCCGCGATGACCCCGGAAATCACCGCATACGCCTGCGGTTTCCCTTCCCTTACAAAGAACTCCATAACGCCCGGCATTTCGTAAGCAAAAATATCGACTATGAGCGCCAGACCGGCGACCATACCAAGAAGGACACAGACTTGCACGAACCGATTGAGAAACGTTGGTTTCGACATTTTTCAGTTCTCCTTTTCCGCGGCAGAAACAGAAACCATAAAAATAGACTGCCGCTTACACTAGCGTCAGTCTATCATCGTATTTATCGTTTGTCAATAAATATTTATCGTTTTACTTGCTATCGTGTTCGAAACACGGTACATTTTGCCGTTCCGTTCAGCAGATCCTGAATCCGCTGCTGCGCGCCGGCGATATAGACGGTCGTTCCCTCGCGAATCGGCTGCTTGATGAAATCCAGTTTTGCGCGCGCCCCGTTCGACCCAATCCGGCTCGCCCCCACGCAACTGTTGGAAAGCTCTTCGATCTGCTGAATAATCTCTTCCGAATTCTTCCCCTCTACGGCCGGTACCAGCGTTCCCGGATCGCCGGGATCGCGGTAAATTCCGTCCGCGCTGGTTAAAATGATGAGGTATCTGGCGTGCACAAGCGAGCAGATAACCGACGCAGTCTCGTCGTTATCGATGCATTCCACAACATTTTCCGTTTGCTCGCGCAAATGGGCAAGCTCCATTCTGCGAACTTCTTCAATGCTCACGGGGTCGTTGTAATTCACAATCGGAATCGCATTCTGCCTGGCCGCGCGCAGAAGGAACGAGCGGATATGCTTCCGCTTTTCCTCGTCGTTAAAATGCGTATGCTCCACCAGAAGCTGGCGAACGCTGTATCGATCCGGAATATATCGCCGGTATTCCATCATCAGGATGGTCTGCCCCTGCGAAGAATAATCCGCCTTGACTTCCTCAATATCGCCCGTCAGTTCCCTTCCGTTTCTGCGGATATAGTCCAAACGGCCAATCTCGGTTGCGCCGCTGCTGACCCAGATCATGCCGGGACGCAGTTCGGAACCGAGCCGTGAGAAAATATTATAATCGATGTCGTTGTCGGCTTTTCGAATCAGCGCCATGGAGCCGATCTTGCCGACGAGCTCATAATCGAATTTCATACGCATCCTTTTCTTCTTCCGGCAAGATACCGCGGCGAAAAAGAATCCCTTGACTTTCCCGTTGTTTTAGGAAGGTGACAAAGTCCCGAATCAGGACTGCACCAGATACGCGTGGATGAACGATTCAAGATCGCCGTCCATCACAGCCTGAATATTGCCGTTTTCCACGCCCGTTCGATGGTCTTTCACCAAGGTGTAGGGTTGAAAAACATAGCTTCGGATCTGGCTCCCCCATTCGATCTTTTTCATTTCGCCCTTGATCTGCGCCATATGCTCCTCGCGTTCGCGCTCCTGCAGCTCCAGCAGCTTGCCGCGCAGCATGCGCATTGCCGTTTCACGGTTCTGTATCTGGCTGCGCTCGTTCTGACACTGCACCACGGTACCGGTTGGCAGATGGGTGATCCGGATAGCGGAACTCGTCTTGTTGACGTGCTGCCCGCCCGCGCCGCTGCTGCGATAGGTGTCCACGCGCAGATCGTCCGGGTCGATCTTCAGATCGCCGGTATCGTCATCGAAAATCGGCGTAACATCCAGCGAAGAGAATGAGGTGTGCCGCCTTCCGCTCGCGTCAAACGGCGAAATGCGAACCAATCGATGCACGCCTTTTTCCGCTTTCAGATACCCGTAGGCGTTATCGCCGTCCACCTCGAACGTTACGGATTTCACGCCCGCTTCGTCGCCATCCAGCAGGTCAAGTTCGCGCACCGCCCAGCCGCGATTCTCGCAGTAGCGCGTATACATGCGGTAGAGCATCTCCGTCCAATCCTGCGCTTCCGTTCCGCCCGCGCCCGCATGCAGCGAAAGCACGGCGTTGGAATTATCATATTGTCCTTTGAGCATCTGTTCCAGACGAAGAGCTGCGATGCTCTTCGCAACCGCGGCGTCTTCCGCTTTAATATCGACCGCTAAACTATCGTCCTGCTCTTCCTCCGCCATTTCGATCAGGGTCTTCAGATCCTCATAGCGGGAATACAGCTTATTGAAACGCTCCAGTTTATTCTTGAGCTGTTTTGCATGGCGGTTTATTTTATTGGCGCTCTCCACGTCGTTCCAGAAATCCGACGCGCCCATCTGATCGTCCAATTCCCGAATCTCCGCCTGGAGTTTTTCGGGACCGAGAGCGGTTCGGCACTCCTCAAGCTGTTCGTCGTAAGTGCCCAGGTTCATTTTATATTCGTCCAATGGAATCATATTTCGTTTCGGCTCCTCTCGATCGTACTGTTTTCTATCCGTTCTTCAGTGCGGTCTTTCGCGCTAGCCTCCCTCTTCTTTGGAAGACGACGCATTCCCGAGTCATTTGTCCTTTCCGCAGCAGTTCTTGTATTTCTTTCCGCTGCCGCAGGGACACGGGTCGTTACGGCCGACCTTCTTTTCACTTCTTGAGAAGGTTACGCTGCTTTCGCTTTTTGGTTCAATCGGCTTTGCGAGCTGAATCCGTTCCAACTGGCTGACGATATCCTTCATGCCGAACACCCGCTGCACGGTCTTCTCCCGAATCTCGTTGACCATCGCGTCGAACATCTCAAAACCTTCGCTCGTATACGCATAGACCGGATCCTTCTGCGCGTAGGAACGCAACCCGATGCCCTGTTTAAGATCGTCCATCGCGTCGATATGCTCGATCCAGTGCTCATCCACGGTACGAAGCAAAATAACGCGCTCGTTCTCGCGCATATCGATATTTGCCGCCGTCACCTTCTGGTCGATTGCGGCGTACACGCCGTCCGCAAAATCGTGGATCTTCTGGCAAACCTGCTCGAACGTCATGGAATTCGCGTCCTGATCGGCAAACAGCGGTTTTACAGGTTGCAGCGTCAGCTTGCATACATCCTGGGAAAGCGCGGTCAAGTCCCAGCTCTCGCGCGGGGCATGGGGATTGCAGTTTGTCTGCGCCAGATTGTCCAGCGTATCGTAAACCATCGTGCGAATGCTCTCCGAGAGATCCTCGCCCATCAGCACGCGTCGGCGCTGGCCATAGATGATTTCTCGCTGTTTGTTCATGACGTCGTCGTAACGCAGAACGTTTTTGCGTGTTTCAAAGTTCATGGATTCCACGCGCTTCTGCGCGTTTTCGATTTGCCTGGTCAGCATCCGCATTTCCAGCCGAAGCTCATCCTGCTGCTCGGCGGAGGCAAACCGACCGAGCGTATTGGTGACGCGTTCGCCGCCAAAACGACGCATCAGCTCGTCCTCAAAGGATACGAAAAACTGCGTTTTACCAGGATCCCCCTGGCGGCCCGCACGGCCGCGCAGCTGATTATCGATACGGCGGCTTTCGTGCCGCTCCGTACCAAGGATAAACAGCCCACCCAGTTCAACGACCTGGTCGTGCTCCTTGCCCGTTCCCTCTTTATGCGCAAGGTAAAGCTCTTTATAGCGGGTCCGCGCGGCTAAAATCTCTTCGTCCGAAGTCTCCGCGTGTCCAACGGCCTCCTCGATCAGCCAGTCCTCCATGCCGTCGTTTCGCATATCGCGACGGGCAAGATACTCCGGATTGCCGCCGAGCAGAATATCCGTACCACGGCCGGCCATGTTGGTCGCGATGGTCACCTGGTTCAGTTTGCCGGCCTGGGCGACGATCTCCGCCTCCTTGGCATGCTGCTTGGCGTTGAGCACCACATGCTCGACTCCGGCACGTTTTAGCCGCTCACTGAGATATTCGCTGCGCTCCACGCTGATGGTGCCGACCAGAATCGGCTGGCCTGTGGCGTGAATCTGTTTGATCGAATCGACGATGCTATCGAACTTTGCCTTTTCAGTCATGAAGATCGCATCGTCCAGGTCCGTACGCCGAAGTGTTTTATTGGTTGGAATTTCCACGACGTCCAGGTCGTAGATGCTCATGAACTCGCCTTCCTCGGTCTTTGCGGTACCGGTCATGCCGGCGAGCTTTTGATACATACGGAAATAGTTCTGCAGCGTGATGGTAGCAAGCGTCTGGTTCTCTTTTTCCACCTGCACGCCCTCTTTGGCTTCCAGCGCCTGATGCAGCCCTTCGCTGTAACGGCGGCCGATCATGAGACGGCCCGTAAATTCATCTACGATCAATACTTCCCCGTCCTGCACAACATAATCCTTATCCCGCTGGAACAGGGAATTGGCGCGAAGCGCCTGAACGATATAGTGATTGAGCTCCATATTGGCTTCACCAAGGTTTTCCACGCCAAAGCGCTCCTCGGCCTTGCGGATCCCTTCCGCGGTAAGCTGAACGGTACGCTTCTTGATATCGCACTGGTAGTCGCCGTCCTCGGGGATCTCCTCACCGAGAATACGATCCGAACTCGATTGCGGAGTAAGATCGGAGCCGCGCGTCAGGCTGCGCACAAAGCGGGTTGCCTCGATATACATCTCGCTGGACTCTTCCCCCTCGCCGCTGATAATGAGCGGCGTGCGCGCTTCGTCGATTAAAATGGAGTCCACCTCGTCCACGATGGCATAGGCCAGCTCGCGCTGGACCATGTTTTCGCGGCGCACAACCATATTGTCCCGAAGATAATCGAATCCGAATTCATTGTTGGTTCCGTACGTGATATCGCTCTGATATGCTTCCTGCTTGTCCGGGCGGTCCATACCGTTGACCACACAGCCAACGCTCAGCCCAAGGAAACGATAGATCTTGCCCATCCATTGCGCGTCGCGTTTGGCTAGATAGTCGTTCACGGTCACCACATGCACGCCATTTCCGGTCAGCGCATTGAGATAGACCGGAAGCGTCGCCACAAGCGTTTTTCCTTCGCCTGTTTTCATTTCGGCGATACGTCCCTGATGAAGGACCATACCACCCAGAAGCTGTACGTCAAAGTGGCGCATATCCACCGTCCGTACCGCGGCTTCCCGCACGGCTGCAAACGCTTCCACCATGATATCATCCAGCGTTTCTCCGTTTTTCAGGCGATCACGGAAGAGTTGCGTTTGCGCGCGGAGCTGCTCGTCCGTCATCGCCTGCATCGCCGGTTCCATTTCATTGATGCGTCTGACATACGGCTGAAGTTTTTTTAAACGGCTTGCGCTCGTATTGCCGAGCAATGTATCCAAAAATCCCATTCGGAAGCTCCTTTGGCTTATGTTTTCCGTGGGCGACTGCGTTTTCTAAAAAGGTAAGACGCCTTTTAAAAGACATTCGTCCGGATAATACCCTAATTTTGCAGTATAGCAGAAACCGCATGGAACCGCAAGAAAAAGCCCCCGATTCCACGAGAGCTTCACAAAGAACATCGTCATGTGTCAATGAGATGTCGGCGGAGCCATACCTTCCGCATGATCCGGCGGAATGCGCCGTTCGGAAGCCATGCTGCCGATCGATAAAAGTACGGCGGGGGCTCCAAGCGAAAGCGCCCGCGTCAGGACGGAATACAGCGGTTCCGCTACCGGCGGCAGCAGAAACATAAGCGTGGAAACCGCAACGCACGCGCCGGCTGCCAGCAACCGCTTCCGCGGTCTCCCCGAATCGCGGTTTTTCGAGGACCGAACTGCAAGAATCGCCAACACGCAGGCCATCGTCTGGAATGCGATACCAAGATAATCCTGCCAGACCATGCTTTGCGGCAATTCGATCCACCAGCCGATCGCGTAAGCGGACGAGCAAAGCGCCGATGCGGACGCAAGAATCGCCGAGGCAAAGAACCATGACCGGCGCGCGCCTGGCGTCAGGACATAACCGGCGACCGCCGCAAGGGAAAGCGCGGCGAACCCATGCGCCAGCGCATAGAGAAACACAAGATCCACCAGCCCGGCGCCGATTTTCAAACTTCGCAGCCAGTTCAGCACATACCCGTCGCAAAGGTTCAGCGCGGTAAGCGAAACGGCGGCGGCCAGCAGCAACGCTTCACCAAACAGTTCGCCTTTTTCTTTTCCGCTCATCTTTTTGTTACCGGTTTCCATAGGTCTTTCAACGTTCTGTTTCATCTGCTCCATACCCGCCATACGAATTCGACCACGACTTCAGGAAAGCAACTTGGATTCGCGCACCGGCGTTTCGACCGTACCCGTCGTTTCCCCCGTCAGCAAACGCCTCCGCACCGCCGCGTGTTCCTGCGCGGTGCCGTCCATCTGTTCGGTAACCGCAAGGACGGTCGGGGTCGTAAAAAAGTCCCGCTTGCAAAGGGAAGCGCCAAAGAGCGCCCCAAAGCACAGCAGCGCAAGCACCGGATAGGTTGTTATCCAGCGCAGGAAAGCCCTTGGCCGCACGTCTTCCGACGCGAATTTTCTCTGTGCCCAGCCGGTGACATATGCCGCAGAAACAGCAACCAGCAGCAAGTATACAAAATATGCGACGTTTCGCAGCCGGTACGGTCCGGGACTGGTCGCCGCATAAACCGACGGCGTAAACTGCGAGGCGAACACGCAGAACAGGAATGCAACGACAAGCAGCGGATAGCGAAATTGCCATTCCGTTTTTCGCAATGCCGGTCCAACGAACAATGCCACGAACGCAATGATCACAACGCAGGCCATATCGAACCAACCGATCGCCATCGCCCCGCCCAGCGCCAACGAAAGAACCACCGCGCGGACCGGACCGCTCGGCGTATAACCGGAGGCAAGAACATCCGCCTGGCGAACCGCGTTACCCGGCGCCGCAACGCTGATTGCCATGCCCGCCCCAAAGACGGCAAGCATCAACGATAACACCAGGATCATGCGACCGTTCTTTTTCGAAATACCGTAGGCAATCGCGCAGACGAGAAGTTCGAAGCAAACCATAGCGGTCGCATAGTTTCCGCCGGAAATCACCGCGCTCAGCAGAAGTCCCAGGACGATCAGCGCCGCTTTCGTTCCCGCGCGCTTCGTTCGGAACAGTTGAATTACGATCGTTGCCAGAAGCAGAAGCAGGCTATGATAAAGCGTGTAATAAACTGCGCCGTTATACCAGAAAAAGGCTTCCCGCGGAGAGATGCAGAGCTGTATCGAAAAGAACGAAAGCGTCGCGCCAACCAGCAGCCATACGCGACGCGAAAGTCCCAGAAGGGAGCGAAGCAAAACATACGTTAGAAGAAGTGTACTCCCGATCAGCGCGCCCAGCATCAGGTAAGGCGTAATCTGATAAACCGAAAGCCCAAACACACCCGGCTGCAACGCCATAAGAAAGATCGCGCTGAACGTGCCTTGCCACGAATCGTATTTCTCCCGCACGACACCGGCCGCGGCAGAAAGCGCCGAAGCAACCGAAGCATCCTTTTCCAGCGCCAGTGAAACCGGACTGCCATAGATTACGTCGTCTCCCAACGGAAGATCGTAGCGCGCAATGAGAAACATCGGGATCAGCGAGAGAAGCAAAAGCGCCGTAACGGCAACGCATAGCGCCGTTGTCAGCCAGGAATACCGCTGTTCAAAAGATCGAATCTTCATTCCGGGCAAAACCTTTCTTCCGCATGGATTTGCAGAAAGCAACAGGCATATAGACCCTGCCCTTTCCGTCGTTTCGGCCATCGCTTCCGATCGGGAGGGACTATCGCCATTCATTCAAATTCAAGATGATCATATCAGCAGATCACTCCTGCCGCAACCCCTCCGCCGCGTGACTTTTTCGCCCTTTTTGCACAAGCGAAACGGAATACAGAACGAGAGCCGCGCCGAAAAATGCAAACGCAACCAAACGATCCTGCGTCAGAGTCTCGTGAAACAGTAGTACGCCAAGAAGCAATTGCAGTGTCGGGCTGACATACTGTAAAAATCCGACCGTTGTAAGCGGAAGGCGGTTGACGCCAAACGTAAACAGAATCAGCGGCGTTGCGGTGACCACGCCGGAGAAGATGAGAAGCAGCGCGGTCGGCACCGTAAGCGCTGTAAACGTCGACTGTCCGGCTGGCGAAAACAGCAGGTAGAGAAGCGCGAACGGGCCCACCAGAATCGTCTCAACCGCAATACTGGTCAACCCGGCGACACCCGCCAGCTTTTTCAGCGTGCCATAGACCCCAAAGGTAACCGCAAGCGACAGCGCGATCCAGGGAAACGCCCCATAAGCCAGCGTCGCGATAAAAACACCGACGCACGCCAGCCCTAGGGAAGCCCATTCGAGCGGACTGCAGGTTTCCCGGAACAAAAGCATGCCGATTGCAAAAACCACCAGAGGATTCAGGTAATAACCAAGGCTTGCATCCAGCAAATGCTGCGCGTTGACCGCCCAGATATAGATGCCCCAGTTAACCGTGATCGTCAACGCAGCGGGAACCATAAAGCGCATTTTTTTCTTATCCCGCAGAACAGCGATTACTTCGGAAAAATGCCGGTTGATCAAAAGCAGCGCCACCGTGAAGACGGCGGACCAAACGATCCGGTTGGCGAGAATCACCATTGCGTTCACCGAATTCAGTAAATGCCAGTAAATCGGCAGGAGTCCCCAAAGTGAATAGCACGCCAACGTGCTGAGCAGACCGGCGTTTCGCTCTTTCATCCGCACACCTCGATTCGTTTCGATCATTCTAGCACAGAAGCAAAAAATGGCAACCTTTTCCGGATACTTTCCTTAACAGGCAAAGGAGCGCCACGTTTGATTTTCCTCGTATGCTTCGGGAGAAACAAGGCCCCAGCGCGCGGATCCAATCCGCTGGCGGGGGCCTTCATGTCTGTTCAGAATCCAGTGTTGGCTTCGCGTTATGCTTCCTCTGCCGAAGACACCTCCGGGGATTCCGGTTGGTCGGTTGTATGGTTCTTCTTCCAAACCGTAACGGCAAGCACGACAAGCGCGATTGTGATAGCAATTACCACGCTCTCGATCACCCAGACGTTGACCTGGAGCCCGGACAGGATCACCGCCACCGCGTCTACCAGCAGATGCAGGAAGATCGCCAGCGGATAGAGCCAGAACTGTTTTGCGTTCTTCGCCGCAAACCACACGAGTACGGAGAGGGAAATATGCAGCGTCACCGCCGAAATCCGCTCAACAGAACCGACAAGGAACATCCAGGATGGCGTATTGACAAGCGTCTGCATCGCGTCAAGCGTCGCGCCCGCAGGCAAACTGCCAGCGTTGAATTGCAGCGCGTAAATCAGGTTCCCGATCATTGTGACGCTCAGCAGAATAACCGCTTCGATCCCGCCATGGCCTGCGCCGTACATCAGCGCGTTCGCGTCGTTCGCGCGTTTCTTACGAAGCACGGTTTTAAAGGCGACGAACCGCCCCGTTTCCTCGAACACACCGGCAAACAGACCGCCGACGACGCCATAAAGCCAGATGTTTCCCGTAATGGTTGTCCAGAGCGGCAATTTCATGACAAAGTAATATGCCGCCTGCTCCAGTACGAAGGCAAACAGCACAAATGTAATGCAGCCGATCCAGAACGGCAGGTGATTTGCCTTCATTCTCGTATGGAAAAAGAGATAGAGCGCCGCCGGAATTGCGATGCCGATCAGCGCGGAAACCGCCATAAAGACGATTGTAAGTACCGGTATTGTCGTTTGCATGATAATCCCCCCATGATTTTCGCGATATTTTCTACTCGGCTTTTCCGTACGTTTCGATGCACCAGCCTTTTTTCCCGCACTTCGTGCAGGTTAAAAGCCGCGTTTTCGGCGTGTGGTTTGCCCAGAACATTTCTTTGAACACCGGGCGGAACCGTGAGCCGCACTCCGCGCAGATGTACAGCGTGTTTCTATAATACATCCGCGTCATCAAAATGCCAACTGCAATGACGAACGGCCAGCAGGCCGCAAACGGCCACCAGATCCCCTTGACAATCCAGATAAGGATGCCTGCCCACTGCAGACCGCTCATCAGCATACCAAGCGCAAGCATGCCGAAATGAAGCTTGTTCAATTTCTTTTTTTCTTCCATCATGCGATCCATGTCCGCGATGTTCTCGATCGAAAGCATCTGCCCTGTGCGGATCGTCTCGCGCACGGTATCCACCGCACGTTTCTGACGCTCCAGCACGCCCCGTTCGTCCGCGATGCGCCGATCCTGTTCTTCCAGTAAAAGGAGCAGTACCTTTTCCGGATGTTCGCTCGTAGTCACGCCGGCAATCGCATCCAGCGACAGACCCAGCGTTTTCAGCGCGCAGATCATGCGCATCTTACGAAGGTCTCCCTCCGCATAAAGCCGCCTGCCGCCTTCGCTCAAATCCGAAGGGTGCAGCAACCCTCGCGCGTCGTAAAACTGCACCGTTCGCACGCTGATTCCGCAAAGCCGGGCGAGCTCCCCCGTTGTGTAATCGGACAAGGATTTTCACCTCCTGAGGCGTAGTCTAGCGCATGACGTTACGTCACGAGCAATAGGTAACGTAAGGGAATTTTTTATTTACATTTATTTTTGTTCAGCCGTAAATCTCCGTACGTCCGTTGATCGTTTCCGCAATGGAGTCCGCAATCACTTTCTTGGCGGCAGCAACGTCCCTTCGCGTAATGCAGTCCAGAAGTTCGTCGTTGCGTTTCTTGAGAATCGCCATACCGTTGCGGGTTAAATAGCGTCTCCAAAGCTCTTTAATCGGTGTTTGGAACGAGCAGAAGAACAACGGCAGCAGCGTATTCCCCGAAAAACCGCTCAGCATGTGATCGAACTCAAAGATCAGCTGCGCGGCTTCTTCCGGATCGTTTTCGCGCGAAAACGCCTCGCTTTTTTCGGTAAGGAGCCCCAGCTGCGCTTCCGTCATGTGCGGAATCGCGCTTTCCAGCGCGAACGCCATAAGCACTTCGCGCATCTCCAGTATAGAACGGATTTCCTCTCGCGGCAGTTGCCCGCCGTTGTAACTCATAATGGAAACGAGAATATCCAGAGTGCCGTTCCGATGGAAGTCCGCAACGACCGTTCCCTGGCGCGGAGAAATCTCCAGAAAACCTTTGCGCGCCATTTCAACAAGCCCGTCGTTGACCACCGACCGGGAAATCTGCATCCGCTGCGCCAGTTCCCGCTCCGAAGGAAGCTTCTGACCAATTGCAAGCTCACCGGAAAGAATCATGCTCTCCAGTTCCTGAACAAAGAGTTCTTTCAGCGTCGGTGCGGTCAGTTTTTTAAACATATCGTTCGCCCTCCGTTCCTCATCCCGTCGCGTATCGCGCCATAACGCAGCGCACGATCGCTTCTGGTATCTGGTTGTACCACATTTTCCATATGATTTTATCACAAGAAAAAAATATATTCCATAGAAAAACAGGATGATTTTATCAAGAATATTGACCGATTTGTCATTCAGTGTTATTGTATCGATATGTGGTTGAACCAGGCTTTTGCAACCCCCAAATAGAATGTTAAATCGATGTGTGGTTGAACCAGATTTTTACAGCCCGAGAATATCATGCTAAATCGATATGCGGTTGAACCAAATTTCATTGGGGTTTCGCGCTGCGTACTGATTCCAGACGGTGATTTCATCCGCAACATTCTTTTTTCACGGAGGTCAGAAATCGAAATGTATAAAGTATACGAAATCAAACAGCGGGTGTTCGAAAGCAACGATCGCCTCGCGAACGAACTTCGCGCCGATCTCAAGCGTGAGAAAACATTCCTGCTCAACCTCATGTCGAGCCCGGGCGCCGGAAAAACGACCACGCTGAAACGTACAATCGAGGCCCTGAAGGACACGTTCGCCATCGGCGTGATGGAGGCGGATATCGACTCGGACGTGGACGCCGCCGCGATTGCGCAAACCGGCGTCCGCGCCATCCAGCTGCATACAGGCGGCATGTGCCACCTCGACGCGGACATGACGCGGCAGGGTATCGACGAATTCAACGCGATGGACCTCGATCTTGTGATCCTCGAAAACGTCGGCAACCTCGTCTGCCCCGCAGAATTCGATACCGGCGCGGTAAAGAACGCCATGATCCTCTCCGTGCCGGAAGGCGACGATAAGCCGCTGAAATATCCCCTGATGTTCTCCATCTGCGACGTACTGCTGATCAATAAAATCGACGTGCTTCCCTACTTCGACTTTAATATGGAAGCCGTAATCGAACGCGCAAAAAAGGTCAACCCGAACATCCTTGTTCTGCCCATCTGCGCGCGCACCGGCGAAGGAATCGATGCCTGGGCAAACTGGTTGAAATCACAGGTCCGCGCCTGGCAGCAGGACTGACCGTTCCACACCGCTTTTAATAATAAGGAGAGAAAACGAATGGAACAGCTCACCAAGATGAACTTTCCCGAAGGGTACGTATGCCAGCACCGCGAAAACATCATGCGGCTGGCCAATATGATCGGTCGAAAGAAAGCCGGCGTCAAGCCCGGAGAAAAGGGCAGCTATGCCTGGGACGATCCGGAATACGTTATTCTGGAAGCGGGTGTGGACGACGACATGTGCGAGGTCGGACTCACACTCGGCTCCTATACGAAGAAAAGCGCGGCGGAGGTTGCCGCCATCCTGAATAAGCCGGAAGACGACTGCCATACGCAGCTCATGAAGCTCGCGGTATATGGCGCCTGTTTTGTGAACCACATCGACGGTGTGGATCAATTCTGGACCGAAACATGGATTCCCGGCACCATGGAGATGATCGTCAACAATCTGGATACCGTCAAAAAGTATCCGATCGTAGGGTATGCCATGGAAGCTTACGGCCGCGTCCGCGGGTCGATGAGCTCCGGAGCGTTTCCCGTTGGCGTCGGGCTCATGCGCGTCATCCCGATTCAAAGCGCCATCGACGGCGAAAGCCGCAAGGCCAGCTATGAAGAAATTTCGACTTATCTGGAGGAAAACACTGTTTTCTCCGTTTCCCCCTGCTCCTGCCGTACGGATCGCGAGGTCATGGGCGAGGGCTGCGGGCATCTGAAGGAGGACATGTGCATCCAGATGGGTCATGCTGCGGAATACTACATCCGTACGGGTCGCGGCCGTCCAATCACGCGCGAGGAAGCCTATGAAATCCTCAGACGCGCCGAAGAAAACGGCCTGATGCACGAAATCCCGAATACCGACGGTCCGGGCAAGACGCATGCGATTTGCAATTGCTGCGGCTGCGGCTGTCTTTCGCTCCGCACGGCAGAAATGTTCAAAAATGTGGACATGGTTCGTTCCAACTACGTTTCCGAAGTGGATCCCGAAAAGTGCGTCGCCTGCGGGCAATGCGTGGAAAACTGCCCCGTCAACGCCCTGCGTCTCGGCCAGAAACTCTGTTCGAAGACGCCCGTAGTGCAGGATATCACCACAACCGTCACCCCGCGGGACGAAGACTGGACGCCGGACAAATGGAACGAAGCCTACCGTTTCAACCGCGAGGATGTGGTGGAAAGCGGTACGTCTCCCTGCAAAACCAACTGCCCCGCGCATATCGCCGTACAGGGCTACGTTAAACTCGCCGCGCAGGGAAAATACCGCGAGGCGCTGGAGCTCATCAAGGTGGAGAATCCCTTCCCCGCCGTCTGCGGACGCATCTGCAACCGCCGCTGTGAGCAAGCCTGCATGCGCGGCGAAATCGACTCCCCGATCGCCATCGACGAGATTAAAAAGTTCATCGCCGCGCAGGAACTGACCGCGGACGGACGCTATATCCCAAAGAAACGGCACGATTATTCCAGCAAGAAAATCGCGATTGTCGGCTCCGGCCCGGCGGGCTTAAGCTGCGCGTATTTTCTCGCGCTGGACGGCTATACGGTCACCGTTTTCGAAAAGGAGCGGAAGCTCGGCGGTATGCTGACCCTTGGCATTCCCTCATTCCGTCTCGAGAAAGACGTCATCGACGCGGAGATCGATATTCTCCGTGCACTCGGAGTCGAATTCAAATCCGGCGTAGAGGTTGGAAAGGACGTATCCCTGGACGAGCTTCGCAAGCAGGGGTATGATGCATTCTATATCGCCATCGGCGCGCAGGGCGGACGTAAGCTCGGCGTGGAAGGCGAGGATGTGGAAAACGTGCTTTCCGGCATCGATTTTCTCCGCCGCGTCAACGCGGGCGAAGTAACGAAACTCTCCGGTAAAACGCTTGTCATCGGCGGCGGCAACGTCGCCGTGGATGTGGCCCGCACGGCGGTCCGGTCCGGAGCCGACGAGGTTACTCTGTATTGTCTCGAGTCGCGCCGGGAGATGCCCGCCTCCGAAGAAGAAATCGAAGAAGCGACAGAGGAGCATATTGCCGTCAACAACGGCTGGGGACCCAAGCGCATTCTCAGCGAAAATGGAAAAGTGACCGGCGTGGAGTTCAAACGCTGCGTGAGCGTGTTCGACGCGGACGGACGCTTCTCCCCCAAATACGACGAAACCGACACCATAATCGTTCCGGCGGACAGTGTCCTCGTGACGATCGGGCAGAGCATCCTCTGGGGCAGCCTTCTCGCGAACAGCGAGGCGGCGTTTAACCGTAACGGAACCATTCAGGCGGACGGCTTTACCTATCAAAGCGCACAGAAGGACGTCTTTACCGGCGGAGACTGCTACTCCGGCCCGAAGTTCGCCATCGACGCGATCGCCGCAGGCAAGCAGGCTGCCATCTCGATCCACCGCTTCGTACACCCGGGCCAGTCGCTGACCATCGGCCGCGATCGCAGGGAATATAAAGAGCTGGATAAAAAGAACGCGATTGTCGAAACTTATGACAATACCCCTCGCCAGAAACCGGAAACGCTGGATGGAAAAACACCCGCCGAAAAGTCCTTCCGTGACCTGCGCGGAACGTTTACCGAGGAACAGGTTAAAGCGGAAACGGCTCGCTGCCTCGGCTGCGGAGTCACGCTGGTCGACCAGTATATGTGCGTCGGCTGCGGTCAGTGTACGACAAAATGCAAATTCGACGCGATCCATCTCGTGCGCCGCTACGATGGCGCGGGTGTGGAATTCACCGAGATGAAACCCGTCGTCATCAAGCAGATCTTGAAACGCAAGGGCAAGATCGCGATCAAGAAGGTCAAGCGCGCCCTCGGCGCATCCAAATAGCGGAATGCACGAACTGGGCATCGTATTCGAAATTCAGAAGCGCGTTGCTGCCGTTGCGCAGGAAAACGGGCTCGCGCTGCAGGATATTGCGCAGGTGGTGGTGGAGGTCGGCGAAGCTTCCACCATCGTCCCGCGCTACCTGAAGGAATGCTGGCCCGCCGCCACGGACGGAACCGAGATGGAGGAGTCGGAACTCGTTGTGGAGGTTCTGATCGCCAAGGTTCGCTGCAAAAAATGCGGCGAGGTTTACGAGTACCTTAAAAACAATCGAAAGTGTCCCGCGTGCGGCGCATGGGAGTGTGTCATGATCACGGGACAGGAGTTCAACATCAAAGAAATCGCGGTGTTTGAGGAGGACGAAGAGGATTAATCCCCGGTTCCAATTTTTTCGTGTTTTGCTGTTACGCCCCGCAAATTGCGGGGCTTTGTCATTCTTTCGACAACGTTATTTTCTCTTATGTTGCAAATGCAACACGACTTTCTCATTATTGGTCCTTATAATGAAGCCATAAGGAGGAGGATGGGAAAATATCCCGTCTCTGTTGGAAAGGAAGCAGTGATATGCGTCACTATATGTTCTTAAGATTCCTTCACGGCAATTTCTGGTTTGGTTTACTTGGATTGCTTCTAGTCGTAGGCATTGTATTGCTGATTGTATTTTTGACCGACCGTAAGTATAAAACCCCTGTAAACGCGCAGGCGGCCGTGCCCGCCGGCAACGTAGCGGTCAACGCGACGCACGAGCGTCTTCTCGCAATTCTGGCGGAGCAGAAAGCCGCCGGCGCTATGGGCGCCACGGAATTCGAGGAACGCAAACTTATTCTCGAAGGCGGCAAATCCGACAACCTCGCCAGCGCGGAGCTCGTCTCCCTCAAGGAACGCTATGCGCGCGGTGAGCTTACCACGAGCGCATATGTGCAGGCGCGCAATGTATTGCTGGGTATTGTCTGAGCGCCATTTTTCAACAGATCCGGGCGGGCCTGTTGCGCCCGCCCGGTGTTCTTCGTCCTGCAAGTCGCCGGCCGACAAATTTCAATATATAATTACAAACCGTTGTTTCCGCCCGGATCGCGTGGTATATTGAATTTGTAGTTGCTTCATGGACGAGGAGAATTCTGCAATGCTGACTTATGGAACGCGGGAAGCGAACGAGCACGAACGCTTGGCAACCATCGGCTTGGTCTCGCATTTTTCCGATCGGCCGGAAACACTCCGTTTTCCGGAAATATCCGTTGTATCGACAGACTCCTATGGGCGCGAAATGGTCTTTGTCCGTGTTTTACAGGAGGATGGGTACGAAGAAGCTCTGCTTGTTGCATTCCAGCAGCTCGCCGGTGACGGCGGCTATCTGGCAAGCCCAAAGGCGATTCTGCGAGTTCGGGAATCCTCTTTTTACACGGGTGTCGAGCACCATAAGGTTCGAAACAATTGGGAGTGTCCCCCGGACGCGACGCCGATCGCCTCTTTGAAAATGCAGGATTAAACTCGTAATTATGCAAAACTCAATATTCTCCTTGAAAAATACCGATATTGACATTTTAAACCAAAAGCAGGATTCTAGCATTGTGCCTTCTCCTTTTCGGAACGGCGCGACCTGCAAATTGGCAATTCTTCAATTGCCCGATTGAGTCCTTTTCACAGTATTGCTTCCCGCTTATTCACGTTTCCCATGATGATATGAAACGAAACGAAGCAGGCGGCGAAACGGAAAGGCTTCCGGCGCTTACCACTTCAATAGGACGGTAATTGTTATGAAGGTGGCAGGTCTGATTACAGTTGCGGGCCGTTCGCAGCGTATGGGCGCGTTCAAGCCGTTGCTCCCGATCGGTGGGGAGCCGATGATCGCGCGCACGGCGGACGTGTTCCTGCAGGCTGGAGTGCCGGATCTTTTTGTTGTGATTGGAAAAAACGGGAGGCAGATACAGGACGCTCTTATAGGAAGAAACATCCGCTTTCTATGGAACGACGCATTTGAAACCACGGAGATGTTCGCTTCCATCCAGCTCGGTTTGAAAGCAGTCGATTTGGAAGGCGGCTACGACGGAGCATTCCTGCTCCCCGGCGATATGCCCGCCATTCCGCCGAAGGTGCTTCTTCTTTTAATGGAGAAGCTTGCGCAAGGCGACTGCGATGTGGTTTTTCCCAGTAACGGCACGCGGCGTTTGCATCCGCCCCTCGTATCCAGGCGATGCTTCGGCAGTCTGATTACGTATTTCGGTGACGACGGCCTTCGCGGCGCGTTTCGTGCAACGGGCAACCGTATCGGGTATGTGCTGACGAGCGAAGCCGGCTGCGGAATCGACGTGGACACCCCGGAAGATTATGCGCGTATGCTGGACTATCTGGATGCGCACGAAAGCGGGGCGAAATCCTTATGAACGTAACCGCGCTGATCCTGGCCGCTGGGGAACCCCGGCAGATGAATCACTTTCAGCCGATGCTCAAACTCAACGGAAAAAGTGTGATTCGTCGGGAAATTGAGGCGTTCCGCGCCGCCGGAGTGACGGATATTCTTATCGTAACCGGGTATCATACGGGCATGCTGGAGCGGCACCTCTCCGGAGAAGCGGTCCGGTTCGTAAAAAATCCGGACTACGCCACAACGGACATGATGGAATCCGTCAAATGCGGCTTGCAAGCGCTCGATCCTACCTGCGAACGCGTATTGATCACCCCTGGCGACGTACCGTATCTTCACGCAGAAACGATCCGTAAGCTATTGCTCTCTCAAAAGCCGGTTGCCATTCCCTCCTTTCAGAGGAACGCCGGGCATCCCGCGATGATACGCAAAAGCTGTTTCCCCTCGCTGATCGGTTATTCCGGTGAACTTGGCTTGCGGGGAGCCCTAGCCAAATGGAAAAACGAGACCGAATTCATCCCGACGGATGAAACCGGCATGCTGATCGATATCAATACGGAGACGGACTATCAGCGTGAGCAGCGCGAACAAACCCCACCCCTGAAACCGGAGCTAACCGCCGCACTTACCGTGCATATCGGTGAGCTATGCCTCGATGAAAAGTACATTCGGCTGCTTGAGTGCATCGAACTGGAACACTCTCTTCAAAAGGGCGCCATACGCGCGGAACTTGCCTACAGTAACGCCTGGCAAATGCTCAACCGGATGGAGGAGGCGCTCGGACGCCGTCTCGTCGAGCGCACACTCGGCGGCGCAACCGGCGGCGGAAGCAGCCTGACCGAGGACGGGCGCGAATGGATCCAGCGATTCCGCCGATTGGAAAAACGGCTTGCCAAGGATTTACTGCACATTCAGCTCACGGAGTTTGAAGAGCTTTGATTCCCCGTTCCTGTTTCCTGCATCCGAACCAACCAATATATTCTTTCCGTTTCCCGCTTGCGTCTTGCAGGCATTCCTTCAAAACACAACTGAAACCTGAAAATTTCATTCATAAAATTAATAAGAAGCCCCAGGTATTGGGATTCGAAATAGATAACAGCAATCAATTGCAAGTTTGATCCGGCGCCTGTCCCGAAAGGGATTTGAAATTACTTTCACGAAAAGAGAGGAGAACCGTTCTTGAGAGATTTTGTGTATCTTGCTCCGGAATCGCTGGAGGAAGCCGCCGCGCTCAAGATGGAGCACGACGACAAAGCGGTCTATATGGCCGGCGCGACGGATGTTGTTATCCGCCTGCGCGACTACCTGATCGCACCGGACTACGTGATCGACATAAAGAATATCCCCGATATCGGCGGAATCACGTTTTCCGAGACCGAAGGGCTGCATATTGGCGCGCTCGCAACCATGACGCAGATTGCAACGAACCCGCATGTGCTCGCGCATTATCCATACCTGGCCGAAGCCGCTTCCCTCGTTGGCGGTCGTCAGATTCGTAACCGCGCCACCTGCGTCGGCAACATTGTGAACGCTTCCCCTCTGGCGGATACCGCAACTCCGCTGTATTGCCACGACGCAGTGATCGAAATCTTCGGCCTGCCTGGCCGCAGGGAGATGCGCATCCAGGATTTCGTTCTGTTTGTTCGTAAGGTCGCGCTGAAACCCGGCGAACTCGTCACCGGCATCCGCGTTCCCTATTTACCCGGCGCAAAAGGCATTTTCCGCAAAATTGCCCGCCGGAACGAAGTCGATCTTTCTACCGTTTGCGGCACCGTTCTGCGCACGGGCGATCATTACCGCATCGCAATGGGTTCCGTCGCACCAACGCCGCTGCGCCTGCCGAAGACGGAAGCGCTGCTCGCCGGAAAAACGTTGACGGACGCTCTCATCGACGAAGCGGCCGCCCTTGCCCCAACCGAAGTCAGCCCGATCGACGATGTTCGCGCCGACAGGCAATACCGGTTGGACATCGTCTCGTACCTCGTGCGCGACGCTCTGAACAAACTGCGCTAAGGAGGGAAACGCGATGGAATACTGCGTGAAATTTTGCGTAAACGACGAACCCGTCGAACTGACGGTTTCCGGAAATGAAACGCTGCTGCACGTGCTGCGCGAACGCCTCGGCCTGACCGGCACCAAAGAAGGCTGCGGCGCGGGCGAATGCGGCGCCTGCACGATCATTATGAACGGACAGGCCGTCAACGCCTGTCTCGTACTTGCGCCGGAGGTCAACGGCAAGGTCATCACCACGGTGGAAGGCCTCGCACACGGCGACGAGTTAAGTCCCTTGCAGGAAGCGTTTGTGGATCATATGGCTCTGCAGTGTGGTTTTTGCACGCCGGGCATGCTCATGAGCGCGGAAGCGCTGCTTCGTGAGAATCCCACGCCGACGCGCGACGAAATCACCCATGCCATGTCCGGTAACCTCTGCCGCTGCACGGGATACAAGAAAATCGTAGAAGCCATTGAGGACGTGATTGCAAAGGGGGTTTATCAGAAATGAACGTCGTTGGACAATCCGTTGAACGCCTGGACGCGATCAAAAAAGTAACAGGCACCGCGCAGTTTGCGGACGATATTCAGTTTTCCCGTCCGCTTTATGCGCAGGTTGCCAGAAGCCCCTATGCGCACGCAAACATCCTCTCAATCGATCTCACCGCCGCGAAAGCGCTTCCGGGCGTGCGCAGCGTCATCACGGGCGAATGCTACAGAAAGCGCGCGGGCCTGTATCTGGAGGATAAAAACTTTCTGGCGGTCGGCAAAGCGCGTTACCGCGGGGAACCGGTCGCCGCAGTTGCGGCGGACACGCCGGAAATCGCACGGCGCGCCTGCGAACTCATCAAGGTGGAATACGAAGAGCTTCCGGCGGTAACGGATTCACTGGAAGGCATGAAACCGGATGCGCCGATCATTCACCCCGATCTTGGATCGTATAAGGTTCTGCCGATCTTCTATCCGCAGCCGGGAACGAATATTTCCCACCACTACGTGCTGCGCAAAGGAAACGCAGAGAAAGCTTTTGCCGAAGCGGATCGCGTATTCGACCACAGCTTCTATATTCCGCACGTGCAGCACGTGCCCATCGAGCCGCACGCCTGCACCGCGCAGTATATGCCGGACGGCGAGCTGACCATCTGGGCCGCCTGCCAGAGTCCGTTTGCGGTGCGCCGCGCGCTGGCCGAGACATTCGACTTCCCGCTCAACAAAATCCGCGTCATCAGCAAGGCCGTCGGCGGCGGTTTCGGCTGCAAAGCGGGCACGACGCTGGAAGGCATCGTCATCCCGCTGGCTATGCTCAACCCCGGCCGCCCCGTCAAGCTGACCTACACGCGCGAGGACGAGTTCCAAAACGCCTACGTCCGTCAGGGGCTGCATATCAATATCAAGACCGCCGTTCGCAAAGACGGCAAGATTATCGGCTCCCGGAACGTTCTGGCCTGGGACGGCGGCGCGTATACCGAATACGGCGTAAACATCGTCAAGGCCGCGGGCTGGGGCTGCGTCGGTCCTTACGATATTGAAAACATCGACACGGACAGCTACTGCGTCTACACCAACCACCCCGTCGGCGGGCCGTACCGCGGGTTTGGGATGTGCGAAATTCACTTCGCCATCGAGCAGAACCTCGATATGATTGCCAAGGAACTGAACATGTCCCCGCTGGCAATCCGAAAACTCAACGGCATCCGCGAAGGCGGCACTTCCGCCACGGGACAAACCATCGATGTTGCCGGCTATCAGGAGTGTCTCGACCGCGCGTCGGCACTGATCGAATTCGACAAGCCCTGCGAGCCTTCCGGCAGCCCAACAAAACTGCGCGGAAAGGGAATCGCGGGCGGCTGGAAAGCCCCGTCCATGCCGACGGACGTCGCAAGTTCGGTCATCATCCGCATGAACGAGGACGGAACGTTTATCCTGCTCGCTTCCTGCCAGGATATCGGCCAGGGTTCGGATACCGTCATGGCGCAGATCGCGGCGGAAACGCTTACGGTCGATCCGGACAAAATCACTGTCCGTACCGGCGATACCGATCACACGCCATATGAATGGCAAACCGTCGCTTCGCGTTCAACCTACTGTGCCGGCAACGCCACAAAGCTTGCCGCGGAAGACCTGCGCAACAAGATTCTCGATCTTGCACAGGTCAAGATGGGGACATGGAAAAACGACCTCTATTTGGAAAACGGCTATGTCTGCCGCAGATTCTATCCCGATCAGAAGGTACCGATCAGCACGTTTGCGCTCGGACTCTCTCTGCCGGATCAGAGCGGCATCGGCGGACCGATGATTGGCGTCGGCGCGTTTGTCGTGCCAAACAATATCGCCGCGGATAAGAAGACCGGCCTTTCGCCCAAGCCCGTCGCTTTCTGGAGCATGGGCGTCAACGGGGCCGAAGTCGAAGTCGATACGGAAACCGGTAAGATCAAAGTGCTCAAGATGGTCTCCGTGTTCGACGCAGGCAAGGTCATCAACCCGCAGATGTACGAAGGTCAGGCGGAGGGCGCGATGGTGCAGGCCATGGGAACGGCGCTGTACGAAGAACTCAAGCTGAAAAACGGCCGCGTGATGAATCCGAGCTTCGTAGATTACAAGATTCCAACGTTCGAAGATATGCCGGAGTTGATCGTGGAAGCCGTTGAAAAGCCCGAACCGACCGGCCCATACGGCGCGCGCGGCATCGGCGAAATCGTCATGGTTCCCGGCGCACCGGCGATTGCCAACGCGGTCGCCAACGCCATTGGCGTGCGTTTCCTGCGTATGCCCCTTACCCCGGATGTTGTGCTCGCAGCACTGCGGGAAAAGAAAGCGAACGAAGGAAAGTAACCGTTTCCAGTTGCTTACTCAAAACAGGCTCTCCGTCAATAGTTGGGGTGAGCGGTAGACTAAGAGAAACCAAGGGAGCTGAGAGCGAGAGCGAACAGCCCCCTTAAACGTTGGTTGTGCAGAGGATTCGAGTGCGAAAATTCCGGAAGCTGCGGTAACCAAATGC
>JAYFNY010000010.1:0-30651 GCA_034933205.1 Eubacteriales bacterium
CTTCATATTCTTCTACAACCATGAGCGGATTCAGCTTAAAACAAAACTGACGCCGCTAGAGAAACGACGCCAGTTCATGTAATACTTGGTATTCCTGCGATAGGGCCTTTTATTTGTGTCTAATCGACGGGGTTCAGTTCAGAATGGGATGGCCTTTTTGCTTTGGTACCCAGTAGGGGAGTCGAACCCCTGTTCCCGCCGTGAGAGGGCGGTGTCCTAGGCCACTAGACGAACTGAGCGCGGTAGCAGAAAATATGATACCGGAAGTTACACCTCATGTCAATAGAATATGAAAAGAAAAGCGAAGATATATTCTAAAACAAAGACCGCTGAAAAGCGGTCTTGTCGAATTAATCAGTTTTTGATTTATCAGTTACGGGGCCATCCAGCACAACCTCCGGTGTATACACCGCATGATAGGGGTTTTCCGGATCCGGATCACTCGGGTCCCAGCCGTACTCGTGTTTTGCGTCCATATACGGTTCTTCGTAAATCAATTCAGGAGGCGTAGGCGGTGTCGGGCCGTTGTCATCCGTAATAGTGACCGTTGTGCCAACGGGGCAGTTCATATAGATCCAATAGGCATCGATGCAGCGAAGGCGCACGCAACCGCCCGAAGCGAACGTTCCCAAACGCTCATAATACTTCACAAACATCTGTGTCTTGCCATATTCCTGAAGGTAGCGCTTGTCCCCGCCGATCGGAACCGAGTGGAATAAATAACTTCCCGTTATTCGACTCGCATATTGCGAGTAAACGTTTTCTCCGTCCACCTGCCCCATTTTCTTATAGAGATACTGCCGCATGATGGCGAACGTTCCGCGAGGTGTCAGCAACTTGCTGCGGCCGGTCGAGCAGATCATAACGCGCTCCTCCGTCCATTCCCCGTCTTTCGCGACGTATACAACAACGCTCTGTGTGCCAATGTACACAACGATCATTCTTTCGCCGTCGGCAGCAGGAACGGTATCCGGCGCATAGGAAGGTACGGCAATTGATACCGTACTGGCAAGCGCCCCTGGAATCATGATTCCATTCTCATCCGATGGGTAAAACGCTCCCTCTGCCTGACCTATGGAACCGTAAATATAGTAATTCCCCGCTCCATCCGTGATTGCTCCATTTTCCAGTGCCTGATACTGGGAGCGAAGCCGCAGTGTTTCCGGCAATGGCTGGGAAATGCATGTGCCTAACGATTCAACTGCAGGATCAACCATTTCAGCCGTTTCCGAAAGAATTGCGCCTGTTTCATCCGATGGATAAAATCCCGTGACTTCCTCCCCCGCCACACCATTCTGAAGTACCGTGTAGCCGCCAAATACGCGGTACTGTACTGCTCCGTCAGGACCAGTAAACGCAAATAAAGCGTTTGAATCAGTCGAAGTTTCTACGCGCGTATACGCGGTTGGAATCTCTTGTCCTTCGGGAAGTGGCATCGAGGTGACGTCCGAATAGGTGATCACGGGCTCAGGCGTAACGACTAGCGGAACCGGCGTAGGCATAGTCTCCGCGGCGGAACCAAGCACGTTAAGAACTTGCCCACATGCCGCCAAGTTCAGCATCAGGGCAATTGCTATTGCCAAAATTACCCATTTAAAAGCAATAAATTTCATCTTCATGCTGAACATTATAGTGGAATTCCCTCCTGAATACAACGCCGCAAATTGTGACGATCCTGTGTAGCGGCACCGAATTACGCATGGAACAGTCGTTTACAGACATAATCCCGCGTGCTAAAATAAACTCGATATGAATGTACAGTTACAAAAGATTATTCGCCGCTTTTTTGTGTTGCTGACTCTTGCAACCTTTCTTTCGTTATCGCTTTTTTATTTACCGACTACTGCGCTGGCGGATGACGAAGATCCTCTGGATTCGCTAGACGTTCCGTGCCTGATTGTAGTCGATCAGAGCGACCCTTCCGTTATTCTTTATGAAAAGAATCCAGACCAGCGTTGTATACCTGGAAGCACGATGAAAATCATGACCTGCATTCTATCGATTGAGTTATGTGAAGATCTCGATGAAGAAGTAACCGCAACAGCGCAGGCGTCTCTTTTGAAGGACTCCAACTCTCTGATGGGAGTTATAAAGGGTGAAACCCTTACTATACGGCAGCTTCTTTACGGTCTCATGCTGGAATCGGGCAACGATGCAGCGTTGCTTCTTGCGCAGAATCTTGGCGGCAGCACCACGGATTTTGTTCGTCTGATGAATGAAAAAGCCGCTTCACTAGGTATGTCCAACACTCATTTTGTGAATCCCAGCGGCGCATATAAAAGCGACCAATATTCAACCGCCCGTGACATGGCTGTTCTGACTTGCTATGCCATGAAAAACGCTACATTCCGAGAAATCGTTTCCACCGTGCACTATACCATTGAACCGAACAATGTTCGAAAACGCGCTCTGGAGATGTATAATTCAAACAAACTGGTTTCCGATCCCAGCGACAGCCGCCTTTTCTATGAGTATGCTACAGGCGTAAAAACCGGGTCTACCGCGCAGGGGGGGAAATGCCTTGTTGCTTCTGCAAGCAAGGATGGCGCCGGTGTGGTTGCGGTTCTTCTTGGCGTACTGGACGGTGGAAGCAAGGTGGTTCGTATGACAAAGGTATATGAGGACGCCAAAGCGATTATGGATCTCGCTCTGACACAGCAATTCGTTTCCGTCACTCCTGCAGATCTCGGGCTGAATCAGGAAATCATCCTACCAATCGCCGGGGATATGACGGAAACTATATCGCTTACCCCCGTATTCTTATCGGATTCTATTCGAATTGCGCGTTCGCAGGCGGATCAGGTGAAAGCAAATCCTGATTTGGTCACAGTTACAACCACCGAAAAGAAAGTATCGTTGCCGGTAACCGAAGGTGACGAATGTGCGCAGGCAGTCTATCGGCTGAACGGACGAGATCTTTTTACGGCAAAATTAATCGCGACGCAGACGAAACAGGCGAGCGTTTCCAGCGTTGAAATCGCCACGATCCCTGCGACTCCCTCGCAAGAAGGAATTCATTCCGACGCAAAAACAAAAACGGTGCTGCCGGTGTGGTTGTTGCCTATTCTCATCAGCGTTATCGTGGTTATATCCGCTTTCGCTGCTTTCCTCCTGTTGCGACGTTCTCTTTTGAAAAAAGCCGACGCAAACATCCCCAAAGGCATCGATAAAGTTGATCCGGCTGTAACGGAAACGACAGTAAATTCTGACGACGATAAGGAAAAATCGAAAAAGGCTGACTCCCCTGCGATCAATATACCCAAAGATACCGACAATGCTAATCAAGAATCTAAACTGGACTCGCCTCAGGGCGAAACGGGTAAATCATGATAAAAAAAGGCTCCAATATCCTTCGTATTCTCGTCTTCGCTTTAGCATTTGTACTGATAGCCGCTATCATTCTGCTGGTACTAGATGCTATTTTGCCTGGGTTCGTGGAAATTCTTGAACAAGGCGATCAAATTCAGATTGAAGAATATATTCGCTCATTTGGCAGTATCGGCGGCGCACTGCTCGGATTTCTTTTGCAGTTTATTCAGATATTGAGTGTATTATTCCCTGGCGGCCCGATTCAAATCGCTATCGGTGTTGTTTTTGGAACGTGGCATGGCTTTTTCATCTGCCTTCTGGGATATGTATCTTCGAATGTTTTTGTGTTTTGGAGCGCGCGCAAGCTGGGCAATCGACTGGATCAGGTTTTTTCCGGCAGCAGCACAAAAAAGCTTGATTTCATTGCAAATGCAAAGCATCCGGGCTTTGTCGTTGCATTATCGTGCTTAATGCCTTTCCTGCCGAACGGTCTAGTCCCCTATATCGCCGCGCGAACAAAGATTTCGATGTTTCGTTTTTTAATGGCCGTCTTTTTCGGTTGTATGCCAACGCTGTTTTTACTCTGCGCCATCGGCAACACGCTTCTTCTCGGCAATTATCTGAAAGTCGGGATTCTTTGCGCGCTTCTTGTGGCCGGTGTGCTCGCCCTATACCTGTTTCGGAACAGAATATTTGCATTAAGCGAACGCATACAAACCAGATGGGAAACTCGAAAGTCTCATCCGGGAAAGGGCTAACAGAAGATTGAACGCTGTTTCCTGAGCGATTACATTTTAGATGGAGCCATATGATCCGATATCAGTTTTACAGTTTCTTCCAGCTTTTCAAGTGCAGGCACAATATAAACCTTTTCCCCGTCGCTGATTTTCAGCGATGGAACGGTTCCTCTTTTCGTTAGTAGAACTTCTGTAATCCCTACAAAACGAATTTCACTGAATTTCAGTCGAAAAGGATCTCCCTCCCTCTTGCTGAGAGGATCAGGCATGGAAACCCCTTCTACACTCTCATCCGAATAACACAAGAATACGCTCCTGATTCTTCGCTTTGTTGCGACAACGCTTGCACATCCAAAGATCATCCAGATGCATAATGCAAGGCTGATGATGAAAACCATTTCCGGGGATGCGAACGTAATCAATAATTCGCTGCCGGTTTCCGCGCGATAGAGATTGACAGCGTTAACAAAAAGTAAAAGAAACGAAACAATAATATTGCTCCAAAGCGTAATAACCAGCAAGCTCGTAGCCTGTCGGTCGATATGTACTATTGTTTTCTCCATGGTACTTCTCCTGTTATTTCGAACAAAACGGCAAAATCGGGTGAGATACAGAAAACGAAGGGCGGTTATTCTCCGCCCTTCGCTGGTAACTCGATTTATTCTTCTTCTTCGTCTTCCTTCTTCGAGGCCTCAATGATTTTTTTAGCGATGTTTGCAGGAACATCCTCATAGCGCACAAACTCGCTTGTGAAGGATCCTCTCGCCTGTGTCATGCTGCGAAGATCCGTCGCATACTTAAACATTTCGGAAAGCGGAGCCTCCGCAATTACGACCGTTCCGCCATCCACGGGGTTCATGCCAAGCATCCTGCCGCGACGAGAAGAAAGGTCTCCGCTGATAGCACCAACGTAATCGTTCGGCACAAAGATTTCATAACGGTAGATTGGTTCGATCAACGATGGGTTTGCTTTGACGCATGCAGCCTTGTAGGAAAGGCGCGCCGCGGACTTAAATGCCACTTCCTTCGAATCGACCGGATGATACTTACCGTCATACAGCGTAGCTTTTAGATTGACCATCGGGTATCCTGCCAGAACTCCATGGACCAGCGCTTCCTTTAGGCCCTTTTCCACAGCGGGGATAAATTCTTTTGGAACCACGCCGCCCACAATCGCGTTTACAAATTCAAAATCAACGCCTTCGCCAGCGGGTTCAAACCGCATCTGAACAACACCATACTGGCCGCTTCCGCCGGATTGTTTTTTATGTTTGCCTTCCGCTTCCGCCATCGTGTGGATTGTTTCACGATAAGGAATTCTCGGATCGGATAGTTGCGCTTCCACGTTGCTTTTGTTGCGGAGTTTCCCGCAAACAACTTCAATATGCATTTCGCCAAGGCCCTGGATCAATACGTCACCCGTTTCCGCATTCTTTTCGATCCGGATCGTCGGATCCTCTTCCTTGATACGGTTTAACCCGGAGATAACCTTATCGTCTTCCCCCTGCTTTTTCGCCGCAACAGCCAGAGAAATGGACGGTTTCGGGAAATCGATCGGTTCGAATACAACAGGATCGCTTGCGTCACAGAGCGTGTCGCCCGTAGCGGTATACTGAAGTTTCGGCAGGGCTCCGATATCTCCGGCGTTCAGTTTCTCCAGAGCGATGCTCTTCTTGCCGCGAAGGAGCACAGGGGCGGTCGGCTTTTCTGCCTTGTCTGAAATTGTGTTGTAGGGCGCAACGCTTAAATCGAGTGTTCCGCGGTACACTTTCACAATGGAGAATTTGCCAAATTGATCGAAGGTCGTTTTAATTACCTGAGCGGCAAATTTCCCGTTCTGAGATATGACGACCTCTGCGCCTGTTTTTGCGCTGGTCGCTTTCGGTGCTTTCGCAAGATCAGCGGATGGCAGATAATTTACAACGTTGTCCAGCAATGTCGCAACGCCGATATTCTGCGCTGCAGAAACGAATGCCACCGGCGTGATCACACCGGTCTGTACGCCAACGGAGAGCCCCTTCAGCATCTCTTCACGGCTCAATTCGAACGTCTCGAGGTATTTCTCCATGAGTTCCTCGTCCGCCTCGGCAGCCGCCTCTGTGAGCTTCTCATAGAACGATTCCGCAGATGCTTTCAAGCCTGCGGGAATATCAATTTCCTTTTCGCCTTTGCCATCGAAGAGCTTGCCGGACATGTGAACAATATCCACATACCCTTTCAATACGCCGCCCTCAATAATGGGAAGCTGAATCGGCACAACGCTCGGCCCAAACTTTGCGTTAATTTCTGTCATGACTTTTTCGAAGTTTGCATTCTCGCGATCCATCTGATTGATCACGATCATGCGCGCCTTGTGCGCTTTTTCGCACATTGCCATGGCTTTTTCGGTGCCGACTACGGGACCGGAAACGGCACCTACCACAATCAAAGCGCTGTCGGCAAGCGCCATTGCTGCGGTAACTTCGCCATAAAAATCAAAGAAACCAGGTGCGTCGATAACATTGATCTTTGTGTTTTTCCATTCCATCGGGGCAAGCGCCAGATTGATAGAAATACCGCGGGAGACTTCTTCCGGATCAAAGTCGGTAGTCGTGGTACCGTTTTCAACTTTACCCAGACGGTCAATCAGCCCGGCGTTAAACAGCATTGCTTCCGTAAGCGTAGTCTTTCCCTCGCCGCCATGGCCGAAGACGCCAATATTACGAATTTCTTTTGCGGTATAATCTTTCATTTCGGTTCCCCCTGTAAAAGTTCATTGAACGCATCAGCGTATATAAGAATCCGTTTGGAACGGATAGAGCCCTGAATCAGGCAAGCAAAGCCCTTGCAGCCGGAAGCCTTATCGGCAGATACGAAATTGAATCGAGAAATGCGCCAATCAAAATGTCGCGCCACATGCTATTTTATCAGCTTCAAAACGCCTTGTAAACCACGAATTTACACGTTCCAGCTCATTAGATATGTTTCCTGTTCCTTTGTCAACCGATCAATCGTTATCCCTAGCGCTTCCAGTTTCCTTTGCGCCACTTCACGATCGATCTCGGCGGGGACCGCATAAAGCCTTTTCTCCAGTTCACCGCGATGGTCGGCAATATATCGTGCGCACAGCGCCTGAATTCCGAAACTCATATCCATGATTTCAGCCGGATGTCCGTCTCCGGCAGCAAGATTAACGAGGCGCCCCTCTCCGATGACGTTCAGCCAGTGTCCATTCTCCAGCTGGAAACCAACGATATTTTTCCGCATCTCTTTGTTATCGATCGCAATCTCCGCCAGACGGTGAACGTTTACTTCAACATCAAAGTGGCCTGCGTTGGTCAGAATCGCTCCGTCCTTCATCAGAAGAAACTCGTTCTCGTCAATCACCTTGATATCTCCGGTAACGGTAATAAAGATGTCTCCGAGTTTGGCCGCTTCGATCATCGGCATAACGGAAAAACCATCCATAACCGCCTCAATCGCCTTAATCGGGTCGACTTCTGTGACGATTACATTCGCACCAAGTCCTTTTGCACGCATGGCGACACCTTTGCCGCACCAACCGTACCCCGCCACTACGACAGATTTGCCGGCAATCACCAGATTCGTTGTGCGATCAATGCTGTCAAAAACGCTTTGACCAGTACCATACCGATTATCAAATAGATGTTTGCAATCCGCATTATTGACTGCAAACATCGGAAAACGCAGTTCGCCCGCCTTATCCATTGCAACAAGACGCACAATTCCCGTTGTCGTTTCTTCGCAACCGCCTAGAATCTTACCGATCAAATGTGGGAATCGTGAATGGATCGCATGAACGAGATCCCCGCCGTCATCGATGATGATGTCCGGTTCCGACATCAAGACACTGTCGATGCACTCGTTATACTCCTGCATGGTACAGCCGTGTAACGCAAAAACATGAATTCCTCCGTCGGCAAGCGCAGCGGCTACATCGTCTTGCGTGGAAAGAGGATTGCTTCCTGTCACAAACATTTCCGCACCGCCTGCTGCAAGAACGCGGCATAAATACGCTGTTTTTGCTTCCAAATGAATCGACAGGGCAATTTTCAATCCTTGAAACGGAAGATCGCGTTCAAATGTTTCGCGAACGCCGTTCAGAATCGGCATATTTCGACGTACCCATTCGATTTTCTGCTCGCCCAGCGGCGCAAGGGATAGATCGCGAATTCGGCGCATATTTTTCTTCCTTCCAAAATGGCGTCTTGCGACTTTCTGATTTTTACCTGTTTACTGTACTAGGAGCTCCCGCCTGCTGCGCAAAAACCGACATAGCAGCCTGAAGCTGAGTATCTTTTGCAGGGTCGAGAAGTTCGATTGATGTGTTCTGAAGTTCATCCGGTAACGTTACAACAATATCCGGAGTAATGCCAATCCCTTGGATGCATATATCGTTTGGCGTGTAGTATGCGTCCGTTGTGAATTTTGCCCAGCCACCATTTTCCTTTATTCGATAAAAGCTTTGAACAATGCCCTTTCCAAAGGTTTGAACGCCAACGATCGTTGCCAGACCATAATCTTTGAGCGCACCGGTAAGAAGTTCGCTTGCAGAAGCGGAATTCCCATTGACAAGAACGACCAGATTCATATTGAGCTGATCGCTTCCTTCGGACCGATAGACGCGCTCATTTCCGCTTTTGGATCGAATTGTTACAAGAACCTGATCCTTTGGAACCAGATGGTTCGCTACCTGAAGAACTTCGTTCAGCCCTCCGCCCGGATTATCCCGTAAGTCGATAATCAGGTTCTGAACTCCTTGATCCCGAAACGAAGAAGCGGAGTTCCAAAAATCGTCCGCAACGCTTCCGTTGAATTCGGTAATGCGAATATAACCGACCTTTCCGGACAGCAATTTCGAATCCACACGATCCACGTGTACCTCGGACCGCTGAACCGTAACGGTTTGTTCCGCGCCGTCCCGAAGGAACGTGATCTCATCCGGAACAGCATCGTCTTCGGAAAAGCAGGCAACCAATTCATCCATCGACAGGTTCGCCGTCGCTTTTCCGTTGATTTTCGTTATGATATCTCCGGGACGTATTCCCGCCAGATCGGCTGGGCCTCCATCGTATACGCTGATGACCGTGCTGCCGGTATCGTCCGGCACCTGAACGCTGATACCAACGCCGACATAGTCACCGGCGTTTGCCGAAAGAAGCTTGTTATACTCGTCCTCGGTATAGTACTGCGCATAGGGGTCATCCAGCGTATCGATCATTCCCCGCATCGCGCTGTCAACGAGTTTATCCTCGTCCAGTTCCTTGTCGTCGTAGAAAAAGTACTCTGAGCGAATCGTTTCAGCAAGATCCTGAACCGCGGACACATCAATAATTTTCTCACCCGAGCGTTCGTTCAGCACAAACGCTAATGAAAAAGTTAAGATGGCAATAATCAGTATGCAAATGGCAAGCGATATTGTTGAGGAATCCGGTCTTTTCATATTCGTACTGGATCGCTTCTTTCGCGCGTCTGTTCGATATGGGGACAAAAAGCTGTTGCGTACCCATTCATGAAGCGCAGACGCATTCGTTCTTCCGGTTTCGTTTTAGAGTATGGAGGACAATACCCGCTTCGGCATTTCGCTTAACTCACAGACGCCAAGATGCCGTTCCGCTTTCCCTTTTAAACCGGCAATCCCCTTTGGCACCGGTGTCCCACTGATTGCGAATAAGCGCTCCGCATTGCAAAAGCCATCCGTTCCGGCCGGTTCAAAAGCGTCCAGAACATCGGTTGCAAATTTATAGGGATTGGCAGTGGAGAGCAGAATCGTTTTCGTTTGATCCTGCGTTTTCTCAGCGTACCGCTCGTAAACGCATTGCGCAACCGCCGTATGCGGGTCCATCAGATAACCAGTCTTATCAAATATACGACGGATCGTTGCAAGCGTGTCCTCTTCGCTACACCACCCGGCCGAAAAAGTCTCGTTGAGCTTATCGAGTGCCGATTTAGGGAGCGCGTACATTCCTTTTTCTTTCAGCGCACTCATCCAGCCGCGTACCGTTTCATCGTTTCGATCCGCAAGCTCAAAGAGTAACCGTTCAAGATTGGACGAGATCAAGATATCGATGGAACAGCTCATGCTCTTATAGAACGGCCGGTTATCGTCGTACACGCCTTTATCAAAAAAGTCCGTCAGAACATTGTTCCTGTTGGAGGCGCAAATCAGCTTGTTTACGGGAAGTCCCATGCGGCGCGCATATTCGCCCGCCAGAATATCACCGAAATTTCCGGTCGGAACGCAGAAGTTTACACGCTCGCCCTCCTGAATTTCGCCCTTAGCCAACATCGTTTCATAGCTGTTGTAATAGTATACAATCTGTGGGAGCAGCCGCCCGAAATTAATGGAATTTGCGCTTGAAAGCCTCCACCCTTTTTCGCCGAGAAGATTGGAGATCTCATCGGACGCAAAAATTTGCTTTACTCCCGTCTGCGCGTCGTCAAAATTGCCACGAACGGCGCAAACGTCGACATTGTTGCCTTCCTGCGTCACCATTTGCAGGCGCTGTGCTTCCGAAACGCCATTGAACGGATAGAAAACAAGTACGCGGGTACCCTCGACGTTTTTGAATCCTTCGAGAGCTGCTTTCCCCGTGTCTCCGGATGTCGCCACCAGTATATAGACGCGCTTTGTTTCCCCGGTTTTCTCGAGAGAATCCCGCATGAGATAGGGCAACATCTGCAGCGCAACATCCTTAAACGCCATCGTCGGACCATGCCAGAGCTCAAGAATACTCTCTGTTTCAGATAGTTTGATGAGCGGCGCAACGTCCGGAGTATCAAAACTCGCATACGCGTGCCGAAGCATTTCGGAAAGTGTTTCTTTTTCCGTTTCAGGTAAATAAGCGCTCATAACACGATACGCCGTATTCAAATAGTCATGACTCTTGGTATCATAAGCGACGAATGGAAACGACTGCGGCACATAAAGACCACCGGATGGACTGATGCCGCGGACAATCGCTTCCGCAGCGGACACAGGGTCTCCACCCCGCGTGCTAAGGTAACGCATAGGCAAAAAGATATCCTTTTCTATTTATAATCGCAGCAAATCCTCCCACGGAGCTTTTTAACACGCGCTCTGTGCGCCGTGGGATGAACGTTCTATTAGAGAATATAATCCTTTAAAAACGCCGGAACGGTCTCTTTGCTGCCCGTTACGCTCATAATAATACTGAGATTATGTTTTTCCGAAAACAATTTTAAATCGTCAAACAAGCCCTCCAGCGAGTTTAACTCATGGCCGATGATTCGAAGAATCCCATCGATGTAGATCGCTTCTAAATCAAAATCACTCGCCGCAAGACCGCAAAGGAATCCATAAAGCATTTTGGGTGTCGTAATGCCATAGTCCGATGCGTTGATGAAGCGAGCTTTCGTAGAGAGATCGTAAATATAGCTTGTGTCGTCGTCGATGAAAATCGTGTTCCCCTTAGCCGACTGGATAGACTGATTTGCCATTTCCAATATTTTTTTTGTTTTTCCGGTACCTTTTTCGCCAAATATGACTCCAATCAAGGCAGTCGCCCTCCTTAGTGCTTTTTTTCATTATAAGCCCGCTACGTGATTCAGGCAAGCGAAAGGTCAAGTTTCGGTTCACACGGTGTAAAAAGCGGGCACGAGCACTTAATATCTAGAAAATTAAACGAAAATAAGTCCGTGAATGGTGTACACGGACTTATTCTGCTTTTTCATCCCTTTGGGGGAATTGTTCTAGAGAACTTCTTTTATGATTTGATTCACCAGGTCTGTGAACTTTTGCGATGCGACTGCCGCCGCCGCTTGCACCTCTTCATGCGAAAGCGGCTGATTGAGAATCCCGGCCGCCATGTTGGTGATCAAAGATATCCCGATTATTTGGATCCCGCAATGAGCCGCGGCAATTGCTTCGGGTACGGTAGACATACCAACCGCCGACGCGCCGACCGTTCGGGCGAAAACAATCTCCGCCGGCGATTCGAACGTCGGTCCCGAAAACATCATATAGACGCCTTCGCGAAGCGGTAAATTCATTTCTGCGGCTACTCTTTTAACTTCTGCACGAAGAGTACGATCGTATACGTTCGTTTGATCGGGAAACCGCGGGCCAATCGTGTCGTCATTTTCTCCGATGAGCGGATTCGAACCGGAGAAATTGATATGATCGGAAATCAGCATCAGATCCCCCGACGAAAAGCGAAGGTCTACCCCGCCCGCCGCATTGGTAAGAAGGAGCTTCTCAACCCCCAGTTGCTTCATCACCCGAATCGGCAGGGCAATCTGCGACTGAGGATATCCTTCATAATAGTGAAATCGACCCTGCATGCAGATTACGGTTTTTCCAAAGAGCTCGCCAACGACAAATCTTCCCTTATGTCCCGGCACCTTCGATTGTGGAAATCCAGGGATGTCCTTGTAATCTAGGCAACGTTTCTTCTCGATTGTTTCTGCATAATCCCCAAGTCCGGAGCCGAGAATCAGACCGATTTTGCAGCTGCTATCGCAAAGTGGGCGAAGCCGATCCGCCACAGATAGGATGACTTCGTTCATGCGTTATGCCTCGTAGATATCTTTGAGGAACGAGTCCCCAACCTTCCAGGCGGAGCCCGTCAGATATTCGTAGACCGTTGCTCCGATATCGGCAAAACTTCTGCGTGTGCCGAGATTCACATTGGCTTTTACATGTTTCCCCATTACAATAAGCGGGATGTATTCGCGGGAATGGTCCGTGCTCGGCGTGGTTGGATCGCACCCATGGTCCGCAGTGATCATCAGAATATCTCCCGGTTTCATGGCGTTTCGGATGCGCGGCAACGCCTGATCAAACGCTTCCAATGCCGCGGCGTACCCTTCAACGTTATTACGGTGACCGTAAAGCATATCAAAGTCAACGAGATTGGTGAAAACGAAACTGCCGGTTCCGTTCTCCAGATAACGGATTGTCGATTCAATTCCCGACGGGTTGTTCTTTGTGTGATCGACAATGGTTATACCGCGATGGCAAAAAATATCTTCGATCTTTCCAATTCCCACAACCGGAAGCCCTCTTCTGTCCAGAGCATCCAGAATCGTGTCGGAGAATGGTTCAACCGCGTAATCCCTTCGATTTTCCGTGCGCTTGTAAGCACCGCTTGTCCCCTCGAAAGGCCTCGCGATGACCCGTCCGACAAGATAGTTCTCGTCGTTAAGCAGTTCCCGCGCAACTTCGCAAATTCGATAAAGCTCACGAAGAGGAATAACGCCTTCATGTGCGGCGATCTGAAAAACGCTATCGGCGGAAGTGTAAACGATTGGCTTTCCTGTCTTTACGTGTTCATCACCTAAACGTTGGATAATCTCCGTTCCGCTGGCAACTTCATTGCCAAGCGTTTCTCGGCCAATTTTCGCTTCAAATTCATCCAGTAACTCTTTGGGAAAGCCGTTCGGATAGGTTTTGAACGGCTGCTTGAGCGGTAATCCCGCCATTTCCCAGTGGCCGCAAGTCGTATCCTTTGCTTTTGTTATTTCCGCGCATCTCCCATATGCCCCGGAAGGGGTGCTTCCAAGCGTGTCCAGCCGGCTGTTTTCAATCGATGCAAGGCCGATCCCGGTCATGTTTGGGAGATCCAGTTTACCACGAACTTTTCGAATGTTGCCAAGCGTATGTGAACCAACGTCGCCAAATTCCGCAGCATCCGGTTGTTCACCAATTCCAACGCTGTCGAGTACGATAATGATTGCGCGTTTTTTCTCCACTTGTTTCATACTCATGAAAATCACCTCGTATCTTCGTTTTCACATAGTGTTTTTACAATCTGCTGTATTCAGTTTACGATGATTTCCATCGCCCGTCAATCGGGCTGCGTGACCTTCGTCACATCGGAAAACAGAAAAATACCGCTCTTTCGAACGATTCCTTATCGCTTGAATGAAACGTGACAGCGGCCTTTTACGATTCTATTTTCTTATATAAGTCAGTGCGCGTTGCGCCATTGTGGCTACAAATTCAAGATTGCTGGGCTTGCCTTTATAATCGTTAACGGTATATCCAAAGTATTCGTGAATCGTGTCCATATTTCCACGTGTCCACGCAATTTCAATCGCATTTCGAACCGCGTGTTCAACGAGAGGCGGTCTTGTATTGTAGATTTTAGCAACCGTCGGATAAATATCGTTGGTTATGCTTAAGTCCACAGGGGATTCGCTCATAGCATAGATGCGAATTGCGTCACGAAGATAATAATACCCTTTCAAATGGGCCGGAACGCCGATTGCTCGGATTCCCGAAGCAATTTGACTCTCCAGAATATCTACGACATCGTCTGCCTTCTCGGTTTCGCGTTCAAAGACGCGAAGAAATTCCAGCACGCGAAGCTGGATCAGTTCATATTTCAGCGGTTTCGTGAAGCAATAAATCACGCGATCTTTAATCACCTGCAGCAGGCGATCGTCCGCAAGCGCGGTTGTTACAAAAACGAGCGGTCTTCTGTCTTCATTTAGTTTGCCAATAAAGTCCAATACGCAAATGCCATCCAGATCGTGCAAAAACAGATCCAGAATCAGTATGTTAACGTCCCTTGCAAGAATTGTATCAATCGTGTCTCTGCCGGTATAAACGCTTGGCAACAGGCGAATATCTTCAATTCCCTGAAACGCCAGTTCCGTTCCCTTGGCATCGGCCTGATTATTGCTTGCAATCAAAAGGTTCTTCTTCATTCATTCTCCCGCGATAGAACGCTTCCGCCAGCTTTTCTAGCGCGCATACGAAATCTGCATTTCACGAATCGATGCGTTCGCCGCGTCGATCAATCTTTGCGCATGCTCCAGAGCAACCGCATCCGTCTTCTCGCTTCCCATAATGCGCGCAATTTCCGCCGCACGATCTTCTTCCCGTAAAAGAATTGCGCTGGATCGCGTATGCTCTCCGGATTCTTCCTTGAACACATAATACTGCTGATTGGCATACGCCGCGATTTGCGGAAGATGCGTAATGCACAGAACTTGATGATTCCCGGCGATTTGTCTCATTTTTACCGCCAGCGCCGTCCCGATTTGACCGCTGATCCCGCTGTCGATTTCGTCGAAAACCATGGTTGGAATTCCGTCGAGGTTTGCCAGAACGGTTTTAAAAGAAAGCATGATGCGCGAAAGTTCGCCGCCCGACGCGACTTTGCTCAACGGTTTGACCGGTTCTCCACGGTTGGTCGAAAGCAGAAACTCAACATCGTCCAATCCGTTTGGCGAAGGCACGTCTCCCGGCAGCAAGGAAAACCGAACCTCGAAAACCGAATGCTGCATACCGAGATCACTCAATTCGGGAATGAGGCGTTTCGAAAGGTCCTCGGCCGCCTTTTTTCGTACCAGAGTCAACTCTTCACAGTTTTTTTGATAGTCCTGTTTTGCCACTTCATATTCCGCCATATACTGTTCGCGTCGCTCAACCGCGTTGCCGATAAGGTCGAGTTCTGCAATGCTCTTTTCACGAAATGCTAATATCTCCTCAATGTTGGCGCCATACTTTCGTTTTAATACTGAAATGAGCTCCAGACGTGTTTCGATATCGTTCAGCATTCCCGGCTCGAAATTAAAATCCGACCGGTAATCCCGGAGCGTAAAGCTCGCATCTTCAATCTCGTAATACAGCGCATGGAGTTTTTCAGCCAGCTGTGCATATTCCGCACGAAACTTCGAAATCCCATCCAGCAATCGAATGGCGATACTAAACGACTCAAGAGCGCCCTGCTCGCTTTCATCGCTGCCATTGAGCGCTTCACCCGCGCCCTCAAGACCTTCCATGATCGACTGCGCATTCTGTAAAAGCAACCTTTGCTCTTCCAACTGTTCTTCTTCGCCTATCGAAAGATTCGCGCCTTCGATTTCTTTGATTTGGTAGCTAAGCAAATCGCAGCGACGCGCCCGTTCCTGTTCGTCGTACTGCGCGGCGTTCATCTGCCGCCTGGCCTCGGTCGCTCTATGATAAGCCGATGACACGCGGTTTTTTATTTCGGATGCATCTTTTCCGGCAAAGCGATCCAGCAGAATGATATGTTTTTTTCCGTCCAGCAGCGATTGATGCGCATGCTGTCCATGAATATCAACCAATAAGTCCCCGATCTGTTTGAGAGCCGCTGCATTGATCAGAGCCCCGTTTGCGCGGCAAACATTCTTCCCGTTGATTGAAAACTCCCGGTAAAGCGTTAGCTCGCCGCCATCGCAGTCGATGCTCTGCTCTAAAAGAGCATCCAGCGCAGGCTCTCCATGGGAAAGAACAAACGTCGCTTCGACGCTTGCCTTCTCCTCACCGGACTTTATCAGTTCCTTGCTGGCGCGTTCACCTAGCACGAAATTCAGCGCCTCAATGATAATGGATTTCCCGGCGCCGGTTTCACCGGTTAAAACGGAAAATCCATCTTGGAACGTAATTTGCTGCTGATCGATCAGCGCTATATTTCGTATGTTAAGTTGTTTGAGCAAAAATGACGCCCTCCCGTATGGCATCTTTCCGTTTTCACAGTGGCCGAGAAACTTGCACCTTACGCCGCTTTTTCAATTATCCGGCAATTCATGCTTCGCCATTCAAAACAATAGAATCCCGAATGGTTTTACGCCGAGGTGCAAACCGTGTGCTTACTTAAGCATTTTTTGGAATTTTTTGATGATATCCCCAACGCTTTTTGCATCCCGTACGGCAATAAAGATGGTATTATCCCCCGCAATTGAGCCGAGAATATCTGGCCATTTCAGAGTGTCGACCGCTTCCGCCGCCGCCGGCGCGCTGCCTGCAATGGTTTTAATTACGATCATATTACCAGCACTCGTTACAGAAAGCACGCAGTTGCTGAACATGCGGATAAAACGTTCCTGCAGGTCTGCTTCCGCTTTTTCCACCGTAGCATACCGGTAGCGCCCTTCCGGCGTAAGTACTTTGATCAGGCGAAGCTCTTTAATATCCCTCGAGACAGTCGCCTGCGTCACCGAAAAACCGTGATCGCGCAATTTCCCGGCAAGTTCTTCCTGCGTTTCGATATTTTCCGAAGCGATCAGTTTGGAGATCATATCATGTCGTTTTGCTTTCATGGCTTCATCCTCAAATGACAAAATAATGATAAAGAGAAGGACTTCTATACGTCTAGAAACGCTGTTATAGGATTGATCTTTCTGTTACGGTCCGATTTTGTACCAAACTCCGCCTTCAGAGGCGGGAATCGTCTTACGTTGCTGTTAGGTCAATTTTCGTGAAATCAATTCAAATACATTCTGCTCGGTAAATCGTATCAGCTTTACTCTCTTTTCGGATCGGGTAACGGTAATCCTGTCGTCCGGATTGACTTGACGCAGCTTTATTCCATCGGCTGCCACAAAACCTTCGCCATTCACACGAAATGTCCAAACGGAGTCCGGCGCGCTTACAACAGGACGAATGTGAAGCGTGTGGGAGCAGACCGGGGTAACAACGATCGCGTCCAGATTCTGCGTAACGACCGGGCCACCTGCTGATAGATTGTAGGCGGTGGACCCGGTAGGAGTCGACGCAATGATCCCATCGCTGAATACGGTGCCGACGCGTTGCCCGTTGCAGAAGATATCCACCTGAATCGTGCCGGAAAACGACTTTTTCGAGATCAGCACATCGTTGAGGCAACTGGGGTATTCCTCCCCGTTAATCCGACATTCAAGCATCATTCGTTCTTCAACGAAACCTTCGTCCAGCGCGACACGCTTCAACGACTCGGGAAACTGCTCGGCGGTAATCTCGCTTAAAAATCCAATTCGACCCAAATTGACGCCGAGAATCGGTATTTCGCGTTCCGCCGCCGCTGCGGCAAAGCGCAAGAGCGTACCGTCCCCTCCGATCACAACCAGAAGATCGGGCCTGTTAACCGCGCAACGCACGTCGTCCGAACGGTTCATTACGGCACACTGCGAGCCTTGCGCCTCCGCTTCCTGTATCAGGCGCTTGCGGATTTCGGCAATGCCTTCTTTTTCCGGATTCCCGGCAAAGCCGATTCTCATGTATATAACTCCATTTTTAATAATATGTTCATATTATACGGCCTCATTAATAAAAATACAAGCACATTTGTGAATATGTATGCTTTATATACAGGAAATGTGCGCTTCTTCAACAACAGAAACAGCCTTATTGTGGTTAATTACAGCGTGACAGTCTGAATCCTCTATGCATTTTTCGAGCAAAAGGAGAAATTCTATATTTCCCTTCGGCCCGCGAATTGGTGAATAGGACAGCCCTTTTACACAAAAACCGATTCTTCGCGAAACTTCCAGAATACGATCAATCACTTCAATATGTGTCGTTTCGCTCAGAACTACACCATGTTTGCCGATCTTGTCCCTTCCAGCTTCAAACTGAGGCTTGATGAGCGCCACAACCTCCCCCCCCTCCCGTAAGCAGGGATACAGGGCGGGCAGTATTTTATCAAGCGAAATAAACGAAACGTCAATCGACGCAAAATCCAAAGGCGTCGTAAACCACGATGGCTCCATAAACCGCGCATTTGTCCGTTCCATTACCGACACACGCGCATCGCTTCTTAGTTTCCAGTCCAGCTGACCATACCCTACATCGACCGCGTAAACGTGTTTCGCACCATTTTGAAGCATGCAGTCCGTGAATCCTCCGGTTGATGCGCCAATATCCGCCGCTATTGCGTCCTCAAGAGAAATGGGGAACTCTCTGAGCGCTTTCTGAAGCTTGAATCCACCGCGACTGACAAACGGGCATGTTTCACCACGAACCGAAAGAATCGATTCTTCCGTTACGAATTGTCCGGCCTTTTCCGCTTTTACTTCCCCTAGGTATACGAGCCCGGCCATCACCAGCGCACGGCCTTCTTCACGGCTTTTGACAAGCCCGCGTTCAAAGAGAGCGACGTCCAACCTCGTCTTCATGATGCTCCTCCCGACAGTATGCGTTCCAGCGCTTCCGCGGTCAGCCCGCAATGCTGTCGCTGCTGATTGACGCATGCCTGTTCGACCGGGTCGTCCGGAACGCACATACGCACTACCGGAATCGGCGCAAGCTCCGCTGCCAGACGCAAGCCGAGACAATCGATGCTTTCCTCCATTACGATTACAAGTTTCGATTTTTTTCGGATCGATTGAAGAACCGACTCATCCAAAGGCTTGATCGTTCTCGCGTTGATCAAACCCGCGCCATGTTTCCGTGCGACTGGCAGCGATACCGCAACCATCGTTCCTGTGGCGACGATCGTCTTTTCGGAAACATCTTCCATAACCTCCCATACTGCGTGTTCGACGGGCTGCATGGAAACCGCCTGCATCAGGCTTCCCCTGGAGTAACGAACCGCAGCCGGCTCCCCTCTTTCAATCGCAAGTGACATCATATGCGTTAACTCCTGCTGCGTTGCAGGCGAATAAATCGTCATATTCGGCATCGTTGAAAGAAAAGCCGCGTCGTAAACGCCCTGATGCGTCTCGCCGTCGTCCCCAACGAGGCCGGCTCGGTCAACCGCCAAAACAACCGGCAATTTTTGCAGACAGATATCGTGAAGAATCTCATCATATCCGCGTTGAAGAAACGTAGAATAAATTGCGACAACCGGCTTCATTCCGCTGGCAGCCATACCTGCCGCCATTGTCAGGGCGTGTTCTTCCGCAATTCCGACGTCAAAAAAACGGTCGGGAAATCTTGTTGAAAACTCGCTTAACCCGGTTCCGATCGACATTGCTGCGGAAACTGCGACGATTCGAGGATCTTTTTCCGCAAGCGCTACCATCGTATCTCCGAAAACGGCGGAATTGCTTTTTTTAGCGTTGGCAACAACGTCCCCCGTGTCAATGGAAAACGGCGCGATACCATGAAATTTCGCCGGATTGCGTTCCGAAAATGTGTAACCTTTCCCTTTTTGGGTTACACAATGTACGATGACAGGCTTTCGTAACTCTTTCGCGCGGCATAGAATGTGCGTTAACGCACCGATATCGTGACCATCGATCGGACCAAGATATAAAAAACCCATGTCTTCGAACAGACGTTTCGGCATCAGAAAATTCTTGATCCTGTTCTTGAGATTCTCCATATGCCGCGACAGCCAGCGCCCGATCATTCCGGTATCCAGTATCCGCACGAGAAACCGTTTAAAACGTACATACCACGCGCTGGAACGCATGTTCACAAGCATGTGATGCAGCGCCCCAACGTTGGGAGAAATCGACATTTCATTATCGTTGATGATAACGACCAGCGGAACGTCCGACTGTCCCGCGTCGTTTAACCCCTCGAACGCAAGTCCCCCCGTAAGCGCACCGTCGCCTACAAGAGCAACGGTAACGCCCGGTTCTCCAAGCAGCTTCTTTGCGCGCGCTATTCCCAACGCGGCAGAGATTGCGGTGGAAGCATGTCCTGTATTAAAGGGATCGTGTTCGCTTTCTTCCCGTTTGGGAAAACCGGAAATCCCCTTTTCCTGCCGTAGCGTGCAAAATGAAGCGCGGCGCCCAGTTATAATTTTATGTGCGTAAGACTGGTGTCCAACATCAAAAATGATCTTATCCACCGGGCTATCGAATACCCTGTGAATCGCGATTGTAAGCTCTACCGCGCCAAGATTCGAGGCAAGGTGGCCTCCGCACTTGGCAACGTTTTCTATCATATATTGGCGAATCTGTGCCGCGAGCGCCGGCAATTCTCCGTCGCTTAACTGTTTGAAATCCTCGATAGAATTAATCCGGTCGAGTATTGGGTAACGATCCATGCCTATCTTTTCTTCCCTGTTTTCATTATTATCATAAACCCATTTTTTCACTTTTGTCATAGAACGAGCAAATAGACGCTATGTCTCTTCGTTCGCAGGATCCAATCAGGATTTACGCGTCAATGTGTAAGTAACAAGTTCCGTAAAAAACGTCGCTTCGCCGTTTACACTACGAATGGCTTCCAATGCTTGTTTCGCATAGGATTGGGCATGTTCCTTCGCGTTCTCCAACCCATATGCGGAAACGAAAGTGAGTTTCCCTTCCGCTTCGTCCTTGCCTACGGTTTTTCCAAGTAATGCCGTATCTCCCGTGCAGTCCAGAATATCGTCTGTGATCTGAAAAAGCATGCCATAAGCGTTCGCAAACCGTACAAGGGACTCTTTTTGTGAAGCGGTTGCTCCAGCGCACGCAGCACCCGCTAACACAGAGGCCCGAAACAGCGCCCCGGTTTTATAGTCCTGCAACGCTTCCAGCAGTTCTGCACCGCCATCCGCGTTGATATCCAGGCTCTGACCCATTACCATCTGCAAAGCACCAAGGGAAATTGAACGCAATGCGTCGCCAGCCTGACACTGCGATAACGTATAGAAAGCCAGCGCCTGCAAGGCATCGCCGGCAAGAATCGCGTTTGCTTCGCCAAAAACTTTATGGCTGCTGGGTTTTCCACGCCGCATATCATCGTTATCCATGGCAGGTAAATCGTCGTGAATCAACGAATAGGTGTGGATGAACTCCAGCGCGCAGGCGGCAAGCAACGCATCCTCTGCGGTTCCACCGCAGAGTTCGCAGGCCGCCATGCAAAGCGATGGGCGAACGCGTTTTCCGCCGGAAAACACGCTGTATATCATACTGCGCTCCAGTATCGGAGAACAGGATGTCTCGCTGATCAGTTCGGAAAGTTTTTTCTCCGTTTGTCTGGAGTATTCGTTCAGTTTCTCACTCAGCATTTTGTTTTGCCCCTTCCACCTCGCTCAGTTGAACAATCGTCGCTTCATAAGCATCCAACTGCGATTCGCATGTGCGGACCAGAGCCATTCCATCCTGATACAAGCGTATCATCTCATCCAGCGAACCTTCCCCGCTCTCAAGCTGTTCCACTATTTTCGAGAGCTTCTGCATTGCTTCTTCAAATTTCACTTGCTGTTCCATGCTTTTCGCTCCTTCCGCTTTCCTGCTCATATCGTTCCACGCTACGAATCGTTGCGTCCGCAGTACCGTTCCGCATTTGGATGTTTACGTTATTTCCGGCACGAATCTGCTCAATACTCGTCAATGTTGCCCCTGTTGAATCGGTAATCACAGCGTAGCCTCGTTCAAGAACCGAATTTGGATTCAGCGCGGAGAGCTTTGCCATTATTTCGCTCAAACCGGCTCGAGTCCTCGTCGATTGCATTCCAGCCGCGTGCAGAAGTCTTTCACGTATACTATCCAGCGATTGCCGTTCCTTCTGTATCCGCCGCTCCAGAAACTGAAAAGCTTTCGACGAGGCAAAAAGCTTTACATTTGTTCGCATTCGTTCCATACGAACGAATAATGCACGACGCAGCCGTTCTTCCAGCATATGTACCGCTTCATAACACGCGTCCATTTCAGGCACTGCAAGTTCTGCCGCCGCGGAAGGGGTCGGTGCGCGCAAGTCGGCGGTAAAATCCGCAATTGTAAAGTCGGTTTCGTGTCCTACCGCGCTGATAACAGGGATTTCACTCTTCACAATCGCTTCCGCTACCGCTACTTCGTTAAATGCCCATAAGTCTTCCAGGCTGCCTCCGCCTCGTCCGACAATAAGCACATCCGCCGCATGGAAACGATTCATCTGCTCGATAGCATGCGCTATTTCTTCCGCGGCACCCGGCCCCTGTACACGAACGCTTGCCAGGACAATAGGCATTCGGGGGAACCGTCGTGAAATGATATTCAGAATATCCTGTACCGCTGCGCCCGTCCCGCTGGTAATCACGCCGATTTTGCGCGGTAAATACGGAATTTTTCTTTTTCGCTCCGGAGCGAACCAGCCTTTTTTCTCCAGTTCTTCTTTGAGCGCAAGAAAGCGGCGGAAAAGCTCGCCTTCTCCGCTCTTCTTTAAATAGTCCGCGTAGAGCTGAAAGGACCCATCCTTTTCGTAAAGCGAGGCTCTTCCGTAAAGGAGCACCTGCATACCATCCTGCGGTTGAAACGTCAGCCGAAATGCCTGCTGACGAAACATAACGCAACGAACCAGGGCATCCTCATCCTTCAGTGAAAAGTACAGATGCCCGGAGGAGTGCCGCTTAAACCCGCTGATCTCTCCGCTTACTTTTACTTCGCAGAGATTCGGATCGTTGGACAGCAGAAGTCCGACATATTCGTTTAGTTCACGGACGCTGAATACCGGCTTCAACTCCTGTTCCAACGCTCCTCACCTCCCGTTTCGATGGATATCACGAGCCAGCAGCGCGACGCCCGCCGCATTGTCGGACGATAACCCTTTACCTGCGTAATAAACCTCACGCTGCATTCGTGTGCAAAGCAGTTTTCGCAGCAGCGCGCTTCCGGAAACACCGCCGGAAAGCAGAATGGTATCGCATCCGGTCGTTTCCATCGCATGAACAAGAATTTTTGTAAACGTTCTGGCCATGCAGTCATACACGGCATATGCCAGGGCTTCTTTTGCCATTCCCTGATCGATATAACGCTGACATTGCGACTCCTGCCCGGAAAATGAACAGTTCAGTGCCTTAACGCTGGAAGGAAGGCGAACGGAACGGTCCACAGCACCGTTTGCCAGTTGTTCCAGCGCCGTTCCGCATGGAAACGGCAAGCCAAGATGCACTCCCACCCGATCAACAAGCTGCCCCGCATGCAAATCGTCGCACCCGCCGATACGATCGATTTCTCCAATCGCACCATTCTGCATCTGAACCAGCAATAAATCGGTCGTTCCGCCGGACAAATGCATGGCGAGAAACTTTCCTTCCATAAACCGATCTTCCTGACCAAACATTGCCGCGCGAACATGCCCCGCCTGATGCGTCGTTTCATACAACGGAACATGCAGCGACGCGGAGATAGACGTTGCGGCAAGCATCCCCGCAAGGAAAACCGGCATATAGGATTGTTCCGATGCGGTCGGTTTCGCGCTCACGGCAACAGCTGAAACATCATTTCTTTCAACGGTTGAAAGCATTGTTTCAACCAGTTCTGGCAGGTTTCGAACATGCTGAAAAAGCGCGTCGGACTGTCTTAGCCCCCGTTCTCCCAAGGCTACAGAAAGCATCGTTCTCCGTTCGAAAACGATGCCTTCTTCGGATACACAAGCAACAGAAGTCGTGTAATTACTGGTGTCTACGCCAAGAAACAGCGGCTTCATAACGGCGTTTTTTCGCGGGAAACGCTACCAAGAATACCATTGATAAACGCATAGGACTTTTCTCCGCCATAGCGCTTCGCAAGTTCCACCGCTTCGTTGATCGCCGCTCCCGTAGGAACGTCTTCCGCACGATATAACATTTCGAACACGGCTACGCGAAGAATGCTCAGGTCGACACGCGCGATCCGATCGATGCTCCAATCCTTGCTGTAACGGCTGATGATCTCATCAATTTCCTGCGCATGCGACTTAACGCCCGCCATAATCTGCTCGATATAGGTTTTGTCCGCATCATCAAGGGTACCGATGGACTCCGACTTGTCCAGCACATGATCGGGAGTGTCTTCTCCGCCAAGCATATCGGAGAATTGAAGCATCATCGCAACTTCGCGCGCGGTCGTTCTACTCATTTCAATCTCTATTCCTTCGTTCGTTAACGGGTATGGTCGCCCAATTTGCTGTTCACTGTTCTTAAGAACAGTCTGTAAATTGAGTCCCGGGTTTCTTAAGCCGCCTTATCTACTGTTCCCTGCTTATATAAGAAAGGTTTATTGAAAGAGTCCCGGGGTTCTTTATGCCGCCTTATTTACTGCTCACTGTTTCTATAAAACAGTTTATAAAATAAGTCCCGGGGGCCTTTCTTGCATCTTTTTCTTGTTTACTGTTTCTTCGGGAACAGCTTGTTAAAAAAGTCACGGATTCCTTCCGGACCATTCTGATCGAGCAGATACCCGATCAGGAAACACAAAGCCAGAATCAGTACCAGCGCTATCGTACGCCAGAAACCAATCGTAAAAAAAAGGATCGTGATGATCAGGCCGATCAGCGTGAGTATCACGGTAAACTTGTGTTTTATGAGAAAATCGAGAAAACCGTTGTTCATGATCGCTCCTTACTCCGCGCGCGCAACTGCACTCGCCGCATTCGCCGGTGCGCTCTCTACCAGAATTCCGACTTCGTTTACCTGAATACCGGTCAAGCTCTCAATATAATCCTTCAGCGACTTCTGCAACTCGCTGGAAAGGGTTACGACATCCGTATCCGGCAATACGCATAAACGGATTCCAACCGTAACGCCCGCCTCGCTGGAATGCAGCGTAGTCTGGCAGTCTTTTACGCGCTGCTGTGCGCGGCAATGTTTCTGCACCATGCTGTCGAGCGCTTCCAGAGAAATAAATGTGCCGCCGATTTCCGTTTGCTTCATAAGTGCGGACGCGGGTCGAATCTCCATTTTCTTAACCTTGCCGGCAAACAGCAGCTTAATCGAAATCAGAAGCAGAATAAGTCCGCATCCGGCAAGGATCAGGGCATTTTCGTGGAACATATAGAAAAGTCCGATAAAATTGTCCGCCATATCCTGCGTGATGATGTTTGCCGCAATGGCAAAAAGCACAAACGACGCCACAATTGCAACGATCAGGAGAATCCCCAGTAGAATCCGATCGAATACTTTAAGTTTCATATTGTTACGACTCCTTTTACCGGTTGGGACCCAGAGGACCCAATAACTTTTCATCCGAAACAACGAATTGCTTTCCCAGTAAGAAAAACGACGCATCGCTTCGATATACTATTTTACGGAATGAGCGGGCGGTACTTCCGTCCGCCCGCTGCAAAAGAGCAACGTTACTTTACGCGCGGCGGTTCAGGCATAATCACTTCTGCTTGAACTTCTTCGGCTTCTTTTTCCTTGTTCTTTTCCTTCTCTTTTTCCTTGCGCTTTGAACCGGCTGAAGTAGCTTGTTCATTTTGTTCAAATGTTACGCTTTGCACGTATACATTCACTTCAACCACGCGAAGCCCCGTCATGGTTTCAATTGCGTTCTTAGCCGCATTTTGGATCTTCTCGCATACTTCGCGAATCTTATATCCATAACGAATACTGACGGATACGTCGACAGCGGCTTCTTCCTGACCAACTTCAACCTTCACACCTTTGGTCAGGTTCTTCTTCCCAAGCATTTCGGTAATGCCTTCCACCATTCCGCCTGTCATGGCGGAAACGCCCTCTACATCGGACACCGCAAGTGCGGCGATGGTAGCGACTACGTCGTCCGCAAATATGATACGGCCACCTTCGGCTTCCACACTGGAAACTTCCGTGCCTGCCTTTTTTTCTTCGGACATATGCACACCTCCATTCTTCTTTGGACAAATTATACCAGTCTACCGGAATTCTGTAAATACGCAACGGCATTCCCTTGTTGCCTTGCGGTGAACGTTGTGAGGCTTATTTATGGCAAAGCAAGTTAATTTGAGGAAAAGTATGCCAGCGCTGGCATACTTTTCTCGTTTCTCATGGCAGCTATTAAAAGAGGGAATGGCGCACTTTGGAAACATTTTCGGAACGGATGCTTGTATTGACCGAATCGGCAGATCATTGTATATTTGTATACAAGGTATTGTAATCCTTCATTTGCAACGATAAACTATCTATAATAGGAATGTGGTTAAAATATTTGGAACGTAGTTACGATTCAGTCAATTGTTGCGGCCTGCATTTCGCCGCGAAAGTGAGATTTCATGAACGGACTTTATGATAATAAAGATTATGCCTCCCTTTCGGAGAAGGTGTACCGGATCTTACGGGACGCCATTGCTGAAGGCCGCTATCAGACGGGCGATTGTCTGATTGAAATGAAAATTGCCGAGGAACTTGGCGTAAGCCGGACTCCGGTTCGCGAGGCGCTAAAACAACTCGAACTGGAGGATCTGGTCGCCTCGCACCCGAATCGTGGTGTCGTCGTGAAGGCTTTTACAAGCGAAGATCTTCAGGATGTTTCGACAATACGTCACCTTCTTGAGGGGCAAGCCGCATATTGGGCAGCGGAACGAATTTCGAGTGAGCAGCTCAAAGAACTAAATGAAGTCGTGGAGCTTATGGAGTTCTATACGGCAAAAAACGACGCCGCGCACTTGGTTCAGCTCGATTCCCGTTTTCACGAGTTGATTTACGAAGCCAGCGGGAGCAGAACGATTCGTCATATCCTTGCTTCGCTACATCAAAACATTCGAAAAGCGCGGCAGAGTTCCCTGACAATGCCCGATCGCGCCGCATGTTCCCTCGCCGAGCATAAACAGATTTATCAGGCGATTGCACGGCACGACGCACCCGCAGCGAAACGTCACATGGAATCTCATGTGGCAATTGCGGCAGGAAGCAAACGAACGGAATAACGTCTCGTCTTGCAAAGGTCTGCAGATACGGGCGAGCCATGTTATGCGCCAAGAGAGTTTCAGGACAGGAGGAAACGCCATGCGTATTTTCTGCACCTCGGAGCTGCATGCCGCAGGCGGGCCCGGCGACTTCTTTCTCTCGCGCGTTGAAAACACGTTGGATAACCTGATTTCATCCTATCGTGGTAGCGTTCAGGTCATTTATCTGGATCCGCCTTTCGGAACCGGAGATGTATTCCATGTGCGGGTCAATACGCAGAAAAAACAAATCGACGTTCCCGCGTTTTCCGACCGACTCACGGAGGATGCGTACCTGGAATGGATGCGTATCGTTTTAAGCGGAGCGCGTGAATTGCTCTGCGAAACCGGTTCGATCTATCTGCACATCGATTATCGCATGAGCGCGAAGCTGCGGCTTCTGATGGATGAACTGTTTGGCGCACAGAATTTTATGAACGAGATCGTGTGGTGTTACAAAACCGGTGGGCGAAGTACGCGCTATTATCCAAGGAAACACGATACGATTCTGTTTTACCGAAAAAGTGAAAAAGTTTACTTTCAGATTGCTTCCGTTGGCCGGCCGCGCGGTCCGGAAAAGAGAAATCACATGCGCCGTTCAATTGACGAAAACGGCCGAATCTGCTTTACGATACGTTCTGCAGGAAAGCTATACACGTATTATGAGGATACGCCGGTATACCCAAGCGACGTTTGGGACGATATTGAACATTTGCAGCAAAAGGACAGAGAGCGCGTCGGATACGCGACTCAAAAGCCGGAAGCACTGCTGAATCGCGTGATTCTTGCTTCCTCTCGTCCCGGCGATCTTGTCTGCGACTTCTTTTCAGGAAGCGGAACAACAGCTTCCGCCGCGAGCAAGCTGGGGCGGAGATTCCTTGTTTTGGATGCTTCCCCTTGCGCGCTCTACATCCTGCGGGCACGTCAGTTACAGAATGCCAGCGTTCTGTCTCTTCTCGAAGGCGAGCATGAAATGGTCCTGCACTATCCGGCAGATGAATCGAGAGCGTTCTTTTCTGCCTGCTGTCTGGAGAACAAGCGTGGGCTACGCGTTGTTCGAGTGGAAGAAGCGCACTTCTCGCCTTCTCATCCATTAGTTTATGCCGCCATCGGTTTTTTAGAGAACGAACGTTTTTTCCCCGTCGCCACAGAATGCAGACCGAAACTCCCCCTTGAATTTCCGCTTGGCAGATTAACCCACCCCGTGGTCCAGTTTTGCGACATATACGGAAAGCAAGCCTTCTTTTCGATTGATGAGTGAATCCTCGTTGGAAACCCATCGCTCGTTATTTCGTTACAGAATGATTCCTAATATTTAAAATCACTATGGAGTTATCGAATGAACAATTGGATTCGCGAATACTGTATGCAGAAAACAGGTGTGGAAGAAGAATTTAAGGCCGCTTGGAATGCAACGCTGTATCGTATCGGTGGGAAAATCTTTGTTATGCACGGCGAATACAAGGATGGCCGGCCTTTGCTTACCGTAAAACTCGAGCCTGCCTTCTCACAAATTCTGCGCGCTCAATATGAAGGCGACGTCATCCCCGGTTACTATACGGATAAGAATCACTGGAGTTCGCTTTTCCTTGACAGTAAGGTGCCAAACAACATTGCAAAAGCGATGCTGGATAATGGTTATGAAACAACTTTATCCAGGCTCCCCAAAAAGACGCAGGAATTGATTCGAAACAAGTAACCGTGCAACCTGGAATCGGAATGTTTTCAGGAGAGGCTATCAATGTTATTTTTTCGTTCATATTAATTTTACGTTTTCCTCACTACATATTACTGGCGTTTCACCGCATCATTTAGTATGATGAATCAAATGGAACAAGAAGAAAAAGATATTGTAATAAATGCCCGTCCCGCAAGCGATGCTGCGACGTCGCAAAGCGGCCGGCCAAGGAAAAAGCGCTGGAATGTTCTCAGCGCCCTATTTATGATTGCGTTGATTGTCGCAACCTTGGCCATTCTTTTCAAAGACACATCGATTTCCGAAGTCTGGTCAGCGGTCCGTTCCGCCGATCCGCTTTGGCTGCTTGCCGCATTAGGCGCTGCAGTATTTGCTTCGTTGCTGTTTGGCGTTGCGCTCCATATAGCGCTTCGGGCGCTTTATAAGAAGCCAATCCCCTTCCTTCGCGATATCGGTTTTGGTTTCATCGGTCAGTATTATACCGCTATTACACCTGCCGGCGCGGCGGGTCAGCCGATGCAGCTTTACTATATGCTTGCATTTGGAGTCGATGTATCCTACGCTTCCCTTGCGCTGCTGATGGTCAATGCTGCGCATCAGATCGTTGTTCTGCTGATTCCGACCGTACTGTTTCCCTTCCATGCCGGACTGATCCTGAATAATCTCGGTGCTTTTCTCTGGCTGTTTCTATTTGGCGCGATTGTCAATATTTGTTTAATCCTCTTCCTGATTTTCGCAATGTTTTCCAAGAGTTTTGTGGAACGCGCCGTGCATTGGGCGATTCGCCTGCTTGCAAAACTTCACATCGTGAAGCATACGGAAAAGATAATCGCACGTGCAGACGAACAGATTTGTCGCTATAGTCAGGGAGCGGAATTGTTTAGAAAACATCCTCGTCTGATCGTCTGTGAACTCATTACGTATGTTTTGCTTCTTGGTTCACAATTTGTAATCCCCTACTTTATCTACCGTGCATTTGGCCTGAGCGGTTTTAACATGATCGAATTTATTGCATTGCAGTCCGTTCTTTACCTTGCGGTGTGTTTTCTTCCGATTCCAGGCTCCGCAGGGGTAAGTGAAAGCGGGTTTGTTACAATCTTTAAGGTATTGTTCCAAAGTTCGCTTATTGTCCCGGCAATGCTTCTTTCGCGTATGGCAAGTTTTTATATCATATTGATCATCAGCGGCGTTATATCGTTAGCCATGCACATATTACTTTCTTATCGAAAGAAAAAAGAAGCGATTCATCCTGCTGAAACACCGGATTCCTGAATCAACTCGGTTTTCGTGATTCACAATCGAAAGAATAAGGGCGGCTATGAAGCCGCCCTTTTATTATGGACTTCAGTCTGTGGCGTGAGCGAAGCGAGCGACATAAAAAACCACCCGCTATGCGGGTGGAGTAAAAAGTTATACAAAGAGAATCACCTTTCCGATAGGATAGAAGTGTTCAAGCTACTATGCCGGAAAGGAAAGGTGATTCCATGGCTAAACAGGAAAACAGTTTAGCACACACAAAATGGCTCTGTAAGTACCACATTGTGTTCACTCCAAAGTATAGACGAAAAATCATCTATAATCAATTAAGAGAGAGCATACGGGACATACTGAAGCAGCTATGCAGGTATAAAGGAGTAGAGATACTGGAAGGACATATGATGCCGGACCACATACAC
>JAYFNY010000011.1:0-80760 GCA_034933205.1 Eubacteriales bacterium
TTCCGGCTGTGCCGGTTCATCCGGCGCAACGGATCGCCCGTTAGGGCGGTTTCCTTGTGCTCTTTTCCGCCCGTAAGGCAGAAGGCCGAAAGGAAAAGAGCGGTTGTCCCGTCAAAAAACGAGTTTTTTGACGGTCTCAGATCGACCTTCAAGGTCGATCTTTTGATAAATATCATTCTTTTTCTCGTTTGGAATCCATCTTAACGTATGTTTTTTCGCGTTTTCGCGCCGTCTTGTCCTGTGAATCCATCGTGATGCCGAGCGCAATTCCGGCGCACATTCCAACCGCCGTCCCGATCGCCTGACTGCCGAAAACGCTGAGCCCCAGAGCAAGCCCCATCCCCATCCCAATGCAAAGATAAATTGCCATCCATGCGCTTGCCGGACGCTCCAGTTCCCAGAACTGCTGCCCTTCGACCGCACATTCAACTTGATAGAATTTCAGTTTTTCAAGGATATGTGCCGCGGCGGCATCCTTTTCGCTGATAATAACATGAATAAAGTACGCGTTCTCCTGAGAAAACGCCCAGTCGCAAAGGGACTTAATCGCGTCCGTCGCGTACCCGTTTCCTCTGTACGGTTCCTGCACCTCGAATCCGAGCCGAACTGTTTTATCTTCCGGTAACCCATGAAAGCAGAGATAACCGACCGTTTCCCCGGATTCATGCAACGACATACGCCAGCCGGTATACCAGAGAGCCTGATCGGGATAGCCAATCACGCAGCGAAGCATCTCGGCAAACGCGCTGCGGGTCAGGCTCTCGTCGCTGCTTTCGATCTGTTCCTTCAGCTCCGCTTCGCTCATTGGTGTCAGAATCAGCTGTTTCGTTTTCAGTGGCTTCTGCTCGTTGATTCGGTAATGCCTCATTCATCGCTCCTCTTCGTTCATCCAACCGATACTTCCCGCCGGCTTTCAAACCCCGTTGCCTGCCGGTGGAAGGCATTCGTTTATTCGAGAAAATCTTTCAGACGCTTGCTTCTGCTGGGGTGTCTCAGCTTACGAAGAGCTTTCGCTTCGATTTGGCGGATACGTTCTCTCGTTACGTTGAACTCCTTACCGACTTCTTCCAGCGTGCGCGCTTTCCCATCGTCCAAACCGTATCGCAGGCGAAGAACCTTCGCCTCCCTGGGCGTCAGGGAATTCAAAACGTCCATCAATTGCTCTTTGAGCAAGGTAACGGCTACCGCTTCCGCCGGGGCGGGTGCGTCGTCGTCCGGAATAAAATCGCCAAGATGCGAATCGTCCTCTTCGCCAATCGGCGTTTCCAGGGAAACCGGCTCCTGCGCAATTTTAATAATCTCCCGAACCTTCTCCTCGGAGATGCCCATTTCCTTTGCGATTTCATCCGGTCTCGGATCACGGCCATACTCCTGAACGAGCTGCCTGTTGACGCGAATCAGTTTATTGATCGTTTCCACCATATGCACCGGTATCCGGATGGTACGCGCCTGGTCGGCAATTGCGCGTGTAATCGCCTGCCGAATCCACCAGGTGGCGTAGGTGGAAAATTTATACCCCTTGCGATAATCGAACTTCTCCACGGCTTTGATCAGGCCAAGGTTCCCCTCCTGTATCAAATCGAGAAACAACATCCCGCGCCCTACGTAACGTTTGGCGATCGAAACCACAAGACGAAGATTCGCCTCCGCCAGCTGATGCTTCGCGTCGGGGTCGCCATCCGCCATGCGCTGGGCAATTTCAACTTCCTGGTTTGCAGTAAGCAGCGGAACCTTTCCAATCTCCTTCAGATACATACGAACAGGATCGTCAATATTGATTCCTTCCACAGCCGCGAGCGTGGATTCGATCTCCGCAATCTCCTGATTAATATCCTCCGGCAGCTCAACATCCTCTACAATATCGATATTCAGCTCTTCCAGATGATCGTAAACTTTTTCGATCTGTTCCTGATCCAGTTCGAGCTCTTCCAGCGCGTCCATGATCTCCTTGTAGGTGAGCATGCCCTTCTGTTTCCCGGTTTCGAACAGGTCGTGTAGTTTTTGCGCGCGTAATTCTTTTCCTTCCAAACTGTACGCTCCTTTCATCTTATCCCCCGCATCCGCAGGTTCAGGACCTGCATATTTCGTAGCAATTCCGCTTTTCGTTCCGGCGTTGTCACCGGTTCATTCAGTTGTTTTTTGATTTCCTCTATCTGATCCTGCAGGTCGCACTGTTCGATCCGGCAGAGACAGTCCTTCACCGCTTTCTCCGATTCCATGCACGCCGCTTCTTCGCGCAGTGCGGAGCTTACGCGCTCTGCGTCCTCCTTGCTCATTCCGGCGAGCAGGAGCGGAATATTGGGCTCCGAGCCGCGCGTATACGCTTCGTTCAGCGCTCTGACGAAACTTCGTATCCCTTCACCGGCAAACAATTCCTCAACGCTCTTTTCGCAAGCCACCTTAGCGGCCGCGCGGGATTGCACCATATGAAACAAAAGCGCGTTTTCCGCGCGGATCCGCTCGTCTTCCTTCGGCACGGCGCGCGCCGGAGAGCGCTTGAACGTCTCGCGTTTTAGTCCCGTCGTTTCCGGCGCCGTCACCGCAGGACTCGTCCCGGCAACCTGCGCTTTCAGCGTTTCCAGTAAATAGCCGGTCTTGGCGGAAAGTTGCTGATAATAACGTTCGCGTTCCACAGGAGAAAGCGTTGCGATCAATCGGCATGCTTCCATCGCGTATCGTTCCCGCTCGTCCTCCCGTTCCAGATGATAAGGCCGCGCCATCGCCTCCAGTTTAAACGCATTGAGCGACAGAGCGTTTTCCTTCAGGCGGTCAAATGCTTCCTTGCCGTTCTGGCGAACGAACTCGTCCGGATCCTGCTCGTTCGGAAACACGATCACGCGAACGCCCAGCCCTTCCGACGTAAGAATATCGAGACCGCGAATCGTCGCGTTCTGACCAGCGGCGTCGCCGTCGTAGGCGATGTATACGGTGTTTACGTAGCGTTTTAGCAATCTTGCCTGCTGTTGCGTCAGCGCTGTTCCAAGGCTCGCTACGGCGTTTGTAACGCCGGATTCATACAAGCCGATGACATCCGTATAACCTTCCACCATTACAAGGTCGCTTAGCTTTCCGTTCTTTTGCAAATTCAGGCCATACAGATTGTTTCGCTTATTGTAAAGCAGCGTGTCACCGGTGTTGATATACTTCGGTTTTTCGTCGTTATTCAGAACGCGCGCGCCGAATCCAACGACTCTGCCGTTCGCAGCGATAATCGGGAAGATCACTCTCCCGCGATAAGCGTCGTACGTACGGCCGGACTGCTCATTTTTAACCAGTAAGCCGGCTTCGACCAGTTCTTCCGGCGCAAACCCCTTTTCACCAAGATACCGTTTGAGCGCCTCCCATTCGTTTGGCGCGTATCCGATGCCAAAGCGTTTGACCGAATCGCTCGTTATTCCGCGTTTCTTCAGGTAGGCGCGCCCCGCGACACCCATTTCCCCCAGAAGCGTTTCCATATAGAACCGAGCCGAGAGTTTGCAAGCTTCGGATAGTCGTTCCCGTTTTGCGCGGTCGCGCTGCATCGCCGCGTCGTTAACCTCTTCCGGCATGGCCATTCCAACGCGGTTTGCCAGAAATTCGACGGCCTCCGGAAACGTAAGATGCTCTACATCCATAATGAACTGGATTACGGATCCGCCGATATGACATCCGAAGCAATAGTAGAGCTGACGATCGGGCGAAACGGAAAACGAAGCCGTTTTCTCGCCGTGAACCGGACAGAGCCCCCAAAGGCGCCGTCCTTTCGGTTTTAACTCAACATAGGACGAGACGACGGTTACAATATCGTTTTTGCTGATCAGCTCATTTAGCCAGCTTTCCGGATATGCCATCCTATCGTCCTTTCTGTCCTTTTCCGGATTTTCGGTTCACGACGAACGCAGTTACGTTCCGCCCCCTTCGTATTCCTCCGCCTGTTTCAGCGGCCTAATATAGATTCGACTTCGTGCCGCCGTTTCCTGCACTTTGCTGAATATTTTACAGACCGCCCGCCGACCGCATTATATTTTCAGATCCATCCAGGACTTTGGGACAAAGATGCGAACGTATTCCGATATCGCGTAATTATCCGTCATTCCCGCAATGTAATCCGCCACGGCGCGCTCCCTGCCATCCTGCTCGAGATACTTGGCATACTCGCCGGTAAGCAATTCGGTATGATTCAGATAGTAAGCAAACAACTCGCGAATCACACGTTTCGCTTTCTCTTCCTCGCTTTTCGCAACCGGATTCTTATAGACTCGTTCAAACATAAAATCGCGCAGCGCATCGAATTGCCGGTAGAATTCCTCACTCATCGTAATTTTCGGCTGATCGCAACTGTGACCGACAACATCCAGTATCATGGAATTAATACGCTTGCCATGCGAATTGCCGAGCACGCGGACACACTCTTTCGGCAAGTCGCTTTCCTTCAGCACGCCCGCGCGGATCGCGTCGTCGATATCATGATTGATGTAGGCGATTCGATCGGCAAGCGAAACGACGCACCCTTCCAGCGTAATAGGGGCGCCGGTCTTTTTATGGTTCAAGATGCCATCCCGCACCTCATAGGTCAGGTTCAGCCCGGCGCCGTCGTTTTCCAGTTTTTCCACCACACGAAGGCTCTGAACGTTATGTTCGAACCCGTCCGGAAGAAGCTCATCCAGCACATCCTCGCCGGAATGGCCAAATGGCGTATGCCCGAGATCGTGTCCCAGCGCAATCGCCTCGGACAGATCTTCGTTGAGCCTCAGCGCACGCGTTATGGTGCGCGCGATTTGCGATACTTCCAGCGTATGCGTCAACCGTGTCCGATAGTGGTCGCCCTGCGGCGAAAGAAAAACCTGCGTCTTGTGCTTGAGTCTTCGAAACGACTTGCAATGCAAAATCCGATCGCGATCCCGTATAAAATCCGTTCGGATCTCACACGGGGCAATCGGCGTCTCGCGTCCTCGCGAATTCTGCGAAAGCGTCGCGTAGGACGACAAGGTTTCCGTCTGAATCCGCTCGTAATACTGCCTCGGGTTTTCTTCCATCGTTGCCGAACCTCCGTTCTATGTATAATTATTCGCCGAAACGTAGAAAAGTCCTTGTTTTTTCGAAAACACACGAAAAAGCCCGCTTGACGATAATACAAGCGGGCACTGTCGGTTAAAGCTTGAAAACCTCTGTTACTCGGTGGCGACGTCTCCGCCGTCCCCGCCAGGGATGTCGAACTCGATGGTTTCGTTACAATTCGGGCAGATCAGCCCATCGTCACTGTCGATCATGTCCTCGTCGAAATAAACGGTTTCGCCACAGTGCGGACAGACCACTTCGATGAAATCATCCTCGTCCATCTCGCCGTCGTAATCTTCATCCAGCATGCTTTCGATATCATCCAATTCATCGTAGATACCGTCCACGCAGTCCGAAAGATCGTCGATGCTTTCATCCTGTTCTTCCAGCGTCTCGGCAATTGCGCTAAGCGCATCGATAATGCCGCGCAGAACCTTATCCGTCCCCTCGTCCTTCAGTTTCAGTCCGTCTGCAAGCCCGCCCAGGTACGCAACCTTTTCCGATATAAAGCTCATGTTGAAACCTCTCCTTTCGGTTGATAACCGTTTGTTAGGGATTAAACGCGCTCCATATACTCGCCTGTGCGGGTATCCACGCGGATTCGGTCGCCTTCGTTGACAAACAACGGAACGTTGAGCGTATAGCCGGTTTCAAGCGTTGCAGGCTTGGTGGTGCCCGTCGCGGTATCGCCGCGAACGCCCGGCTCGGAGTGGGTGATGGTCAGTTCCACAAAATTCGGCGCTTCAACGGAAAACGGGGCGCCCTTAAAGAAACGAACTTTGACGTTTGTGTTTTCCACAATAAAATCAATTGCATCTTCCACCTGATCGTGATTGAGCGGCAATTGCTCGTAGGTTTCAACGTCCATAAAATAATACAGTCCGCCATCTTCATAGAGATACTGCATCTCTTTTGTTTCAATGTGCGCCGGCGGATATTTATCCGTCGGGTTAAACGTGCGCTCGAGCACCGCACCGGTCATGACGTTCTTGAGGCGAGTACGCACAAAAGCCGCGCCCTTGCCGGGTTTCACGTGCTGGAAGTCCGCAATCTGCCAGACCGACCCGTCAATTTCTACGGTCATGCCTTTTCTGAATTCGCCTGCACTGATCATATGGTTGTTTCCTCCGTTATTTTCTTACTCTTTCGCTTTATTCTTCAATCGTCAGCGCGTGTGCGCCGAAAACATTTGAATCGATCAAATCGTAATCAGGTCTTTTGTTACGCCAACAAAGTTCAGATGTCCGTTTGCGGTCACAACGCAGCAGTCCTCGATCCGTACGCCGCACTTTCCTTCCACATAGATGCCCGGTTCCACCGTAATCGTCATTCCTGCGGATAGAATGTCGTCGCTGGCAAGCGACGCGCGCGGCTGTTCGTGAATCTCCAGCCCGAATCCATGGCCTAACCCGTGCCCGAAAGCGTTGCCAAAGCCGCAATCTGAAATATAGTCCCGCGCAACGGCATCCAGCGCGCGGCCGGAAATACCGTTGACCAGCGCGTCAAGCGCCATCTGCTGCGCGGTCTTTACGATCTCATAAATGCGTTTGCTTTCGTCGTTAATGGAACCGATCGCAAACGTACGCGTCATATCCGAATGGTACCCGTCTACGACGCAACCGAAATCCGTTACGACCAGATCGCCCGTTTGCAGTTTCCGTTCACCCGGAACCGCGTGACACATGGCCCCGTTTGGTCCCCCCGCCACGATCGGGTCGAACGAAGCGCCTTCGCTGCCGTTTTTCATGCAAACATAATTCAGCTCGGCAACGGCCTGCAGCTCGGTCATGCCGGCATGAATCCGTCCGAGCCACTCCAGGAACGATTGGTCCGCAAGCCGCTGCGCTTTTTGCAGGCTCTCGACCTCATCGGCCGTTTTATATAGCCGCGGTTTTGTAATCTCCGAGCCAAACGGAACCCAGCGAAACGGCATCGCCTCATAATCGCGAAACTCACCGACTGGAAGCACCTGTTCTTCAAACGCGACGCGCTTGCAGCCATCCGCGAGTAAAAACCGACGAATTCGTTCGTGCTGCTCGGCAAACGGAGCCTCTATGACTTCACAGATTCCCTTCGTCTGCGCCTTTGCCTGAATGGTATAGCGAAAATCCGTGACCAGATAGACCGCTTTCTGCGTTACGAGAAGAATTCCGTCCGAGCTGGTAAATCCCGAATAGTAACGAATATTGACGCCGCTGGTGATCAGCGCCGCGTCAAGCGAAGAATTGCGCAAATTTGCGCGTAAAGCATCCACTCTCTGTTTCATACGGGGGTATTCTACCACAGATATTGAGCCTGCACAATAAAAATGAGCGCAGAAGCCGCAGGTTTCCTCCTCGGTTTTTCCGTTCCGAACAGCCGGCACAGGAAACTTAGGCGGAGCATGCCGCCGGAGATGCTCAATCGATCATTAGCCCCAGTACTGCTGGTACTTCCGGACGTTTTCCTGATGCTCTTCATATGTCTTTGCAAAGATCAGTTCGTTGGTCTCGGCGGGATTCTGATTGCAGAAATAGAGATACCCGTCGGACAGATACTGTTCGTTGGGGTACAGGGCAGCCTCAATCGCCGCTTTTCCGGGGTTGCAGACCGGCCCTACGGGAAGACCGTTATATTTATACGTGTTGTAGAGGGAGTCCGTCTCCCGCTCGACATCGGTAAACGTGTATTTCGTAACGCCCAGCACATAGGAAAGGCTCGCGCAGCTCTGAAGCGGCATATCCTGCTTCATGCGATTCTGAAATACGGCCGAGACTTTTGCAAAGTCGTCCGGCGCCTGGGCTTCGCGCTCAATAAGCGAGGCGAGCGTGACCACCTGATCCATCGTCATGCCAAGCTGCTGCGCACGGGTAATGTACTCTTCCGAAAATACGTCGTTGAAGCGATTCAGCATTTTTATCAGGATCGTTTCCACGCTTGCGTCCGCATAAACCTCGTAGGTGTCCGGGAAAAGGTATCCTTCAAGCAGATAGGCGCGCGCGGACGCATTTTCGGAAACCGCAACGTCGTTAATAAACGCAAAATTCGTAAATGCGTCTCCCGTTTTCACCACGTCGGTCAGCTGGCTTTCGCTTGTTATAAGTCCTTTTTCCATAAGCACCTTCGCGATTCCCGTGATCGTATAACCTTCCGGTATCGTGAATTTAACCGTCGCTTTCGGCGGATTCCCTTCGCAGAGCACTTCGACAATCTGCTTAATGCTCATGTTTTTACTCAAAATATAGGTTCCGGCCTGGAGGCTGTTCGCCTTGCCAACAAAATCGACATAAACTTTAAACGCCGCCGTGCTCGAAATCAGCCCGTTCTGATCATAGCCGCATGCGCCATAGAGAATGCGCGCGATGCTGCTTGCCGACGAGGACGCGGGAATCGTTACTTCAATTGGCGTCGCATCGTTCTTATCGACCGGTTCAACATAGTTGGAAAGCACATAGTTCACCGTTGCGCGTGCCACGAAGAACACAATCACAAGGCTCACGCCCAGCACGATTGCCGGACGAATCATGAGCCAGAAGCGCATCAGGCGTTTCTGCTGTCTCGTCAACTTTTTTTGCGTACCGTTCTGTCCAAACATACCCTTTTCTTCCGTTTCCCGTGTCACTTACGATTCCAGCGGGCCAAGATCGATCTCCACCGCCTCGGCGAGCGTCTTGTAAACGTCCCCCAGCATACGTTTCAATCGGTATTCGGCCATCAGATAAACCGAAGCGTCCCGGTCGAATTGCAGCAATTCGCCGATTTTCTGAAGTTTTTTCAGCGATTCGTTCTCGCTGTCTCCGGCAATGAGCGCCGCCTGAGAAAGAATTTGAAGTTTATTATATTCTTCAATGAGCGAACGCGTCGTGGCGTTCTGCGTCGCATGTTCCTTCGCAGCGTTGTATTCTTTGTACTCAATACTGTTTTTTAATTCGGCAGCAAGTTGCTTCGCCGTGTCGTAAACCATACGTTCCCCCAGTTTATATCTCAATCACGATTGGCAGAATCATTGGCGTGCGCTTTGTTTTATTCTTTAAAAACGACTTGATCGAGTTGCGAATCCCGCTTTTGATATTCGCATAATCGCTGCGGTCCGCACCTTCGAATTTTCTGGTCTCGCGTATCAGAAGCGCCTTTGTCTCCGTGATCAGTTCCTCGGAATCGCGCATATAGACAAATCCCCGGGATATGATCTCCGGTGCTGCGAGCATACGCCCGGTTTCACAGTCGATGGTAAGCACCGCGACGACGAGCCCGTCCTGCGAAAGCGTTTTCCGATCCTTGAGTACGATATCATCAATATCGCCGATTCCATCCACCATAACGCTGCCACTGGGAACGTTGCCCGACTTACGTCCCGAACGATGGGTCAGTTCAATTACGTCCCCACATTCTGCAATGAATACGTTCTCCGGTAAAACGCCCATCTCTTCCGCAAGCTTCCCATGCATAAACAGATGCCGGTATTCTCCGTGCACCGGAATAAAATACTTTGGTTTGGTCAGCTGCATCATCAGCCGCAGTTCTTCCCGGCAGGCATGGCCGGATACGTGCACATCCGCCATCCGGTTATACACGACCTCGGCGCCCTTTTGATAGAGTTGGTTAATCACGCGCGAAACGTCACGCTCGTTGCCCGGAATAGCCGACGCAGAGATGATAACCATATCCCCCTTGCCGATATTCAGCCTGTGCGTGGCTGTTGCCATGCGGAACAATCCGCTCATCGGCTCACCCTGGCTGCCGGTAGTGATTACGCAAACCTGGTCGTCGCGGTAACGTTTGAGCTGATCAACCTTCACGACGCTTTCCTGCGGAATCTTCAGATACCCGAGCCGGCTTGCAATCTCCACCACCTGCTCCATACTGCGTCCCTGAAAGCATAACACGCGTCCATGGGAAACAGCGTAGTCCGCGACCTGCTGGATACGGTAAACATTGCTCGCGAAGGAAGCGACGATAATCCGCCCCTGCGCCATATCGAAGTAATGCTCAAATGTCGGACCAATCTCGCGTTCACTCTGCGTATGACCGGGACTTTCGATATTTGTGCTGTCGCTCATCAGCGCCAGAACTCCATGCGAACCGTAGTATGCAAACCGATTGATATCGATCGGTTCGCCGTCGATGGGCGTAAAGTCCACCTTAAAGTCTCCGGTATGAATGATGGTACCAATCGGCGTATTGATCGCCAACGCGACCGCGCCAGCAATTGAATGCCCCGTTTTAATGAATTCTACCTTAAAACAGCCCAATTCGACGTGATCGCCGGGCTTAACGCAAACCAGCTTTTTGCTGGGAACGTGCGCTTCTCCCAGTTTATGTTCGATCAGCGCGATGGTAAACGCGGTACCATAAACCGGGACATCGAATTCTTTCAGCGCATATGGTAACGCGCCAATATGGTCTTCGTGTCCGTGCGTAATTAAAAATCCTCTGAGTTTCTGCCGGTTCTCTTCCAGATATTCCATATCCGGTATCACAATGTCAATTCCCGGCATTTCGTCGTCCGGAAAGATTAGCCCGCAATCAACGACAATCAGATCGCCGTTGTATTCGATTACGGTCATGTTCTTTCCGATCTCTCCCACTCCTCCGAGCGGGATGATCTTCAGTTTATTAGCCATAAATGGTTTTCCCCAATCTCTTACTTATTCCCATTCCCTTATCGTCGGGTTCATTCCCCGAATCATTTCGAATTTTCTACCCACAAATAAAGTGGATTACGGCGCGGCAGCCACCTGAATTTCCACCAGCTGCCGCCTGTTTGATCCCACGCCGTACCAGTCTGTGCCCGTTCCTTAACTGTAAAAATCGTTCCCGCCATAGGTCGCGCAATACGTGCGCGTTCCCCATGTTTTGTCCGTTGCGGTACTTCGAAAAGACATCACATCGCTGGACAGCAGTCGGTTTCCACCGTTGAGCACGTCGTTTGCATACCCGATCACGCTGTCCGGAATGATTTTCGTCAGAAAATCACTTTTACCGACAACGGAAAACTGGCTTTTCTGATAAACAACGTCGTTAATTGAATTCGGCCATTTCCCGGATTCCACGCGATTGACGATAACGCAGACAACGGCGCGATAGCCATCCTCCGATTTCCCGGACTCAAAGTATGCAACCCGCGCCGCAAGCAATACGTCATCCCCGCTATACGGGCCGCTGACTTCGGGCGGTTCCTGCGATGAAGTTTGCACAGGGGTTGCCGTCGGCGCGGGCGTATCGGTCGGCGCAGGCGTAATCGTAAACGCCGGTTCGGGTGTGGCGGTCGGCTTCGGCGTGGGCGTACCGGTCGGTTTCGGGGTGTTCGTAACTTTCGCCGTTGTTTTCGCCGCAGCTTTCGGCGAAGGGGTCGGATCATCCGGTTCCTCGGTCGCCGTCGGAGTCGGCTCCGGCGTGTATGTCGGCGACGGAGCAGGCGTTTCCGGCGGAGCGGTCGGAACCGGCGTCGGCGTGAGCCGTGCGGTCGGAGCCGGTTTTTCCGTGGAAAAGACGCTGATCACATCGCCATCCTGCGTCCGGATGGAGCCATCCGCCTGCAGAACGCCCTCGTTCGGAGAAAGGACGGAAACGGAAAACTTTCGGCCCGCTTTCTCCTCTCCGCCAAAGGATACGATATCCGGCGCGGCGCTTGGCGTTGCGCGTTCCAGCATCAGGAGTTGCGGCTGACTTTCTTCGCAGCCGAACGCCCCGAAAAAAAGAACGATCAGTATGCAGCCGATTACGGCGTTGACGATGCGTCGCCTTTGCAAATACCGCCCTGCCTTATAGGATGTATTTGTGTATATCGTCCTCGTGAAACTCGTCGCCGATATGCTCGTCCACATATTCCGCGTCGATCACGAGTTCAATCTCGGGATGCTGCCCGTTCGCGTTGAAGGAGATATCGTCCAAGAGATTCTCCATTACCGTATGGAGCCTGCGCGCACCGATGTTCTCCGTGTTTTCGTTCGCATAGAACGCGTATTTCGCAATTTCTTTCAACGCGTCCGGTGTAAAGGAAAGCTTCACTTTATCCGCCGAAAGAAGCGCGGTGTATTGCTTGGTCACGGCGTTTTCGGGTTGCGTCAGAATTTTTTCAAAATCTTCCTGCGTAAGGTCGTCCAATTTGACGCGAATGGGGAAACGGCCCTGCAATTCCGGAATCAGGTCGCTCACCTTCGCGGTATGAAACGCGCCGGCCGCAATAAAGAGCATGTAATCCGTTTTGACCGAACCATACTTGGTACTGACGACGCTGCCTTCTACGATGGGCAGAATGTCTCTCTGAACGCCTTCTCGCGATACGTCCGGTCCGCCCATGCGGTCCGCGCCTGCGATCTTGTCGATTTCGTCGATAAACACGATTCCGTCCTGTTCGGCCCTTAAGAGTGCCTCGCGATGCACGTCGTCCATATCGATCCGCTTTTCGCTCTCCTGCTGAAGAATCACGCGGCGCGCTTCTTTCACGGGGAGTTTCCGCCGTTTTGTTTTCTTCGGCAGCAGGTCGCCAAACATTTCGCCAATGTTCAGATCGATGCCAGCGGCGAACATCGCCTCGTTTTTCCCGCTCTGCTCTTCAACTTCGATTTCGACCAGCTCGTTTTCCAGCCGGCCTGCGCGAAGCTCGGCAACCACGCGCTCCCGCTCGCTGTAGCGGCGCGCTTTTTCTTCCTCGGAAGGCTCCGGTTCGCTGGGCTGGGTCGTCGCCCCGCCGAGCAGCATCTGCAGTGTATTCTGCTGCTTGTGCTCGCGGCGTTTCGCGCCGGGAATCAGCAGTTCCACCAGCGTCTGTTCGGCGGCAGCTTCCGCAACCAAGCGTACCTCCTCCATCTTGCGGTTCATGCAGATTCGGATCGCCGCGTCCACAAGGTCGCGCACCATGCTCTCCACATCGCGGCCGACATAGCCGACTTCCGTGTATTTGGTGGCTTCCACTTTGATGAAAGGCGCGTCTACAAGCTTGGCAAGCCGTCTTGCAATTTCGGTTTTCCCTACTCCGGTCGGCCCGATCATGATGATGTTTTTGGGCGTTATTTCCTCGCGCAGTTCGTCCGGCAGGCAGCTGCGGCGGTAACGGTTTCTCAATGCAACGGCAACCGCGCGCTTCGCACGGTCCTGACCAATGATATATTTATCGAGCGCTTCCACAATTTCTCTTGGCGTAAGCTGCATACGTTCAGACCTCCTCGACGGTAATGTTTCCGTTCGTAAACACACAGATATCGCCCGCGATGCGAAGCGCACGCTCGGCAATCTCGGTTGCGGATAAATCGGTGTTCGCTTTCAGCGCCTTTGCGGCGGCGAGCGCATACATGCCGCCGGATCCGATCGCCGCAATTCCATCGTCCGGATCGATCACTTCGCCCGTGCCGGAAACGATCAGCAGTTCTTCCTTGTTTGCCACGATCAAAAGCGCTTCCAGTTTATGCATGATTTTATCGTTCCGCCAGTCCTGCGCCAGTGAAACCGCCGAGCGGGTCAGGTTCCCGCCATGCTGTTCCAGCTTCTTTTCAAATCGCTCGCAGAGCGAGAACGCATCCGCAACCGACCCGGCAAAGCCGACTACAACCTGATCGTGATAAAGCCTCCTGACCTTTTTCGCCGTCGCTTTCATAATGACGGTTTCGCTCATGGTCACCTGGCCATCTCCGGCAACTGCGCACTTTCCGTCCTTCTGAACGGCAATAATCGTCGTACCCCTAAGTTCCAAGCGGGTATTCCTCCTTGATTTGGCCTGTATAGATTCCAGTGCTTTCGGCATGGTCTTCCGGCAGGCAGGTAGATTCTACCTGATTATCATAGTAACACAAAGCGGGCCCATTCGCCCGCATTCGTAGATTCGTTTTCAATTCTTTCACGATTTTTTTATCGTTCCAGGCATGATTTACAGGTTTTCTTTGATCTGCCGGATCGTTTCAAGCGAACGGTGCGCAATTTTCCCGTATCGTTCCGTTTTTTTTCGGATCCTTTCCTTCAAGCCATCCATAATTCCAAACGTTACGTTCATCGGCTGAAAATCGTCTCCTGCATATTCGGAGACATAATGCCCCAGTGCGCCGATGGCGGTTTTTGCCGTAAAATCGACCGGCGCCTTTCCCGCTAGATACCGCTCCATGGAAATGGCGGCAACGAACCCGCTGGAGGCGGACTCCACATATCCTTCCACACCCGTCATTTGTCCCGCAAAGTATACGCCAGGACGGGATCGCAGTTGATAATCCGAAGAAAGAATCTTAGGTGAATTCAGAAATGTATTGCGATGCATCACGCCATAGCGGGCAAACTCCGCATGTTCCAGCCCCGGTATCAGTCCAAACACACGGCGCTGCTCGGAAAACTTCAGGTTGGTCTGAAACCCTACGATGTTATACAGCCGGCCTTCCCGGTCGTCCTGGCGCAACTGCACAACGGCAAACGGCATCTTCCCTGCTGTTTCCAGCCCAACCGGCTTCAGCGGCCCGTAACAGAGCGTCATTTCGCCGCGCTTTGCCATCACTTCAACCGGCATACAGCCTTCAAATACGCGCGGGGTTTCAAATTCATGCAAGGGAACGGTCTCGGCGTCAATCAACGCCCGATAGAAAGTAAAATACTCTTCCCTTGTCATAGGGCAGTTGAGATAATCGTCCCCGCGTCCATAGCGGGACGCTCGAAAAATCTTGGAAAAATCAAGCGAGTCATAATACACAATTGGGGCCGCGGCGTCGTAAAAATGCAGCGATTCACCGGTCATCGCCGCAATCGCTTTCGCCAGCGCATCCGAGGTCAGCGGGCCGCTCGCAAGAATCACCGGCGAATTTGGCACCTCGGCCACTTCCTCGCAATAAATCGTGATATTGGGGTGCGAAGCGATCGCTTCCGTTACATATTTCGAAAACCCTTCGCGGTCAACCGCCAGCGCGCCGCCCGCAGGAACACGCGTTTCGTCCGCCGCGCGAAGAACGAGCGACCCGAGGATTCGCAGTTCCTCCTTCAGAAGGCCGACCGCGTTTTCCACCCGGTCGGAGCGCAGAGAGTTGCTGCAAACCAGTTCGCAGAAATCGTCGCTGTGGTGGGCGGGAGACTTCTTTTGCGGCTTCATCTCGTAAAGATCGACCGCGATCCCCCGCTCGGCCAGCTGATAAGCCGCTTCGCATCCGGCGAGGCCGGCTCCGACAACGGCGACGCGCGGAACGTTCATTCCGCATCGACCTCTTTTTCTTCCTTTGCTTTTTTCGACGCGCGGTGGATGTACCCGCAATCCTTATTCACGCAGGCAATATAGCTCCCGTTCTGTCCGATTTTCTGAACCATCATTCCCCCGCATTGCGGGCAGGGCATCTTGGTCGGTTTGTCCCAGGAGACGAAATCGCATTCCGGATAGCGCTCGCAGCCATAAAACGCTTTCCCGCGCTTGCTCTTGCGCTTAATGAGCGCCGCGCCGCATTTCGGGCACGGTACGTCGATTTTTTCCACGATCGCTTTCGTGTTGCGGCAGGTCGGGAAATTCGGACACGCAAGAAATTTTCCAAACCGGCCGACCTTATAAACCATCATCGCGCCGCATTTTTCGCAGACAACATCCGATACTTCATCCGGAATCTTTTCCGGCGGCGCTTTTTCGAGCGCCAACGTTACTTTTTCGTGGAAAGGCCCGTAAAATTTGGTGAGCACGTCCACCCAGCCGGCGTTGTTCTCCTCAACATCGTCGAGCTGGTTTTCCATCATCGCGGTAAACTGCACGTCAACGACCTCATCGAAATTCTCCAGCATGAAACGATTGACCACGAATCCGAGTTCTGTCGGAACCAGCTGTTTCTTTTCCCTTGCAATATAGCCGCGCTCCACTATCGTGGAAATCGTCGGCGAATAGGTGCTCGGACGTCCGATTCCTTTTTCCTCAAGCGCTTTTACCAGCGTTGCTTCCGTATATCGTGCCGGCGGCTGCGTGAACTTCTGTTCGCTGTCGATCTTTTCCGCTTTGCAGGTCTCGCCCGAAGCAAGCTCCGGCAATGTCGTTTCCTTTTCCTGCGTATCGTCGCGGCCTTCGGTATAGATCGCGGTAAACCCGTCGAACATGGTGCGGATTCCATTTGCACGGAACGTCGCATTCTCGCAATCCAGCGATACCTGCGTTGTGGCAAACACCGCATCGCTCATTTGACATGCAAGAAAACGTTCGTAAATCAGCTTATACAACCGGAATTGCTCGCTCGTCAAATGATCCTTAATCAACGACGGTTCGTTGTCCACCCCTGTCGGCCGGATCGCCTCGTGCGCATCCTGTGCGTTTTCCCTGCCTTTGTAAAAATTCGGTTTTTCCGGAATGTACTTCTCCCCAAAACGACCGGAAATAAATGCGCGCGCCGCCAGCTGCGCTTCGGACGCGATTCGCACGGAATCCGTACGGATATAGGAAATCAGACCAACCGCGCCTTTCCCTCCCAGTTCAATTCCTTCATAGAGCTGCTGGGCAATCATCATGGTTCGTTTGGTTGTGAACCCAAGCTTGCGCGAAGCTTCCTGCTGCAAACTGCTCGTCGTAAACGGAGGCGCGGGGTGACGCGTTTTTACGCCTTCCTTCACCTCTGTAATCGTAAAAAGCTTGTCCTGAATGCGGGTTAGTACCCCGTTTGCATCCTTTTCGTTGCAGAGATCGCGTTTAACGCCGTTTTCGCCGTAGTATTTTGCTTCGAACGTCTTTTTACCGGATGTCTCGCGCAGTTTTGCCGTAATGTTCCAGTATTCTTCCGGTACAAAATCGCGAATCTCATTTTCCCGATCGCAGATAATGCGCGTCGCAACCGACTGCACGCGACCGGCAGATAGACCCTTGCGAACTTTTCGCCAAAGGATCGGGCTGATTTCGTACCCTACGAGACGATCCAGAATGCGACGCGCCTGCTGCGCGTTGACCAGCCGCATATCGATCGCGCGCGCACCCTTGATGGAGTTTTTTACCGCCGAGGAAGTTATCTCGTTAAATACAATGCGGCATTTGCTCTTCTCGTCCAGGTTCAGAACCTTGGAAAGATGCCAGCTGATCGCTTCTCCTTCGCGGTCAGGGTCGGTTGCGAGATAAACCTTATCCGCAGCCTTCGCTTCCTTCCGAATTCGCTCGAGAACGTCTCCGCGGCCGCGCAGCGTAATATACTTCGGCTCGAAACCTTTCTCGATCTGAACGCCAATCTGACTTTTGGGCAAATCGCGCACGTGACCGTTCGAGGCAACGACCTTGAATTTATTCCCTAAAAATTTTCCGATCGTCTTCGCCTTTGCGGGCGACTCCACGATCACGAGATTTTCCGACATGAATTGATCCTCCCGCCGGTCATTCGTCCGTAAGAACGGCCTGGCACGTGTCCAGAACGTACCATCTGCCCGGCAACTGCTTCATTATTCCCAAAAACTGCAATTCTGTCAAGCATGAATTCAATACGCCAATCGGCATGCCAAGCATTTCGCAGAGTTCGTCAAAACTCATCTCACCCTGTTTGAGCGCAATACATACACTTCGCTGCTCTTTGCTCAGTGATGAAATTGGAACCTGTTTTCTCTCGGGCCGCGTTTCGGCCGGCACGTGCAAACAGGCGAATTCGCTCAGAATCTCCTCCGTTGAAAAAACGGGCTTTGCTTCTCCGCGTGCTATCATGCCGTTTGGGCCGGTACTCATTACGTCGCCGATACGCCCCGGAATGGCAAACACTTCCCGTCCCTGGTCCTGCGCGAATCCAGCTGTAATCGAGGTCCCGCTGCGTTGCGCCGCCTCTACGACAAGCGTACCATGCGCCATTCCGCTCATCACACGGTTTCGGATGGGGAAATGAAAACGCTCCGCCTTAGATCCGGGTAGAAACTCGGATATTACGGCGCCGCGATCAATAATTTCGTAATATAGTTTTTCATTCGATTGCGGATATACGACGTCCACGCCACAGCCCAAAACAGCAACCGTGGCGCAGCCGGAACCGGAAGCATCCAATGCACCGCGCGCCGCAAAGGCGTCCACTCCCTCCGCCATACCGGATACGACAAGCGCCCCCGCTCCGGCTAGCTCGCCGGCGAAACGCTTTGCGGTTTCCCTTCCATACTGCGTAGGATGCCGTGATCCAATCACGGCGATTGAAAGTTCGGGATCCGGCTCAATCCTTCCAATATAGTAGAGCACGCTCGGAGGATCCTTGATCTCTTCCAGCAGTTTCGGGTATTCCGGTTCGCCGGGATATGTATACGAAATATGTTTGCGTTCCAGTGACTCCAGAAATTGCTCCAGGAATCCCGGCGCTCCTGCTTTGCATAGGCGCGCCGTCGCGTTTTCATTCAAGCAGGCAAACGCTTCGTTTCGAGTGGAAAACGAGAAAAAGGCTTCCTCCAGAGAATCGAAAGCCGATGCTATTTTCTGAAAGGAACGAACGTTAAACTCCACGCCATAATTCAGCCAGAGCCGCGCTTTCTCCTCGCCGCCAATCGTTTGCATGGCGGTTACGCTTCCCTTCCGCTCTGATCAAGACTACGGTACTGAATCGCTTCGGCATAGTGCTCGAGCCGTATTTGTTCCGCTCCTTCGACGTCCGCAATGGTACGCGCAACCTTCAGGATTCGCTGGTAAGCGCGAGCGGAAAGTTTGAGCTCCGAATAGGCTCGCGACAGCAGCTGCTCCGACGCGGGATCCGGCGTGCAATATTGTTTGATCAGTCTTGTATTCATCTGTGCGTTCAGCAGAATTCCATCGTTTGCAAAGCGTACGCGCTGACGCTCCCGCGCAGCCTCAACCCTTGCGCGAATCGCAGCGGAAGACTCGCCCGCCGCTTTTTCGGAAAGCTCCAGAAACCCTACCTCCGGCATCTCGATCTGAATGTCGATCCGATCCATCAGCGGCCCGCTGATCCGTCCGCGATACCGTTCGATCTGCGATTTTGCGCAGCGGCAAGGATGGATCCGGGAACCGTAATTTCCGCACGGGCAGGGATTCATAGCCGCGACCAGCACAAATTCCGCCGGGTAGGTTGCTGTCGCCGCCGCGCGGCTCACCGTAATAAACCCGTCCTCAAGCGGCTGCCGCAAAGCCTCCAGAACGTCATGCCGAAACTCCGGCAATTCATCCAGAAAAAGCACGCCATAATGCGCCAGGCTGATCTCTCCCGGCATGGCACGGTTGCCGCCGCCGACAAGCGCGGCGCTGGATGCGCCATGATGCGGCGCGCGAAACGGGCGCTCACGAACCATGCCCCGCCCCTTCGTTGCGCCCGTTATGGAATGTATTTTTGTGATTTCCAGGGATTCTTCATAGGTAAGCTGCGGCAGAATGGATGGAATTGCCCTCGCCAGCATTGTCTTTCCCGCGCCGGGCGTACCGATCAGCAGAATATTATGTCCGCCTGCAATTGCGATCTCCGCAGCGCGCTTCGCGCCTTGCTGACCTTTGATCTCGGAGAAATCCGTCGCGTAACGCGTTTCTCCCCCTTGCCAGCGTTCCGTCGGATGCGGTTGAATCGCCGCATCGCCCCGCACATGGTCGCAAAGCTGTGCCAGCGAAGAAACCGGTAAAATCGAGGCGCCCTCGACATAAGCCGCTTCCTCGGCGTTTCCTTGCGGAACTACGAATACCGTTTCCCCTTCGGAAAGCGCGTCGATCACCATCGGCAGAACGCCCGCAATAGCGCGTACGCCGCCATCCAAGCCCAGTTCTCCAAAAGCGACAAACTCCAGATTCGGATGTGCGCCGAGCTGACCGGACGCCGCCAGAATGGAAAGCGCAACCGGCAGATCGTAAACGGCTCCCTCTTTTCGCATATCCGCCGGCGCGAGATTGACCGTAATGCGCGCCGCCGGAAAAACGTAACCAGCGTTCTTAACCGCCGCACGAACGCGTTCGCGCGATTCCTTTACCGCCGCATCCGGCAGCCCGACGATCTCAAATGCCGGCAAACCGTTGGCAATATCGGTTTCCACCTGTACGCCAAATCCGCCGATCCCGTTTAATCCGTGGCTTTTCACGCGCGATAACATGTCGCAATTTCCCTTCCGTCTTTCTCCTGAGCGGCGAAGCACATGCTATGCGCTTCCGCGGAACCATTGCGCAAAACCGTCCGATGATACGGACGGTCTGCAAAACGAATTTCCCGCGTTATGCTTTATTTTCCGGAATCGATTTTACTTCTTCCGGCTTTTTCGTAAAAACGAACAAACGGTTTCCAACGTAGTTCACCACGATTGCAAAGCACGTCGCAATGAGCTTATCAATCGTATCCCCTTTGATGAATCCGCTGAGCGACGCCGGCATCCATCCGCTCGCCCATTCGTTCGTCATTCCAAATACCTCGCGGCACAGCCAGATGACCCCGAGCGATACGCCAAGCGACACAAGGTTCACCAGAACAAACAGAACGATTTCGCGAAGGGAACGCGTACGCTGTTCGCGAAACGTCCAGTTGCTGTTCCAAAGATAGCTGTTGATAATTCCGCAGGTATACCCGATTACCTGCGCAACATACACCCATCCAAGCAGCAGGTTCAGCGCCTGAAACACCGCAAAATCGACCAACGTGTTCAATACGCCTACGATGGCAAACTTCACCATTTGCCATAATGTTTTTTTCGCTTCGTTTTTACGCTCCATACATCAGCTTACCTCCGGGTAAATTCGAAAGGAACGAGGCCCATTCCGGTGAAACGGGCAATCCTGATATGCCAGGATAAAGCAGTACGAAAAACAGCAGCGCAAACCCAACCCAAACCCACTTGAGAAAGCTGGCGTCGCGGTAGCGCTGCTCCAGCTTCTGCAGAGCATAGACCGTAGCCATCAGGATAAACGGTACCGTCGCGAAAAAGTGATAGATAAACGTGCAGCGCGGAACGAGCACCCAAGGCAGATAGTTGGCCAGCACGCCCACAAAAAAGACCTGCAGCGCCCGATCCGGCTTTATTTTTCCGCTAAGACGCAGCCAGAGCAGCGACGCCGATCCAACGGTGGATACCCACCAGACGGCCGGATTCCCGGAAGCGCTCAATGTGGAGATCTTTGTCGCGCTCGTATATCCATTGAAATAGTACCACATTGGCTTCACCGTAAACGGCCAGGAATACCAATTGGATTGATACGGGTGCGTCGCCTTCAGATGCGCATGGTAATTATACATGAAATTCTGGTAGTTCCAGAAAGTGCTGAACATGTCTTTCAAACCATACTGCGAACTTTGCCCCGACTCATAGATATAATAAGGCGTATATGCGGCAAAGTAAATGGCAAACGGCAGCACAAGGAAGAACAAAACGCACCAGAGTACCGTTTTCAGGGTATTATTCCAGTAGCAGGAAACGACTGCGCGTTCCTTTTCATCGCCCTGCGCGCTGATGCGGACGTATTCCAGATACCGCGCGATCAACGATCCTAGCAGCAGAATCGCCAGTCCCCCGCCAGCATAGATACTCGTCCACTTGCTCGCTGCGCCAAGCCCGAAAAATAGACCGGAAAGCGCAAGCGGTTTCAGCGTTTTTCGAAGTCCGTCCACAAAAAAATTCATTGTGATATACTGATACATATAGTAGTACATCAGCAGAATAAAGAACACGGAATAAACGTCGATCGTGGCGATTCGCGTTTGCGTAAAGTGCATAAAATCAAATGCGAACAGCGTGGTCAGTACGAGCGCATAGTTGGAATCCTTGAAGATGCGTTTCCCAAACGCATAAAGAATCGGGAGCATTCCAATGCCAAACAGTGCACCGACCACACGCCATCCAAACGGCGTCATGCCGAACGCCCACACACCCAGCATAATGAAAAGCTTGCCAAGCGGCGGATGCGAGTTTTCATAGGGTGCAAGATTATTCAGGTGTTCGTATGCGGTCCGTCCGTGATAGAGTTCGTCAAAATACATTCCATTGTAGTAACTAGGGATTGCATCGACTGCGCTCTGTTCGTCGAACAAGTTGGCCTGCGACCCGGTCGTGGATACGACCGTTACTGGAATCAGCTCATCGTTCTGATCGAAAAACGCCATCTCATTGAGCTTGAGCGTACCGGAGTACAGCGAAATCGCAACTTCGTTTGCCGTAAAATCGGTCGTGACCTTTTTCCAACGGAACATGTCGTCGTAGGTTTGTTCAAAGGTTTCCTCATGTCCGTCCGGAGTGGAGATCAGCATCGTTCCGTCCCGGTCGATATTTCCATAGACGCTGTAGGCGGAAACATGCTCCGTTCGGTCGAAACGTACGGTAAAACTCTCCCCTGCCGTTTCCGCGTACCAATATGACTGCGGCGTGTTGGTTGAACCGAGATTCGTCAGAGCAACAATCCCGTAAACCAGCGTAATACCCAGAACAAAGAGGAAATCCCGTTTGGAATAATGCAGCTTGTTATCAACCGGCAGTCTGGGCAACGTGTAATTCGTGTGGTGCGAAGCGGCGCTTTCCTCCTCTGGCGCAGGCGTGGCCAGTGGCTTTGCATGCTCTCCGCAAACCAGAATCCGGTAGGAAACATACGCAAAATACAGCGCGAACAGCACCGTCGACAAGGAACCGATGAACGTGATCACCATATAGAGGGTACCACGGGCGGCCGAGTGATCTACAACATACATGGCGCAGGTTACGTTCAGCAAGGCGGTCAGGCTCATTCCGCCGAATATCAGGAGCAGTCGCCTGTCCCGATAATAGAGATAAGCAACGAGCAAAAGAAGGAGCGCCGGAAGCATGTAACGCTCATGCATGTAGTGTCCAAATGTGAAAATGAGCATGACGACAAGCGCGCCGCTTAAGTAGAGAGCGCCTTTGCTTTCCCGATGGCCAAAGAGATATAAAACGGAAGCATACGCAACCGAAAGACCGATGAACAGATATCCCCAAATATAGAACGGTATGCCCAGCAAAAGCATATCCGCCGTCTTCCAGTTTCCTCCGATCAGCGCGCCAAAGTTAAACGCTTCGATGGAAGCATAGTGATAGGATCCTGCGGTCGTAACGTACTTCTGAATCAGCCAATCCCAGCGCTGGGTTCCCTGAAACGGTAAGGACAGTACAAAAAGCGCCGCGACTGCCGCAAGCACGGCAAGGGCCGTTTGCAGGAGCCGCTTTTTCCACGCTTGCTTTGCAACGGCAATATCCGTAATAAACGCAACCGCAAACACAGGGCCAAGCATGAGTGCCTGCGGTTTGGTCAGAATTGCCACGCCGTAAACCGCTCCCGCGAGAATTCGCCTGTCACTTTGAAGCAGCCAGATCACAAGCATCAAAAGAAGCGCAAGCAGCGAGTCAATCTGTCCCCATGCTCCGGACACAAACATCAGTGCCGGGCAAAAAGCGAATATTCCCGCCATGGTCAGCGCGCCGCGCTCCCCCATTTTTTGCCCTCTGGCAATGCGATAAACCAAATACGCGCTAACAAGGTCGGCAATCGTACTTGGCATTTTGAAGATCAACGCCATAGCGTCCGAACCGTAAGACAGGCCAAGCGCTCTGCAGATCCAGGCCAGAGCACCGCAGATATACATGTATCCCGGCGGATAATCCGCAAACGCACCGGATGTATAGAAACTCGCCGTTCCATCCAGCACCATATTTCCCCAGGCCATGAAGCAGTTGATATCCGTCGGATGACCGTAAAATATCAGGGAAAGGATCATTCGAAATACGAATGCGCCAACGAGGATCAGCACCAGCCCGAACTTCGTCTGCGAAACGGGTTCGAGCAGTCGCCCCTCATACCGCAGTTCCCTGCGATAATAAAGCACAAAGATCGCGGCGAAGATCGCCGTGATCACCATTGCCAGATAGAGGGGTGAATCCACCGTTGCGGATTCGGTTTCGAGATCATCCGCGCCGGTGAAGTTCGAAATCGTTCCGTTCTCCGTCGCTAAATCGACGATCACCGCTTCGGTCGACGTAACTTCCAGCAAGGACACATGCCGAAACTCGGCCGTACCTTTCGCCGTCGTTCCATAACCGCCCAATCGCAAAGCAACGTTTACGCTGCTTTGCTCCGCACCGGTACGAAAATATAGGTTGACCGTTCGCCACGCATCGGAACCAAACAGGTTTTCGGAATAGCAGTATGTTCCGTCCGCCGCATAATTATCGATCGAGAGATTCGCGCCCGTTCCGCCCTCTACTTCGTTCGTTCGAATTTCCGCACTGAGGCGATAGACGGTATCCGGCGAAACGGCTACATTCTGGCAGATGCGGGCGTCGTTCGCCACGAGATTGGTCAGCATAATCACAGCGTCGCCGTTTTCATCCTCCGATGTAACGGTACCGACGCTGCTTTCATCGCTCTGATAAGCGGACAGTTCCCACCCGGCCGGCAGGGAAGCACTTTCGGAATGCACGGAGAAATCGCCGTTATACAGCAGTTCCTCCCCCGAGATAACGTCCCCTTCCTCGGCAAAAGCAGCGGCGGGGACGAGAACCACGCAAAGCAACAAAAGGATTGCAAGCAGTTTGCGCACAAACGTATCCTTTCTCCATCCACAGAGGTAAACCCAATTCCCAAACAGTATACCACAAACCAATAAAACCTCAACCAGACAAAAAGGTTGAGGTTTGTTAACGTTTCGTGACAAAAAGGTCTTCCCTACCGCCGGGCATCAAACGCGTTTTGAATGTGGTTGACTTCACCGCTTTTCAGATAGACCTCCACAACGTCAAACCGGGCGCAGCAATCCAATTGTTGATTTTTCACCAGATATGCCTCGGCGGCAAGCGTAAGCAATCGCTGTTTTGCGGGAGTTACCGCTTCGGCCGGCGTACCAAATCGCGCTCCGGAACGGGATTTAACCTCCACGAATACAACGGTTTCCCCGTCGAGCATAACCAGATCGATCTCCCGCGAACCGCTGCGGAAGTTCTGCACGAGCGTTGAATAACCGATACGCTCCAGATATTCTTTGGCAAGCAGTTCCCCGCGTCTGCCGGTCGAGGTTGTACTCATACGAATTTCCTGATGAAGCTTTTTCTGTGGATAGGACACGGACCGTACCGTTTTAGCGCGGCGATATGTTCCGGTGTCCCATACCCTTTGTTCTTTGCAAAGCCATACGCCGGATAGAGCGCATCCTGATCCGCCATATACCGATCCCGCGCGACTTTTGCGATAATGGAAGCGCAGGCAATGCTATAACTCAGTGCGTCCCCATGGATAAACGCATGCTGCCGGGCCGGGATATCAAGCCCTTGCACCGCGTCCACCAGCACATCCGTTACCCCCGCGGGCATCGCTTCAAACGCATATCGAAACGCAAGTTTCGTCGCTTCCAGGATATTGATCTCGTCGATCACATCCGGCCATACCCAGCCGAGCGCATACCCGATCGCAACATCGGTCAGGACCGGAAACAGCGCTTCCCGGCGAGTTTCCGAAACCTTTTTGGAATCGTTCACCCGCTCGACAATCGGCTCCTGCGGCATAGCGGCGCAGCAGGCGACCACCGGACCGGCAAGCGGCCCCCGTCCGACTTCGTCCATTCCGGCATGAAGGACACGATCCCGTCCCCAGTACGCCCGATCCGGTTCGCATAAGATATGGAGTCGTTCACTTTCGGAAATCCGAGTCATACCTCACCCTCCGGAAGCTCGAAGGTAACATGTGCGATTTTTCCCGCCCGAAATTCATCCAACACGACATGTGCGGCACGCTCGGTATCCCGTTCGCCGCCCTTTAGCAGAAATCCGCGGCTGCGGCAGACCGCATCCAGAAGCTCTTGTTTCGGCATATCCGCAGTCAGTTCCCCATAACGCTCGCTGAGCTTGGCAGGGGTGATCTCCTGAAGCCGGCTTAGCAAATCGATTGCCAGCTCCTCCGAATCCATGATCTCATCCTTAATAGAACCCAGAAAAGCGAGGTGCTTTGCCAGTTCCTGATCCTCCAGCTTTGGCCAAAGCATACCAGGCGTATCCATTAATTCCAGGTACGGTGTGATTTTTACCCATTGTTTTCCACGCGTGACTCCGGGTTTGTTCCCCACCTCCGCGTGGTTCATACCCGCGATTCGATTGATCAAGGTAGACTTTCCTACGTTCGGAATCCCGACGATCATGCAGCGGACGACCTTATTTGCGCCTTTCCGTTTCATCGCCTCTACGCGTGGCTTTGCCGCGCGTTCGATCATCGACACCGCCGTTTTTTTTGCCGACCCGCCGTTTGCATTGATCCCAGCCGCTTCGATATTCGATTTTGTATAGGAAGCAATCCAGCGTTTTGTTGCGTTCGAATCTGCAAGATCGGTCTTGTTGAGCAGAACAACGCGGGCTTTTCCGGAAAATAAATCATCAAAATCCGGGTTGCGCGAAGCAAGCGGCGCTCTCGCGTCGATCAGTTCCACTACCACATCGATCATTTTCAGGTTTTCCTGCAACATTCGGCGTGTCTTCGCCATGTGTCCCGGATACCAGTTTATAGCAGGCATATTCGTTCCTCCAAATATGGAAAAACCCCGGTGCCGATACCGGCAGAGGGGTTCGATCCCTTTGGTTGCGTTTAGTCTTTCTTTTTCTCGTCGATCCGCTCACGGATCTTCGCGGCCTTACCGGAAAGATCGCGCAGATAGAAGAGCTTGGCGCGGCGAACGACGCCGTGACGTACGACTTCGATGCGGCCGATACGCGGGCTGTTGTAAGGGAACGTCCTCTCCACGCCCACGCCATAGGAAATACGGCGAACCGTAAAGCTCTTGCGTACGCCGCCTCCCTGAATTTTGATGACGACGCCTTCAAAATTCTGCAAGCGCTCGCGATTTCCTTCAATAACCTTCACGAATACGCGAACGGTGTCGCCTACTTCGAGTTCCGGCAGATCGGAACGCAGTTGTTCCTTTTCGAGTTCCTGAATGATGTTCGACATTTGAAAATTCTCCTTTCAGTATTGCAGGCGTTCATACTTCATAGCCGAACAGAGGACCGCCCGATGCCACAGACGCGATTATAACACGGCAGCCATATGAATGCAAGCCGTATTCGCCAGATTTTATGCGGGATTTTCCTGTACTTTTCCGTTTTGCTTCCGAGCATCGTACACATACCATATGGTAATAACTGTAACGACGATCACTCCGCCGACAATCGACCATGCGCCTGGGTTTTCGCCCGAAAAGAGGAATACCCAAACCGGATTCAGCAGCGGTTCGAGAACGGCAAGCAGGGAGCAGGATAGCAGCGACGCGTTCTGAAGGGCAATCGAATACAGCACATAAGCAATGCCGATCTGGAAGATCCCAAGAATCAGGATGCCGCTGATCGACTGCGCCGTGAACGCGGGGTGCGTTGCGGCGAGCACCGGCAATCCGATGATCGCGGTCAGAAACTGCCCCTGCATGATGCCGCTTGCGCGCACCTGCTCGGAAACGCCGTCGCTGAGGATGAACATCCCCGCAAAGAAAACGCCGGAAATGACCGCAACAATATCCCCGATCAAATGGCCCTTTCCGATTTGCCCGATAAAGCAGAGCGATACGCCAAGAATCGTAATCGGTACAACGGCGATATCGAACGGACGCAGTTTTTTCTTCTGCACAAAAGCGATGTAAAGAAGCACGTAAACCGGCGCGCAGTATTGAATCACGATCGCGTTGGCGGAAGTCGTCAGTTTATTGGCCGCTACAAACGTGCAGCACACGCCCGCCAGCGACAGGGCAATCTTGATCGTGTCCTTTTGAAAGACCGGTTTGATTCCGCGGATCCGCAAATAGAAAAACATGACCATCCCGCCAAGCGCTCCGCGTAAGCCTGCAATCGCAAGCGGGTTCCATGGGATCAATTTAATGAAGATACCGCCGATGCTCCAGAGCAGAGCGGTCAGCACCATAGCGATGGTGCCTTTCGTAGTGTTGCTCATAACGTTATTTACCGGTATATCGGTATTTCTCCTCGCTCCAAACAAAAGCAACCCAGTCGGTTTAGCAGCAGACGGGGATTGCCTCGATCGTATCCTTTTACAATCCTATAACCATGCGTCGTCGGGCGCTTCGATTGTTTCGCCCTGTTTCGTCGTTTCTTCCATCAGGTCGGGGCGGTTCAGCGCCGTCTTGAGCCGCGCCTGCTCCAACCGCCAGGCCTGAATCTTCGCATGGTGTCCGTTGAGAAGGATTTCCGGCACGTCCATACCGCGAAAACTTGCTGGTCTCGTATATTGCGGATACTCCAGCAAATTTTCAGAAAACGATTCTTCCGACGCGCTGTCTTCGCTGCCCAATACGCCAGGAACCAAGCGGCTAATACAATCGACCAGCACCATTGCGGGAAGTTCGCCTCCGGTAAGCACATAATCGCCGATCGAAATTTCGTCGTCAATCGCCGTCATGACGCGCTCGTCCACACCCTCATAGTGTCCGCAAAGCAAAACAAGCCGGCCTTCCGAGGAAAGCTCCCGTGCGATCTTCTGGTTCAGCGTCCGCCCGCGCGGAGTCAGCAGGATGCGCTTCGCCGGCTCGCCCTTGAGCACGGCGTCCATGCAGTCCAGAATCGGCTGAACCATCATCACAAGCCCAGCGCCGCCGCCAAACGGATAATCGTCCGTCTTTCGGTGTTTATTATCCGTATAATCACGAATATTATGCAGATGGATATCGATTCGCCCGCTCTGCTGCGCACGGCCCAAAATGCTCGCCGAAAAAACGCCTTCGAACATTTCGGGAAATAACGTCAGAATATCAATCCGCAAAGCAGCCGACCTCCTCGAGCACCTCCGCCTGAAACACGATACGCGCGTTCTCCACATCCACTTCAGAAAGAACCTTCTTCAAAGCCGGCACAAGGAGTTTCCCGCCGTCGATCTCATACACATCGTTCGCGCCGGTCTCCAGCACATCCGTAACTTTTCCATAAGGTTTCCCGTTGGTGTCGAACGTTTCGCATCCAATAAGATCCGCAACAAAATAGGTGTCCTTCTTCAGCTTTACTGCGCTTTCGCGTTTCACGCATAGGAAGAGATTCCTTAAGCTCTCCGCGCGTTCAACCGTATCGTAGCCCACCACATGCAGCAGCACGGCATCCGGCTGAAAACGAGCGCCCGTTACCGCAACAGGCGCATACGCGCCTGCCGTCGTTTCGAGATATGCTGTTGTAAGTGCGCGAAAGCGCGCCGGATCGTCCGTCAGCGGAATGATCTTAACATCCCCGTGCACGCCATGTGCGCGGACAATCTGGCCAACGCGCAGATACTCGTTTCTCAAAGTGATCCTTGTACTCCTTTTTTTTCGCGAACCGATACGGATTTCGAACGTCACTTCTCGACGATATCGACCATGTACTTCTTGTCCTCGCGGACGCTCGCGGCCTTGACGACCGTACGGATCGCTTTGGCGATGCGTCCCTGCCTGCCGATCACCTTCCCCATATCGGAAGGAGCAACGGAGAGGGAGATCACAACGGTATCCCCTTCGTCACGCGACTCCACTACGACGGCGTCCGGTTCGTCAACAAGACTTTTCGCGATAAAGCGTACGAGTTCCTCCATCACGGCCGCCTCACTCGATGGCGCCGCTCTTTTTTAGCAGCGCACGAACGGTATCCGTCGGCTGCGCACCCTTCTTGATCCACTCCGCGGCATGCTCGTTGTTCACGGTCAGCTCAACGGGATTGGCAAGCGGGTTATAGTAGCCGATTTCTTCCACAAACGCACCGTCGCGAGGCGCGCGGGAATCCGCAACTACGATACGATAGAAAGGTGCTTTCTTTGCGCCCATGCGGCGCAGTCTGATTTTAAGCATTGTCTGCTTCCTCCAAATAATAAATTTTAGTTTTTTATATCGAATACGTAAAAACGTGATTCGCCTCTGTAACGCTCTGACGCACTAGAATCCGAACGGAAAACCGCCTCTTCTGCCCTTTTTCATCTTGCCGCTCATCTGCTTCATCATCTGACGCGAAGCGTTGAACTGGTTCATCAGACGATTCACTTCCTGCACGCTTGTCCCGCTGCCGCGGGCAATCCGCTTTCTTCGGCTCGCGGTCAGAATATCGGGATCCCGCCTCTCGGCTTTTGTCATACTCTGAATGATCGCTTTGGTTCGAGCCATCTGCTTCTCATCCACCTGGACGTTGCCAAGTTTGCCAGCGTCCATGCCGGGAACCATTTTCAGCAAGTCTTCCATGGACCCGAGGTTTTTCATTTGATCCATCTGTTCCAGAAAATCGTCCAGCGTAAACGAGTTGGTCTTCATTTTCTCGGCCATTTCGAACGCCTTTTTCTCATCGAAGGCGCTTTGCGCCTTTTCGATCAGGGTCAGAACGTCCCCCATGCCGAGAATCCGGCTTGCCATCCGGTCCGGATGAAACGGCTCGATATCGGTCAGTTTCTCGCCAATACCGGAGAATTTGATCGGTTTCCCCGTTACCGACCGCACGGAGAGCGCCGCGCCGCCGCGCGTATCGCCATCGAGCTTTGTCAGGATTACGCCGGTCAGCGCCACAGTTTCGTGAAATGCTTTGGCAACGTTAACGGCGTCCTGCCCGGTCATTGCATCCACAACAAGCAGGATTTCGGAAGGATTCACCGCATCCCGGATTCGTTTAAGCTCCTCCATCATATCTCCGTCGATATGCAGACGCCCCGCCGTATCGACGATCACTACGTCGATAAATTTCCGTTTTGCCTCGGCCACCGCTTCCTTCGCGGTGAGAACCGGGTCCTGCACGCCATGCTCATAAACGGGAATGTCCAGCTTTTCGCCGACGATCTGGAGTTGCTGAATCGCCGCGGGGCGGTAGATATCGCAAGCGGTCAACAGCACGCTTTTCCCGTAATTCTTTTGGATATAGCCGCCAAGTTTGCCGCACATGGTGGTTTTGCCCGCGCCCTGAAGACCGGCCATCAGAAGAACCGCCGGCTTCTGCACGCCAAACTCCAGTTTTGCATGCTCGCCACCCATCAGGCGCGTGAGTTCCTCATTGACAATCTTGATGACCTGCTGACCGGGAGTCAAGCTTTCCAGCACCTCGCTGCCCACGGCGCGATCGGTTACGGTTTTAATGAATTCTTTTACAACGACGAAGTTCACGTCCGCTTCCAGCAGAGCAAGCTTAATTTCACGCATCGCTTCCTTCACGTCGTTTTCCGTGAGTTTCCCGCGCGAATTCAATTTTTTGAAAACCGCCTGCAGTTTCTGAGAGACGCCTTCGAACGCCATCCTATTCCTCCGAAATCAGTTCCGTTAACTGGCGAATCAATTCCATTTGAGTATCGTCGAGCTTTGTTTCATTCAGCTGTTCGAGCAGTCGGGTTGCCTTTTCGTTTTTCTCAATCAAACCAAGCTTGCTTTCCATTCCGAGCAGTTCCGTCTCGGCGGTTTGGATTGCATCCCGAACCGCTTGTCTGGAAATTCCTTCCCGCTCGGCAATTTCCCCTAACGAACAATCCTCATACGCATACTGACGCACAAGCGAACGCTGGCGCTCAGTCAAAAAAGCGCCATACCAGTCTACAAGTTGCCCCAGCTGAACAAGTCGATCCATAGCTCTCCTGTAAAGCTATTTTGCTTTACACCGTACCATTATACGGCGACAGGGAAAAATGTCAAGCAGATTCTTCTCTTTCGTTCCGAAAATCCTACTCGTTTTCACTAAGAAGCAGAGCCTGGGCAAATAGTGCCGGATTAAACGGCTGCAGGTCGTCGATCCCTTCGCCGACACCCACGAACCGCACCGGCACTTCAAGCGATTCGCAAATGGAGATCACGACGCCCCCCTTTGCGGTTCCATCCAGCTTGGTCAGAATCACGCCGTCCAACTGGCATACTTCGGAAAACGCCTTCGCCTGCACAACCGCGTTCTGGCCCGTTACCGCATCCAGAACAAGCAGGGTTTCGCAGGGTACGTCCGGCAGTTCACGCGCGATCACGCGCCGAATCTTGCCAAGCTCGTTCATAAGGTTCGCTTTATTATGCAGCCGTCCGGCCGTATCGCAGAGCAGCAGATCGCATCCTTTCGCTTTGTACGAAGCAATCGCATCGAACACGACCGCGGCAGGATCCGCACCTTCCCCGTGTTTAACCATTGCAACGTCCGCGCGCTTTGCCCATTCGCCAAGCTGCTCCGCGGCTGCTGCCCGGAAAGTGTCCGCAGCAGCGAGCATTACTTTGCGCCCTTGCTCGCGATAACTGTTCGCAAGTTTTCCAATGCTCGTGGTTTTGCCAACGCCGTTGACTCCAACGATGAGGATCGCGGCGGGTCCCAAATCCGCGGGAAAAGGCTTTTCGATAACAACCAGTCTCGAAATAATGGAAGTAAGCTCCTGTCTGGCCTCCGCTCGGCTCGAAAGTTTCTTCTCTTTGATCGCAGCCTGCAGTTCGTCCAGCAACCGCTCCGTTACCGCCGCTCCCGCATCCGCCAGGATCAAAGCTTCTTCCAATTCTTCGTAAAACTCTTCGTTCAAACCTTCTTTTGAACAAAAAATTCTGGAGAGAAGACCCGTTCGGGTTTTTCCCAATCCAGTTTTCCATTTTTGAAACAGCGGTTTCTTTTCCATATATAATCTTCCTTATTCTGTCCCGTTTCGTGAACCAGACCTTCACCAGCCGCGATTCCGTTTTCTCCGATATATCTTCCTTATTCTGTCCCGATTCGTGAACCGGGCCTTCAACAGCCGCAATTCAGTTTTCCCCGATATATCTTCCTTATTCTGTCCCGTTTCGTGAACCGGACCTTCACCAGCCGCGATTCCGTTTTCCCCGATGTATCTTCCTTATTCTGTCTCGTTTAGTGAACCGGGCCTTCACCAGCCGCGATTCCGTTTTCTCCGAAGCGAGCCGAAACGACCTTGCTCACGCCTTTTTCTTCCATAGACACCCCGTAAAGCGTGTCGCAGACCTCCATGCTACCCTTCCGGTGCGTAATTAAAATGAATTGCGTACCATCCGAATAACGTTTCACGTAGTCTGCAAAGCGAGTCACGTTCGCCTCGTCCAGTGCGGATTCGATTTCGTCCAGCATGCAGAACGCCGGCGGTTTCAACTTCAGCATAGCAAAGAGCAGTGCGATAGCGGTGAGCGTTCGTTCTCCGCCCGAAAGCAGCGAGAGCAGCTGTAACTTCTTTCCCGGCGGCTGCGCGATGATATCGATATCGCAGCCTAACACGTCGCTTTTATCCGCCAGGCGGAGTTCCGCCTGTCCTCCGCCAAAGAGTTCAGAGAATGTGCTCGAGAAATTCTGTTGAATCATTTCGAACTGTCTCAGAAAAACGGATTCCATCGTCGTTGTCAGTTCCACGATCAGCGTTTCAAGATCGGCCTTTGCTTTCTGCAGATCTTCACACTGCGTGTTTAACTCGCTGTGCCGTTCAAAAACGGATTTATACTCTTCAATCGAGCCGAGGTTGATATCCCCCAGCGATTTGATTTCCTGTTTGATTTCATTCACGCGTGCGTTGCTTGCGCCAATCGCGATTTCATGTTTCAAAGCCGCCGCGTTTTCATATGTCAGTTCATACTCTTCCCAAATATGGTCCTGCATGGCGCCGAGCTCCATTTCGATCCGGCTCTGCGTCATTTCCTGTTTATGGAGCCGTTCGGCAAGTTCACGCGTGGACGCCAGGAGCTCTTCACGCCTCGCGCGCTGTTCGGATAACGCCGAAGAGATGCTCAAGCGCTCCTCTTCCAGCTTCTTCTGCGCTTCCTTCTCGGCTTCCGTCAGTTTCGAATCGCTTTGAATCTGCGCCTGAATACCGGTCAGCTCCGCTTCGATGGAAGCAATTGTGCCGTCGTTCTCCTCCGCTTCTTTCGCCAGAGCGTTGAGCCGGATTGTCAGATCGCGATGCTCGGAAACGAGCCGCTTTTGCTCGGTATATACCGCGTCACGCTCCTTCGTGAGCGCCATGCGCCGCACCTTCTGCTCGGTCAGCTCGGCGGCGAGCGATTCCCGCTGTTTTCGAATTTCAATCAATTCGCTTTGGGCGCGGACTACGTCTTCCCGGGTTGCGGCATTCCCCTGTTCCAGACCGGCTTGCTGTTCGTCCGCTTGCAGACGTTCCCGTTCGATTCCCGCGAGATTTTCGCTGAGCTGTTCGCGCTCCTCGGCAAGCGCCTGTTCGCTCTGTGCGCTGATTTCCACATCCCTGCGGATCATCTCCAGCTGCTCGGCCTGTTTTGCCGCCGCAATTTCGCAGGCATGCACCGCATCGCGGAAGGAGTCCACCTGAATATCACAGCGCAGGACGTCCTGCTCCCATTGCCGGAGTCGCTGTCTCTTTTCTTCAAGAGAGTTCTCCGACTTTTTCAACTTTTCACGCAGTTCCTGGATTTCACGTTCGCGGCTGAGCAGATTGAAGCTGTTCTTCTGAAGGCTTCCGCCACTCATGGAGCCGCCGGTGCTGATGATGTCGCCTTCCAGCGTTGCAATATGGAACGCGCCGCGCGAGCGTTTTTTCAGAGCGATACCGGCGTCGAGATCTTTGACAATAATCGTTCGGCAAAGCAGGTAATCCATGACGCCGCGCACGTTTTCGTCGCAATCCACCAACTCGTTCGCAACGCCGATGCAACCCGGCATTTCGAGCAGTGCGCGCTCTTCGCGCGTCATGCGAGTAGGATTCAGCAGTGCCATTGGAAGCAGGGTTGCACGGCCATAATCCCTGGCGCGAAGATATTCGATTACGTATTTTGCGTCCTCCGCGGTCGGGGTCACGATGTTTTGAAGAGTGGAACCCAGCGCCATGGTAACGGCGATTTCGTATTCCTTCGGCACGCGCAGAAGTTCCGCAACTACGCCTACGATCGCGTGCGAAAGTTTTGCGTCGTTCGGTGCGTCCCTCAGGATGTTTTTAACGCTCGCGTAATACCCTTCCCGCGAACGCTGCATTTCGTCCAGCACACGAAGCCGGGATTGCAGCGAACTCAACCCCTGCTCGTCACGTGAAATCTCTTCTCTCAGAGCGGCAAACGCATCCAGTGTTTTGCGCCGGTTTTCAACCGATCCGTCGAAGTCCCGCTTTGCCTGCTCCAGACGATCCGCTTCTACGATATGCTGGCGTTTTGCCTGTTCGAGTTCTTCCTCCAGCCGCGCCGTATCGTCGGCGCGACGCTTCGATTCCAATTCAATTGCCGTCAGGCGTTCGTTTATGGAGACACGCATCGCATCGAAGCGCGATACGCTGGATTTCACATCCGACATACGGTTCATCGCTTCGATAATGCCGTTTTTCATCGCTTCCAGCGATTCTTCGCGCGCTCCGATATCGCCGTCCAGCGCACCAAGCCGCTCTTCGGAAATCTGCATTTGCGATTCAATCAGGGACAGCGCGGCCTGGCCGGATTCGTCCGCCTGCAGATTGGCAATTGCCGCGCCAAGCTCCTCCACGCGGGTGTTTGCCAGCTCGCGGTCCTGAGAAATGCGTCGTTTTTGCGCGAGAGCATTATCGCGTCTTTCCTCCAGCACGTGGCTTGCGCCAACACGCGACTCCGCTTCGGAAACCATCCCCATCAATTGGTTCTGGTGCACGCCAAGCGTCGCGTCCAGTGCTTTCAGCTGTTCTTCCAACGCGGAGCTGGTATTGAACAACGCCGTCTGTTCCGCTTCGGCAAGATCGCGCTCCGCAATCATCTGCCGAGTCGTTTCGGCAATTTGCTCCAGTTTTTCCTGCACGCGGTCGTACTGGTATAGGAAAAGATTGACTTCCAAATCCCTTAGTTCGTCGCGAAGGCGCAGATAAGCGCGCGCGGAAGCGCTCTGCTCTTCCAGTGGGCTGAGCCGATCCGCCAGTTCCTTTAAGATATCTTCGATTCGTTCAAGATTTTTCTCGGTATTCGCAAGTTTACGCTCGGCCTCTTCCTTGCGTACACGATATCGCATGACACCCGCCGCTTCTTCGAACGCGGCGCGGCGGTCGCCGCTCTTGTTGGAGAGGATCTCCTCCACCTTGCCCTGACTGATGATCGAGTATCCATCCCGGCCAATTCCGGTATCGCAGAACAGATCCTGAATGTCCCTTAAACGGCAGTTGTTCCGGTTGATGCAGTATTCGCTTTCGCCCGATCGGTATACGCGTCTCGTAATCGCCACTTCGTTGAACGGGATATTCAGTTTTCCGTCGCTATTATCGAAGATCAGCGTTACTTCGCAGTAGGCAAGCGCCTTACGCTGCTGCGTGCCGTTGAAGATAACGTCCTCCATCTTCGAACCGCGCAATGCTTTTGCGCTTTGTTCGCCCAATACCCAGCGCACTGCGTCCGACAGGTTGCTCTTTCCGCTGCCGTTTGGGCCAATGATGGCCGTTACGCCGTCTCCAAATCGTATTTCCGTTTTTCGCGCAAAGGATTTGAATCCGTTGAGCTCCAGCTTCGTCAGTCGCATGCGCCATCCCCCAGTACACCGAGCCGAAGTAATGCGTCTTTCGCAGCCGCCTGCCCGGCGCTCTGTTTGTTATGCCCCTTCCCCTCGCCGATGGGCTCGCCGGAAAGTCGGACGCAGATGGTAAACAGCTTTTGATGCTCCGGTCCCGTCTCGCCAAGGCATTCATATTCCAAAATGCCGATATGTCCCTTTTGCACGTGTTCCTGAAGGCGCGTTTTGTAATCCCGGTCGGTCTCGTCCACACGAGCATCCTCCAGCAGCCGGATCACGTGTTCCAAAATGACTCGCCGCGCATTTTCCAACCCGCCATCCAGGTAAATTGCACCGATCACGGCCTCCAGAGCATCCGACACAATCGAAGGTTTGCTGCGACCCCCAGTCAGTTCCTCCCCGTTGCCAAGCCGCAAGCATTCCGGGATACCCAGCGAAACCGCAGCGGAAAACAACGCCTGCTCGCAAACCAACCTTGCGCGATGGCGCGTCATTGCGCCTTCCTGCAGCTCCGGATGCGTTCGAAACAGGTGTTCGCTGACGCAGAGCTCCAACACAGCGTCGCCCAGGAACTCAAGGCGTTCGTTATGCGTTTGCCGTTTCCCGTCCCCCTTGACAAACGAGGTATGCGTCAGCGCCGTTTCCAAAAGGGAACGGTCGGAAAACGAATACGCTAACGTTTCTTCGAGTAAGGAAAGCGCGTTTGTCATCTGCGGCATGCGATGCACCCTGATTCGTTAGATTTCAGTCACTGTCCTCAGGCTTTGAAGAACAGCTTCGGAAGAAAAATCGCAATGTGCGAAGCGGTTTCTCCTCGTACTTCACGAAAAAACCCGCACCCTATCTCTACCTTCGGATGCGGGTAACCATTTGCTTGTGTTCCGGTCACTTTTTGTCGAGATATCCTACGATATCGGCGACAGTCTGAACCTTCGGCAGTTCTTCGTCCGGGATCTCAATGTTAAACTCCTGCTCCAGATCCATTATGAGCTCGACGATATCCAGCGAGTCCGCCTTAAGGTCGTCGATGAGCCGGCTGTTCATCTCGATGCTCGCAGCGTCGATGTCTAACTGTTTGGCAATAATATCTCGAACTTTTTCAAAATACATATTCAAAACTCCTTTTCGACGCGTTTTTTCGCATCTCATTCGCGTAGTATTCTATAGTACACGGGTCAATCTGTCAATCCTCTTGCCCCGATCGAACGATTCTACCAGCTTTCCGATCGAACTGTTCTTCCAGCCTCCCCAATTGAACTACTCTTCTGGTTTTCCCGATCGAACTACTCTTCCAATTCCATAGAAGCGATTCCTTCCGTAAGAAGCGCGGTCACGCCGGAAGAGACAAGTTTCACACCTTGCAGGATTGCCGATCGAAACGCCTTGCCGTTCGAGCTGCCGTGCGCTTTGATCACGCCGCCGTTTACGCCGAGAAGCGGCGCTCCGCCATATTCGGTATAGTCCAGTTTTTTCTTCAGCATCCGAAAAGCGGGTTTGCAGAGCAGCGCGCCGATTTTTGTCCGCAGGCTCGACGTCATTCCCTTCTTCAGCAGACTCATCATGAAGGATGCCGTTCCTTCCGTTCCTTTCAGAACGATGTTTCCATCGAACCCGTCGCAAACCACAACGTCGAATTCACCGTTAAGAACATCCCTCGCCTCGCAGTTGCCTGCGAAGCAAACGGGCGACGACTTCAGCAGCTCATGCGTCTCCTTGGTCAGCTCGTTTCCCTTTTCTTCTTCGGTCCCATTGTTGAGAAGCCCCACTCTTGGGTTCTCTATCCCCAGCACGCCGCGCATATATACGGACCCCATCAACGCGAATTGCACAAGGTAATCGCTCTTGCAGTCCGTATTCGCCCCACAGTCAAGCAGTAATACGCAGCCTTCCATCGTCGGCAGCACGGTCGCCAGCGCGGGCCGCTTCACGCCCTTGATCCGCTTAATAATCAAGGTGCCTCCCGTTAAAAGCGCGCCGGTGCTTCCGGCGGACAGAACGCAGTCCGCTTCGCCGGCGGCAACCGCTTCGATTGCACGCACCATAGAGGAATCCTTTTTCCTGCGGATCGCAAGTGTCGGCTGTTCGTCGAAGCCGATCACTTCGCTTGTCGCAACGATTCTGACCCGTCCGTCCGTAATTCCAAAGTCATTCAGCCCTTTTTTCAGAGCTGTTTCATCGCCATACAAAATAAGCTCCGTGTTTTGCGCCAGTTCCGGTAAAACAAGCTGAATTCCTTCCAATACGGCTTGCGGCGCATGGTCTCCCCCCATTGCGTCAATTGCAATTTTCATAATTCCTTCTCCCACCCGGCGGCCAGACGCCGCCGCCCAAAATATACTTCACACTGCCGCGAAGAGCATCCCGGCAAACGAAAGGCGGCCGGATCCTCCGTCGCCTTCGATCGATTTATTATACGGGATATCTCGCTTTGATGCAACGCAAAAAGACTTTCCCCGGCTATCGCTCAGGAAAGTCCCGTTGCATTCATGTAATTTTAAGCTGTGATCGAACGATACCGAAAGACGGATAATCAGGCGTTCTTCTTTTCCTTCTGATCCATATCGACGACCGGCTTGCCACCATAATAACCGCACGTCTTGCAAACCGTGTGGGGCGGCACAAGCGAGTGGCACTGCGGGCACTCGTTGAGCTGCGGAGCCGTCATAACGGTATTCGCCGCTCTGCGCGAATCACGCCTCGCCTTAGACGTTTTTCTCTTGGGTACTGCCATGATAATCCCTCCTATTCTTCATCTGATAGCACTTCGGACAGTCCAACCGCCCTAGGCTTCTTCAATGGTACAATTGCAGGCGGTTGTGTTGCGATCCACGCCGCATACGGGGCAAAGCCCCTTACAGTCCTCCCGGCACACGCTCGCGATGGGCAACTCCAAAAACAGGTTGTCCAGCACGGCCTTGTCCAGCACGAGTTCGTCGCCCGTATAGGGATACGTCTCGTCCTCTTCCGAGAGTTCTTCCCCTTTCACAAACCGTTCCGAAAAGTGAAACGGGATATGCTCGATAAAAGGTTTCGCGCACCTTGCGCAGACGGTCTCCACCGCAGCTTCCGCTTGCGCCGTTACCGTAAACGCCTTCCCATCATAGACATATGTACCAAAAACGGATACCGGTTCGCTGAACACGATCGTCCGCTCGCCAAATGTCTGAGGAAGGAAGCGCTCGCTCGTTTCGAACTCAAATGGATCGCCCGCCTGACGAATCCCGTTTGAAACACGAATCCGCATGATTTCCACCGCCTTGTCCGCCGAGGAAATCGGCGCGTAATACCTTGCTTTCGCGCACAGGAAAAGGACCGCGCGTTTTTCACGCAACATGGGATATTGTATCGGCTGGCCGGCGTTTTGTCAATAACTTCGCGCGTTTCCGGCCGGAATCGGCAACAGATTTTTTCCGTGCCGCTTTTAGCTATGCCCGCGATGAGAGCCGCTCCGTTTTGCGCCAGCGTTCTTTTGGGCCTGCTGGCCAGCCCGGCTGCCTTTCCGGCGGTTCTTGTCCCGTTCTCCGCTGCCCCTTACTCGCAAACCTGCGTCTTCCGAGATGAAATCCGGCGGAACAAGACATCCTTTTCCATTGCCGATCAGATCCTCCCGATCCGCCAGCCGCAGCGCTTTTCGAATCAGCGGCCAGTTCCCGCGGATATGGCACTGCATCAGCGCTCGCTGCATCGCTTTCTCTTCCCGCGTTTTTGCTACGTAAACGGGCTGCATGGTAAAAGGATCCAGGCCTGTATAGTACATGCAGGTCGACGCCGTTCCCGGCGTAGGATAAAAGTCCTGCACCTGTTCGGGCTTATGGTTGATCTTTTTCAGGTACAATGCAAGTTCGATCGCGTCCTGAATCGTCGCCCCGGGATGTGAACTGATTAAGTACGGCACCAGATATTGCCGCATTCCAAGGCTCTGGTTGATCGCTTCGAACTTTTGCACGAATCTTTCATAAACCGCGTGCGGCGGCTTGTTCATGTATTTCAGCACCCGATCGGAAACATGTTCGGGAGCAACCTTGAGCTGCCCACTGACATGGTACTCGATCAACTCGCGCAAAAAAGCGTCGTCCCTGTCAAGCAACGCATAATCATAGCGTACCCCGCTGCGGACGAAAACTTTTTTCACTCCGTCGAGCGCGCGCAGTTTCCGAAGCAGAGAGACGTAATCCGTCTCCGAAGTATCAAGATTTTTACATGCGGAAAAGCCGATGCATTGTTTTCCTGCGCATACTCCGCTTTTCAGCTGTTTCTGGCAAGCCGGATGCCGGAAGTTTGCGGTCGGACCGCCAACGTCGTGAATATATCCCTTAAACGTTGGATCGTGAAGAAAACTCTCCGCTTCCTCCAGGATCGATTCGTGCGAGCGCGCCGTTACGATGCGTCCCTGATGGAACGTCAGCGCGCAAAAATTGCAGTTGCAAAAGCATCCCCGCGACGAAGTGATCGAAAACGAGACCTCATCCAGCGCAGGTACGTGCCCTCGAATGGAAGGGTGCGGCTTTCGGGTAAACGGCAGCGCGTAAACCTCGTCCAGTTCCCGCGTCGTCAGCGGCAAAGCGGGAGGATTGCAGACAAGGCAGCCCTTCTCATGCGGCTGCAGCAGCCGCTTTCCGCGGATCGCATCCTGTTCTTCGGTTTGCAGGGCAAAGGCTTCGCAGTATTTTTTTCGATCGGCTGCAACCTCATGATACGTTGGCAGCACAATGGCGTCGCCTGCCGAATCCGGACTTGGAACGCGATAGCATGTGCCCGGAATCTCCGTAATGCACGACACGGCCCTGCCTTGCCGCAAAGCCTCCGCAATCGCAACGATCGCGCGTTCCCCCATGCCATAGACCAGTAAATCCGCGCAGGCGTCATAAAGAATGGAGTGCCTTACACGGTCGTCCCAATAATCATAATGCGCAAACCGCCGCAGGCTCGCCTCCAGCCCGCCGATAATCAGCGGCACCCCCGCGTATGCTTCCCGGCAGCGATTTGCGTATACGATCGTAGCACGGTCGGGACGTTTCCCCGCCTCGCCATTCTCCGTGTAGGCGTCGCTGCTTCGCCGGGCGCCGGAAACGGCGTAGTGGTTGACCATGCTGTCCAAATTCCCCGCCGTAACCAGAAACGCAAGCTTCGGTTTCCCCAGCGCCCGAAACGCAGCTGCATCGTGCCAGTCGGGCTGCGAAATTAAACCCACGCTGTACCCCTTGCTTTCGAGCACACGTGTAATCACCGCCGGACCAAAGCTCGGATGGTCGATATACGCGTCGCCCGAAACCAGCACGAAGTCCGGCTGTTTGATCCCGCGCGCTTTCAGTTCTTCCAGCGAAACGGAGGGATATGAAAAAGATTGCTTCGTCATTCGCCCCGGTCGCTTCCTTCCGGAAAGCCCTCGCTTTCCATTTCTTCATCCTCGCCGGTTTCATTCTCCGGTGCGCTTTGTTCAGCGTACCCGTTCTTCGTCTCAACGTCTCCGTTATTGCAATTTGGGGTTTCCATGCTATCGAGAGGAACACCGTAGCCAGTCTTTTCTCTTTCAACCAGGTTAACAAGCAATTCGTCCAGCCAGTTTTCCATGACGGGCGCCTCCTCTTCGTATTTTTCGACCTGCTGTTCGGCTGTGGTTCCTTTTTTTTGCGCCTTGTCCTGCCGTCCGTCCGGTTTAGTATGGAACGCGGCTTCTTGCATCTGTTGCATCAATGTCTGCTGCGGTACGCTGACACGCGCAACCTTTGGAGCACGCACCGGTTTGGGCGGCTGCGTTCCGCGCGCAATTGATCTCGCTGTTTGTTGCTTCTCCTTCTGGCTAAGCTGCACCCCTTCGGCGGATACTTTTCTCTTCTTTGTGCTCTTTGAACCGTTTCCCTCTGTGTTCCGCTCGCTTTGGGCCGACCGTTTTTTTTCAGGCTTTCCGGAATGGATCGCCTTTTTCATTTCGGCAATTGGCAACTTCTGTTCGTTTTCCAATTTGTCCAGCAAATATTCCATGGCAATGAGCATTTCTTTTCGTTCGGACTCATACTGCTCGAACCGTTCGATTACTTCATCCAAAAACAGATCGACCTGCTCAATATCGTACCCCATAAAGGAGCGCGCAAATACTTTGTTCACAACATCTTCTACGCGCATAGTGTCCTCCTTGCGATCTCCCTGTCCGCCCGAACTGTCTTATTTCCTTACTTTACCAAAATCGGCACACCAAGATTCTGATGTGCCGTCATGAACCGACCGTTTTCGTGGAACGTCTTATACGAGATCCCCGTAATCGTCCTCGCCGTTGCCAACTACATCGTAATTATTCGGCGCGACAACGAATATTCCGCGGGAAATCTTACACATCGTTCCATTCAGCGCGTATACGGCGCCGGAAAGGAAATCCAGAATTCGCTGCGCGGTATCGATTTCCAATTCTTCCATATTCACGATCACGGGTTTTCTGTTTTTTAGATTGTCAATGATGCTTTGCGTATCCTCATAGCTCACCGGATGATAAACAATCATCTTCATGCCGCCGGAAATCGGCAGATTTGCGCCGGAAGCACCCTGAACGCGATCGTTTCTGCGATGCGCAGGGGCAGCGGCTGCTTTCGCGCCGTTGTTGTTAAAGCTTACAATATTTCCGTTTCCGCGATCGTCCGAATCGTTACGGTAATACCCGTCGTCCCGGCGATCATCTTCAACTTCGTCGCTTTCCTCAATGCCAATGAAATCCAAGAATTTGGTATAAAGGCTTGCCATCCGTCTTCCTCCGAAAACCGTCAGCCGCGAAACAAGGCGGCATTTCTTTCATTTTTACAGTTTGTTCCGTGCGCCGAAGATCCGGGTCCCAACGCGTATCTGCGTAGCCCCTTCTTCTATTGCAATTGCAAAATCATGGCTCATCCCCATCGAAAGCGTATTGAATACGTCCGGGTCGAACCGACTTTGCATCCTCTCGTAGTTCTTCCGCATCCTTCGAAAATACGGACGCGCTTCTTCCGGATCCAGCGCCGGCGGCACGCACATGAGTCCACGCAAACGCAACGCCGGATAGGAACCAATCAAATCCGCAAAACAATCCAAGTCCCCATCCGTGACGCCGCCCTTTTGCACTTCCGCACCGATGTTGACCTGGATGAGGATATCCTGCACAACTTTCTGCGACTCCGCTCTCCGGTTCAGCAGTTCCGCAAGGTTCTCCCGATCCACCGACTCGATGAGACCGACAAAACCGCAGACATATTTTATCTTATTCGTCTGCAGTTGTCCAATAAAATGCACGGAACAACCCTGCTGTTCAAAAAAAGTTTTCTTTTCGATCAATTCCTGCGCATGATTTTCGCCAAATACGCGGATTCCGGCCTGCGCAGCCTCCTGCATCCGCTCAACGCTCTGATACTTGGAGACGGCAACGAGGAGTACCTCTTCCGTGTTCCTGCCGGCGCGCGTGCACGCGCCCGATATCTCCTCCCGTACGGATTCGATGTTCTCTGCAATACTGGTCATGGTTTCAAATACTTCATTCCCGCGGTAAGATTGTCCGATGAATTTTTTGCACGGATGACCGCCTTGTTGGTGTCCTGCGCAAGGATATCGACTTCCACCCGGAGCACCGAGTCGCCATATGCGACATTGATTCCGGGAACGCCGCTGACAATCTCAATGGCTTTCAGCGGGACAACCAGCCCCTGCGCAGATTTGGAGATCGTTGCCTTAACCGTTCGAACGCCGATTAACTTGCCGATATCCACATTGAATTCCAGAATATTGACCACAGCATTTTCCGAAACGGTGCCGGCGCGCGCCGTCGCGGTGTATTGCTGATCGGAATAATCCTGGAAAATCACATTATACTGCTCGCCATCCGCAAGACGCATTGGATCGGTTGCGTTTGTCACAAATGCGATGAACCAGTGGGTATTGTTGATAATACGATATAAGGGCGTTTCACTGGTGGTCTCCGCAATGTTCGCCGTATTACCGCCCTTGACAACCGTTTTTACAAGCGCCGAGTTGATTGTGGATAGTTTGTTTACGTTGAGTACCTGCTCGTATCCATCAAAATAGAAACTTACGATCCCCGTTCCGGATGTGTTTTTAATATCGCGTGTCCAGCCGGACATCGCGCTTTTCTGTGTCTTGAGATCACTGTACATCTGCGTTAAGGTTGTATCCGGCGTAACGATGCTCTGCATCAGAGTAATCCGCTGTGCCTCAAGGTCCTTAACCGTCTGTTCCAGATCCAGCATATCCAAATCGCTTTCGCCGCGCGAGACCGCACGGATCTGCAGTTCAACCGTATTGATGTTTTCGTTCAGTTCCGCAAGCTCCGGCGTTTCCTGGCCGCCAAGCAGCTGCATCTGGTAATCGTAGATCTGCTTCTGAAGATTCAGCAGCGAAACCATGGTTTCTTCCTGATAACCGCGTTTGTACAGCTGCGCAATCACCTGATCGTTATTGACCGTTTCGCCCTCCACCACGTCGAAGGTAATCTTTTCATATGGCTCGGACATAATAACGGTTTCGTCGCGGATAATCGCCGCGGATACGTCCATATCCGCGCCGAGTGAACCAAATTCGATTTCACCCGTTTTTTTCAGCACGTTCGCGACAACCACAATCAAAGCAATTGCGCCGAGTAAAATCAGAATCATCATAAAGAAGCGGCCTTTGATCCGCACCTTCGATTTAGCCATTGTTGCCACCGCCAACTTCGTAACCCTGTTTTTGAGACCTGCCGTACTGGCGATCAAAATTTTCCTGATTCTTTGCCCGATAGAGTGAAAACAGCTCTTCTGCGTCCATGCCGCTCTTGAGGCACATGCTTACAAAGAAGTGGAGAACGTCGACCAGCTCCCCTTTCAGCGCTGCGTCGTCAACGGGCTTCGGATTCTTCCACCATTTAAAATTCACCTCGTCAAGCACCTCGGTCAGTTCCGAAAGCATGGCAAGAACTTCTTTTTGCATCCATTCTTCGCGGGTATACTGCAGGTTTCTTCGCTGCGCAATATCCTGGTCCAACGATTGCTGAAGCTGAAAAATGATATCGAGTTTATCCAAAATACTTCCTCCTGTAGGGGGATTTAATCGTCATAAATATCGGTTTATTGCAGCAGTTTCTCCAGCGCTGGCTTGCGTTTTTTAAGCCTGCCAACCATTGCCGTCGCCGCCTCATTCCAGTCGAGACACGCAGGAAGAATCCGTTCCACATCTTCCATTGTAACACATTCGATTCGGCGAATGGTTTCCTGTTCGTTATATTCACGTTTTTGTAACAGCAGCACCTTACCCAATGCGTTCATGCGCGCGCTTGTCGATTCCATTCCAAGTAGATAACTCCCCTTCAGCTGGTCGCGGCAGCGCGCAAGCTCTTCCTTTGTAACGCCGTTTCGATGGACGCGTTCGATTTCGTCTATCATACGTTTGAGAACCTCTTCCGCCTGCTCTTCGCCGGTCCCTGCATACAGCGTGAAAGTCCCTGTCTGCGTGAAGCTCGTCGGATAAGAGTAAACGGAATATGCCAATCCCAGTTTTTCACGAATCGTCTGGAAGAGCCGCGAGCTCATGCTGCCGCCGATAATATTCGACAGCACCGCAAGCGGGTATTGTCCTTCGGAGTCGCGTGCGTATCCCGGAAGCGTAACGCAGATATGCACCTGCTCCACATCTTTCTCGACAAACTTTACCCGCTTTCCGCCGGGATACTTCTGCGTGACCGGCTGCGCGGCGCTTTCCGCATACGGCACGTCAAAATAGCGGGTTATCACATCGATCAGACGCGCTTCGTCAAAATTGCCGGCGCAGGATACCACGATATTCCTCGGGAGGTAGTACGTGTTTTTGTACTGCAGAAGGGATTCGCGTGTAAACGCGCGAACGCTCGCTTTTGACCCCAGAATGGGGCTCGCCAGCGCTTCGTCTCCAAAGAACAGAATGTTGCTTTCTTCCGAAACAAGGTCCTCCGGCGTATCCTCGTTCATGAGGATTTCCTCAACGACGACACCCTGCTCTTTTTTCAGTTCGTCCTTGTCAAATGTGCTGTGAAATACAATATCGGCAAGCATATCCGCCGCAAGATCGAGATGTTCGTCCAGCACTTTTGTATAGAAGCACGTGCATTCCTTGCCGGTAAACGCATTCATGTTTCCACCGACGGCATCCATTTCGATCGCGATCTGCTCCGCGCTCCTGCGTTCGGTTCCTTTAAACACCATATGCTCGATCAGGTGCGAAGCGCCCGCCGTTTCTTCGGTTTCACGCACGGATCCCGCGTCGACCCAAACGCCCAACGCAACGGAGCGGACATGCTCCACTTTTTCATAAATCAGACGAATTCCGTTTCCCAACGTCGTTTGACAAATCATTTTACGATTTTCCCTTTCACGCGCCTTATAACGATTCTGTATTGTACCACAAATTCCCATCCCGCGCGACTACCAATCGTAATGGCCAGCGATACTGTTTTTACAGAAAAAGGATGCGGCAAACCCGCCGCACCCTTATGCTTCTACGGACGAAACAACCCTTAGTTCTTTTCCGGCGGTAACATATCCTTGCGCGTCAGACTGATCTTTCCGGATTTCGGATCGATCTCAATCACGCGGACCAGTACCTGTTCGCCCATGGAGAGCACGTCTTCGACTTTCTCCACCCGCTTATTCGAGATTCGCGAAATATGGAGCAGTCCGTCGGTGCCAGGTTTCAGGTTGACAAAGGCCCCAAAGTCTTTGATGCCCACAACGGTACCGAGGTATACGTCGCCGACTTCGATTTCCTTTACGATCCCGTCGATAATACGCTTGGCTTCCGCCGCCGCCGCCGAATCCGGCGAAGCGATGTATACCGTGCCGTCGTCTTCGATGTCGATCTTCACGCCGGTATCGGCGATAATCTTGTTGATCGTCTTTCCGCCGCTGCCGATGACCTCGCGGATCTTGTCCGGATTGATCGAGAACGTAATAATGCGCGGCGCATATGGAGAAAGCTCGGCACGCGGCTCACGCAGCGTTTCGGCCATCTTATCCAGTATAAACAAGCGCCCCTTGCGCGCCTGTTCCAGCGCGCGTGTTAGGATTTCCCGGTTGATCCCCTTGATCTTGATATCCATCTGGATCGCGGTGATGCCGTCTCTCGTGCCTGCTACCTTAAAGTCCATATCCCCAAGGAAGTCCTCAAGACCCTGAATATCGGTCAGAATGGCGATATTGCCGGTCGAATCGTCCTTGATCAGTCCCATAGCTACGCCAGCGACCGATTTCTTAATCGGAACGCCCGCATCCAGCAGCGCCAGCGTGCTTGCGCAGATGGAAGCCTGGGAAGTCGATCCGTTCGAACTAATGACTTCGCTGACCAGCCGCATGCAATACGGAAACTCCGCTTCACTCGGCAGAACCGGTTCCAGCGCACGCTCGGCGAGAGCGCCGTGCCCAACTTCCCGGCGACCGACGCCGCGCATCGGTTTCGCTTCGCCCGTGCTGAACGGCGGCATATTATATTGATGCATATACCGTTTGTTTTCTTCCAGCGTAAGCCCGTCGAGGGTCTGCGCTTCCGAAATCGTTCCGAGCGTTGCAATCGTCATGACCTGGGTCTGCCCGCGGGTAAAGACCGCGCTGCCGTGCGTGCGCGCAAAAATGCCGGCCTCGCTCCAGATCGGACGGATCTCGTCCTGAGCGCGTCCGTCCGGACGGATCTTCTTGTTGATGATCTTGTCGCGAACGATTTCTTTGGTAATGCTGTAAAGAATCGCGGCGATGTCCTTCGCCGATTCGGGATATTCCGCCTGGAACGCCTCAACGACCTCCGCCTTCACCCGTTCGCCGCGTACTTCCCGCTCGGAGCGCTCAAACGTATCCAGCGACCAGACGACCTTATCAAACGCAAATGCGCGAACCTTCTTTTCGAGCTCCTCATCGGGATGATACACGATCGCTTCCATCTTCTGCTTGCCGATTTCCGCTTCGATTTCCGAAATGAAAGCCACGATCTTCTTGATTTCTTCATGCGCAAACAGAATCGCGCCAAGCATCTGATCCTCGGTGATCTCATTCGCGCCGGCTTCCACCATCATGACCGCGTCCTTTGTGCCGGCAACCGTAAGACTCAGGCAGCTCTTTTCCCGCTGCGCAAGATCCGGATTGATGATATATTCTCCGTCGATCATGCCGACCGCGACGGAACCCGTCGGGCCTGCAAACGGCGCTTCGCTGATAGCGAGCGCAACGGAAGAACCGATCATCCCGAGGATTTCGGGCTGTACGTCCTGCTCGACGGACATAACGGTGGCAACCACCTGAACGTCGTTATAGAATCCTTTGGGGAAAAGCGGGCGAAGAGGCCGGTCGATGAGGCGCGACGTTAAAATCGCACGGTCGGTCGGGCGTCCCTCACGCTTGATGAACCCCCCTGGAATCTTGCCCACGGCATATAATTTTTCCTGAAATTCAACCGACAGCGGCAAAAAGTCCACGCCGTCGCGCGCCGATTTCGCAATTGTTGCGCAAACCAGCACCGCTGTATCGCCCATCCGGACAAGACAGCTTCCACCCGCCTGTTCGGCATACTTGCCGGTCTCGACGATAAGCGTCCGCCCGCCAAGCTGCATTTGGAAGTTTCGTTCCATTGTTTTTGTTTGCTCCTTCTTCTTCTTTATCTTCTTTTATTAATACCAATTTCATGAGATACCTGCAATCATCCCCCGAAAAAGCGGCGAATGATCACCGTACCTGTTGCATGCAAATACCCTCGCCGGGACGAATTCCCGTATGGATTATTTTGCATATAAAAAGAAAGGCGGGAAAAGCCCCCGCCTCTTTTTTTACTTGATGCGAATATTCAGGCTTGCAGCGATCGTTCTGTAACGTTCGATGTCCTTCTCCTTGAGGTAGTTCAGAAGGCCTCTGCGCTGACCAACCATCTTGAGCAGCCCGCGGCGGGAATGATGGTCTTTCGGGTGCAGCTTCAGGTGTTCGTTCAGGTGATTGATCCGCTCGGTTAAAAGTGCAATCTGAACCTCGGGGGAGCCGGTGTCGCCCTCGTGAAGCGCGTATTTTTGAATGATGTCGAGTTTGTCCATGATCTCTTCTCCTTACTCATTTTGCCGTGAACTGAGACGGGGCGTCGGAGTGTCGCTACCCCCCAGTAAACGGTCATAGTACCTAGTTACTATAGCACATTCGATTCGCCTTGTAAACACTCGGCGCTGGATTTCACGAAACGAAATCAAATCTGCTTTTTCGCCGCCTGTTCGACGTCCGCCCGTATCTGCTCTTTCAGCTCGTCAAGCGTTGCGAACGTCAGTTCCCCACGTAAAAACTTGCGGAATGCGATTGTCATTTCTTTTCCATAGATATCTGCGTCAAAGCCGATAATATGCGTTTCAACAGTACGTTTCTCGCCCTGAACGGTCGGATTCGTCCCGATATTGGTTACCGCGCGGTATACTTTTCCTTCCACGCAAGCAAACGTGGCATATACGCCGTCCATCGGCAGCACGCGCTTTTCCTGCGGTTCCATATTTGCCGTGGGAAAACCGATTCTTCTGCCGATTCTCCTGTTTTCCACAATGCTTCCGTGCAGCGTGTACCGCCGCAGCAGCATTTTTTCGGCACCCCGGACGTCGCCGCGCTCAATCGCTTCGCGAATTCTCGAACTGGATACCGGCATTCTTTCATAGAGCACAGGTGGAACAACCACCACGGAGAATCCGCTGCGCGCGCCAATTTTCTTTAAAGTTTCCGGTGTACCAGCGCCGCGGTCACCGCAGGTATAGTTATATCCAACGATGATCGAACGAATCTCCCAGCGCTTTTGAAGAAGGCCGATGAACGCTTCCGTGCCGAGTACCGCCATTTCCCTTGTAAAAGGCACGCTGACCACTTCCGCCACACCAAGCGAACGAAGGATCCGGTTCCTTTCGGAAATATCCGAAAGCAGCCGGACGTTTCCGCCAAGCACCTCCATCGGGTGATTGGAGAACGTAAACACGACCGGTTTCGCGTCCCGCTTCTGCGCTTCTTCGACTGTTTGCCGGATCAGTGCCCTATGCCCTAAATGAACGCCATCGAACATGCCAAGCGCAACGACGGCAGGATTTATCTCGTCCATACCAACCTCATATATACACCCCTTTTGTGAACTTTTCACGGTTGGGGCGATTCATATAAATGAATGGAAAGCCGAAACTTTCCCGCTTGAATTTCTCCGATTCCAAGAAACTGATCCGAAGCATACGCGCGTACGACGCCATCCGCTACGCCGGACAAGTTCGTTTCCAGCCCATTTTTCGTCGCCGACTCTCGGTCCTTTCCCAGCCGTAGTTCCGGAAGAAACGACGTCGCTTCCTCGCAGGACACGATGGATTCCATCAAAGCCACGCTGGACTTTTCCTCTTCCAATTCGTTCAGTGTCCTGGCGTGTTCAATCGTAAACGGACCGCTGCGCGTCCTGAGCAAGAACGAAACGTAAGCAACCGTTCCCAGCGATTTTGCGATACTCTCGCAAAGCGAACGGATGTAGGTTCCTCTGGAACAGACGGTACGAATCAGAAATCGGTTGTAGGAAGTTTGTCCCAGAAGTTCGATTTCGCGAATATCGATTTCGCGTATTTTGGGCTGCACCGCCTCGCCGGCACGCGCAAGGTCGCACATCTTCCTGCCGTCCACTTTCAGTGCCGAATAAATGGAAGCCTCCTGCATCTGTTTTCCCAGAAAAGCCGGCAGACTGTCCTTTACTTCCTCGCGCCCAACCCGGCGATCGTTCCTTTCCATCACCTTGCCAAACGCATCCTGCGTATCGGTCCTTGTTCCGAAAGCCGCTTCAAAAACATATTCCTTTTCTTTATCGACCAAAAGATCGAACAGCCGCGTCGCCCGCCCGATACAAACGGGGAGCACACCCGCGGCTGCCGGGTCTAACGTGCCAAGATGTCCAACACGCTGCTGGCCATAGAGCTTTCGAATATCGGAAACGGCGTTGCTGGAAGTCATGCCGGGTGGTTTCAAAAGGCATACAACCCCATCCATATCAGCCGCATTCTCCATGTAAAAGTTCTTTTGCGCATTCCAGTATCTTCGCCGTCGCTTCCTCGATCGGCGGTTTCATTGTGCAGCCCGCCGCAAGACGATGGCCTCCGCCTTCGAATTGTACGGCAATCCGGCTCACATCCGCGCTGGATTTCCCGCGCAAACTGACGCGGATCAGCCCATCGTCGCTCTCGCGCAGCAGCGCCGCAACCTCGACGGTATCGATATCACGAATCGCGTCGATGATCCCTTCCGTGTCCTCGCCCGTCGCGCCGCACTGCTGGATTTCGTCCTTCGTAAGAAACGAAATCCCGATGCGTCCGTATTCATAAAGCTGTGTCTTGCTTACGGCAAGCGCATGCAGCTTCAGTTTATGGAACGGCACCGTCCGAAACAGGCAGCGATTCAAATACGGCAGGTCAATGCCGGTGTCCAGCAACTCCGCCGCAATGCGCAGCGTATCCGGCGTCGTATTCGAGTAGGCAAAATTGCCCGTATCGGTCGTAATCGCCGCATACAAGCAACTGGCGATGTTTTTGTTCAGCGTGACCTTCAGACAGGTAATCACGTTATAGATCAACTCGCCCGTCGCGCCCGCCTTCTGCACGAAATTTTCTTCCGCATAGCGGTCGTTCGTACCGTGATGGTCGATATTCAGCGTCGTGTTCGCCGCGTGAAACAGCGGTTCGCAGCGCCCCGCGCGCGCAAGATCGGCGCAGTCCACGCAAACGACCGCTTCGGCGGGTTTTGCCTTTTCTGGCGGAGTCAACTGATCGGAAAACGGAAGGAACCGGTAAATAGCGGGTACAGGGTCTTCACACACAATCTGTGCATGTTTCCCCAGTTCCAGCAAAGTACCGTACAGCGCAAAACTGCTGCCAAGCGTATCTCCGTCCGGAGAGACATGCGCAATCAGCAGAATATCGTCATGCGCTCGCAGAAAGCGGACAGCATCCTGCAGCATGGCACCTCACTCCTTCCCTTCGTCCTTATGCAACTCGTTGAGTATCTCCGAAATCCTCGCGCTGTAGGCAATGGAGTTATCCAAGGTAAACTTCAAGCTTGGAACGGCTCGAATACGCATCCTCGCGCCCAATTCGTGCGCAATGAAACCCGCGGCATGGTTAAGGGCGTCCACGCTCGATTTTCTTTTACTATCGTCCGAGTCATAAACGGAGACTTTGATCTTCGCGTACTTCAAATCGCTCGTCACGTCCACTTCCGTTAACGTCGTCATTACCGAAATACGCGGATCTTTCATCTCGCGAACGATCTCGCTGATTGTTTTCTTTACTTCTTCGTTCATTCGATCCGAACGAAACGTACCCATTATGTCCTCCTCCGCCCGGCGCGCGTCTGGGCGGCCGAAACAAACCCGACTATACTTTTTTTACGTACGCTTGACTTCTTCTACGACAAACGCCTCAATCACGTCGCCTTCATTCAGATCGTTGAAATTCTCGATGCCGATGCCGCATTCGTAACCGGTAAGAACTTCCTTGGCGTCATCCTTAAAGCGTTTCAGCGACGCAATCTTTCCTTCGTGAATCACTACGCCGTCGCGCACAATACGAATCTGGGCGCTTCGCGTGATCTTGCCCTCGTTGACATAAGCGCCGGCAATGGTACCCACGCCGGAAACCTTAAACGTTTCGCGAACCGTAGCGCGGCCCAGTTCGTTCTCCTTGAAGACCGGCTTGAACAGGCCCTGCATTGCGGATTTAACATCGTCGATGGCATTATAGATGATGCGGTAAAGGCGAACGTCAACATTTTCTTTTTCCGCAAGCGTACGCGCACCGGAATCCGGACGCACATTAAACCCGATCACAATTGCGTTGGAGGCGGAGGCAAACATAATATCCGTCCCTGTGATCGCGCCAACGCCGCCGTGAATGCAGCGCACGCGGACTTCCTCATTGCTCAGTTTCTCCAGCGCCTGTTTGACGGCTTCAACGGAACCCTGCACATCCGCTTTCACAATGATGTTGAGTTCCTTGAGGGAATCTTCCGCCATCTGGTTGAACAATTCGTCAAGGGAAACCTTGCTCTTGCTCTTGAGCTGCGCCGCCTTGATCTTGTCGCGGCGCTCTTCAACGACCTGACGCGAAAGCTTATCCGCCTCGGCAACGTTGAGAATATCGCCCGCATCCGGTACTTCGCTGAATCCCAGAACCTCGACCGGTGTGGATGGACCCGCTTCGTTGACCGCGCTACCGCGGTCGTCCGTCATAGCGCGAACTTTTCCATATGCCGTACCGGCAACGATCGTATCCCCGCGGCGTAACGTTCCGTTTTGAATCAGGACGGTAGCCAGCGGACCGCGGCCTTTATCCAGCTTCGCTTCGATAATCGTACCTTTGGCAAGACGATCTGGATTCGCTTTGAGTTCAAGTATGTCCGCCTGTAAAAGAACCATTTCCAGCAATGTATCAAGCCCCGTCTGTTTCTTGGCGGACACAGGTACGACGATGGTCTGTCCGCCCCACTCCTCGGAAACCAGTTCATATTCGGTAAGCTGCTGCTTGACGCGGTCGGGATTCGCATCCGGCTTGTCCATCTTATTGATCGCTACTATGATCGGTACGCCCGCGGCTTTGGCATGGTTGATCGCCTCTACCGTCTGCGGCATTATGCCATCATCCGCCGCAACGACAAGAATAACGATATCGGTTACCTGAGCGCCGCGAGCACGCATCGACGTGAACGCCTCGTGACCCGGGGTGTCGATAAAGGTTATCTGCTTTCCGTTGCACATAACGGTATAAGCGCCGATGTGCTGCGTAATACCGCCGGCTTCACCCTCGGTAATGCTGCTCTTGCGAATCGCATCCAGCAGTGAGGTTTTGCCGTGGTCGACATGGCCCATGATCGTAACGACCGGCGGCCTCGTCTTGAGTAATTCCGGCGCATCGGATTCGCCCGACGCGCTGTCCGAAAGGACCTCTTCAAATGTCTTTGCAACCTTCAGCTCCAACTCGATGCCAAAATCCGAAGCAACGAGTTCGCAGGTGTCAAAATCGATTTCCTGATTGATGGTCGTCGGCATACCGAGCATGAAGAGTTTTTTAATAATCTCCGCTGCTGGTTTGCCGATCTTTTCTGAAAGTTCCTTCACCGTTATGGTTTCCGTTGTGATCACCGCCTTTTCGATCACGACGGGTTCCGGCCGACGTAAAATGGTCTGCTTGCCGCCGCGCTTTGGTCTGCGGCTGCCGCTCGGCCCGTCCTCATCCCAATTCTTTGCGCTAGGCGCGGTTTCACGCGCAATCGCTTTCTTATTCTTTGCTTTCTTATTCTCCGCCTCACGTGCGCGCATATATGCGCTCTTGTTTGGATCGTAATTGCTGACCCGTTCTTTTCCTGCAGCGGGAGATGCCGCAGGCGCGGTCCCCTGAGCCGATCCGGTCGCAGGCCGCGGCCCACGCGGCGGAACACTTCCTTGCGGAGTTCGCTGATTCAATCCGCCTCCTTGCTGCGGACGCGGAGCAAACCCTCCCTGCTGGCCCTGCCGGGGAGGCTGTCCCCCCTGCTGCGGACGCGGCGGATAATTTCCCTGCTGCGGACGCGGTGTAAAATTATTCGTTTGCGGACGCGGCTGATACCCATCCTGCCGTGGCGGACGATTCTGAGAATACGGCGTCCTTTCCCCCTGCTGCTGCGGAGAACGCCGACGATCGTCCTGTTGGATCGCATGCGCTTCATATCCACTGTTCACCGGCTTTTTCACGGGTTCCGCGACAACAGTCTGCGGTTTCGGCGTTTCCGGTTCGGCTGCCGCTGCGGGCGCTTCCACCTTGACCGGTTCCACGACTGTTTCCGCCGATTTTGGCTCTTCCGTAACTTTGACCGTTTCCTCAACTTTAGCGGCGGTATGCGTCGACTCGGCTTCTTCCTCGTCGTTGCCACCGGCATGAACCGCTAGATCCTGATCGGAATCAAGCATTTCGCGCAGGCGCTCCATACGTTCACGTTCCTCGCGTGCCTTGCGCTCCTGTCCTTCCTTCTCAAGCATTTCACTCTCGGAATGGCGCACGGACACAAGCAACTCCCCAACAGCGCTTTGCGTCAGCGCAAGTCGCTCCAAAAGCTCCTTCGTGCTTTTCTGGATTCCGTTTGCCGATTCAAGGAAATTATTTTTTGCCATTACCGTCGTTACCCCCGCGTATTTCGCATACTATGGCTTTCTCTTCCATGGTCGCGCGTTTGATCATATTTTTAAAATTTTCGTCCGTAACAGCCGCAATCATACGGCCGGGTTTCCCGATCCATCTGCCAAGCTCGCCGATTTCCAGCAGCTCCACGCCGCGATACTCGCACATTGCATGGTATTTTTCCCTCGTGTTCCCGGAAGCGCTTTCGTCCAGCAACACCAGCTTTGCCTGTCCGGACCGGACCACTTGTTCCACCACAAAATCGCCGGACTTCAGTTTGCCGGCTTTCATGGAAAGCCCAACCGCATTAGTCAGTTTGCTGTCCATCCGGCCCAAATTCCTTTCGCAGCGCCTCATAGGTTTCCAAATCGATCTTTGTTTCGAGCGCGCGCTCAAGCGCCTTTGATTTTATCGCCTTTTCCAGGCAAGCAGCCTTGTTGCAAAGATAAGCGCCCCGCCCGTTCGCGCGGCCGGTTCGGTCAATCGTTACGATTCCTTCCGGTGTGCGCACCACGCGCGTTAATTCTTTCTTAGGCTGCATTTCCCTGCAGGAAACGCACATGCGCATTGGAATTTTTTTCGCCAAGCGTTACGCCTCGCTTTCACCAGGGTCTTCGTCGTTCTCTTTATAGAAAGCACCCATCGCTTCCTCCGCCTGGCTTTGACTCTTGATATCGATCTTCCAGCCGGTCAGTTTTGCCGCAAGACGCGCATTCTGGCCCTCCTTGCCAATGGCAAGCGAAAGCTGCGAATCGGGAACAATCACCTTTGCGGCTTTCTCCGTATCGTTAATATAAACCATCAGCACCTTTGCAGGACTGAGAGCTTTCGCAATGTAGACGGCGGAATCGCTGTCCCATTCGATAATATCGATCTTTTCGTTATGCAGTTCATTCACGATGCGCTCGACACGTGCGCCTCTCTGACCAACGCAGGCCCCAACGGGATCAACCTGCATATCGGTGGAGTGAACGGCAACCTTGGTACGAAATCCCGCTTCACGGGCAATGGACTTGATCTGCACGACTCCCGTCTGAATCTCCGGTACTTCCAGCTCGAAGAGCCGCTTCACAAGACCCGGGTGCGTCCGGCTGACGAGAACCTGCGGGCCCTTGCTGTCCTTTCGAACTTCCAGAACGTATACTTTGATACGATCGTTATTTTCATAAGTTTCGCCGGGGATCATCTCGTTCGGCGTCAGAATGCCGTCCGTTTTGCCAAGCTCAACATACACGTTTCCCTTTTCCACCCGCTGAACGATCGCGGTGAGCACTTCGTTTTCCTTCTCGACATACTCCTCGTAAATAACGCCGCGCTCCGCCTCGCGAATCCGCTGGACGACGACCTGCTTGGCCGTCTGCGCGGCAATGCGCGAAAACTCCTTTGCTTTTACCTCTTCTTCCAGAACGTCTCCCGCTTCGTAAAGCATGTTGACCTTCTTGGCGTCCGCAACGGAGATCTCGTTGAGCGGATTCTCCACCTCTTCGACGACTGTCTTCGATGCGTAAATACGAAACTCGCCGCTCTTGGGATCCACCTCGGCGCGAACGTTTGCCGTCGTTCCATAGTTTCGTTTATAAGCGGAGGTCAGCGCCGCCTCAATCGCAAGAATAAGAATCTCCTTGCTGATGCCGCGCTCCTTCTCCAACGCGTTCAGTGCCTCGACAAACTCTGTGTTCATCTAACCTACTCCTTCAAAATATTACGAATCAGTCCAAATACCCTATCTACAGCCAACTCGGCTCAAAATACCAGCTCCGGCCGCGCAAGCGCGATCGCTTTGCGCTCAAAGGAACGCTCGCCCGAAGGATCGTCACCAAGTCGAATCACAACTTCCGTCTCGCTGAAGCGTACCAGTTCACCAACGTATTCCTTTTTGCCGTTCTGCGGTGCAAAAAGCTTTATCTCGACTCGTTTTCCGATATTTCTATTAAAATCGGCGTCTTTCTTCAGCGGCCGGTCGAGGCCTAGTGACGAAACCGAGAGAAAATACTGCTGCTCGATCGGGTCGGCCTCATCCAGAATCGGATCGACCGCCTTGCTGACAAGTTCGCAATCGTCTATCGTGACTCCGCCGGGCTTATCGATATACAGGGTGAGCACCCAATCACCGTGTTCCTTCACATAATCAACGTCGCAAAGCTCGAATCCAAGGTCCTCGACGTTCGTTCTGAGCAGTTGCTCTACTTTTTGCGCAGTATTCAACGATTCTCCTCCGGTACGGTCATATGTTAAAAGCGTTCATCTACCAGCGGTTTCTCTTGCCCCGCTTTCCGGAAACCCGATATTTTTTATCGCCCGGCAATCGAAATTGCGCCCTTCAAAACGAAAGAGTGGGTTTTGCCCACTCTCCGCTTCAAGTTCCTACAACCAACAAACGAAGTATAACAGCCTTTTTGAGCTTTTGCAAGCCCTTTTCACGAAATCAGGCAACGCTGTGCGGCACTTCCCTGTAAGCGCGTCAGGATTCGGCCTCGTTCTTCTTGCCAATCGCCTTGGGCAGCTGTGTCGTTGCGTAATAGATCAGCGCAAAATAGGACATTGCCGTAGCGGCAGCCAGAATATACAGGTTCCATGGTTCCACGTTCAGCATCAAAAATGAAAGCAATGAAAGCATCACGCCGACTGCAAACAGACCTGTGGCAAGTTTTCCGGGCCAATCCGCCATCGCTACGACGCTGCGCTTCACCATGAAAATTCCGCCGGCAACCATCAGGATCTCCTTGACCGCCATGAGCAGGAAGAGAATCAGATAGACCGTCTTATGCTTTCCAAAGTAGATGCAAACCAGCGCCGCAAGCGTCATCAGCTTGTCCGCAAGCGGGTCCAGCAATTTTCCTATGTTCGTGACCCAGCCGTTCGCCCGGGCGATTTGGCCATCCAGTACATCCGTAAAGAAAGCAAAAACGAATACGGAAAGGGCAGGCAAATACCTGCCTGCCCGAAACAGCCATACAAAAACGCCGACGAGGATCAGCCGTATTCCGGATAGGATGTTCGGCAGATTTCTCATTTACGCCCCCATATCCTCCACGTACAGCGTCCGAACGCCCGTATCTTCCGGTTCGTTCGCCTTCTTTTCCGCCGCCTCGCGCGCCTCGAAGAACTTGAGCGCAACCTGGGGGAACAGCGCATAGCTCAATACGTCTTCCTCCTGACGGATATGATCCTTGATCTCTTCACGGTACTTCTCAAGTTCCGGCTTGAGCAGATCCGCCGGACGGCATGTGATGACTTCATCATCGCCAATGGCTTTTTTCCGGACTTCTTCATTGACGGGACCGGGCAGCCGGCCATATTCGCCGCGCAGCAAAGCCTTGGATTCTTTCGTGAAAACCTTATACCGTTCGCCGCTGATGATGTTCATGACAGCCTGGGTTCCTACGATCTGGCTAGTAGGCGTAACGAGCGGCGGATAACCAAAGTCTTTCCGTACGCGCGGCACTTCGGCAAGCACATCGTAGTACTTATCGGATTTTCCCGCTTCCTTCAACTGCGAAATCAGGTTGGAAAGCATTCCGCCGGGAACCTGATAGAGCAGCGTATTGGTGTCCACGCCAAGAGCCTTGACGGAGATAATGCCTTCTTTGAGCATGCGATCCGCCACCGGGCGGAAGAACTTTGCCGCTTCGGAAAGCTTTTTCAGGTCAAGCCCCGTATCGCGGTCCGTTCCCTTGAGCGTTGCGACAAGCGGTTCGGTTGCGGGCTGCGAAGTGCCGTTGCCGAAGGGCGACAGCGCCGTATCCACAATATCAACCCCAGCCTGCGCCGCCATAAGGTAAACCATATCGCCGGTGCCGGTCGTGTTATGCGTATGGAGATGAATCGGAACGCTGATTTCCTTCTTCAAGCGCGAAACCAGCGAATACGCATCATACGGCAAGAGCAGGTTCGCCATGTCTTTGATGCAGATCGTATCCGCACCCATCTGGACGAGCTCTTTGGCCAGATTTACGAAATAGTCTTCGTTATGAACCGGGGAAATCGTATAGCTGATTGCTGGTTCGCAAATTCCGCCGTATTTCTTCGTGAAACGAATCGCGCTTTCCAAATTGCGAATATCGTTCAACGCGTCAAATATACGAATGACATCGATGCCGTTTTCGATGGATTTTTTGCAAAACTGCTCGACGACGTCGTCTGCGTAATGTTTATAGCCAAGAATATTCTGGCCGCGGAAAAGCATTTGCAGCTTTGTGTTCGGCAAGGCCTTGCGCAGCTTTCTGAGGCGGTCCCACGGGTCTTCGTTTAGGAAGCGAAGGCAGGAATCAAATGTGGCTCCACCCCAAACCTCCAGCGACCAATACCCGATGGAATCCAGGATCTCGCAAGCCGGAAGCATATCTTCTATGCGCATGCGCGTCGCCGCCTGCGACTGATGCGCATCGCGAAGAATCGTATCGGTTATGTTCAATTTCGTCATGAATTAATTCTCCTTTCGACCGCGCGAAGCCTTGGTACGCTGCGCGCGTCTCCACAGTGTCTAGTCGAAAAAGCGAGGCGTACGCGCAGGTAATCTGCCCGCGCACCTTCACGCCCAACGCCGCGGCTTTCCAGCCGAACCGTTACGCGATCGTGCAGAGATAGGAACCGGCCTCAACAGAAGCGCCCTTCGACACTGCAATCGAAGCGATCCTGCCGGCCGTCGGCGCGGTGATATCGCTTTCCATCTTCATGGCTTCCAGAACAAAAATCGGCTGACCGGCTTTCACCACGTCGCCTTCCTTCACATTGATTCCAAGGATCGTGCCCGGCATGGGCGCCGTCACCTTGGTTCCGCCGGCTGGCGCCGCCGCAACGGGAGCAACCGGTGCCGCAGGTGCTGCGACCGGAGCGGGCTTTACGGCCGGAGCCGCTTTTCCATCGATCTCTTCGACGGCTACTTCATACTGAGTTCCATTGACATTCACTAAGAAATTACGCATAAGAACCTCCGATTTATTGTTGTTGTGTGAAAATTTCGCAAATAGTGTTTCGCCGGCGCGTCGCTTAAGCAGCGGCACGACCAAGCGTAAAATAAGATTTGATCCGTTCAGCCCACTCGCTTAATGGATACGATGCGAAGGCCTTTTACATCCTTGCCAGCCACTTCAGCAATGCAGGATGCGATGACCGCGGCAAGCTCGCCGCGATTTGCGGATGCGGGCGCGGGCTGTTCTTCCTGCACTGCTGCTTCTTCACCGGCGAGAAGCTCCTGCTTGGCACGAACCGCCTTCAGAATCTGAACCAGCACGATCAGTACCGCGAACACTGCGACGACAACCCAAATTGTATTGTCCATTGTGATTACCTCCGTTGTATTGCATTGCTCAGGATGGAATTACCTCATCCTAACCCTTATTCTCTATATTCTACAGAAGTCCTCTTGTTCCTGCTGTGAGTTTAACTTTTTTTTAGAAAATTATCTTCCTTTTTCTTACCGCAGGGTTCGGATTGCGCGCAAACTTACTTCAGGCCGAGCGTCCGCCGTAGCGCAGACATTTCTTCGCCGGTTAAGCGGCGCGTTTCACCCGGTTTCATATCACCCAGCGAAATCGGCCCAAATCGCTCGCGCTTTAGCCGCAGCGTTCTGTGGCCGACAGCTTCCAGCATGCGCCTCACCTGCCGGTTCCTGCCCTCGTGAATCGTAATCAAAAAGGATGTGTCGCCCGTCTTTGTAGGACGAACAAACTCCACGCGCGCGGGGGCGGTCATTCCGTCTTCCAGCGAAACGCCATTGACCAGTAAAGCAATTTCAGAAGCGGCCAGCTTTCCGTCGCAGATTGCGTAGTAGGTCTTCTCCACCGAAAACTTCGGGTGTGTCATCCGGTAGGCAAGTTCCCCGTCGTTGGTCATGAGCAATAGTCCTTCGGAATTGAGATCCAGCCGACCTACATTATAGAGGCGCGCAGGGATATCGTGCACGAATTCCTGAACTGTTTTTCTTCCTTGCGGGTCTTCGCTTGTGCTGACGACGCCTTTTGGCTTATAGAGCAGCACCGTAATCGTCGGTTCTTTTTGACAAACCGGTTCTCCGTCGAGCCGTACTTCATCCTGCCCGGGTTCTACGCTCATACCGAGCGTAGCCGCCGTGCCGTTAACAAGTACCCGGCCCGAAAGAATCAAATCCTCGCTGGCTCTGCGGGAAGCGATCCCGGCGTCGGCAAGGTATTTTTGTAATCGAACCATATGCGTCCTTCCCCCGCCCACCGGATCTCTGCGCAATTCAAGCAGTTCGCAACTCTCCTCATGGAAAGTATGCCAATTCTCACCAAATACATTATACGATATATTTCCGCGTGTATTCAACCAAAATTTTATATTTATCCTGTTCGATTTTACACAACAACCTAATCCTGGTAAACGCGCCGCAATCTGTCGGCCCGCGCATGCGAATCCCCTCAAACAAAAAAACGACCGGTGGGACTTATTATCCCAGCGGCCATGGTAAAGTATTCCGCGTGACAAACACACGCTGATTCGTATTACTCGTGAAGAATAAGCCGGATATTCGGGCTTTCTTTCGTCGTCTCCTGCAGCACAACGATCATTCGAACCCCATACTCGCCCAGATTCTCCCGCAGATACCGGCAATTCCGTACCAGTATCGTTGTAGGCTTCGTGATTTGACCCAGGCAATCGTGCAACGCGTCAAGATTTCCACCGTACCATTCCGGAAAGCGCAGCCTGCGCTCGATATGACGGTGCGCGTGCTCTCTCGTGTCCATCTTTTTCCCATTCAGAATTCGCATCCGCTCTCCCATTCAGGTTCGCTCTCTTGTCAAGTTTATCGGCCGGCAAATTCGCGGTGACCGGACGAAAGCATTCTGTCTTTCGCGGATCAGGGTGTTCCCGCAAGCAGGGTAAACGATTCATAATGGTCGTCCGTGTAGTAAATCAGGCCGTCATTGGAGAATACGATGCGTTTTGCTCCGCGCGAATCCCGATGCAGCGTGCCGATATCGCATTCCGTGTAAGTCCGCCCATCCGTTTCCGGCAATAGGCCTTCGTAATTTCCAAACCGGTCGCCGCCGATGCAGGCCCCATAGCGGAAATCGTCCAGCCCTCCGCCATTCCAGCCAAGCGCGCGCGCTTCCTCTTTCGTAATATAGTTCTCAGGTAAATGCCCGTACGCTGAAAGATAAGCGACAATCTCTTCTTTTGTTGAAAATATTCCGTGCTCGTCCGGTTCGTTTTGTTCCCCGTCTGTCGCCGGAGACGTTTCAGAATGGGAAGCCGGCGTCGTCCCGTTCGTTTCGGCGGTGAGCTCGTCCTGTCCCGCGCCGGACGTAACGGCGCTTTCCGTCGTCTGAACATTCGTGTATTCCGTCGGTTGAAACAACGTCTGGCCGCGAGCCAGCCAAACCGCGGCAAGTGCGGCGAGTATTACCAACGCAAGAGCAAGGGAGCGCTTCTTCACGTATCTTTCCTCTGTACGAAAAATGTTCTCTAGTCGATCATCGTCGCCTGATAAAGCTCTGCGTAGAGGCCTCCGCTCCGAAGCAATTCGTCGTGAGAACCTCGTTCGCGAATTCCCTTTTCATCCAGAACGACAATCTCATCCGCATGCTTCACGGTAGAAAGCCGGTGTGCGATCACAAGAGTCGTCCGTCCTTCGGATAGTTCTTCAAACGAGTGCTGAATGTCCTGTTCGGTCATGGTATCCAGTGCGCTTGTCGCCTCGTCCAGAATCAGAATGCGGGGGTTCTTCAGGAACAGCCGCGCGATGGATACGCGTTGTTTCTGCCCGCCGGAAAGAGCCAGCCCGCGCTCCCCGACCTGTGTTTCATAGCCCTGCGGAAACTGCACGACCTCATCGTGGATTCTCGCTCGTTTCGCCGCTTCCACCACTTCTTCATCGGTCGCGTCGATGCGCCCGTAACGAATATTTTCTAGCACGCTGCCCGCAAACAGGAATACGTCCTGCTGAACGATCCCCACATTCTGCCGCAGAGATTTCAGCGCAATATCGCGAATATCGACCCCGTCGATCGTAATGCTTCCGGAACGGATCTCATAGAACCGCGGCAGCAAATGACAAAGCGTCGTCTTGCCTCCTCCGGACGGGCCAACCAGCGCCAGCGTCTTGCCGGAAGGAATCGACAGGTCGATATGCGAAAGCACGCTCTTGCCATTCTCGTAAGCAAACGATACGTCGCGATACACAATATCTCCCTGAACGTTTTTCAGTACGATCGCATGTTCGCGATCCTTGATTTCCGGTTCGATATCCATAATTTCACAAAACCGCGTAAAGCCCGCCATGCCCAGGATATAAAGCTCGGCAAACGCAGCGAGGCGTTTGAGCGGCTGCACAAACGCGGCGATATAAAGCGTAAAAGTAACCAGCAGGATCGGATCGAGGCTGCTTTTGTAAATCAGATACCCGCCAACCGCAAGCACGACCAGGTTGAACATGGCAATAAAGAATTCCATTCCGGAATTAAAGTAGGCCATGTATTTATAGAAATTGTCCTTTGCGTGGACGAATCTTTCGTTGCCCCGGTCAAACTTGCTTTGCTCGTAACCTTCGTTGGTAAATGCTTTCGCCACGCGAGCGCCGGAAATCGAGCTTTCAATATCGGCGTTGATCTCCGATATGCGCTCCTTGACTTTCAGCGAGGCATTTCGCATCAATACGCGCAGCTTTATCACGTAATAAATCGCGGGCGGTACGATGCAGAACAACGCCAGCGCCAGCCTCCAGTCGATCAACGCCATCGCCACAAACGCGCCGATGACGGTCGTACCGGAGATCAGCACATCCTCCGGGCCATGATGCGCAAGCTCCGTAATATCGAACAGGTCCGTCGTAACGCGGGACATAAGCTTCCCCGTTCGGACCTTGTCGAAAAAGCTGAACGACAATTCCTGGATATGCGAAAAGATATCTCTGCGAATATCCGCTTCCATTCGGATGCCGAGCACATGCCCCCAGTAATTGATGATGAACAGCAGAAGCGCGCGCACGAGATACGCTCCAAGCGCGGCGACCATAAGAATCACAAACGAACGAAACAGCGCGCTGTGAACCGCCATTTCCGGCAGGAGCGTCCGCAGGACATATTGCGTTAACAACGGGTAGGCGATATCGATCGCGGCCACCAGAAACGCGCAGGAAAGGTCAAGAATCAGGAGCCCTTTATGCGGTTTATAATATGATAAAAAGCGTTTTAATTTACTCATGCTCACATCTTAGCAGAACCGAATAAGGGAATCAACCGCGAGGTGATTTCTCCGCCGAATCGCATTCCGAAGCAGGATGAAAATCGTCCGATCAACATTGACGTTGCTTTTTCTCATTCACACGCGTAATCTTTTTCATATGGAGCGCGTTTTTCATACGATTCCTCCGATCGTCTCCCCGGAGAGCGAAATCCTGATCCTTGGCACGATGCCCTCGCCAAAATCACGCGAAGCGGCGTTTTATTATGCGCACCCTCAGAACCGTTTCTGGCCGGCGCTGTCCCTCGCGCTGGAAGAACCGCAGCCGCAAACGCGGGAAGAGAAGGTCGCGCTGATCCTGAACCACCGCCTTGCGCTTTGGGACGTGCTTTCGAGCTGCGAAATTACCGGTGCAAGCGACGCGAGCATTCAAAATCCCGTTCCAAACGACATCCCCTCCCTAATCGCAAATACCCGGATAACGCGGGTACTCTGCACGGGCAGCACGTCCGCAAAGCTCTACACAAAGCTCGTTTATTCGAAGACGCATATCCCCTGCGAAACTCTGCCGTCCCCAAGCGCCGCGAATGCGCGCATGCGGCTGGAAGAGCTAACCCGCATTTATCGGGAAGCGCTGACGGGTCACAGCTAAGCGAAAAGCCGCAGCATACCGCATGTTTCCCTTTCGGCGTCCATATCCGCCGATATCGTACGGAATCATAGAATCCACGATGGCCGGGCAGCTCGATAATTTGTCTCCCGTTCCGAGGAATCCCGTTTTAAGATGAGAAAATTTCAAAAAAATCTCGTTAAGATTTTATGCACAGATCCCTCCATATTTCGCCCTTTTATTCATGTTTTTCCCATTCCGAATGGATCCTGGCGGGATCGACATTCGAAAATCGCCGCATTTTCGGTTGTCTAAATATGAACAATTTGTTATGATAGCACCATGGAAGATAAACTCGGTCGGGTTCTGGCCGCACTCAAGGGACTCGATATCAAATGCAATATTCCTTTATCCACATTGACCAGCTTCCGCATCGGCGGACCGGCGGCCATCGTTCTCCGTCCCCACAGTGCGGAGGATATCCGCCGTGCGATTCAGGCTTGCAGTCAATTTGTATACCCGTATTGCGTGCTTGGCAACGGAACCAATATTCTGGCTCCGGATGCCGGCTATCCGGGTGTAGTCATTCGAATCGATACACCCATGACCACCCCTCTCTTTGTGGACACCACCGTAACCTGCCCCGCTGGAACGGCGCTTTCCGTACTTGCACGCGAGAGTGTCGGCGCCGGATTAATGGGCATGGAGACGCTCAGCGGCATTCCGGGGACTGTCGGCGGCGCGGTTGCAATGAATGCGGGCGCGTACGGCGCGGAAATCCGTCATATCATAAAGAGCGTTCGGATTCTGCGCGGAGGCCGTGTTCTGGACGTGGAAACTCGCCGGTCCGATTTTGGCGATCGTACGAGCGCGTTCAGCGCCCCGGGCGTGATCGTCCTTTCGGCGACGTTTCAGCTTGAACGCGACGATGGCAACGCAAAAGCGCGTATGCTCGACACAACGCGCCAGCGAAAGGAAAAACAACCTCTCAGCCTACCCAGCGCTGGCAGCGTTTTTAAGCGCCCGAAGGGTCGTTTTGCCGGTGCCCTCATCGAAAACTGCGGGCTGAAAGGATTCTCCGTCGGCGGGGCGCAGGTCAGCCCGCTGCACGCCGGTTTCATCGTGAATACCGGCCATGCAACCGAGAGGGACGTGCTTTCGCTGATTGCGGTCATCCAGCAGCGCGTTTTCGAGGAAACAGGAGTCCGTCTCGAACGTGAAGTAAGGCTTATGAACGAGCTGTAAGCCGCGTCTTTCCAGCGCCGCATTCTGTGGCAACGCATAAATTTCGAGGAAACCTTTATGTATCTATTGATCGTTACAGGTCTGTCCGGCGCGGGAAAATCGCTTGCGCTTCGTTGTTTCGAAGAGCAGGGCTTCTTCTGTGTGGATAACCTGCCGTCCTCTATGCTGAAAGAGTTCGTAAACCTGTGTAATAAAGCGGATCCAGCCATATTGAAAGCAGCCGTTACGATAGACAGCCGCGAAAGCTTGCTCTCCCGCAGCTCTACCTCCATTACGGAGGCGTTTGATGCGCTCGATGTTCCATACGAGCTTCTTTTTCTCGACGCGCGGGACGATGTTTTAAGAAAACGATATAACGAAGTGCGCCGCCGCCACCCTCTCGGTGAAGCCGGGGACGCGGCGACAGGCGTCAAGCGCGAGCGTGTCTTCCTTCAGCCGCTGCGCGATCGGGCAAATTATATTCTGGATACCAGCGATATCAAGCCCAAGGACTTCCCCGCCTTAATTGCAAAAGTCCTGCCCGAATATGAAAGCAAGGCGTTTACGCTGCTATTCTGCAGCTTTGGTTATAAGCGCGGCGTTCCGGTGGACGCCGATTTCGTGCTTGATATGCGCTTCATGCCGAACCCGTTCTACATCCCGGAATACCGTCCGCTCTCCGGCCTAGATGAAGCGGTGCAGTCGTTCGTCTGCTCGCAGCCGTATGTGCAGGAGTTTTTTAACAGTTTGGAACAAATGCTGAATCACCTAATCCCCCTGTTTATGGAGCAGGACAAGCACATCCTTCGCGTTTGTTTCGGCTGCACAGGCGGGCGGCATCGTTCCGTTGCGGCAGCGGAAGAGCTTGCCGGGCGCTTCGTCCAGCGCGGAATGAACGTACGCGTCTACCATCGCGATCTCAACTACGAAGCGGCGGACATAAAAGAGCGATTCGATAGACAAAGCTGAGCTTCCCTGCGTAGACCGCACCAAAACGCCAGAATGGCGTTTTTTATTTCCGTATCGCGGAGGTTTTTCGCTGACGTGCTGTTTAAAATCGTTTATAATGGATAGAGTTCATCAAAAACGCTGCAAAATAGATGAACCGCAGAATTTTATTACGGAGTCAATATGTCGTTTTCAAGTACCGCCAAGGAAGACCTCTCAAAAATCAAGCTGAAGTCGCGTGAGCAGCGGCTCGCGCAGCTCGCGGGCCTGATTCATACCTGCGGTGCTCTCTATGTCGGCCGCGGACGCGGTGCTTCGTTTTCCAGCGAAACGCTCGCCGTCGGCAAACATATCGTCACATTGGCTTCCTCCCTCTATCCGCTGGATTCGACGATCGAACTCAGTCAGCGGGAACGGCGGCGGCCGCTGACGCTGGTTACCCTGCTTGGAAACGAAGCGGAAAAAATGCTGCTTGATTCCGGTCTTCTTGTAAATGAGCCCGACGGGTATCGTCTTGGCGAAACCGTACCCGATTCGTTACTTTTGGACGATGAATGCCGGCGCGCCTTCCTTCGAGGCGCTTTTCTGGGAAGTGGTTCCTGCTCAAACCCTTACCGGGGTTATCACCTGGAAATCGTAGTCCGCTCCACCGCGTTTGCCGAGCAGCTCCGCGAAACGATCCGCTCCTTCGGGCAGGAAGCAAAAGTCACGTTCCGCCGGGATAAATATGTTCTCTATCTCAAGGGGGACGAAGTCTCTTCGTTCCTTGCGCTGATCGGCGCGAGCGGTTCCGCCCTCAATTTTGAAAGTGCTCGGGCTGAGCGTGATTTTCGCAACTATGTCAACCGAACCACAAACTGTGAAACCGCGAATATCGAAAAGACCGTCAATGCCGCAACCGAGCAGCGCCTTGCTATCGAACTGATCGAGGAACATACCGGGCTGAACCGCTTGCCCGCTCCGCTTTATGAAGCCGCCATGCTGCGGCTGAACCATCCGGACGCAACATTACAGGAACTCGCCGATATCGCCGAAATCGGTAAGAGCGGCATGAACCATCGGCTCGCGCGCCTGGTCCGCATCGCAAAGGAGATTCGACATGGGTGATTTTACGCATTTGCATGTCCATACGCAATACAGCCTGTTAGACGGTGCAGCCCGTATCCCGGATCTGATCAAACGGGCGAAAGCGCTCGGTCAGACCGCGCTTGCCATTACGGACCACGGCGTGATGTACGGTGTAATCGATTTCTACAAGGCCTGCAAGAAGGAAGGAATCAAGCCGCTGATCGGTATGGAGGCGTATGTCGCCCCACGTTCCATGCGCGACCGTGAAGGTTCGCAGGATCGCGAGTACGCGCACCTGATCCTGCTTTGTAAAAATGAAACCGGCTACCAAAACCTGATGTACCTCTCCAGCGAGGCGTTCCTGCATGGTTTCTATTATAAACCGAGGATCGACTACGATTTGTTATCCCAGCATGCCGAAGGCCTTATTTGTCTCTCGGCCTGCCTTGCCGGCGACATTCCGCAGGCGCTTCTTGCTAATAATTATGAAGGCGCGCTTTCCTACGCAAAACGTCTTCAGGGTATGTTCGGCGAAGATTTCTACATTGAACTGCAGAATCATAATATCCCTGAGCAGTTGCAGGTCCTGCCGGGCTTACGAAACATTGCGACGGAAATCGGGGCGAAGTGCGTCGTTACCAACGACGTGCACTATGTGTCCCCGGATGACGCGGAAGCGCAGGATGTGCTGCTCTGTATTCAGACGCAAACGTTTGTGGACGATCAGAACCGCATGCGGATGGAAGGCCAGCAGTTCTATCTCAAGAGCGAGGATGAAATGCGCCGCGCACTGCCGGACGATAGCGAGGCAATTGCCAACACATCGGAAGTCGCTGAAAAATGCAATCTGGAGATCGAATTCGGTGTGCGCCGCATGCCTGCGTTTACCGCGCCGGACGGCATGAAAAACGCAGAATACCTCCGTAAGCTCTGCCTCGACGGCATGAAAAAGAAACTCCCGAACGCCGACGGCGAAACCTTTGAACGGTTGAATTACGAACTTGGTATCGTCGAGCAGATGGGGTTCGTAGACTATTTTCTCATCGTCTGGGATTTTATCCATTACGCCAAGATGCACGACATTATGGTAGGTCCCGGCCGCGGCAGCGGCGCGGGGAGCCTCGCGGCATACTGCCTCGATATTACCGACGTCGATCCGCTCAAGTATAATCTGCTGTTTGAGCGGTTCCTGAATCCGGAGCGCATCAGCATGCCGGACTTCGATATCGATTTCTGTTATGAACGAAGGCAGGAAGTCATCGATTACGTAGCGCAAAAATACGGGGACGGGCACGTGAGCCAGATTATCACATTCGGTACGATGGCGGCGCGCGCCGCCATCCGCGACGTGGGCCGCGTTCTTCGCGTACCGTATGCAGACGTGGATAAGCTGAGCAAGATGGTTCCGTTTGAGCTCAATATGACGCTCGAGCGCGCGCTCGCCATCTCCCCCGATTTGAAAAAACAGTATGACAACGATGAAACGACGAAAAAAATCATCGATCTCTCGCTTCGTTTGGAAGGCCTCCCCCGCCACAGTTCCACACACGCGGCGGGCGTTGTAATCTCCAGCGTCCCAATTACCGAAGTCGTTCCGCTTCAGGTCAACGATTCCGTAATTACGACGCAGTTTCCCATGACGACGCTTGAAGAGCTTGGCCTTTTGAAAATGGATTTTCTGGGTCTTCGCACGCTCACCGTCATTCGCGACACGCTCGCCTTTATTTCAGACGGTGGAAAATCCGCGCCCGATTTGAATCGTCTCCCTTTTGACGATCCGGCGGTCTACCGCATGATTGCTTCCGGCGATACGGACGGCGTATTCCAGCTTGAATCCGGCGGCATGCGGCAGTTTCTTCAGCAGCTCCGGCCGGACTGTTTCGAAGATCTTATCGCTGGCATTTCGCTCTACCGTCCAGGCCCTATGGAGCAGATCCCGCGCTACGTAAAAGGCAAACACGATCCGAAAAGCGTCGTGTATGCGCACCCGCTTCTCGAACCGATCCTCTGCACCACCTACGGCTGCATGGTTTACCAGGAGCAGGTCATGGAAATCGTCCGCGCTCTGGCGGGATATTCCTATGGCCGCAGCGATCTCGTGCGCCGCGCGATGGCAAAGAAAAAACATGAAGTCATGGCAAAAGAGCGCGAATACTTTGTCCACGGCACGGAAGGCGTGGTGGGAGCGGTTAAAAACGGCGTTCCGGAGGCAGTGGCGAACCGCATCTTCGACGAAATGATGGATTTTGCGTCCTACGCGTTCAACAAGTCCCACGCGGCCGCTTACGCGGTGCTCGCCTACCGCACGGCTTACCTGAAGCATTACTATCCGATCGAGTTCCTTACGGCGCTGATTAACAGCTTTTTAGGATCGGTGGAAACCGTCGCCAAATATGTTTACAGCGCCCGCAATCACGGCATAAAAGTTCTTCCGCCGGATGTAAACGCTTCCCGTTCCCGTTTTTCGCCCGAAAAAGACGCGATCCGCTTCGGCCTTTCCGCCGTACGAAACGTGGGTGGCGCCGTGATGGAAACCATGGTCCAGGAACGGACGGAAAACGGAACATTTTCCAGCATCTTCGATTTCTGTGACCGCGTAGACGGACTGAACAAGCGTATGGTGGAGGCGCTGATCAGTGCCGGCTGTTTCGACTCGATGGGTGGAAAACGCTCGCAGTATCTTGGCGTATATGAGCGCGCGCTGGATGCATCCGCCGCCGCAAAAAAGGCACGCGGAACAGGGCAGATGTCGCTGTTCGACCTCAGCGGAGGTGAATCCCTGAAGAGCGAGCATATCCCCCTGCCGGTAATATCGGAACTTTCTCATCAAATTCTGCTTGCCAAGGAACGCGAGTCCACAGGGCTCTACCTCTCCGGACATCCGCTGGATAATTATGAAGCGCAGCTCAAGAAACTGCGCTACACTATAGACGATCTTGCGGAAGCGGATGGAACGGGTGAAGTGAAGGATGAAGAAACGGTTACCGTCGGCGGTCTACTGACCCAATGCAAGCAGAAACCGACTCGTTCCGGCAACGGCATTATGGGGTATGCCGTGCTCGAAGGAATTACCGGAAGCGTGGAGGCCGTGCTCTTTCCCCGAACGCTCCAGCAAATCGGTCCCCTGTTTGTGGACGATGCAGCGGTGCTTGCAAGAGGAAAGCTCAATATTCGCGAGGAGCGCACAAATTCCCTTCTGATTGAAGAGCTGAAGCCGCTCGGCGACGCGAATCGCAGCGTTTATATTCGGTTTGACACGCTGGCCGAAGAAACCGTTTCCCGCACCTGCGCGTTTCTAAAGCGGTATGCGGGCGAAACGCCCGTCGTGCTGTACGACGCGGCAAAGAAGATCGGAAAAGGAGTCCCGAAAGAGTATTACGTCGCCCTCTCGGATGCCTTCCTTGCCGCTGCGGAGGACCGTTTTGGTAAGGAATGCGTCAAAATCAAATAGATCGTATCCTCCGGCGAAGCTTCCTCCGAAAATGAAATATACCAGGCCGGCAAATTTTTCAACACCAGTTTCCAATTATCAATACGACAGCGCGAATCGCGCCGAAAGGATAGCAACTATGTCTGCTAAAATGCGTCCCCCGGTCGAAAGAAACGACGACCTTACCGTTACCATCGAATCCCTGACCAACGAGGGGCAAGGCGTCGCGCGTATCAATGGATACGCAGTCTTCGTTGTCGGCGCTCTTGCCGGAGAAGAAGTCAAAGCGCACGTGATCAAGGTTTTTCCTTCCTACGCAATCGCGAAAGCCATGGAGATTCTAACCTCTTCGCCCGATCGCGTCCGTCCCGCGTGTCCGGTATTCGCGCAATGCGGCGGGTGTTCGCTCTGGCACCTTTCCTACCCGGCACAGCTTCGTCAAAAGCAACAATGGGTCGAGGATGCGCTAACTCGTCTCGGCGGATTTGAGAATGTCCCAATGCAGCCCATCGTCGGAATGGAGGAACCAATTCGTTATCGAAACAAGGGCAGTTTCCCCTTTGGTGCGATCGGCACCGCCGCCGTTTTCGGTTTTTATGCCGAGCGCAGCCATCGTCTCGTGCCGTTCTCGGACTGTCTGATTCAGGACGAGCGCATCGTGGATGCCGCCCGCCGTGTCGCCGCTTGGGCAAATACCTGCGGCATTCCCGTATATGATGAAACAACCGGCGAAGGACAACTGCGTCACATGGTCGCGCGCACAACCGCCGAGGGTGAGCTGATGGTCGTCGTCGTCACGAAGGGGCAGCTGAAGAAAACAGCCGATCTTCTCTCTTATCTGGAGGATTGCGACAGTATCTGGCACAATGAAAACCCAAGATCGACCAACGTTGTCTTTGGCGAACGCTTTACGCTTTTAAGCGGAAAACCCGCGCTGACGGAGATCATCGCGGAGAAACGTTTTCTCGTCAGTCCGCAGTCGTTTTTACAGGTCAACCGCATCCAAACGCAGCATCTCTATGAGACTGCGCGGGAATTTCTGTCGGCCGGTCCGGAGGAAACGGTGGTGGATGCCTATTGCGGCGTTGGTACCATCTCGCTCCTGGTTGCAGAAGATTGCAGGCGCGTCATCGGTGTGGAGCAAGTCGCGCCCGCCATTGAAGACGCAAAAGCGAACGCTTTGGCAAATGGCGTACAAAACGCGGAGTTTCTCTGCGGTAACGTGGAGGATATCCTCCCCTCTCTGGTTTCCAAAGGAGAAACCATCGACGCGGTCGTGCTCGATCCGCCGCGAAAAGGATGCGAAGAAGCCGCGCTGAAAGCGATTGCCGCAAGCGGCGCAAGCCGCGTCGTCTATGTTTCCTGCAACCCTTCCACTCTCGCGCGGGACGGTAAGTATCTGGCCGAACATGGCTTCATCCTCTCAGCGGTACGCCCGGTCGACATGTTCCCTCAAACGTGTCATGTTGAGACGTGCGTATTGATAACAAGGGTTGATAAGTGAGTGTGTGAAAAGTCCAGTATTACTGGGCTTTTCGAGATTTGAGAGCAAAAATCTGATGTGCTGAAATCGTCAAAATATCGGTTCAAGGAAACAAGTCATAGCTGGCATTTTCGAGTGCGAGAGAGCGATTTAGATGTCAGTGTTTGGCGAGTGGTCGATTTAGATAACACGGGTTCGCGAGTGGTCGATTTAGATGTTTTTTGAAAAAGCCGAGGTTGTGTGGTCAGGTTTGATGTTAAAGAGGATGGTCAGGAATAGCTATGACCTGATAAGCAGAAAGTGAGGAGGCGAAACGATGCCAAGTGATGATAAGAAGCTGACAGGCCGACAAATGGCCAACAGCGTAATGTTTGCCGTTTATTTGCTTTTCCTTGTTTGGGCGGTATTGTGGAAGTGCCGTGTGCCATTCATCGGCGGTACGGAGCGCATCATCAATTTGATTCCTTTCAGCAGTAACGCCGGATATGAACAACTTTTTAACCTTGTTCTGTTTGTGCCGCTGGGATTTTATATTGCGGCGATTGCAAAAAAATACGGTGTGATTAAACAAATTTTTACGGTTCTTGCCGTAAGCCTTGTGTTTGAGATTTTGCAGTATACATTGGCGATTGGCAGCAGCGACACAACAGACTTGATTCTGAACACTCTTGGCGGTGCTTCGGGGATTGTCGGGTTTTTCTTGCTCAAAAAGCTGTCCGGCAAGCACACGAACAAGGTGGTGCTGATTGCAGGTGGACTTATCACGATAGTAGTGCTGTATTGCACGGTTTCATTCATTGTATTTGGAATGCTCTATATCGGGCGCATAATGTTCAGACTGTAAAAACTACGATTTGATAAGCCAAAATCGAGGAGGGGCAAATGAGCGAATACACAAAACAGGAACTAGAAGAGGCAAAGACCTCCCTTGAATCAACTCTTCACAAGTGTGAAAAGATGCAGGAAAGTGGAAGGTTGCAGTCCTCGCAAAAGACGTTAAACGATAGGCGGGTAAACGCACTACGGATTGCACTATCGCTTATTGATAAAGAGATGATGTAAAAATAGCCATTGTCTATTTACATGATAAGGGAGACTTTGAAGTATGGCTTTCTGCTCGGAACAGAGATATTGCAAAAAGCTACGTATCTTTACTTAACGGTAGCATTTCTGGTGATGTGAACGTTTTTCACGATATCAATAATCCGGACGCTATCATTGAATGCATATTGTTACCCACAAAACAGTTATTAACTGATTAAGTCAAAACAAAGGAGTGGAAACTATGATTATACCTAATCTTATATTCAACGGGAACTGTAAAGACGCGCTTAATTTTTACTGCGCAGTATTCCATTGCGACGAGCCAAAGGTCCTGCCGTACGGCGACTATATGCCGGAGGGGTCAAAGACACCGCCTGAATTGCTGCGTACTTGGGTTATGCACGCCGAGATGGTCATCTGCGGTACGAACGTCTGGTTTGCCGATGATGCTGCACCGCCCAAGGGCGGCGACAACATTAGACTAACCGCCACGGTACCTACAGGTAAGGAAGCCACGGCTATCTTCGATGCGCTTTGCGTGGGCGGCGAAGTAACGCTCCCGCCGACCGAGACCTTCTACAGCGTGTTCCACGCCGCAGTAACAGACAAGTTCGGCGTGAACTGGAATGTCGTCGCTGAAGAAGCGCCGAAGCAATAGGTAGAAATTAGAATTTTTAGGGAGATTTATATGCAATATGGACCCGATCCAAATTCCATTTATCCAAATGAAAATATAAAAAGTGTATGCTACATCAAAAATGTAATCACGCGCCCCAGTATTATCGTAGGGGATTACACCTACTATGATGATATTAATGGGGCGGAACGGTTTGAAGAGCACGTCACGCATCATTATGAATTTTTAGGTGATAAGCTCATCATTGGGAAATTCTGTGCTATTGCTAAAGGTATCGAATTCATCATGAACGGCGCGAACCACAGAATGTGCAGCGTCACTACTTATCCTTTTAACATCATGGGACATGGCTGGGAAAAGGCGACGCCGACACTTGATGATTTACCTTTCAAAGGAGATACTGTTGTCGGCAATGATGTATGGATAGGTCAAAATGTCACTGTAATGTCCGGCGTGCATATTGGTGATGGAGCAATTGTTGCTGCCAATTCAGTAGTTACAAAAGATATACCGGCTTATCATATTGCAGGCGGCAATCCTGTTAGAATAATAAAGAAAAGATTCGATGATGATCTCATTGGCTACCTGCTGGAATTAAAGTGGTGGGATTGGCCTGCTCAAAAAATTTTTGATAACCTTGATATTCTGTGCAGTGGGGATTTAACAAGAATAAAGGAAATTAAGTAAACCTGAGATGGCAAAGCAACAAATACATTTGTTAGGAGTTGAATAGAATAATGAAGATAAAGAAAATTACGGCCAACGGCAATGAAATAGCAATTGTTAGCAGTGATGAGATTTTAATTTCAGATGTGCAATCCGCGCTGGATTTCATGATGTCTGTAAATTATGAAACAGGAAGCCATTCCATTGTAATAAACAAAGAAGCAATAACCCCAGACTTCTTTGTTTTGAGTACAAGGATTGCCGGTGATATTCTGCAAAAATTTATCACTTACCAGTTTAGGCTTGCGATTGTTGGAGACTTTTCAGTTTATACAAGCAAGCCACTTAAAGATTTTATATATGAAAGCAATAATGGGAGAGACATCTTCTTTGTATCTTCCAAAGAAGACGCTATTGAGAAATTGAGCAGAGCATAAATAAATTCTCGAGATTTATGAGGTGAATACACATGAATGAAATTAAAACAATATTAGATAAAGTTATATCAGCGTTGGCAGGCATTTCAGGCATTCAGGCTGTTGTGCTTGGTGGCTCTCGTGCAAGGGGTACTCATTCCCCAGAATCGGATATTGATATCGGTATCTATTACGATAAAGCCACACTTGACCTTGTATCTCTGAACAAGGCGGCGCAGCTTGTGGATGATGAACACAGGGAAAATCTGGTTGTTCCTCCCGGTGAATGGGGTAAATGGGTTAATGGAGGCGGTTGGCTGGTTATTGATGGATACCATGTTGATTTTATCCTGCGCGACGCGGAAAGAGTAGAAAATGTGATTGCCGAATGTCAGGAAGGGGATATTTCCGCGCATTATCAAACCGGACATCCCCATGCCTATATGAATGTGATGTATATGGGAGAATTGGCAGTATGCAAGGTCTTGTGGGATAAACAGGGTAATATTTCGGGACTTAAGAGTATTGCCGAACAATATCCGCCAAAGCTGAAGAAAGCTATTATAAGTTTCTTTAGGTTTGAAGCGGAGTTTTCTTTAATGTTTGCAGAAAGTAATGCAAAAAAAAACGATGTTTATTATGTCACCGCCCATATTGTACGGGCGATCTCAGCGCTCAACCAGGTGCTGTTTGCAGCAAATGAAGAATACTGTCTGAACGAGAAAAAGGCAGTCGGTATGATTGATAGTTTTAACACTCACCCGCTTGACTACAAAGATAAAGTAAATTCGATATTTGCGGCAGCCGGAACAGAGAGCGCAAATGCCTGTATACAGCTGAGGCGGTTAATTAACGAAGTAAAATGCATTCTTCCGAATGTAGACCTGAATTTAGGCGAGATAGATTAAACAATATCTGCTGTTTATATTTATCTTGAGATAGTGATGAAAATGTAGTATAATAATTAAAAATGAAAGCGAGGTAGAAATATGTATTTGATATTCATGTAATTTAGTTTTTAAGCACTGCCCTTTTTAGGGTTTATTTGTTGTGCTTAAAGACATATTTACATGAGTAAACCCTCACTTTGGTGATCTCCTTGTAAAATTATGTCTTTCCGCACGAACAACACTTAGGTAGTTGTTCGTTTTTAATTTTATAAAAGGAGATTTTTTATGAATAGAATTGAAAATTGGAAAAAACAATTTGTTATAATATACGCGGGACAGGCTTTTTCAATCTTGGGTTCTGCCGCAGTGCAGTTCGCTGTTATCTGGTGGCTAACCATCCAAACTGAGTCCGCTGTCACACTGACGATTGCATCCGTTGTTGCTTTTCTTCCCAATATGCTGATCGGACCCTTTGCCGGTGTGTGGATCGACCGATATAACCGCCGCACGGTGATGATTGCCGCTGACGGGTTGGTGGCTGCATCCAGCATTATTCTTGGCGTGACATTTTTGCTCGTGCCAACACCGCCTATTTGGTTTATCGACATTGTTTTATTTTTACGCGGATTGGGAAGTACCTTTCACGGCCCAGCTATGCAAGCGGCTATACCCATGTTTGTACCAACAGACATGTTGACCAAAGCGGGCGGCTGGGGAAATATGATTCAATCAATATCAAACATGATGGGGCCTGTGCTGGGCGCCGCACTCATGTCCTTTCTACCTATTGCTGCCATTATGATTGTAGATATACTGGGTGCCGCTTTTGCGATTGTTTGCCTTCTGTTTGTCATAATTCCGGACATTCCGCAAACCAATGAGAAGATGAATGTATTATCTGACATGAAGCAAGGCTTTATGTCAATGAAAGCAAATAAGCCTTTAATGGCTGTGTTTTTCCCCATGCTACTGATGACCGTACTTTATATGCCCTTAGGTGCTCTGTTTCCGTTATTGGTTCGCAGCCACTTTATGGGCGAAGCATGGCATAATAGCATTGTGGAATTTGTCTTTGCAGGCGGATTGCTTCTTTCATCTTTGGTTATCGGTGTGTGGGGCGGCATGAAGAAGAGATTTTTCATGGCATCCTTAGCAATTGGCTTAATGGGTCTGGCTACACTGGTTAGCGGAGCATTACCGGCAAGCGGATTTTGGATATTTACCCTATGCTGTTTCTTTTTAGGTGCTTCCGGTACTTTTATGAATGTTCCAGTTATGGCCTACGTTCAGGAAAGCACTGCGCCTGAAATGATGGGCAAGGTGTTTTCCCTCTTAATGACAGCCATGACCCTTTCCATGCCGATAGGTTTGCTTGTTGCCGGTCCGGTCGCTGAAGTTGTAGGCGTAAATACATGGTTTTTCTGGTCTGGCGCTGCGCTGATCGCAGACGCTATTCTGTGCCGCATTCTGACACGTCGCTATGATAAAACAACAATGAGACCGTAAGTGGATTGAAGAGAGGCGAGCTTGTCGACAGTATTAAGCAGTGAGCTTCTGGAAGTGTAAAAATGCGGTCAACGAGACGCTTATTAATAGTACTTTACGGACTTAACTGCAGATTTCCATAGTCTTATTAGCAAAAAACGAGGCACACTACGATGTAATTCAGTAGAGTGCCTCGTTTATTTCACCCTTATTCATTTACATCCACCGTCACGCCGGACTTGAATTCCACAGTGAATTTATCCTCGTAGACGATGACTTTTTCAATCAGTCGCCGGACAAGCGGCTCGTCGTATTCCGTAATGGCGGTGGGCTGTTTCCGCAGGAAGTCGACCATATCGGTGATACGTTTTTTCAATTCATCCCGCCCGACGTTTTCCAGCTGTACCTTCTGTTTTTCCTCGCGTAGGCGATAAATCTCATCGGCGACATCTTCATAGTCAGCCTTGGAACTGGCAAGTTTCAGAAGCTCGGCTTGAAGTTCCTGAAGCCGCGCGTCAATATCTGCAAGAGTCTGGTCGTTCTCGTGGAGTATGACCGTTTCGATGTTTTCTTGCAGGGTGGCAAGAAAGGTGTCCTTGTCGCACAAAGCTTGGTTGATAGCGGTAACCAGCACTTGCTCAATCTGGCTTTCCGGCACCGTGCGAGCATCACAGAATAGCCCAGTGTTTTCCAAACGGCTGACGCACCGCCAAACTACAGATTTCTTGCCCCGGTTGTTCCAATGCACCCGTCGGAATACCTCGCCGCAGTTGCCGCAAATCATCATCTGGGCAAAGCAGTGGTTGCTGCTGAAGGTTCTGTTTTTCCCATTCGGGCTGGTGTGGACGATTCGGCGGCGGATAAGCTCCTCCTGCACCTGCATGAAAATTTCACGCGGGATGATCGCCTCATGGCTGTTTTCCACATAGTATTGCGGAACAAGGCCATTGTTCTTGACCCGCTTTTTCGTAAGGAAGTCAACGGTATAGGTCTTTTGCAGTAGGGCATCGCCAATGTATTTCTCATTCCGCAGAATCTGGTTAACGTTGCTGGTGTGCCACTTTTCCCTTCCAGCGCCGTTCAATATGCCGTCCGCTTCCAACTCTCGGGCGATTTTTAGCATGCTACCGCCCTCAAGGTATTCCCGGTAGATGCGCTTTACGATTTCAGCTTCTTCTGGCACTATTACAAGATGCTTATTCTCATCCTTTGTATAACCCAGAAACCGAGCACAGTTTATCTGGATTTCGCCCTGCTGGTAGCGGTATTGCAGACCCAGCTTGACGTTTTGGCTCAAAGACTGGCTCTCCTGCTGGGCAAGCGATGCCATAATCGTCAGCATAACCTCACCCTTGGAATCCATAGAGTTGATATTTTCCTTCTCGAAAAATACCGGAATGTTCTTGTCCTTGAGTTGACGGATGTATTTCAAGCAGTCCAGCGTATTTCGGGCAAACCGGCTGATTGACTTTGTGATTACCATGTCGATATTGCCGGCCATGCACTCGTCAATCATGCGGTTGAATTCCGTACGTTTCTTTGTGTTGGTACCGGAGATACCGTCATCAGCAAAAATACCTGCCAGTTCCCATTCCGGATTTTTCTGAATGTATTCTGTGTAGTGGGTGACCTGTGCGTCATAGCTTGTTTCCTGTTCATCAGAATCCGTGCTGACTCGGCAGTAGGCCGAAACGCGGAGCTTAGGCTGCTCGGACTTTTTTACCGAATTTCCGACCTGGCGTCTGGCCGGAATGACCATTACGTTACCCATCAAACCGCCTCGCTTTCAATGAGGCTGTAGATGTATTCTGCCTGCAGTCTCGGATCATCATAATGCTGCGCAGCGGCAGCAAGGTGGAAGTACGTCGGGACGACCGATGGTTTTATTGCTCTCTTATAATTTAGCCTGCCGAGCTTGCCCGCGCGTTTGATACGCTCAGCTACAGCACTTTCGAAGATTTCCTTATCAATAATCGCCGGGTAGAAGTCATCGCCAAGATAGTGCCTGTTTTCCATCATGCGTTTGGCCGTGCCGTGGGAAGTGTCGAGGCCGGCTTCCGAGGCAGCCGTGGCGAGTGCCATGCCGGTAAGATAATTACTGTAGAGCTTACGGATTTTGTCTGCGTTTTCCTCGTCGATGATGGCGCATCCATTTTCAATTTTATAGCCGTATGGTGTGTGCCTCATATCATCACATCCTTTCCTTTAGTGCCAGACCGCATTTCAGCTCGAAGCATGCTTCATTTCTGGAGCGAATGATAATGCGGTTTACGTATTTTTCGAATAGTTCTTCATCAAAGGCAGGTATCATTCCGCCTTTCTCTG
>JAYFNY010000012.1:0-76530 GCA_034933205.1 Eubacteriales bacterium
TTTCCTTTCCGGCATAGTAGCTTGAACACTTCTATCCTATCGGAAAGGTGATTCTCTTTGTATAACTTTTTACTCCACCCGCATAGCGGGTGGTTTTTTATGTCGCTCGCTTCGCTCGCGCCACAGACTGAAGTCCATAAATCGGAAAGCGCCGCGGTAAAGCGGCGCTTCTGTGTGCAAAACAGTCTCCGGGATTGTTAAGGCCGCAGCCTTTAACAGATTGATTATGGCTGTGCCGGCTAAATCTGCGCAATGAGTCGTTTGTTACGAGCGGTCTCTCTGCCGGATGCGGTTATTCGGCTTCCGCAAGAAAACGTTCCCAAACGGTAGGGATCTTTTCTTGCACAAAGCGTGCGTATGGGTTTTCCAAAGAACTGACCGCACAGGCGCTTTGAAGATCTTCCAGCACGATCCCATGCCAAAGGGAAAGCACGGCCGGAGAGAGTTCGGAAAAACGCTGAATCGTCAGCCGGCCGTCGTGTTCGCGCTGAAGGAACCAGGCATAGAGATTTTCGATTCGCTCGACATGGTGAACGGGCACGGGTTCGACGGCAAGCCGCATATTCGGATTGGACGGAAAACGGAGCAGCTTTTTTTCGTCCTGTTCGCAAACATAAAGATAGCCGGCTTTATTTGCGTACGATTCGGCGAACGCGTTTGGAAAAACCTCCGTATAGACCGGTTTGCCGCTCGCGTCGTATCCATAAGGGAACCAGTAAAATGGCCGCTCGATTCGATTGACCGTATAGAATGCGGCGGAAACATCATCGGTTGAGAAATAGACATAAGGTTTGCCGTGGTCTGCGACGAAGGGGGAAAGTGTCTTTAAATCGCTTTTGGAAGAACCGTGATACAACAGCATGCAATACGTCCTCCACAAAGAATGAATGAAAGGAAGAAAAGATCGGCTTCCCCTTGATTTTATCACGGCTTTGTGTGAATAATAAAGGAAAAAGAACGATTTCCGATTGCTTTTCAGTAAAAAATTCGCAGAAAACTCTGACCGAATCCATACGGCACCGGAATCGCGCAAACATAAGAACGGATACCGAAGAAGCCGCTGTGGATTAAACTTGCATAATTATATAAAACGCCACGGAAAATTCAAATTTTACGAAACGAATCCCAGATTCGATATGCTATAATAAACCCGTTAGGCAGGGAGCAAAATGAAAACGAAAATACGAAAACTCGATGGACTGCCGATCGAAGAACCGGTTTTGGATGGCGAAGGTCAACGCAGACAAAAAGAGCTGACCGAGATCGTCGTCCGGGAATACGAAGAGTCCGGCAGACTGACGGGGCAGAAGCTCAATGAAAAAGTAATGGAATATGAGACGGAAATCGCCGGGCACGTAATCGACGAGTAGCCGCGCTTTTCCTGCGGACGGGAATCCGCAGAAGAATTTCGGAAAGGGGATTGGGAAATTGTCCTATAACAGCATCACACGTGCGCTTGCGAGCGGTTTCTCCCAGATCACTTTTCTGGATATTCTGGATATTGTCATTATTGCCGTTCTGATCTATAAACTGATTATTTGGACAAGAGAAACACGGGCGTTCGAAGTGCTCAAGGGGATTGGGCTACTGTTTTTATGCTCGATTGTAAGTCAGATTCTTTCGCTGACTACGTTAAGCTGGCTCCTGGATTCGATTCTCACGTCCGGGTCCATCATTATTGTGCTGGTGATTCTGTTTCAGCCGGAAATCCGCCGCGTTTTGGAGAAACTGGGGCGCAGCGGGAAGCGGCTGGGAAAAGCATGGTTCGACGCTTCCGCGATGAAAAGCGGGGATCTGGTCCGAGATATGCATGCGGCGATTCTCTCGCTGTCCCACCGGCGAGTCGGCGCTCTGATCGTATTTGAACAAAAGACGGGATTGGGCGATATTGTCAGCACGGGTACGCGAATCGACGGTATTCTTTCCGGCGCGCTGATCGAGAACATATTTGAGCCGAACACACCTCTTCATGACGGAGCGGTCATCGTCCGAGGGTCGACGCTGATTGCGGCCGGGTGTTTCCTGCCGCTTTCGGATGATCTCAGCGTATCCCGTGAATTGGGTACGAGGCATCGCGCCGCGCTTGGTATTTCGAGCGTTTCCGACTGTGTAACCATTATTGTTTCCGAAGAAACAGGTGCGATTTCCATTGCGCGGGATGGAAAACTCGTCCGCTATATCGATTCGAAGGCGTTAAACAACATTCTGGAGAGCCTGTTCGTGCAGACGGGCAACTCCACTGCCTTTGGTTGGTCGAAGCAGAAACCAACGGAGGGGTCGAATGAAAATTCCTAAGCTGGATAAAAAGGCTATTCAATATGGCCTGAAAAACTTCTTTACAAAAAACATGGCGATTAAGGTAATTGCGCTTATTTTCGCCGTGTTGCTTTGGGGATATGTTCTGACCGACCAAAAGCCTGTGCGTACGAAGATTATCCCGGAGGTTACCACAAGTTTCGAAGGGGAAGCCGAACTGATTGCGCAGGGCTTCTGCGTCCGGGGCGATCGCAGTGAAATTTTGAAGGACGTTTCCGTTACCGTACGCGCGCAGATTACGAATTACGCCTATATCAATACGAGCTCCATCAATGCGACGGTCAGTTTGAGGAATATCAGCGAAGCCAGGGAGTATGACCTGCCGGTGCAAGCTACGGTCAGTTCGTCGCTTGGTACCGTCCAGTCGATTACACCCGCTACGGTGCATGTGGAAATCGACCAGCTCGTAACAAAGACGATTCCCGTGACCACTTCGTTTTCCGGCGAGCTGCCGGATGGGTACTGGGCGGATATGGATTCTCTTTCGGCAACGTCGCGACTGGATATTACGGGGCCGAAGACGGATATTTCCAACATTACGCATGCGGAGTGCGTGGTCGATCTGGCGGACCGTACCAGTACGATTTACAGTACGTTTGATGTAACGTTCTATGATAAAAACAATGCTGTTGTTTCCACGGATATTATTGTTGGAACATTGCCTTCGTCAACCGTTCGGCTGCCGATTTATCCGATGAAAAATGTTCCGGTCGATGTGGCTGGCGCGCTTGTCGGTTCGGATAATCTGGCGGCAAATCACGAGATCATCAATGCGGTCTCTACGCCCTCCACCGTGAGGCTTGTCGGCGATCAGGCAACGCTTGACACAATCGACAGTATTCAGCTCGAACCGATTGCCGTGAACGGAATGAATACGACGACGACCGTGGAAGGAAAGCTGATTGTTCCGGAAGGCGTTCGTTTGCTGGATGATGAAAGCGTTTCCGTATTGCTTGAAGTGAGGGAAATGGTTGTCAACAAGACGTTTGAGAAGCTTGAGATCCAGACTTACGGAATGCAGAACCGAACGGAAGTAACGCTGGGAACGACGACGGCGGACTTGACCATAGAAGGTCGCTACAGCCTAGTCAGCATGCTGATGCGCAGCGAAGTTAAGGTTATGGTGGATGTAACGGGCTTAGCTTCCGGAACCTATACGCTCCCGTTAACCGTACTGGTGCGTGACGAGGCGGCGACTGTGGAGTTAATCACCACGCTTTCCATTTCGGAAGTCGAAGTAACCATAGTACAGCCGTAGCCATAGGAGAAAGGGAAAACACGGCGGAGCGTTTGGCTCCGCCGTTGCCATTCCAAGGGGGAATTTATGAAGCTTTGGATACAAAACGTGAAACAGCCGATTGCGGAGGGGGATGAGCAGCTTAAGCCGCGCGTCGCATCCATGCTTGGCGTCGGCGTTTCCGAGATTCATAGCGCGAGGATTACTCGCCGCGCGCTTGACGCACGTAAAAAACAGGATATCCACTTCTTGCTTCGTGTACTGGTTGATCTGGAGAATACGGCTGCGAAAACCGCGCTAAGGCACGGCGACCCGAATATTGAGCCGTTTCAAGAAATCGAGCCGGAGGAGCTTTTGCATGGAAGCGAATCGCTAAACGGGAGGATCGTCGTAGCGGGACTCGGCCCCGCCGGGATTTTTACGGCTCTTCTGCTTGCGCGGGAAGGCTATGCGCCGCTTGTCGTGGAGCGAGGCGACGCGGTGGAAACCAGAACGCGCGAAGTCGAGCGTTACTGGACGGAAGGCACGCTGAACGAGGAGTCCAATGTAATGTTTGGCGAAGGCGGCGCCGGAACGTTTTCGGATGGTAAGCTGACATCGCGTAGTAAGGATGCACGGGGTGACACCGTTTTGGAAACGCTGATCCGCTTTGGCGCGCCGCAGGAGATTGCGATTGCAGCAAAGCCGCATATTGGAACCGATCGGCTCAGAACGGTTGTTTCGAATATGCGTAAAGAGATCGAACGTCTCGGCGGCGAGGTGCGATTCGGAACCAAATTATTGCGAGTCGATCCGCATAACGGGCGGATCGGCCGTGTCTGCGTTTCACAAAGCGGTTCCGAGGAATGGATCGACTGCGCGGCGCTTGTGCTTGCCATCGGGCAGGGAGCCAGGGATACTTACGAAATGTTGTTCGAAGCGGGGATTCTGCTCGCCCCGAAGCCGTTTGCGGTTGGCGTTCGGGTGGAACATCCGCAAAACATGATCGATGCCGCGCAGTTCGGCGCTTTTGCGGGACACCCGCGGCTTGGCGCGGCAGAATATCGGTTAACCGGACAAAGTGGGGATCGCGGTGTTTATACGTTTTGCATGTGCCCGGGCGGAAGCGTGATTGCGAGCGCGTCGCGGAAGGACGAAGTTGTTGTGAACGGTATGAGCAACTACTTAAGAAACGCGGAAAATGCAAATGCCGCTATTGTGGTACAGGTGCGTGCGGGAGATTTTGTGAACGAGCCGCTCGGTGGTATGCGATTTCAGCGCGACTTGGAGCGGGCTGCGTTCCTCGCAGGCGGTGCGAATGCGTATGCCCCTGCGGAAACGGTTGGCGCGTTCCTGCACAAAGGTACTTTACGAGACTTCGGCGGGGTAACCCCTTCCTACCGCCCCGGCGTATGTCCTGCGGATTTGAATCAAGTGCTTCCTGCGTTTGTTGCGGCGGGAATCCGGGACGGATTAGCCGCATTTGGCCGGCAAATCAAGGGATTCGACCGAGCGGATGCGATTCTAACCGGCGTGGAAACGCGAACAAGCGCACCGCTTCGCATTCTGCGAAACGAAGGGCTGGAGAGCGTGTCCTGCGCCGGTATCTATCCGGTTGGCGAGGGAGCGGGATACGCAGGAGGGATCGTCTCCGCAGCGATCGATGGAATGAAGGCCGCGGAACGAATCGTTTCGCGCTTTGCTCCGCCGGTACGCGTGGTATAGAAAAATTGTCCTCACAACCGAAAAAAGCAGGCCGCCGGCGCGTTACCGGCGGTCTTTCCTGCTGTTTCTGCTGGGGGTGATAACGGTACGGCCGACAGAATTCAAACGTTATTTCCGTCCCGTATCGCAAGGACAAGATCGGGATGATTGCTGATCAGAGCGAATATATTGGTCTGTCCAAGAAGGTAGCGGATATCCTGCTCGTCGTTTACCGTCCAGGGACTGGTCTTTACACCGGCCAGTTCATATTTTGTAAGCTCTTCGTCGTTTAGGAAGCGGTAATCCGGATGCAGAAAATCCATACCGAGTCGGCGGCAATAATCCTGCGGTTCGGCGATGCGGCACTCGTAGAGAATGCCGCAAGGGAGCTCCGGTGCGATGGACTTACAGCGAAGGAGCGTGTAGTGGTTGAAGGAAGAAAGGATCACCCGTTCGCTCAGCCCGTGCGCCCGAACCAGATCGATAACTTTTTGTTCAATCCCCGGATATTCGAAAATCGCCGTCTTCAGCTCTATATTGCTGATGAAGTTCTGGCCGTCCACAAGCGAGAAATACTCTTCCAATGTCGGGATCCGCTGAATTGGGCATTCGCCTTTCAAACGGCCTGAGATATCAAATTTCTTGAGCTCCTTCAGCGTGAGGTCTTTTACAAGAGCGTCCGTACCCGTAATGCGAATTAGATTCTCGTCATGAAAAATAACCGGTATGCCGTCTTTTGAAAGCTGAATGTCGAACTCCGCGCCATCGGCGCCAAGCGCGAGTGCACGTTCAAACGCGAGCATGGAGTTTTCCGGATACCGCGCGGAGAATCCGCGGTGTGCAACGACCTTAACCAAACAAAACGCCTTCTTTCTGAATTAGGACTTACAGGAAGAAAAGAGATGCTGCAGCAGAAACGTCCGGTCGTATCGGACCGCACGCAGATCTGGCTGCAGGCCGGACCGTGAAGCGTGGCGCAATAATTTCCGTCTCAACTGGAAAAGATAAACAAGAAGCGGAACCTTCCGGACGCGGCGCGGAAGGCTTGCTCCGATAAACGCAAGGAAATTATCCCGCTCGATCTTTTGCAGGAGATCCGGGCCAAATGCCATCCCGCGAAGGACAAAGGGTTGGGTTTTTACAAGATACTGGCCGTCCTCGAGAATCTGCGTTTCCTCCTTGCCGTGCAGGAAGGAACGAATGATTTCCACGCGGCGCAAGCTTTCCTGATCCTTGAGCGCAGTCGCCGTCTCGGTAAGTACCGCGCGTCCGCCGATATCCGTTCCATACTGGATACGATCTTTGTAGCGGACAAAGAACGCGTGCGTCTCATCCGGCGTATGGGATAGATTTTCGTACAGCTCGATGCCGGGCGTTAAGTCTACGCGCATATTGGGGAAGCGATCGAGCCACTCGCTCAGGCGTGGCAGTTGTGCCGAGAGAAAAAACAGATGTGCGAACGTTACGTTAAGAAGCGGGTGCCGCTCCAACACGGAACGAACCTGACGATACTGCTCCTCGTTGTTGATATCGTCCGGTCCGTACCCCCAACCGGCGCCTTTTGCATAAACGGGAATAGCGTCAGGGTTCCAGAATTGCTCCGGATCGTTGACATGCCAAAGAAGCGGGATTCGCTTTTGCTCGGCAAACGCCCAGAATGGTTCCCATGCGGGCGAATCGAAGTCCGGAATGGAAAACTGTCTGCGCATCGTCGGCTTGCCTTCCAGCAGCTTAATTCCGTCGCATCCGATTGCAAAAAGACGCTTCGCATGCTGAATAAAATGGAGCCCGCAGTGTTCGGGATCGGTTTCGTAAACCGTACAGTCGAGGCAACCGAAAACAAAAGTCGTATCAGGATGCAGAAGTTTATAGCAAAGCAAATCCGGTGTCGCGTCCAGGCGACTCGTGCCGGGGAGCGCAAGCAAACAAACCGAATCTGACTCGGCTTTTTGCAGGATTGCGGACAGGCTGTCAAATGAAATCGGGTAAGCAAGGTGAACGTGACTATCAATACAATGAATGGAAGAAAGCAAGAAACTGTACCTTCTTTATGATTTTTTCGCTTTGTTGCGTTGCTTTTTTGGGGGAATAACCTCCGGAACGACGTCCGGAGCGGCCGCGGTTTCCTGCGAAGTGGAAGAGGGCTCGTTCTTACCCTTCTCGTCCGCTTCGGGATCGTCGCTGAGTTTATAGAGATGAATAACGCCCTGTTTATTCAGTGCGTGGATCAGCGCCACGGCGATCGGTAAACCAAGCAGACCGATGCCCCCAAAGAGATACGTGCCGAGAACCATGCAAAGAAGCGTGACCAGCGGATGCAACCCGACTCGGTCGCCAACGATCTTCGGCTCCATGATCTGACGAACAACAATCACAACGACGTAGAGGACCGCGAGTCCGATCCCACGCATCAGGTTTCCTGTTAGCAGGGTATAAACCGTCCAAGGGAGCAGAACGAGGCCGCTTCCCACAACGGGTAGAATATCAAACAGCGCGATCAATACAGCGATACCGAGCGCGTTTGGAATGCCGATCAGGGTGAGTCCCAGCGCAAGTTCGGCAAACGTAATGGCCAGGATCAACGCATAGGAGCGGGTGTAACTCCAGAGAGTACGGCCGAGCTGAACGCGCGCGTTATGGAAAAGATCCTGTATACGCGGCGTAAGCTGACGCATCACGAAGGCTTTGATCTTTGGAAAATCGATTGTGAGAAAGACGGTAGCGATGACCGTGATTAGCAGTTTCAGCAGGAATCCCGGTGCTTTCAGCGTAACACTCGTAACCTGGGCAACCACCTGACGCGAGATCCCGGTGATTGCATTGCCAAGAGAACTATTGATGCTGGCTGCAAGCGCGTTGTAGGCCGCCGTAGCTTCCGGGTCGAGTTTTCCGACAAACTCCTGTACTAAAGCGAATTGACGGCTCATCCATGGAGCAACCGAACCGGTGTAGAGAGACGGGAGGGTCAAAAAGAAGGATTTTGCCGCGGAAAATAGCTGAACGCCGATTACGGTGAATAGAAATCCAAGCAACGCATAAAATAAAACAACGAGGACGAGCCCGGAAATCCCTCTCGGGATGCGCAGCTTTTCGCAAAAATAATGCACCGCTGGTTTCAAGAGGAAGGAGACGGCAAACGCGATGAGAAAAGGAGCGATCGCGCCAAGCGCATATCGCGTAAGCAATATGATGATGCCGAGTATAATGGCAAAATAGAGGAAATTAATGATAAACGATCTGCGCTTTTCGAGTTTCATGTGCCACCTCGTCTTCTAAAAAATACTGTAGCATGCACGAGTTTGCTTGTAAAGCGGTGCGTGATTTATTATAATACTGCGCATGGGATCGTTCATGACGTGGATTTGAACCTTTGTGAAACGAAAGGAAACGCTTGCTTGCACACGACGCAATCGGACCCGATTGAGGGCCTGGAATCTCTGCTGAATTCCGAAGATGAATTGATAACCAGCCTGGCGAACGCAAGCGCGTTTCTGAACGAGCGGCTGCCGGATATCAACTGGGTTGGTTTCTATTTGCTTCAGGGTGAAACGCTGTATCTCGGCCCGTTTCAGGGGAAACCCGCGTGCACGCGCATTTCGGTTGGAAGCGGTGTGTGCGGGGCTGCCGTTGTACAGAATCGGACGCAATGCGTCGATAACGTACATAATTTCCCCGGACATATCGCTTGCGACAGTGCTTCCAACAGCGAACTGGTTGTTGTGCTGCGCGATGGATCCGGCGCACCGATCGGCGTGCTGGATGTGGACAGCCCATTATTCGCGCGCTTTTCGGAGCGGGATGTTGCGTTCGCCGAACGTGCGGCACAACTCATATCCCGTGTGATGACCGCGCGGCAATACCGCCGCGAAATGAATACTACGAAGGACGAAATGTACGAATGACATTTTTCGAGTTACTGCTTACGGCGGTCGCGCTGTCGATGGACGCGTTCGCCGTTTCCGCCTGCAAAGGGCTGAACATGAGGAAAATCAACTGGAAACACGCTGTGGTGATCGGTCTGTTTTTTGGTGGGTTTCAGGCGGCTATGCCGTTGCTTGGCTGGTTGCTTGGCAAACAGTTTGAACGGCTGATCACAAGCGTGGATCACTGGGTCGTATTTATACTATTGGCGCTCATCGGCGGGAAAATGATTTTCGATGCTCTCAAAGGAGATGAAGATTCCTGCTGCACGGCGGAAGAAAGACTGGATATCAAGGAACTGATCGGGCTTTCGTTTGCAACCAGTATCGACGCGCTTGCCGTTGGAATCTCGTTTGCATTCCTCAAGGTGCAAATCCTGCCTTCGGTCGTTTGTATTGGCGTAACGACATGCTTACTTTCCATTCTGGGGGTTGCGATCGGGCAGCGGTTTGGATCCAAATATGAAAAGCGCGCAACGCTCGCCGGCGGAATCGTGTTGATCTTGATTGGGTTGCGAATTTTACTCGAACATCTGGGTGTGTTTGGGTTATAGTGCCCCCTCCATAATACAGTCTCGCGCGAGCGGGGCTTTTTTTGTATGTGAGGCAAAGAATATATTACGATATTTGAACGTTGGCAGCTTGACAGAAGAATTCCAATATAGTATAAAAGCTAAGAAAAGTATGAAAAGTCATACTGAACTAGGGAGGCGGGTTTATGGCGAAACCGGAAGGGAAGCATCTTTTCGGTACGGTGAGAGTTGGTGAGAAAGGTCAAATCGTGATCCCGAAAGAGGCGCGTGAGATTTTTCATATTAAGCCGGGGGATAGCCTTGTAGTGCTTGGAGACGAGGCGACCGGAATTGCCATTTTGAAACACGATGTTTTTCTGACGCAGATTTCAAATGCAATCTTCCACAAACCGGATAGAAAACTGAATGCGGAAGCGGACGAATCGAACGGGATAAAGAATATAAGTCCGCAGGAACTTGAGGAACTGAAGCAATTGATTATGGCCCAACGCGAGGAATAGGGGGATTCCATGAACAGTGCGATAGAAGCAATTGAGCTGACCAAAAATTATGGGAATCAGAAAGCGGTCGATCACTTAAGCCTTTCGGTAAGAGAAGGCGAGCTGTTTGCCCTGCTGGGTGTGAACGGCGCGGGAAAGACGACAACAATCAAAATGCTGTCCGGATTATCCAGACCGACCAGCGGAGATGCGCTGCTGCTTGGCGACAGCATCCTGAAGGATCCGCAGCATGCGAAAGCACACAATGGCGTCTCGCCGCAGGAAACGGCCGTGGCGCGGAATTTGAGCGTGCTGGAGAATCTTGCTTTCATGGCGCGCATCCATGGCGCAAACAGAAAGGAATCGAACGAAAAGGCAGATCGTATGATCAAGCTTTTGGGGCTGACGGAGACTTCAAAGGCCAAAGCAAAAAGCCTTTCCGGCGGAATGCAGAGACGATTGAGCATCGGTATGGCGCTGATCAGCGAACCCAAAATTCTGTTTCTCGATGAACCGACGCTTGGTCTGGACGTGATCGCCCGTCGCGAACTTTGGTCTGTGGTCAGGCAGCTGAAGGGAAAGGTTACGATCATACTTACCACACACTATCTCGAAGAAGTGGAAGCTCTTTCCGATCGCGTTGGCGTGATGACGAAGGGGAAACTTGTTGCCATAGGAACGGTAGAGGAACTGAAGAAACAGACGGGCACGGAGCATTTTGAGGATGCATTCGTTGCGTTGGCAACGGAAACGGGGGCGATTGTATGAATACACTGAGCGCTTTTTCAGGCAGAAATACCAAAGAGATGCTGCGCGATCCGCTCAATCTTGCGTTTGGATTGGGTTTCCCCGTAGCGCTTTTGCTTCTTCTGACAGCAATTCAAAGCAACATACCGTTCAGTTTATTTGAACTCGACCAGCTGACGCCGGGGATTGCGGTGTTCGGGCTTTCGTTTGTTTCGCTCTTCTCGGCCACGCTGATTAGCAAGGATCGTACAACCTCATTTCTCATGCGGCTGTTTGCCTCGCCGATGCGGGCGTCGGATTTTATTCTTGGCTATACGCTGCCGATCCTTCCTATGGCTGTCCTGCAGACGTTGTTTTGCTATGCGGTCGCTCTGGCGCTTGGGTTAAAGTTTACGCCCAATCTGCTGCTTGCGGTTCTCGTTTCTCTTCCGGCCGCGCTGCTTTTTATTGGAATCGGTTTGTTATGCGGAAGCGTGTTCAACGATAAACAGGTCGGCGGTATCTGCGGCGCATTGTTAACGAACCTGAGCGCATGGCTCAGCGGAACGTGGTTCGATCTGAACTTGGTTGGCGGTGCGTTTCAATCGATCGCATATGCGCTTCCTTTTGCGCATGCCGTGGATGCAGGCCGGGCGGCGGTAATGGGCGACTATGCCGCAATTATGCCGCATCTTTGGTGGGTGATTGGTTATGCGCTGGCGATACTTGCTGTCGCGATATTCGCTTTTCAAAGAAAAATGCATAAGGATAACGTTTAGTTTTCTCCATAGGGCGAAAGCGGCGTGTACGACGAAAGCGGCGTGGAAAAACCACGCCGCTTTTGCATTCGATCGACGCTATTTGTCCTTGGAACAATAAACGGCAATCCCATCAGAGATCAGTTTTGCCGTACCCGCACCGTAGCGATCCATGTTGTTTGTGAAACGTTCGTCGGCAAGGTACATCGTTCCAAGACCAGCGAGAATCTCGTTTGTACAGGGATAGTAGTATTCGCTGATGAACGACTGCCAGCGCTGCACCAACGCCTGAACGCGCGTATCTTTCGGATCGGTTCCGACAAGACCGGCAAACTCGGCGAAAATTGCTCCGGATTTTTCGGTCAGTTCAGCACAATCCTGCTTGCTGCGCTTCGCTTCGCGGCGCACGCTTTCCCGGTATGCTTCGGTATTTCCCCAGCGCTGCTTTGCTTCATTAGCAAATTGCTCGCGCATCGCATCGATTTCGCCAGTGTCAAACGGCTTAAATTCCTGCTCCATAGTATTTGTTTTATCTCCTTTCAGTGTGTTGGAAATGAGCGAGATCAACCCGTCGAGTCGTTCGCGCTTTTGTTCAAGCAGGGCCCTGTGCTCTTGCAAAGCGCGTGTACGGTCGAATTTGGGGGAAGACAGGATCGCAGCGATCTCTTTCAGCGGGAAGTCCAGTTCTCGGTAGAATAGAATCTGCCAGAGCCGTTCGACCTCCGCATCGTCATAATAACGATAGCCGGATTCAGCTGTCTTGCTTGGATGAAGAAGCCCCATTTGATCGTAGTGATGCAGCGCGCGGACGGATACTCCCGAGAGTTTACTCAAAGCTCCTATACTGAGCAGCATGGATTCGCTCACCTCCTGAGATTATGGTAAACTATGACGCAACGTCAGAGTCAAGCTTTTTTTATAAATCGCAAGAATTACGATTCCGATGGGATGTGGATGTTCGAACCGGAATGTGCTATGATCGGTTCAGCGGGTCGTTTTGTGCCTGTGACGGAGGAAATGTATGGAACCGAGAGAACTGTTGAACTTTTTATGCCGGATTGAACGTCTCAAGACGAACGGAAGACATAGCGTGACCAGTGGCGGCGTTACCGAAACCGTTGCGGCGCATTCCTGGCGGCTTGCGGTGTTCGCGATGCTTGTTCTGCCGGAATTTCCGGATATCGACGGGGATAAACTGATACGGATGTGTCTTGTGCACGATTTCGGCGAAGCGATTACAGGGGATATTCCTTCCTTTCTGAAGACGTCACAGCAGGAGGCGACAGAAGTAGACGCGGTGGGAACGCTCCTTTCCGATTTACCGGAACCACAGCGGGGAGAGATGAAAGCTCTGTTCTGCGAAATGGACGCAATGGAAACGCAGGAGGCGAAGCTTTACAAAGCGCTGGATAAAATGGAAGCCGTGATCCAGCATAATGAGAGCGATATCTGTTCCTGGCTGCCGCTGGAGTATGATCTGCAGCAAACTTATGCGCTTGAAAACGCAGCGCAATTTCCTTACTTAAAAGACCTCAGAAGCTTGATGCTGGATGATACAAAGAACAAGATCAATCAGTCGAGGGAGAAAGAGATATGAGCGATTACCTGGATTTGGTGAAGCGGCGCGAAAGCTGCCGAAATTTTGATATAACCCGTTTTGTGGAACATGACAAACTGGAGCGCTGCGCAGAGGCCGCATGGATAGCTCCATCCGCGTGCAACGGTCAACCGTGGAAATATCTCATTGTTACGAATCCTGAACTCGCGCAGAAACTTCGGCCGATGATGCAGGACTTAGGTATGAATAAATTCGTGAATCAATGTCCGGTGTTTGCGGTTGTTCTGGAGGAGCCGACAAAGTTGAAAGTGTCTGCCTCTCAGCGATTCAAGGACCAAAACTTTGCGCCCATTGACGTTGCGTTTTCCGCATCGCAGTTTTGCTATGCCGCGACCGAGCAAGGGCTCTCTACCTGCATTATCGGCTGGTTCAACGAACCCAAAATTCGGGAATTGTTTGGATTGTCGAAAAATGAACGCGTGCGTTTGATTTTAGCCGTTGGATACGCTGCAACAGACCAGCTGCGCGAGAAGAAGCGGAAGCCTCTGAATGACGTGATCCAGTTTTATGATTAAGGAGATTTACAGGAAAGACGGAGGCGCGCTGTGTGACGCGCCTTATTTTAGTTCACACAGATTGGCGTAAGGGTAACAACGGTCAGCTCCGGTGGATTGAAGATTCTTGGCAGCCAGATTGGCTTACGAGAAAGTCCGCGGCTGATAATCAATGTGGTTTCCCCCAATTGATAGCGACCGCCGCCATATTTTGGGAAGAAACCCTGGCCCGGTGCATACAGGCCGTTGAACAAGCCGGGCAGAATGATCTGCCCACCGTGGGTATGGCCGGAAAGCATGAGGTCGAACTTGTAGCCGAGATAGGATTCCACGCCGTTTGGCACATGGATGGCCAGAATCGAGAATTCCGAAGGGTTGCGCTGCTTTGCAGCTTCCTGAATTTGGTAAAGCTGCTTTTGCTTTCCACCCCGGCCGTCGTCTATGCCAAAGATACGGATCTTTGTTTCACCTTTGGCGATCAGCGCGCTGTCACCGGCCAGAATCGGGATTCCGGCTTGATGAATGAGGGCGCGAATCGTGGCGATCCGGCCGGTTTTATACTCATGGTTTCCTAGAATATAGTAGCAGGAGTATCGATCGGAAAGCGCGTTGAGCAGCGTGATGGTTGAGCGGCTTTCTCCATACTGGTCAAACAGGTCGCCCAGCAGCAGAACAACGTCGGGGGAAGCGTTGTCGATTGCCGAAAGAAGATCCGCCTGACCGCTTCCGTACGACGCGTTGTGAAGGTCGCTTACGACGCAAATACGGATGGAATCGTGAATCCGCGCGTCTGTTACCTCGTATTCACGCGTTGTAATACGGTATTTCCCGCCGATATTGAGTGCCAGATAGAGCGCCATAGTAAGAGCAAATATCCTCCTCAAATGCGGATGCGGACAAACCGGGTGGGATATTTCGGGATATGGTTTCTGCGGAAAAGGGGATAGGCTCCTCTTTTTTTGTGTTTCCATAGGATTGAGTATAACAAATGTTACGTGCCACGGCCAGCAAGAAAACGAAAAATACACGTAAATTGCACAACGTCGCCAAATTCAGGATCATGCAAAACGAGCCACCCGTAATTGGGTGGCTCGCCGTATTGACAGGATGTGTACGAACTAGCTTAATGAAATAAAGGTGCTGAAGATATAACCGATTGTGGTCGTATTGTACTGAACCTTGATCCAGTCACCTTCGGTTGCAAGATAGGTATACGTGGAACCCAGAGTTGCTTTGCCGATGCGTGTGCTCGTCGTGCTGGCACTTGCGCGAACGTTGACCGCATAGAGGCAGTTCGTAATGGTTGCCTTTGTTGGCGTGGACGTTGTGCCAGGCGAGGACGTCGTTCCGGTCGAGGTTGCGCTGCCGGCGGAGGTATACGACGCAGAGGTCTTTGTTGCGTTAAGGTAACTTGCCCAGATATATCCCTTCGTCGTATTGTTGTACTGGATATAATACCAGCTGCCGGTCTTACCGAGAATCTTGAACGTATCGCCGACATAGGCATAACCGACGAGCTTGCTTAGTCCGCTTGCATTGGCGCGAACATTGACCCTGCGATGGAAGTTTGCCGCAACACCGTAGTTATACTCGGTATTGGTCACGGTGATCTTGATGCTGGCGGTTTTGCCGTCCGCAGTGGCGGTAATGGTCGCTTCACCAAGCGTCAGTCCCTTTAGGAGACCGTTAGCATCGATGCTGGCAACACTTGCGTTGGATGAAGTCCAAGTCGCCGTCTGCGTGGTGGCGTTTGCCGGCAGGATCGTCGCCTTGAGGTAGGTGGAATCGCTGACTAAAAGGTCGAGCGATGCGCCGTAGTTAATCGTGATGCCGGTAACCGAAATCTTCGGTTTGGAAAGAACGACGCATTCGGCGTATTTTCCGCTGCCGTCCGTTGCCGCTGCGGTAATGATGGAGTAGCCTTTTGTTGCGCCGGCGGTAATATTTCCCTTGGAATCGACGGTTGCAACGGAGGTGTTCGAACTCGTCCACTTGATTGCCTGGTTCGTGGCGTTGGTCGGGTAGATCGTCGCCTTCACCGTTGCGGTGTCGCCCTCGCTCAGATCGAAGGAGGATTTATCCAGATACACGTTCAGGACCTGAATGTTATTTACCGTTACGACGCAGGAAGCGTATTTGCCGCTTCCGTCGGTCGCTTCCGCCTTGATGACGGCGGTGCCTTTGGAAGCTGCGATGATTTTCCCGCTGGAACTAACAGAGGCGACGTCCTTGTTACTGCTCGACCAGTTGATGGTCTTGTTCGTGGCGGTGGAAGGCGTACCGGTTACGGTCAGCGTTTCCTCGTCGCCTACGTTCAGCGCAAGGTCGGACTTGTTCAGCGTCAGGCTCGTAATGAGAACAGCGGGCAGAACCTTGACGGTGATGGTTGCTTTTACAGAGGAGTTGGAAGTCTGCGCCGTAATGGTCGCCTCGCCGTACTCCTTATCGGTGGGAACGCCAACCGCCGTGATTTTGCCGGTCGAGTCGACGGTTGCCACACTGGGAGCGCTGCTCGTCCAGGTAACGGCGGGATCCGCCGCACCGGAAGGCGTTACTACTGCGCTGATGGTTTTCCAGCTGCCTTTGTACAGCGTGATGCTGGTGTCGCTCAGCGAAATACCGTCTACAGCAACCGTATTGACCGTTACAGAGCAGGATGCAGTAATGGCTGGTACGGAAACTGTAGTTGCTGTTATGGTAACGGCGGTGTCGAAATTGCGCAGCACTTTAACCGTACCAGTCGAATCAACAGAAACATCATTTGGACTGGTACTCTTCCACGTTAATGTTTTATCCGTAGCGTCATCCGGGCCAACAGTTGCTGCCAGGGAATACGTTCCATTGACCGGGAGGTTGAGAGAAGTTTTATCCAATACGAGCGCGCTGACAGGAGTATTCGGCTTTGTTACGTTAACAATAACAGTTTTGCTGACGTTGCTGCCGCGCGTACGGATAGTTACCACTGCCTGCCCGACGGAAAGACCCTTTATGGTCAGTGTACCGGCAGAAAAACTCTCGATGGCGGCAATGGCTGGTTTATCAACACTAACAACAAGGCACGCTGTTGAAAGGTCAGCAGAGGCACTGTCTTTCGGTGTTGCTTTTACAGTATCCGAATTACCGATGACTAAGTTGAGCGTCTCCTTGTCGAGAGATAGACTTGCGGCAGATTCATGCACACCGCTGAACGCGCCATCTTTGAGCTCTATCGCAGCGATCTTTTTGACATAATCATCATCGGCGGCACCATCGTACGTCTCGGTGCGAGAGATAATTATGTATTTCTGCTTGATTGTAAGTGGATCAGTGGCGGAAATTACATCGAGTTTGCCATCCGCGTCAGAGGAGGCGGTGACAACATAATCGGTGCTTGCCAGAACCTTTTCATCAATCATATTTGTGTATACTGCGTTGACGGTTAATCCAGCAAGATTCAGGATTTCACCTACATAGTAGTCCAACTGTGAAGGACCTGTTACGGTAAGCGAACTGAGAAGATTATTCTGGACGGAGATAGTAACCTCTTTTGTTACTGTAACAGAATCTGTATGACCTGTTGGAACATACGTGTAAGAAACGGTCAGAGTTTTTTTACCAAGATCAGATGCCTGAAACACGTACTCTGAACCAGGCGTATAAATCTTGTCATTCATGTAGAGTACATAGGCTTCTGCACCTACTGTGTTACTGACCGCGCTACCCATGTTTGGCAATACGGTTCCCCCTGTATGGGTAGGAGTATTGTCATAAAGTTTTACAATCAGCGAAGCACTTGTCCATTTGAATGGGGTAGCACCGCTGCCATACTGAAATAGAGTATTTGTAGCATCGGGGATTTCTACCACCAACTTTGCATCGACATCGTTATCCGCCAAGGCGGTTGTTGGCACAAGTACGAGCATGAAAATCAGGCTCAGAACCAGTGCAATGGTGCGTTTCATTCGGTACACATCCTTTCTTGCATGAAAGACATTCTGTCGGGGAAATTATACATGAGCGGTATATATATGTAAACAGCGCCGGGAAAGATGTTACGGATATTTCACACATCCGCGATAAAATATGGCATATCAGCCTTAATATGGTCTTAGAATAGCACGATTCTGCAGTCGGTGTACCGTATTTCACAAATCGTTTGATTTTGATTGACAATTTACGATCAAAACTCTGTAGAAGCTGCCATAATTCAGAACAGAAAAAGCTCGCACCGAATACGGCGCGAGCTGCGGGACAAAGGGAAGGCTGTTGCACACCCGTGTAAGGATAGCCGGTATAAATATACAATTCTCCCGAAATTCGGATTACCAGTGATTGACAGCGTGCTCGGCAAACCCCGTAACTTGAGAAAAATCGATCCTGTTTTCACCGGAGATGGAAAAGCTGCCTTCGAATGTACCGAACATCTGGTGACATCGATTATGAACGAACAGCATTTTTGTGATGGTATCGCGATCGTAGCACGGAGTCAGGACCGCTGAAAAACGCCTGTCGTCTGAAAAGAGCTGCCAGGGCTGCATCGGATCGTCCTGACACAGAATTTGGACGTCGCCGAGTTTCACGACCGTATCGCCGTAATACACGATGTTCTCCGTTCCACGCGACTTCTCCTTGCTGCCGAACCCACAACCCAGATTAAAGCCGAACGGGACACCGTTCAGAACTGTACTCACGCTGCTCCAGTACCATTCATGAGAAAACGGCCATACGCCGCGCCCCCAGTCGAGAAGCGAGAACGCTCGGCCTGACGTGAAGGGATACGACTTGTTTTCAAAACGGACATTTACCGCCGCCTGCAGCAGGTTCATCTTTTCGTTGAGGTAGAATTCCCGTTTCCGTTCAAACGGAGTACAGACCAAAACGGAATTGGATACGACAGGCGTAAGTTCGGCTTCCGCAGAGAAACCGTCGCAGCGGGCGACGAGCCGCCGCACGCCGCCCTTTGTTTCGAACGAAAGGAACATATCTTTGTGGGAAAACACAAGACAGGAGTCGGCATGCGCGTTTTCGGGAAGATGCATGCTGCGAAACGGCAGCGGAAGGGTCATACCCCGCTCGAAGATCCGTTCGCCGGTTTCGTGATTAAAAAAAGCGATATTACAGTTTCCGGCATAGGATACATGCCCGATGACCAGCTGGAGACAGAACCGCTCGTCCGCAATCTGGTAAAAATCCCATTCCTTGAGGCGAAACAGTGCGCCGCGGATACGCGCACGGTCGTAAACCGCATCGCCGGTAAGGGAGTATCCCGCGACGGGGCAGCCTTTTCGATCGAGCACGGACTCCCCTGACGAAAAGATGTGAACGAGATTCGTCTGTTTTTCGGATGAAAGGATACTCATTGCGCTTCATTTCCCATGTAGGCCGCCGAAGAAGAAATACGTGCCTTATGCAGCCGGTTCGCCATGGTCAGCGGCAGGATCGAAAACGCCGTTACCGCGGCGGAAACAAGAAACAGGGAAGGCCCGGGGACCATTCCCGAAACATTGTTGATGACCATTTCTCTGCCCCAGGCGTTGATAACGGGTGCGGCGATCAGCGGCCCGAAGACCATAGGCAGGGCGACGTAGAATACCTGCTTGATTCCTTCAAACTGACCGCGCTGGTCGTCCGGATAGAGATTTTTGATCCAGGCCGTCAGCGTTTGCAATGTAAGGATGTAGCCGCACCCTGCCAGGAACATGCCGGCGATCAGCAGGACAAGCCCGTTGGCGAACGCAATGCAGATCAATCCGATGGTGTTGGCAATGAGCGCATACAGGATCACGCGCGCAAGTTGCCCTTTGTCGATGAGTCGCGCGGTTGGAATGGTCATAATCGATGCGACAACCAGAGCGCCGCCTTGCAGTGCGCCCGAGATCGTGTAGCTGTAACCCAGGTAATTCACAAAGTAGATCGTAATGTAGGAAAAATACACGTTAAAGCCGATAAAGTAGATCAGCATAACCACGAATACCCAGAAAAGCTCCCGGTTCTCTTTGACCGTTCGCCAGTTGAAGACGCGAAGGACCTGCTTGAAATAAGTCGGCTCGTCGCGCCGCGGCATCAGATCCGGCGAATCCTTCATAAAGAGCAGGGATACAAAACCGAAAACGATGATCAACATGCCCATCATAACGAAGAATGGAAAGTAATCGAGAGCGTCGATAATGGCGCTGGAAACCACCGTGCCAAAGATGGTTGCAATAACGGGCATGACCGCAAGCGCTCCGCCTAACCGGCCCCGATTCGAAGCGTTGGAGATGTCCGTCGTCCAAATGGAGAACCCTGCGTCGTAACCAAAGGAACCGAAGAAGCTCATGACGGCGTCGGAAAGGACGACGAACGTTGCGGCAAGCGTAATAGGGGACTTGGGGATAAATTCGCCCAATCCGAAAACGATTGTGAATACGCCCCAAAACATATAACCAATGCTGACGAACGGCTTGCGTTTTCCGATACGGTCGCTCCAGGTGCCGACGAGAAACGTACAAAAAGTGGTGACGACCGCGCTGAGCCCAACCATCCAACTGATAATGGAGGGATCCGGCGCAATTTTATTGTAAACAAATGTGCTGAACCATGCGTTCTCTACATTCCAGCAGAGATTTCCGGCTAAACCAAGTACCCAGATGAGGATCCAGTTTTTTCGGCTGATATCCGACTGCGCCATATTGTATTGTCCTCCATGCTTTTGAAATTCGCTTCGAATTGAGCTGATGTAATAGAAAAAATGAAATCGCAGGCAAGTCGGTCGTGCGACTGCCACTAGTATACCGCAAGAGAGCCGATGCGGAAAGGGTTCTTTTCTACGCTTACCGTGTTTTCGCCGGGATAGGCCTATATGTGATATAATCACGGAATAAGAGGATAGAATTCCGCGAGAATGTATGTAACCAGTGTGGCGCCCAAACGAGACTGTCTTTTGCGGGGCTGCCGGTACTGCCGCTTTGTTATCTCAACGGCAGGGCATTTCAATCACGGAAAGGAATCTAAAAAAATGAGAAAAAAAGCGTCTGTCATGATTGGTCTGGTCATGATTTTTACGTTGCTTCTGTCCGCCTGCACGACAGCTCCGGCTGCTGCGGAAACCACAGCTGTTCCCTCTGCTGTGGAAACCACGCCTGTTCCCGCGGAAACCACCGCCGAGCTGTCGTTTTCGGTCGATACGCTGACAGGGGATACGATCGATGAAACGATCATCACCGGGCATAAGCTGACGATGGTGAACTACTGGGCGACTTGGTGCGGCCCATGCGTCAGTGAGATTCCCGATTTGGTGAAGATCAGCGAAGAATATGCGGATAAGGATTTCGCGCTGATCGGCGTGCTTTCCGGGGACAACGATATCGACGGCGCAAAAGAATTTATTGCCGACCAGAACGTTTCGTATCCAATCGTACTGCCGCAGGCGTTTTTCAGCGATCATGCGGGCGATATCTATGCGATTCCCACCACAATGTTCTTCGACTCGGAAGGAAACCAGGTTGGCGATACGGTCGTCGGATCGAAAAGCTATGAGGATTGGGCCGGATTAATCGATTTGCTGCTCGGCCAGGAGGACTGATGAAAGCGATAGGACGCGCGTTGCCGTATCTGCTGATTGCGCTTGGCGCAATTTTGATTCTGATCGGCATATGGGGCGGCGAGGTCGCCGTTGTATTTTCACGCGCGATCAATATCTGTCTGGAGTGCATTGGAATTGGCTAAAAAAGGTTATCGAAAAAATGAATTCCGGCATGTCGTTCAGGGCGCGTGGACGGTCATTTCCAACGGGTACCTTGTTGGATTTCTGAAAGGGCGAATCTGGCAGGGCGATACGAAGGCCGTATGCGTTCCGGGATTGAATTGTTACTCCTGCCCGGGCGCCTTCGGTGCCTGCCCGATTGGTTCGCTGCAGGCGGAGCTGGCCGCACGCGACATTAAGTTTCCGTATTATGTGGTCGGGTTCCTGCTTGCGTTCGGCGCGGTGTTCGGCCGGTTTGTCTGCGGATTTCTTTGTCCGTTCGGGCTGGTGCAGGATCTGCTCTACAAGATTCGGTCGAAAAAGATCGGTAAATTTCAACTGGACCGTCCGCTGCGATATCTGAAGTATGCTGTCCTAGTGGTGCTGGTGATTCTGCTGCCCGCGTTGATTCAGAACGACGCCGGAACCGGTACGCCGTGGTTCTGCAAATGGGTTTGTCCTTCCGGCACGCTCTTTGCGGGGATTCCGCTCCTTTTGGCGAACCCGGGTCTCCGGGAACTGGCGGGCTTTATTTTCAGCTGGAAAATGGGAATCCTGCTATTGGTTCTGGCCTTATCCGTGTTTCTTTACAGGCCGTTTTGCAAGTACCTTTGTCCGCTCGGCGCCGCCTATGCCCTGTTTAACAAAGCATCGCTCTATCGCCTGCGGCTCGACGAATCCGCCTGTACTCACTGCGGAACGTGCAGTCGCGTCTGTAAAATGGGCGTTGACGCTTCCCGGACACCGAACGACATGGAATGCATCCGGTGTGGAGATTGTGTGAAGAATTGTCCAACAAAAGCGCTGAGCGCCGGATTCTGTTTCGGTAAAAAACCGAATCCGGATCAAGTGGAAGAACAAATCGAGCAGAAAATACAGGAATAAGGATTCAACAATAAAGAAACGCGGCTTTTTATTTTGAGCAAGCCGCGTTCTTTTCTTGCGTTATTTTTCCAACGTGTCGATTTTCGCACCATATAGGCCGAACAATGCAACGGTATTCTCCTTCTTTTTACTGAGGGGCTTCTCTTCATTGGGAAACGAGAAACGTCCGTCGCTGATGATTTCGAGGCTTTCGCCTGCAGCCAGCGTGACCCCGTCCGGAAATTGCAGCGTTGCGCCGGAGCGCTCGGAAACAAGAACACATCCGGAAAGATCGGCGATTTCGGAGCCAAGATTGATCAGCGTGACGGACTGCCGGTCGGTATCGATGGATTGGATGGCAACCCCTGGCGGCGTTGTTCTGTCGGTTGGATTCGATACCAAAAGGTTGCCGGAAGAATCCTGCGTAATCAGAATGCCGATCGGGAAGTCCTGCGTAACATAGACGTCGGCTCTGCCTAGCGCGGAAAGGACGAGTGGATTGGCGCTGTCCGCATCGACAGAGGTGTCTGTGGAAATAACCGCAAGGGATGGGGAGACCAAGGCGGCAAAATCGGCGCCTGTCGCGTCGGGGTTACCATGATTGCCTACCTTGATTAGATCGCTTTTAAGATCAACGCCGGAATCGATCAGCGTTTGTTCTTCGGCAAACTGCATGTCACCGGTAAAGAGGAATGTTTTACCGTGATAGGAAAATTGAAGGATAAGGGAATTGTCATTGTCGTCATCCTGGTTCGGAACAAGAGGGCCGAGAACGGAGAAAGTAACGCCTTTTGCCACTTCGACGGTTTCGCCGGGTTTCAGTTCCGTGTGGTTCAAGCCGAGCATTTCAGCTCGCTTAACGATTTTCCCCAAACCACTCTTGGTCATATCCGCATAATAGGGAGAATAGACGACGGGGATCGTATAGTTCGCGGCGAGCGAGGCAAGCCCACCGATATGGTCACTGTGGCTATGGGTCAGGAAAACCGCTGAAATATTGTGTACATTCAGCGCATTTAGCCCTGCAAGAAGATTGGGAACGGATTCTTCCGACCCGGTATCGATCAGAACGGCGGTTTGTCCAAAGCGGAGGACGGCCGCATCCGCTTTTCCGACGTTGACGAACAGAATGGCAAAATCTTCCGTAATAGGCAGTTCAGCCGACAAAGCGGCGGACGCTTCCTGGTTAGCGGCAGCGGTTGGGCCCGGTGTGGCGAGCGCTTCTATTTGAATCGGGTCGTCGTCCGGCAAGGGTTCGGTTTCAGCCTGCCCGCCGCATGCGGCCAAAGCAAGCGAGCAGAATAAAACAAGAAAAAAACGGAATGATCGGCAAATTTGATGTTTCATATTCCGATTATAGAGTTTACCGAAAAGGAAATGCAAACATATTGCGGCGGACTGCGTGGCAATTCTGTTTCCGTTACGTGAAAACGGCGTGAATTTCTCAATTTGAAACGCGGAATTCTGTGAAAAAGAAGCGTTCAATCGTTGAAAATTATGCTATACTTGCGAAATGCGGACATGATCGGCCGCAGACGCGGAGGTACCTATGCTGTATAACTTCATGAACGATTATAACGAATGCGCGCATGAGCGGATTCTCGAAGCAATTTCCGAGGCGAATCGGGAACAGGACAATTCTTACGGCCTCGATACACGCTGCGAGCGGGCGCGTAACCTGATTCAAAAGGCGATTGGGAACCCGGAGAGCGACGTTCAATTTCTGGTTGGCGGAACACAGACGAATACGACGGTAATCGTAGCCAGTCTAAAGCCGTACCAGGGTGTCATCGCAGCCGTCAGTGGGCACATCAACGTTCATGAAACCGGGGCGATCGAGGCGACGGGACATAAAGTGCTTGTTCTTCCGACGCCGAATGGAAAAATCACCGCGGAACAAATCGAACAAAGCGTCCGCGCGCATTATGAAGACTCAACGGCGGAGCACATGGTGCAACCGGGCATGGTGTATTTGTCGCATCCAACCGAGGTTGGCACGATTTATCAAAAGAATGAACTGATCGCTATTTGGAATGTCTGCCAAAAATACGATATGCGGCTCTATATCGACGGCGCGCGGCTTGGAACGGCTTTGGTGGCGCGGGGGGCGGACATTACGCTGAACGATCTGTCTAAGTATACAAGCGCGTTTTCGATTGGCGGCACAAAACTCGGAGCGTTATTCGGCGAGGCGGTCGTGCTGAACGATTCGTCGCTGAAAAAAGATTTTCGGTATCATATCAAGCAACGCGGGGGAATGTTTGCAAAGGGACGCCTTCTCGGAATTCAGTTTGAAACGTTTTTTACGGATGGCTTGTACTTTGAAATCGCTCGGCATTCCGTTTTGCAGGCGGAGCGGATTTCGGAAGGCCTTCGGAAGCGTGGATATCGCTTGTTTGTGGATTCGCCAACGAATCAGGTTTTCGCCATTCTGCCAAAGAGTGCAATCGAACAAATCTCCGAATCGTTCGGATACTCCTTCTGGCAAGCGTTCGACGAAGAAAACGACGTTGTTCGCTTCTGTACCTCTTGGGCGACTCCGCCGCAAATGGTGGACGCGCTGCTCGATCGTATTCCGCTGAAAAAATAATCCGGCGAAGAAGCGCAAGCTTCTTTCCGTACAGTGACCAGCCTAACTTTATGGGGCTGGAGGATTCGCATATTCCTCATTTTATCCAAAAACAAAACCCATCGAAATAGTCCGCAGGACTTTACCGATGGGTGGAAAGAGGCGCAGGCCTCTTTTTTATTGTGCGCTTTCCGTGTAAATAGAGTTGCCTGTCGCGGTACCCGTCTTTCGAGGACCGAAAATGCGCCAGAAAAGCAGAGAAAGAACCAATCCTTCCAGGCAAAGGTTGATGGTCCTGCGGATAAGCTGGTAATCTTCACAGTATGCGTGAAGGATCGCGTCCGCGGCACTGAGTACGACTGCAGAAACGAGAAGCAGTGAAATATTTCGCTTTGAGAAGAATTTATGCAATGGGATATTGGGAAAAAGCAGCTTGAAAATCAACGCAAATAGACCAAAGAGCAGAATGGCATGTAGAAAAACGCCAAATACGGGCTGCATAATGGAGCCGAGCGCTGGAAAAAGAAGGTTAATAAAGAAAAGCACCGACTTTCCAAGGATCCAGAATGGCAACAATAGGATGCCACGCAAAACGGAAGTCTGCGACAGAAAGAATTTTCGTAAGCGATCGCGCCGCCGCTCGATTCTTGCAGACGCGACAAATTGGGCTTCGCTGCCGTTCTTGGTTTGTTCGGCGGGCAGCACTTCTACAATCGGCGCCGTTTGCGAGATGCCGCCGAACAGGTCGCCGGGTGAAGTGACGAACAAGCTGAGCGTGACGGAGCAGGCGATGGTCAACGCAAGGCCGATGGCGAGGACTTTCCTGCTGAATCGATTCGGTTTCGAATTATCTTTCATCATGCGCGTATTTTACACGTTTGCCTGCGGGAATGCAACCGTGCCGCATTTGTCGCATAGAAAAAAGTACCCCGTTTCGCAACGGGGTACTGATTTTGCGGTTGTGAGATAACAACAAAAATTATCTCTTGCTGAACTGGGGCGCTCTGCGGGCTGCATGCAGACCGTACTTTTTGCGCTCCTTCATGCGCGGATCGCGCGTGAGGTATCCGGCCTTTTTCAGGGCGGGACGAAGCCCGGGTTCCGCAACGAGCAGTGCGCGGGCGATACCATGACGGATCGCGCCGGCCTGGCCGGTGGTGCCGCCACCGTAAACGTTGACGAACACATCGTACTTCGAGAGCGTATCGGTAAGGGTCAGCGGTGCGCGGACGATCATTTTGAGCGTTTCCATGCCAAAGTAACTGTCCAGTTCGCGTTTATTGATCGTGATGTTGCCGCTGCCGGGGAGCAACCGAACGCGGGCAATGGACATTTTGCGTCTGCCGGTGCCAAGATATTGCGTAATTGCCATGTTCTGTTTCTCCTTTCGTTATTTCAGCGTAAGCGGCTGTGGCTGCTGAGCCGCGTTGTTATGCTCGGGGCCGGCGTAAATGCGCAGCTTTTTGAGCATCTGATCGCCGAGCGGGCCTTTCGGCATCATGCGGCGAATCGATTCATATACGGCAAACTCCGGCTTGGTGGCAAGCAGGGCGCGGTAGCTGATCTCGCGAATGCCGCCCGGGAAACCGGTATGATGGATATACTTCTTCTGATCAAGCTTTTTACCCGTCAGGCGAACCTTCGCGGCGTTCACGATGATCACGTGATCGCCGGTGTCGACATGCGGGGTGTATATAGGCTTATGCTTACCTCTGAGAATAGCTGCCACTTGCGAAGAGAGACGGCCAAGAACCATGTCCTTCGCATCCACAACGTACCAGCTGCGCTCAACGGTTTCGCCTTTTGCCATATAGGATTTCATGGCGATTCCTCCAAATATAATTTTCTGAAACCTGTGAACGAAAATTGTGTAATTGAGCGCTCGTTGCCGGGGCTGTGGCAGCTCTCGACCCAATGGCACAACGAATAGTTTAACAAACGGCAGGGGTGGTGTCAACCCATAAATCAATCACCGCGGGGCGTTTTTTCCAATCCGCGATCAGAATAATCCGCTATAGATCTTTACAACCGTGTCCGCCCAGGCTGTAAGCGAGTAAGTCTGTATGACGCGCTCCCTCGCAAGGGCAAGCGCATCGGCTTTGTCCGGGGAGTCCGGCTCGTTTAGTGTGCGGCGAATCGCCCGCGCGAGCGCCTCTTCGTCATTCGGATCAAAGAAGGATTCCTCGGGCAAAGCAAGGTCCTTCTGCGCGTCAATGGCGCTGGCAAGAACCGGCGTTTGGCAGTATGCCGCTTCGACCAGCGAATAGCAGAAGCCCTCCTCCCGGCTGGGGGAGAAAAACAGATCCGCAAGCCGGTAATAGCTGCCAACGTCGCTTCTTGGCGGCAATAGGAGAACCCAGCTTGGCAGGCAGGTTTCGTGAAGCTGCGCGAGGATTGCCTGCTCGACTTGCTCTCTGCGGGAGGAAAGTACGATTGCCAGCGTAATATTTTCGCCTGATGCGCGGAGGGAACGAACCGCCTCCACGGCAAGATCGACGCCTTTGCGAAGATAGTCGAATCCGAACATCATCGCTACACGATCCTCCGGGCAGGTGCCGATTTCACTTTTGGAAAGGGGAACGAACGTATCGAGCCGTTCGAACGCGATGGCGTTTTCGGCGATACAGACCCGCTCTTTGGAAACGCCGTCCGAAATCAGATGCGAAGCGACGGATCGGCTGCAGCATACGAAGCGTGATACGAAGGCAAGATACATGCGCTGGGGGAGCGCACGAAAAAAATCTTTGGGAATCGCAAGATGGTTATGCAGATGCAGGACGATTTTCACCCGATGTCCGCAGGTGGCGCATGCCAATAGCGCGGCGATCTTTTCCTTATAGTGAATAAAGTGTTCGTGCAGGATATCGGCTTGCGACTCTTTGAGTATCCGGCGGATTTGATGGAAATAGGCGAAAAAACCCTCCTTCTCGATGATATAAACATTACTATTTTCCCGCACCATCCGGTTTGCCCAATCGGTATCGCCGGTACGGCGGGGGAAAACGCAAAACATCTCGCATTCGTCTGTCTGCAGCCGCAATTCCAGCGCGCGAAGAGACGCGACAAAGTTGCCTTCGTAGGGCGCGCCGTAGTCGGTCAGATGGAGAATGCTTGGATGGCGGGGCTTTTTACTCATTGAATTCTGCCTTTCGTGCGTTGGAAATGATTCGGCTTTATTATACAGGACGCGGGCCGTTTATCTCAACCGGTATCTGCGGGGAATGCCGGCCATCCTTGACGGATTTTCGATAGAGCGAGTAAAACATCCGTTGTTCCAGGCGGGAACGAGATCTGAAAAATGAATATATCATAGATTCGTGCTTTCCATGGGAAACTTTGTCCAAAAAAGTATGGTATAGTTAATTTATCAAGTTAAGGAGGGGATTCTGAAGATGCTACGTAAACTCACTGTGTTCCTGCTGGTGTTCCTGCTTGCATTCTCGTTTGCCTGTAAAGCAAAAACTGCAGAACCCGCCGTCGCAGAAGTGACCGCTACACCTGAACTTACTCCCGAACCTGCGCTGGATCAGGATCTGGCGATCCTGTATACCAACGATGTGCACTGCACCGTGGACAGCGGAATTGGCTATGCCGGGGTGGCTGCGCTCAAACAGCAGCTGCTGGACGAAGGGTGCTATGTCGCTCTTGTTGACGCCGGAGACGCCGTTCAGGGAGATGCCATCGGAACCCTCTCAAAGGGCAGCTACATCATCGATATTATGAATGAGGTTGGATATGATGTGGCGACACCGGGCAATCACGAATTCGATTATGGCATGGATCGCTTTTTTGAACTGCGTGATATGGCGAAATTTCCGTATGTTTCCGCAAACTTCACAGACCTTGCCACGGGGGAACCCGTGCTGGAACCGTATACCATGCTTACGTTCAACGGTATGAAGGTCGCGTTTGTCGGCGTGAGCACGCCAATGACGATCACGTCTTCAACGCCCGCTTACTTTCAGGATGCAAGCGGGAACTTCATCTATGGTTTTGGCCAGAAGGACGGTGCGGAAGGCTTCTATTCGACCGTGCAAAAGGCGGTTGACGCGGCGCTTGCAAACGGTGCGGCTTACGTAATTACCCTGACCCACCTGGGCATTGACGCGTCCACCTCGCCTTACACATCCAGCGAACTCATTGAAAACACGCGGGGGATCAATGTGGTCATCGACGGACATTCCCACAGTGTAGTCGAGTGCGAGCGGGTAAAAAATCTGGACGGTGAACGCGTTCTGCTCACACAGACCGGTACCAAGCTGAATGCCGTCGGAATGCTGTACATTACGAAAGATGGGAGCATATCCACCGGACTTATTACCGATTACACAGAGAAGGACGCGCAGACCGAAGCTTATATTGCGCAAATTCAGGCGCAGTTCGACGAACTGCTCAACGAAGTGGTCGCAAAAAGTGAAGTGGACCTGACGATTTTCGAACCGGGAACCGATCCCGCCGTGCGCATCGTGCGAAACAGCGAAACGAATCTGGGCGACCTCTGCGCGGACGCTTATCGTTATCTTTCCGGCGCGGATATCGCCTTTGTCAACGGCGGCGGCGTTCGGACCGACCTTGCAAAAGGGGATATTACCTACGGGGCCATCATCAAGGTGCATCCGTTTGGAAACGAATTGTGCATGGTTGAGGCAACCGGACAGGAGATTCTGGATGCTTTGGAGATGGGCGCTCGTGTAACGCCGGAAGAAAACGGCGGTTTCCTGCAGGTTTCCGGATTGAGCTATGAGATCCATACCTATGTTCCTTCGTCGGTCAAGCTGGATGAAAATAACATGTTTGTCAGCGTAGACGGCGAATATCGCGTGAAAAATGTGATGGTTGGCGGCGAACCGCTCGATCCGTCGAAAACGTATACGTTGGCTTGCCATAATTATCTTTTGAAGAACGCCGGGGATGGATACACCATGTTCCAGGATAATACGTTTCTTCTGGATTCCATCATGATCGATAATCAGGTTCTGATCAACTACATTGTCGGCGGACTTGGCGGCGTAGTTGGCGAGGAATATGCCGATCCGCATGGACAGGGGAGAATCGTTGCGGTGGAAACTGCTCCGTAACAGCCGAAAGGAATGCAAAAGCTGGTCGAAGAATCTTCGGTCGGCTTGTTTTTACGACTATAGATCAGATCGTCTTCAACAGATTTAGAAACTCGCCGAACGGACACACAAACCGCTCAACGGCGGGATGATGATAAAACACGCAGAACGCGTCCGTTCCATCGAACGGGGCGCTTGTTTCCGACCAAAGAAGGATTCGCTTGTTTTGACTGGTTGCGAGCGCAACGCCGAGTTCGGCATGCGTTCCGAATCGTCCGGGCAGGAGGAGCACGACAAGTTCCGCTTCCGCAACGCCGCGGGATTCCAGACCGGCGACTTCCCGTTTTCGCTCCGAAGACGTTTTCGACACGTCTCCGTGCTGAGTCCAGTCATAGGTGCGGCTGTGACCGCTTGCAGTCAATACGCTTGCCGCCCGGTTGACTTTCTCTGCGTTTGTAACGCCGCTGGCAACATAATACTTCATAGGCCGTTAGTCGTCTTCCTCTTCCGTCATTGTGGCGCATATGCCCGGAATCGCACCTTTTTCAAGGTCATCCGTACGTAACCCGGGACCGGGATCGCCTAACATCCAATGCTTGCGGCAAAGCCCGATGTACTTGTCGCTTGCGCCAAGTACGACCTGCTCGCCGGTTTTCGTAATTCCGCCTTTCCCGTCGAGGCGGGCGTTGTTGGTTGCCTTTTTTCCGCACCAGCAGATGGTTTTCACTTCTTCAATCGTATCCGCCCGGGCCAGAAGCCGAGCACTTCCGGGGAAGAATTCGCCGCGAAAATCCGTCTTTAGGCCGTAACAGATTACAGGAATGTCGTAATCGTCCACGATTGGGAGCAGCAGATCCACCTGATCGGCGCTTAAAAATTGCGCTTCATCAATGATCAGGCAGTCGTATTTTCGGTCGCGAACGTCGTCCCAATTAATCTGGTCGAAAAGAATACACTCCGCGACTAGCCCGCTGCGCGAGCGAATGGTGTAAACGCCGTCGCGGGTGTCCACTCCGGGTTTAATTAATAGCGCACTTTTGCAGCGCTCTTTATAGTTATACCAAACCATAATGGCGTTTGCGGTTTTACTGGAACCCATTGCGCCATAACGGAAGTAAAGCTTTGCCATAGAGCCTCCAAACGGGAAAAATATGAAAATTCGAAAAAAAACGGATATAAGCGAAAAAGCTGCGGTACCGCAACGGATCGTAATCGATGCGGTACCCGTTTCAAACGCTCGGTCAGCGAGAGATTACCTGCGGCCTTTGTCGTACGGGATGCCCTCGGACTTCGGAGCGCGGGATCTTTTGCTCGTGAGAATAAGAAGAATCATGGTTACCAGGTAGGGCACCATTAAGTACAGGTATTCGCTTTGGTTGAGATTTTCAAATTTCGGTAAAAATGGAATGCTGCCGGAATAGGATCCAATGATCTTGAACAGAGCGAAAAACAGGGATGCGCCGAGGATATTCCAGGGTTTCCAGTTACCAAAGATCATAACGGCAAGAGCGAGGAAGCCATAGCCCGCGACGGTGGACTGGAAGGTCGATCCCGCCGCGACCGTGTAGGCAAGCCCGCCGATGCCGCCGAGAGCCCCAGAGATGAAGACGCCCGCGTACCGCATGCGATAAACGTTGATACCGACGGAATCCGCCGCCTGAGGATGCTCGCCGCAGGCGCGCATCCGAAGCCCGAATCGGGTTTTATAGAGAAGAACCGCCGCGACAATGAAGAGCAGAGCCGCCCAAATGGTGGTCTGGTAAAAGCTTTTGAATAAAAAGTTCTGCCAGAACGTATCCTTCGTTGCGATACCAAGTGTTTCCTGTGTAATACGGCACCACGTAGGAATGATGATATTGGTTTGCCCCTGCCCCTGAATGGCCCAGGTGATCGCGATTGCCAGCGCCGGAGCCATCATGTTCAGCGCCGTGCCGCCGATCGTCTGGTCGGCTTTCAGGCTGACGGAAGCGAATGCGAGCAGCAGGGAGAAGAGCGCCCCGGAGAAGGCGGCAACCAGTACCGCGATCATCATACCGAGCTGGGGTGCGTTCTGGCCGATGGAGGTATTCAGGTCAAGCGAGCGAAGCGTCAGGCAGGCAAAGAGCGCGCCGACGATCATAATCCCTTCCAGCGCGATGTTGATAATGCCGCTGCGTTCGCTGAACATTCCGCCCAGGGCAACCAGCAGCAAAGGAACCGCGAACAGGATTGTTGCGCTTAAAATATCGGATACGATTTTCATGATTGGGTTGCCTCGCTTTCGGCAGAATTTTCGGCAGCGGTTTCGTCGGAAAGCGGCAGATCAACTTCTGCGACCGATTTTTTCGGAGTAATCCATTTGGCAATGACGGAACGCATAAGCAAAGAAAATGCGGAGAGATAGATAATGACCGATATGATGATATCGATGATCTCCCGCACAAATTCCGGTTGCATTGCATCCCCGCCGACCTGTATGTAGGAGACGAACAAAGCGGAGAAGATTGTTCCAACCGGATTGGAGGACGCGAGCAGCGCAACGGGAATACCGTTGAATCCCATGGAGACGAGGGATTTCAGCAGCGAATATTGACCCGTTCCCGCCAGGTAGTACAGCCCGCCTCCAACGCCGGAAAGCGCGCCGGCAATCACCATGGAAAGAATGATGCTGCGCTTGGAATTGATCCCGGCGTATTCGCTTGCGGCGCGATTAAAACCGCAGGCTTTCTGCTCGTATCCGAAGGTCGTTTTATTCAGGACGATATACATCAGAATTGCGAACAGGATCGCAATAAAGATGCCGATGTTCATGTAGTTCGATCCGAACAGCTGATCGAGGCCGAGCTTCGGTAGAATAGCCGAAGGGTTGGCAACGTCCAGCGGCGCGGTGCGGTCCATCTGCGCCAGACCCCAGTCCCTTGCAAGCATCTGACTGAGGTTGACGATAACGAGATTGGCGGAGAATAAGCCGATCCAGTTGAACATGATGGACGTAATGACTTCATGCACGTTGAACAGCGCTTTGAACAAACCGGGGAAAACGCCCCAAATCGCGCCGCCGATCATTGCCAGAAGAAGGCACACATACCACGGAAGCTGCAGTTCGATCGCACCGATCAGCGCGAAGGCGGAACCGACGGTGTACTGACCGGTCGCGCCGATGTTGAACAGACCGGTTTTAAACGCAAATCCGACGGAAAGGCCCGTCATAATCAGAGGCGCGGCCTGATATAAAACTTTCGCGAATTTGTCGCTCGAACTGAACCCCGCCGAGATCAGCGAGAGGAACCCCTGACCGGAGTAGGGCGCATTAAAGCAGATCAGCAGGATGAATCCAAATACCAGACCGAACCCAATGGAAACGACGCTTGCGAGCAGGCTCTGGAAACCCGCGCTCTGAAATCTGCTTTTTGAAAAAAGTTGTTTCAATTTCATGCGCTGTATGCCTCACTTTCATGGGACTGACGTTTCGCACCGGCCATATAAAGACCGAGTTCCTGAACCGTAATGCGTTTCGGGTCGAATTCGCCGACAATTTCTCCCTCGTACATGACAAGAATGCGATCGGACACGTTCATGACTTCGTCCAACTCGAGACTGACGAGGAGGACCGCTTTTCCGTTATCGCGCGCGGAGATCAGCTGATGATGAATATATTCGATCGCGCCTACGTCGAGGCCGCGCGTTGGCTGCACGGCGACGAGCAGCTCCGGATTCTTATCGATTTCCCGCGCGACAATCGCCTTTTGCTGGTTGCCGCCGGACATGCTTCGCGCCGGGGTAACAGGCCCCTGACCGCTGCGAATATCGTACTGGCGGATCAGACATTCGGCATATTCACGCACCTTGTCCTTGCGTATGAATCCTTTGTTCTGAAATTCGGGTTCCCAGTACCTCTGCAGAACAAGGTTCTCTTCAAGACTGTAGTCCAGCACGAGGCCGTATTTCTGACGATCTTCCGGAATATGGCTCATGCCGAGTTTGCTGCGACGGCGGATGGACATAACGACCGGTTTTGTCTTGCCAAGCGATTCGGAGGACTGGCGAGCATGCTTGCGGCCGATCTGCAGGATCGGTTCACCTTTGAGCGTGATGCGCCCGGCGGAAGGTTTCTCCAACCCGGTAAGCGCGTAGACAAACTCCGTTTGACCGTTTCCCTCGATTCCCGCAAGGCAGACGATTTCGCCTGCGCGAACGCTGAATGAAACGTCTTTGACGGCATTGTTCTTATGCGCTTTGCTGGGTACCGTCAGGTTCTCTACCTCCAGTACGGTCTTGCCGGGCTTTGCGTCTTCCTTGCTGACAATAAAATCTACGTCGCGGCCGACCATCATGCGGCTGAGCTTTACCTTGTCCGTATCCTTAACGTCAACGGTTCCGATGCACTTCCCTTTGCGAAGGACCGTGCAGCGGTCGGCAACGGCCATAATCTCGTTCAGCTTGTGCGTGATAAAGAGAATGGACTTGCCTTCAGCGGCAAAAGAACGCATGATATCCATCAGTTCGTCGATTTCCTGCGGCGTTAAGACCGCGGTCGGTTCGTCGAAAATGAGAATATCATTGTCGCGGTAGAGCATCTTCAATATTTCAACCCGTTGCTGCATGCCGACCGAGATATCCTCGATGACCGCGTCCGGATCGATCTTCAAGCCATAACGTTCGCTGAGTTCGACGACCCTCTTATGCGCTTCCTTCTTTTGAAGGAACCCCATCTTGCTCGGTTCCACGCCAAGAATAATATTATCCAGCACGGTGAATATTTCCACAAGCTTAAAATGCTGATGCACCATACCGATATGCAGGGCGTTTGCGTCGTTGGGATCTTTAATCTGGACGACTTCACCGTCCTTCTTTATAATACCGCCTTCCGGCTGGTACAGACCGAACAATACGCTCATCAGGGTGGATTTTCCCGCGCCGTTTTCACCAAGCAAGGCGTGGATCTCACCGCGCCTCAGACGAAGGGTAATATCGTCGTTTGCGCGGATACCCGGGAAATCCTTTGTGATATTCAACATTTCGATGACATATTCTCCCATTGGATCAAATCCCTTCCCATCAGACTTAACACAGAATAAGAAATGACGATAATTGCGGAAACGGGGCCAGGCGTTCACCCGGCCCCGTTATTGGAGTTGGAAATCTTAGCTCATGTAGTCGACCGCGATATCGACTGTGGGTGTGACTGCAGGATCAAAGCTGCCGTCGATGGCGATGGAGCCATCCAGAATCTTGGCATACAGAGCATCGTATTCGGCAACGGTAAACGTGGAGAACTTCCAGGAGGACTCTGTCGTCGGGATGCCAACGGATTTGGTCGCGCCGCCAAGCAACACATGCTGACCGGCAAGATCTGCGGGCCAGGTGCCGCCGTTATCGTAGAGCTTCTGCAGATAACCGGCTGTGGTGTTCGGCAGTTCCTTGTACGCAGAGGTGAGGAAGCGCTCGGACAGGTGGGACTGGTCGGAGTCAACGCCGATTACCCAACCCTTCGGGGAAGCTTCGTCAGCTGCCGCAACAACGGAGTTGTAGATGCCGCCGCCGCAAGCAAAGACAACCTGTGTTCCGTCGGAATACCAGCCATCCATCTTGACTTTGATTTCGTCGCTTGGCGCGAACGTTCCGGCATACCAGTACTTGATCGAGACATCCGCGGTGTTGCCGAGCTCGGCAGCTGCCGCATTGACGCCCTGAACAAAGCCGTAACCATAGCGGACAACGGCCGGAACCGCCATGCCGCCGCAGAAGCCGAGCTTCGTGAGACCGTCCTTAACGGCCGCATAGCCCGCGCAGTAACCAGCGATCTCTTCCTGATAGGAGCAGATGGTGGTGTTCGAGGTCGGCGTCATATCGCCGGTGGTGAGGTCGATGCCGAGGAACATAACATCCGGATAAAGCGCTTGGGCTTCCGTGATCGACGGGCCAAACATATAGCCAGGGCAAACGATCACTTTTGCGCCTTTTTTCACGGCGTTTTTCATGGCTTCGACACGCGCTTCATCGGAATCTTCCGAAGGACGGTAATAGTTATAGGTCTTGCCGCTTGCTTCCGCAAACTGCTTGACGCCTTCCCAGGTGCCCTGGTTGAAGGACTGGTCGTCGATGTTGCCGACGTCGGTGACCAAAGCAATTTCATACGTTTTTGGTGCACAGGCGGCGAATGATAGGATCATAGCCAGCATCAAAAGAACCGCGATAACTTTTTTCATGAGGTCCTCCTTACGTATTTGCGCTTGTTTAGAACGCAGAATCTAATGTTAGTATACCATAGCCACAATTTGGAAACAACGACTTCATGCATGCATGGAAAGTATTATTTGCTCTTGTTATCCAGGGGGAAAAACCTGTTGACTTCATTCGTTGCCTCACGTATAATGTCTTTTAGCGTCTTCTTGAAGGAAGAGTCGTATAAGAGGGGAGGGGAGAAAAAATGGAAATTCGCGTAGGTGAAAACGAGTCCCTGGAAAGCGCTCTGAAACGATTCAAACGCAAGTGCGCACGCAGCGGCGTCTTAGCAGAGGTCCGTCGTCGCGAGCATTATGAAAAGCCCAGCGTCAAGCGCAAGAAGAAGGCCGAAGCGGCCAGAAAACGCAAATATTAATTTTTCAGATTGAAACGCAAGAGCGGATCGGCAACGGTTCGCTCTTTGTATATGCAGGCTGGTAAAAGCGAATTTCTGTATAATTTAGAAAGGAAAGGCTGCAAAACGCCCCTCGAAATACAGCACGATTTGAAATTCACCTGTAAAATTGAAATACCCACTGGCGTAATACCTATAGATCTGGTAGTATAAAATAAGAAATGCACCATATAAGGAGCATACCATCATGAAATGCAGATACTGCGCCAGCACCGAGAGCAAGGTGATCGATTCTCGGCCGACAGAAGACGGCAGCGCCATACGTCGCAGGCGTGAGTGCATGAATTGCGGGAAACGTTTTACGACCTATGAGAAGATCGAAGAGATCCCCATTATGGTCGTCAAACGGGATGGGCGGCGCGAGCCGTTCGACTCGGAAAAAATCCGGATGGGAATTCGGAAAGCCTGCGAAAAACGGCCTGTCGCGGCAGACGCGCAGGATCGTCTTGTCGAGGACGTGACGCGCGAAGTTTTCAATACGCTCGCGTCCGAAGTAACGACGCGCGATATCGGCGAAATCGTCATGAAGAAGCTGAAGGACGTCGACGAGGTTGCCTACGTCCGCTTTGCTTCCGTATACCGCGAATTTAAGGATACGCAGACGTTCATGAAAGAACTTCAGCGGCTTTTGGATGAGAAGCAGGAGTAATGGAAGAAACGTTACGCGAAACAGCCTGATTTTTGGGAGGGCGCGGCGTTGGCGGCAAACCGTCTGCGCGGCGCATTTTTGATTTCTTATGATTCAACATTTGAGCGATCCGATACGAGGGAAGTCCTGCCTTGTGGGAAACGAAGCGATTCGATACGGTTCGAAATTTCGGTTTGTAAACGGTGTAGGGATTTATTCATCGCTGGAGATTGCAAAACAAAAGGGTTTCGATCATGGGTTTTCCGCGCGTGGCGGTGGTGTCAGCGAGGGCTTCTTTGCTTCGCTGAACCTTAGCTTTACCCGCCCGGAGAACCGTGAAAACGTAATGGAGAATTATCGCCGGTTCTGCAGCGCCGCCGGTATTCCCTTCGAAACAATGGTCATGGATAATTATGAACACGGGACGACGGTTCTGTGCGTGGATCGGCGCGACGCCGGGAAAGGGTACCTTTTGGACCCGTTGCCCGGCTGCGACGGTTTGGTAACGAACGATCCCGCAATCACGCTGATTACGGGTCACGCGGATTGTATGGCGTTTTATTTCGTCGATCCGGTAAAGCGCTGCATTGGGCTTGCGCACGCAGGCTGGCGCGGAGCGCTCGGCCGCATTGGCGCAAATGTGGTTGAAACGATGCAGAAAAGGTTTGGCACCGATCCGAAGGACGTAGTCGCATGCATCGGCCCCTCGATCTGTCCGAATTGCTTTGAGGTTGGTCAGAATGTTGCCGAATCTTTCCGTGCCGGTTTTCCGAATACTCCGTGTGTGCTCGATCACTTTGGAGAGCGGCCTCACGTTGATTTATGGATGGTAGCGGCGCGGCAGTTTATCGACGCGGGAGTTCTGCCGGAACACATTTCCGCATTCGGCGTGTGCACAATGGAAACGCCGCGTCTGTACTCGCATCGACGTGACCATGGCAATACCGGTGGAATGGCGGCTTACCTTCGAATCCTGCCGTGAAGCAATACCCGATCGAATGTGAGTTTGATTGACAATCCGCCGATGCGAGAGTATAATTCACTCGTTTCAGTATCTGCGTTATCTGCGTTTTTGCGTCGATGAGGCAATGCTGCTTTCTTTGCGGATATCTCCATTGGATGCACGCATTTCATAAAAGCGTATTTTTTTATGATACGGGCGTACAATTGGAATAGATACGATTGGAATAGAATTGAAATACAGTACAATACAGGGAGACAGATGTACATGAAACAAAAGACGGCGATAGCGATTCTGCTCGTCCTCGTTCTGGCGATGACCGCACTTGCCGGCGGATGCCAGAGTAAAACCGTTGTGGTTGCCAAGGTCGGCGACCAGGAAATCACGCTCAAACAGCTGGAAAATGCATACAGCAGCGGGTTGAGCTATGCGTCTTATTATGGATATGATACGAGCACGGAGGACGGGATCGCTTCCTACCGCGATTATCTGCTCGACAACCAGATTTCGACCGCAATGAAGATCTATCAGGCAAAGCTTGCCGGTATTACTCTGACCGACGAGGAAAAGGCCACCGCGAAAGAGACTGCGGACAAGAACTATAGCGATACGTATCAGTCGTTTGTCGACCAGGCGACCAAAGCGGGCGCTTCCAACGTGGACGCCTATGCGAAAACGCTTTTAACAAAAGCTCTGGTTTCCAATAACACGACCGTTTCCAAACTGAAAGCGCAGATGCTGGAGGATGCCGAAAACGATATCCTCGTTTCGAAGCATCGTGATGCGCTGCTGAAGGATGTTTCTTTGACGGAAGACGAGCTGGCGGCAAAGTATACCGAAGAGCTTGCCGCGCAAAAGGAACTTTTCACATCCGATCCGACGCAGTATTTTACGTATGAGTCCTATTCCCAGTATGGATACTATGCGCCGCCGATCTATGTTCCCGAGGGACTCTTCCGTGTTCGTCAGATTTTGGTAGCGGATGAGGAGACGGCGCTGCTGGTCAAACAGAAAATTGACGCCGGCGAAGATTTCGAAACGCTTCTGACGCAGTATAACACGGATCCCGGCATGCAGAGCGACGCGAACAAAGCCGGATACCTCGTTGGAACGGGTGCGAACTATGTGACGGAATTCCTGAATGCGGCGCTGGCGCTGACAAACGATGGAGACGTGTCCGCTCCGGTCAAATCCGATTACGGCTGGCACATCATCAAGCGTGTTTCCACCGAGCCTGCGCATGAGATTGCCTATGCGGACGTGAAGGATGTGTTTGATGCGTATGAGCAATCGAAATATCAGTCCGATTCTTATTCGGATATCGTCGCAGGCTGGGTTGCGGATGCGACGCTGGTGACCAAGTATCCGGAAAATTACGCGTCCGTGGGGAAAGAATAACGGAGTGGTTTAAGAATGAGTAGAGGGTTACGCATTTTTAGCTTAATCGTTGCAATTATGATGATTATTGGCACGATAGCGTCCATTCTGTTCGCCCTGCTGTAAAAAATCGCTGTAGAAACGAAGCCATGAAAGTGGCTTCGTTTTTTTCCTTTTTAAATATGTATGAATTATAGGAAGAAATAACAACGCAGAGAATTCCCGCGTATCTAGGCGGAAATCCGCAGGGTATTCGACCATGGTCTTCCGCTCGGCGAACAAACAGATCAAAAGTGGTACTCGAGCCAGCTCTGACTTCTTGCTCAAATGAAAGACGGATCGGATATGGTTTAGAAAAACGAGATCGCTCGTGATATTTGTTCTTTTGTAACCTGCAAGAAAAATGCAGGAAATCTTGCGAATAGTTGATTGAGCAACGCATTGCCGAGATCGAAAAAGTGCGCGAAAAATAAGCATTTTTGCACAAATGTAATTTTTATATATCATAATCGCTGAATTGATATGACCGCAAGAGAATACGTTTTGCGATTTTTCTTGCACAAGAGGAAGTACGCAGGTATAATTATTATTTGTCAGATCAGAGAAGGAGGAAGAGGTTTTGTCACACAAATACGTAAACTTGTTTAGCGAGGGTAACGCGGATATGCGCGCGTTACTGGGCGGTAAGGGAGCGAACCTTGCGGAGATGACCAATCTTGGTTTGCCGGTTCCCTTTGGATTTACCGTTTCCACGGAAGCTTGCACTCGTTATTATCAGGACAAAAAGACAATTGCGCAGGAAATTGTCGACCAAATAGAAGCCGCGCTGGCTATTACGGAAAAAAATGCGCGTAAAAAGTTTGGCGATCCGTCCAATCCGTTCCTTGTTTCCGTCCGGTCCGGCGCGCGAGCCTCCATGCCGGGAATGATGGACACCATTCTAAACCTGGGCTTGAACGACAAAACGGTGGTCGGTCTAAAAGATCTTACGAAAAACGAGCGTTTTGCATTCGATAGCTACCGACGTTTTATTCAGATGTTTTCCGACGTTGTGATGGAAGTGGAGAAGGCGAAATTCGACGAGATTTTCGAGGACGTCAAGCACAAGAACAATTGTGAGCTGGATACCGAACTGAATGCGGAAAATCTGAAAGAAGTTGTTTCCCGTTATAAAGAGCTTTATTTAAGAGAAAAGGGATGCGAGTTTCCGCAGGATCCGCGCGAACAGCTTATGGAAGCCATCAAAGCCGTGTTCCGCAGCTGGGATAATCCGCGCGCTATTATTTATAGAAGAAAGAACGATATCCCTTCCGATTGGGGAACGGCCGTCAACGTTCAGAGCATGGTTTTTGGAAACATGGGCAACGATTGCGGAACCGGCGTCGCGTTTACGCGCGACCCCTCGACCGGCGAGAAGAAGCTTTATGGCGAGTTCTTGATGAATGCGCAGGGTGAAGACGTTGTAGCCGGCATTCGCACGCCTTCCAAGATTGACGAGCTGAAGAATACCCAGCCGGAAGTTTACCAGCAATTCGTTCAAATCGCTGAAACGCTGGAGCAGCATTACAGGGACATGCAGGATATGGAGTTTACCATTGAACGCGGCCGTCTGTTTATGCTGCAGACCCGAAATGGAAAACGTACGGCCGCCGCGGCGCTTCAGATTGCGGTCGATCTCGTAAGCGAAGGCATGATATCGAAGGATGAGGCGCTGATGAAGATCGATCCGCGTTCGCTGGACGCGTTGCTGCATCCGACATTTGAACCAAAGGCGCTGAAAAATGCAAAGGCGGTTGCCAGCGGATTGCCTGCTTCTCCCGGTGCTGCGTGCGGTCGCGTCTATTTTACGGCACAGGATGCGAGCGAGGCATCCAAACGCGGCGAAAAGGTCGTGCTTGTCCGTCTTGAGACGTCGCCGGAGGACATTGAAGGAATGTACGCTTCGGAAGGAATTCTGACGGCGCGCGGCGGTATGACGTCCCATGCGGCGGTTGTCGCGCGCGGAATGGGAACCTGCTGCGTGGCGGGCTGCTCCGAAGCCTCAATCTCGGAAAAGAATAAAACGCTCGTTTTTACTTCCGGCAAATCTTACCGGGAGGGGGACTGGCTCTCTCTGGATGGATCGACGGGCAACGTATACGGCGAAGCGCTGCCAACCGTAGAAGCGCAGGTTTCCGGTAATTTTGCAACCATTATGCAGTGGGCGGATGAGGTTCGTACGCTGCATGTGCGCACGAACGCCGATACGCCGCACGATGCGGAAGTTGCCGTAAAGTTTGGCGCGGAGGGAATCGGGCTTTGCCGCACCGAGCATATGTTCTTTGACGAAAGCCGGATACCCGCCATGCGCGAGATGATCGTAAGCAAGGACGAACCTTCCCGCCGCCGCGCGCTGAATAAGCTACTGCCGATGCAGCGCGGTGATTTCAAGGGAATCTATAAAGCGATGGGCGGTCGCCCGGTAACCATCCGGTTTCTGGATCCGCCGCTTCATGAATTCCTTCCGACAGAAGAATCGGATATCCGTGCGCTTGCGAAAGAGATGAACCTGACCTACGACGAACTGCTGCATACGGTTGAGAGCCTGCACGAGTTTAACCCGATGCTTGGTCACCGCGGCTGCCGTCTTGCGGTAACCTACCCGGAGATTGCGGAAATGCAGACGCGTGCAGTCATCGAAGCGGCAATTGAGACCCGCCTCGAAGCCGGCATCGAAGTCGTACCTGAAATCATGATTCCGTTGGTTGGTGAAGCAAAAGAACTGGAGTTCGTGAAAAACATTGTGGATGAGACCGCGAAGACCGTCATGCAGGAACGTGGAGTGGAAATTCCATATCTGGTAGGTACGATGATCGAGGTCCCGCGCGCCGCGCTGACGGCGGACAAAATCGCCGAACATGCGCAGTTCTTCAGCTTTGGAACAAACGACCTGAGTCAGATGACGTTCGGCTTCAGTCGCGACGACGCCGGCAAGTTCCTCGACGAGTATTATAAGAAAAAGATATTTGAGTCCGATCCGTTTGCCCGCCTCGATCAGGAGGGCGTAGGGAAACTCGTTAAGATGGCGGCGGAACTTGGCAAGAGCGTTCGTCCGAACATCAAGCTGGGCATTTGCGGCGAACACGGCGGAGATCCTTCGAGCATCGAATTCTGCCACAATGTTGGGTTGAATTACGTATCCTGCTCGCCCTTCCGTGTGCCGATTGCGCGCCTTGCCGCAGCACAGGCAAAGATCAGCGAAAAGAAGTGACGAAATTCAATCAAAGAGCGTCCGCCGAAAACGGCGGACGCTCTTTTGCGTCCTTTTTACAGATTAGGATTCCGTTCCAGCGCTTTCTGCGTATTCGAATACTTTTCTGAGGCCATCGTTTCCGTCGTGGCTGATGCGGATATTATCCGTCAGGGTAAAGTGCATTCCATCGCTTGTAGAAACATAGTAGTGCCCCCACTGGAACCCAGCACGGTAAAACGCCAGCTCATAGAGCAGGTAATTGATTACCGTTTCCGGAATATTCTGATATACCCATAACAGAGAGTCGCCGGAGTATGTGAAATCGTAATACATGAGCCCGTTATCGATCTTGATCCCATTGTATGCAAGTTTGTTCTTTACTTCATCGTCGATGACGGCCTTGTTTTCCTTATTGTTATCGTTAACTCCCATGCCTCCGTTCAGGTCGGTTGCTGCTCCGAAAGCATGGTGGCTGATCGATTGCTTGCTGGAAGTGAAGCGCGAACAATACGAGCCGTTATAGGTGTCGATTAAAGCGCTAAGGAGGATTACGCCGGAATCTCCGTTCGTTCCGGAGACGCGAACGCGCACGTTATTGAGATAGTAGGAAACCTTTTCGTAATAAGGAAGCGCGGATTTATGGATACGCCACGGTTCACGGTCCGGCAGACAATTGAACGATACGATATATTCGTTTTCCCAGTCCGGGTCTGCGACAATGTATCGGTCGTTGACCCACTGATACCGGTAAAGGAACGCGTCCCGGTCGCCAAAGAATCGGATTGCGGTTTCATAGCTGTTATTGCTGAAATCCGATCGCTGAATCCGTTTCCATTGGTCCGAGAGCACATAGAAACGCGTTCGATATACTTCCTTCGGTTCGGCCTGGCCAACGCTGGAAGCGGTAATCGTAAGCGTGTGGATGCCCGTATGCAGAGAAGAAATCTGCGTCAGCGAGTCGAGAGAAACCCCTTCGTTCGTGAGAGGATCGTCAAGACCATAGGCGTATACGTTTTTTTCTTTTTCGAAGGTGACGGTTTTTGTATAAGGATAAAACAAATCCTCGTTATAATCGCAGTTTATTGCGACAGTCACGGAAAGAAGCGGATAATTGGATTGCACCGTTCCGCGAAGTTTATAGCTTTGTCCAAGCGTAAGCCGACTTTCGATCGTTGGCATAGGAGAGTCTGCATTTTCGTCAAACGTCAATACGCTGGGGATAAGGGGCGTAGGTTCCAAAGTCGGTGAAGGCGTTACAAGAATCGGCGTAAGGACGGGGGAGGCGGCGATTTCCTGCGGCGCACGCCGGCGCGCACGCAGCGGCAGAACAATTGCAAGAAACAGCAGGCAGGCGCCGCATACGGCGCAAAGCGCGATGACCGCCGCGCCGCGCATACCGACGCGGGGTGATTTGCTGGAATGATCCTTACCCATATGATTCAACCTCCCGATTGCCTGAGGACATTTTAGCACAGAATTCACGCGTAAAGCAAAGCGGCGGCATCCGAAGTTCCCGCCATTTTTGACAGTCTGTATGTGCAATGTTAAAATATTGCAGAAGAAAATATGTTTTTCAAATACTGCAGATACGCAGATTCGGAATTCTATGGAATCAGAACAGATCAGAGGGGATTCTTATGTCGATCGTAATGGCTGTTGCAGTGCCGCATCCGCCGGTTATCCTGCCGGAAATCGGCAAGGGTCAGGAACGTGAGATTCGGCGGACGATTGAGGCTTATCGCGCGGCTGCGGACCGTATACGCCGGCAAAAGCCGGAAACGCTTGTCATACTTTCGCCGCATGCAACAAGCTATGCCGACTACTTCCACATATCGCCCGGGAAAAAAGCACGCGGCGACTTTCGCCGCTTTGGCGCAAAACAAGTGGAAGTGACTGCGTTCTATGACGAAGCGTTTGTTGCGGCCCTGGAAAAAAACGCGAAGCGGGCCGGAATACCGGCCGGAACGCGCGGGGAACGGGACAGCGCGCTTGATCATGGAACGATGATTCCGCTTACATTTCTGGCTTACGAACAGGAATTGCCTTGCGAAATCGTCCGGATCGGGCTTTCGGGACTCGATCCTATTGCGCACTACAAGCTTGGGAAATGCATCAAAAAGACCGCGGAAGAACTGGATCGATCGGTGGCCGTGATCGCCAGCGGCGATCTATCGCATAAATTGCTGGAAACGGGACCATACGGCTTTGCGCCGCAGGGCCCCGAGTTTGACCGCTTTTTAACGCAGGCGTTTGAGAAGGGAGATTTTCTATCTCTGCTGACAATGGATCCCGGACTAAGCGAGGAAGCGGCGGAGTGCGGGCTGAATTCATTTCGAATTCTAGCGGGGGCGTTTGACCGGACGGCGGTGTCAAGTGAACTGCTCAGTTATGAGGGGCCGTTCGGCGTTGGATACGCGGTCGCGGTGTTTATGCCGAAAGGCGAGGACGAAAGCCGGGCGTTCGACGTGCGATATCAGCAGGTGGAGCGCGCGCGGATTGGGGCGCTGCGCGAACGTGAGGATACCTATACGCGGCTTGCACGCAGCACGGTGGAGAGTTTCGTAAAAACAGGGGAACCGCTGCCTTTGCCGGAAGACTTGCCGGACGAAATGAAACACACGCGAGCCGGCGTATTTGTTTCACTGAAAATCGCCGGAAAGCTGCGCGGCTGCATCGGAACGATTAACGCCGTTTGCGAGAACATCGCAGAAGAGATTATGAAGAACGCAGTTTCCGCCTGCAGCGACGATCCGAGATTTGATCCCGTACAGCCGGAAGAGTTGGACCGGATCAGTTACAGCGTCGATGTGCTGGGAAAAACCGAACGAATCGACTCGCCCGATAAACTGGACGTGAAACGTTACGGAGTAATTGTAACATCGGGTTATCGAAAAGGATTGCTCCTGCCGAACCTGGACGGGGTCGATACGATTGAGGAGCAGATTCGAATCGCGAAGCGAAAGGCGGGGATTCCGGAGAGCGAGCGCTGCATTCTGGATCGTTTTGAAGTGGTACGGCACACATGAAAGCCACTTGCCGGATATGTCCGCGCGCGTGCGAAATAGAGGAAGGCGGGCTTGGGTTCTGCAGGGCGAGGACGAACCGAAACGGAATGGTCGTTTGCGAGAATTATGCGCGCGTAACCGCGATCGCGCTCGATCCAATTGAGAAAAAGCCGCTTCGACAGTTTCATCCCGGCAGTAAAATCCTGTCCGTTGGCAGTTACGGCTGCAATATGAACTGCACATTTTGCCAGAACTGCGAAATTTCGATGGCACGGGCCGAATATGTGGAATGGCGGGAAATCCAGCCGAATGAGTTGGTCGCGCGTGCGGAGGCGCTGATTCCGGCAGGAAACGTCGGCGTTGCGTTTACGTATAACGAACCTCTCGTCGGCTACGAATATGTGCTGGACAGCGCAAAGCTCGCCAAGGAACGGGGGCTATCCGTCGTACTTGTGACCAATGGTATGATCTGCAGCGATCCGTGGCAAAAGCTGCTGCCTTATGTGGACGCGGCCAATATCGATCTCAAAGTATTTTCGCGTGAGGGCTATCAAAAACTTGGAGGGGATTTGGATACGGTTCTCGAAACAATCTCGATTGCCGCAGAACGGATTCATGTCGAGGTTACTACGCTGGTCGTCCCCGGACTTAGTGACGATGAGACGCTTTTGCGAAACGAGGCGCAATGGCTCGCCGGAGAATCGAAAGGGATTGCGCTGCATCTTTCACGTTTTTTCCCGCGGTATCGTATGAAGAATGCGGCGCCGACCCCGACGGAAACCATTGGCAGACTGGCGAACATTGCCCGCGAATTTCTGCCGTTTGTTTATTTCGGGAATTGCTGACGATACGGTCAGCAAACGGAAGCTTGTCGTGTTCCATGCGGAATGGTATCATGATGCCATGGAACAAAAAAGCTTAAAAAACCGAAAAGCCGGTATCCGAACGCTTCTGTGCGTAGGGGTGCTGGCTGTTTTATTCCTCTTTTTGACTTTACGCGTGCCTTACGGTTATGACTGGACGGACGAACAGTATTTTTCCGAAGTAGCGTACCGCCTGCTGCAGGGGGATCGTCCATTGGTGGACACCTGGGAAGTGCATCAGTTTTCCGCAATGATTTCAGCGCCGATCCTGGGCGTCTATCGACTTGCCAACAATGGCAGTATGGATGGTTCGATCCTTTTCATGCGATATGTTTACATCACCATTCAGTTTGCGGTTTCCCTTGCGGCGTTCGGAATTTTGCGCAAACGACACGGAGATTTACCGGCGTGCATAGCCGCCGCGATGATCCTTTCGTTTACGCATTTCTCCATCAACAGCTTTTATTATGATACGATGGCGCTGCTCTTTACGATAGTCTCGGCGCTTTTTGTCATACAGTTTTTAGAGCACGGAAGATTCGAAAGGCTGTTTGCATTTTTTAGCGGCGTTTCCTTTGCTTTGGCGATACTTGCATTTCCTTACTTCCTATTCGGGGCATTCGTTTATCTTGTCTTTTGGCTGATGCGAATCCGCTCGAAGGAACATGCGAAACAGAACCGGATCGGCGCGTTGCTATTTCTGTCGGGCGGCGCGTTGATTGCGGCCGCAGTAGCCATATACATCCTGTCGGGCGCTTCCGTAGCCCAAGTACTGAACGGGCTTCGTTTTATGATGGCGGATCCGGATCATCAATCGGAAAGCCTTTTTACGATTTTGAAGCAATACTTCAATACGATTCGCGTCGTATTTTCTCCTGTCAGCTATGGCGCTGCGTTCTATCTGTTGCTGGGAATTATGTATCATTTCTCCACAAGAGCCGTGCTGCGGCGGGTTATTAAGACGATTGGCGCGGCGCTTCTGCTGCTATTGATGTTCGGCGGGCTTGCGGTCGCTTGGTTTTACTGGTGGAACGGAATCTACCGGATCAATCTTCTGGCCATGACGTTTGCCATGTGTGCGCCCGGATTGTACTTTTTTACAGAGAGACGAGAGGAAAACGGTACGCTTCTGATGTATTTCCTTGCGTGCGCTTTGTCCATTGCGGTGCAAATCGGGAGCAATACGAGATTATATGCATCCTCCGGAATGCTGCTGCCGGCTTCTGTCGCGACGATTCTCTTCCTGTTTGAACACCGCGGCGAACTGGCTGTGGAACACGGCGACGATGCGCCGGAAAGACCGCGCTTTGAGCGAAAGATATTGCGTTTCAGCGCGATTCTCACAGCGGCGTGCTTTCTCTGCGTCGCCGGGATCATGGCGTTGCGGCTGCAATCCGTTCACCGGGACGAGCCGATTCGTTCGCTGAATACGGTTCTGGAAAGCGGAGCGGCAAAAGGAATCTATACGACGGAAAAAAGTGCGGCGCTGCATCGGCAACTGATAGCGGATATCCGTGAGAACGCCCCTGCGGAAGGATCGATTCTGATCACGTATCTTTTCCCGGAAGGGTATCTGGTGACAGGATTACGGGCGGCGACGCCTTCTACATTCAACATGTGTATGGGCTCGGCCTGGCTGGAGGAATACTACGCCCAGAATCCGGAACGGATCGCGTCCTACGTCTATGCGACAAGCATCGATATTCCATTTAATGCGCCTGCTGAAAATGGAATAGGCTTGTATCAGGAGAATCCGGAATATCAGATGAAAAAAACGGATACGGGTACCGTATTTATACGAACAGACCGTACGGTTGGTGATTGAATCACCTGAAAAATCGATCAAAATGGTTTATCATCTTATCAAACAAGACGGAGGCGAACGAACATGAGCGATACAAACCAATTCATTCAAACGATCTTAAGTGACGACGCGGTTGGCACGATGAGTAAAGCGAGCGGCGCAAAGAAGGCGCAGGTCGAGTCGCTGATCGGCGCGGCGCTGCCCCTGATGCTGGAAAGCATGCAAAGCAATATCGGTACGAAAAAAGGCGAAACCGCTCTGACAAACGCGCTTACCGACCATGCGAAGACGGATGCGTCAAACGTGAAGTCGTTTCTTTCCGGCGTGGATCAAAAGGACAGCGTAAAAATCTTGCAGCATCTCTTTGGCGATAACACAAATAAAACGGTTTCTGCGCTGGCAAGGAAAACTGGAATGGAAAAGTCGCAGACAACGTCGGTACTGCTTCAGCTGGCGCCGTTGCTGCTATCGTTGCTGGGACAGCAAAATCATGGTTCTTCCGGCGGGATCGGCTCTATTCTCGGCTCTTTACTGGGAAGTTCCGATTCGGGATCCATCATCGGTTCGTTGCTCGGCAGCGATACCAGCGATGCGGCGGGTTCGGTTCTTGGCGATTTATTGAGTGCTGGGTCCGGCAGCGGAAGCTCCTCTCTGGGAGGCGCGCTGCTGGGCAGTTTGCTTGGAACGAACGACAGCTCATCCGGCTCGAATTCTGGCCTTGCTGGAACGCTGCTGAATACGCTGCTTTCCGAGGATCATGAAAGTGACAACGACGGCGGAGATCTGCTTGGAAGCCTGCTTGGTGGGTCTTCCTCCGGAAACAACGGCGGCGGATTGCTCGGGAGCCTGCTTGGAGGCGGCTCCGACAGTATCGGCGGCAGTTTGCTAAACGGTATTTTCGGCGACGATACTCAAAAAAGGAAAAGCACAACAAAAAAGAAATCGACGTCAGGAGCCAAGAAGAGCGCCTCTTCTGTAAAGAAAACGAGTTCCGGTACGAAAAAAGCGCCTTCCAAAAAGAAGACGGCGGCAAAAAAAGCGCCGTCCAGCCGTACTGTGAAAAAGGGAAACTGAATATCTTGCAACAACAGCCGCCGATTCGGCGGCTGTTGTGGTTTCTGCTCAGGATCCGGGCGCAGACGTTTCAAAAGAAAGGTCAGACCGTGTATACCATAGGGATAAAGCGAATTCCGTCCTGAAGCTGCTCGTCGGTAACCGCGGTAAACCCGAGATGCTCATAAATCGTTTTTGCATAAGGCGAGGCGTTTACGGTCATACGGTTACAGGAACAGTTCCTGCGCGCCTCGGTAAATAATTCCCGTCCTGCGCCTTGTCCCTGCCAGACGGTTTCCACAAAGAACAGAGCGATATGGGAACCGTCCTCGCCGCGAGTGGCAAGCGTGCCGATCAAAACATCCTTTTCAAAAGCGCCGTAGAAACGTAGCTTGGAGATCTCGCCGGAATTCTCCAGAAACGTGCAAAAGGTTTCAACTCCTTCCGGCGGGTATTCTGGCGCTTCGAACTGCAGAAAGACACGCCGTACGAGATCGAGCGCGTTTTGTACACTGGTGCTTGGAAGAAGTTGAATGGTCAAAGGAGTTCCTTTCTATTTCGCATCCAAGGAGGATTCTCGAGCGTGTATTTGTTCATATAGACGGCAAACAACGTTCCAGTTTCGGATGGTAGCGGGGGTGAGAAGCTTTTGTAAGCGGTTTGCCAGGTTCGAAGTTCGAATACTCTGATGCAGGAGAAGATATGCGTTTCGCTGGACAAGTAAATACTCGTCTTTAGAGGCGGAAAGATTGCTTTGCGGGGAACAAAGACTCCGTTCGGGTGGGGCGGATGCGAAGCAGACATACAGATTTCCGGAGTTCGGATGGTCGGTGTTCGCTTGTGCAAGCTGTTCCGCCGTAAACGGCATGCCGGATATGATTCGGGCAAGTTCTTTGGCGGAGCGGAGAATGACATTGGTTTGAATTCCAGCGTTCGACATGAGCGCCGATTCCGCCGCCGACACGATATCCTCTTCGGATTGGTTCGATTGAAATAATACGTTTCCACTTTGAAGGAAGGTTTCCACATGCGAAACTTCAATCGATTCGAATATTTCCTTCAGCGTTTCCATTCGAATACGGTTCGTTTTACCTACGTTGATGCCGCACAGGAAAGCAACATATTCTGTCATACGCGTTATCCCTCCCGATTGAATCGTTGGAAATGGTATGGGTCGATTCAGGTTAACGACTAATGGTAAAATTGTTCGCCAACACGTCGAGCCGAAAAAAAGAGACAAATACACAGGCTACACTTCTATTTCGCGGGGAGTCCGTATCCTGCGATGTTTGATATCTTGTTATGGCTCAGGACCAGCTTTGCAGCTCGATGACGTTGCCTTCGGGATCCCTGGCGTATACGACGTTGATCGTCCGTCCATCCGGATAGGTGAAGGAGACGACTTCTCCGACTGCGCTGCCGCCATTTTTCAGAATACAGGCAAGTGTTTCAGACACGCTGTCCACTTCAAATGCAATGTGTGAAAAACCGGCGATGTTGACCAGCCCATTTTGCTGTTCGATGATGGAATCATAAGAGAAGATCTCAAGCGTAGGATGGTGCTCCCCATAGCCGGGCAGAAGCAGGTGCTCGCCAAACAGATGCGCGTTTGGTATCCCGGTCAGGCGATCCAGCCATTCTCCGGAAAGATCGCGCGTTTCTTGGATGCTCCGGCAGCCAAGCACCTTTTTATAGAAATCAACAAGGGAATCAACGTTCTTCGCGATGAGATTCGTATGCACAAATCGGATCATATTCTTTCCCCTTTTCAGTCGATGTGGCATGGCACAATTTGATGTCGGCTGCACTCGGCGGCGTTTTCGAAAATCGCAGGTCGTCGTTCATTCGCGTATCTCCTGAAACTGCGATACGATTTTCGAAAGGGAAACACGATAGTAGTGAAAGGTAGCCTCCGGTTCAAACCCGCAGGAGCGGTAAAGATGCAGCGCGCGCTGATTGGTGCTGTCCACTTCGATAAGGATTTGATCCATACCAGTGGCAAGGAGATTGTTTATCATCCAGGTGACGATTCCGCGTCCAATTCCACGACCTTGCATCCGGGGCGATACGGCGAGTCCATAGATCGTTGCTTCGCCAGGCTCCCTTTGAATCGCACCGATTCCAGCCGCCTTATCGTTCAAACGGGCGATATACTGCGTTCGACCCTTAGCATCCAGCGATTTTTGCAGAAAGTCTCGCGAAGACTCCAAAGGTTCAGAATATGCTCCGCTGCTGATTTCAGCCATATCCGCAAGATCGGCAGGAGTTGCCTTCAGCACGATCAGGCCGTCTGGTACCGTGCGATTCGCGGTGGAGTTCTTGCAATCGTAGCGGAGGCTGTATTCCGCATGGCTGAACGTTGCTCCAAGGGAAGATATTGCTTCGATACCGGCGGAGGAATGTGGCTCGCTTAGAAAAAGCATATCATCGATCCCGAATTCCCGTGCGATATTCACCGCAGCCTTTGTTAACGCGAGAAAGTACCCTTTTCTGCGGTGATCGGGATGCGTCATCCCGAAAAGCTCCATTTCCGCTTGGGCAGGAGCGAATACCGTGAGTAACGAGACGATTTCGCCATCTTCCCGCAGGGTTAAGAGACAAGGGAGCTTCGAGGAAAAATTCAGCGAGGGATCGAGGAACAACGTGCCGGAAAGGTTGTCGTACGAATGACAGACGGCCTCAAGCGCGCGCGCTTCGCGAATGACGGAAAGATCGGGGGATAAATAAGACTGAATGATCACAGGAAATTCTCCTTACTAGTATCTGTGTGCAGAAGACGGAAGCGGTAATCCAACCGTCAGAATCCATTTTCACGCGGTTATGACCTCATGTCAATGCGGCAATCCAGTGCGATTGAGAACCATGGCCGCGTGGGGAACCGTTTTTACGGAACGAAGTTCAAACCGGATCTCTTACTTGCAGACGAATAAAATCTGCTGAGCGACCTGCTCGGCAGAAAGGCTGGTCGTGTCGATCTTGATCGTATTCAATGCCTCGTAAAGTGGAATGCGCGGTAAACTGCGCGCCAGAACGTTGTCGTTTGTGCGCTTTCCTGCATCGATATCGGACTGTAATCGTTCTTTCAGTGCATCGTTCGAACAAACAAGCGAAACGGTAAAAACTTCGCATCCTGCCGTAGTTAAGCGAGCAAGGATCGCATCAATAATTTCCTGCTGGTGCATGACCCAGCCGAAAATGATGTTCTCGTATACGGAGCAACGGATGAAATTATTCAGGAGAAAACAGATATTCTCCATTACCATACTCTTGGTTTCTTCTGTTACAACGAAAGGGTGCATATCCCAGCACCAGTCACCGTCGAGGAAAACACTATTGGGGAGCTTGCGTTTCAGGATCTGGCAGACTGTCGTTTTACCGATTCCCATCGTACCGCCGACAAGATAGATACGTTTCATTTTCCTCTTCCTTTACCGGCCCGGGTTGGCTTCTTCTGCACGTAAGATTGTGTTTTTTCCGTTGCGTTTCGACTGGTACAGCGCGCTGTCCGCCGCGTGGATCATATCGTCGAATTCCTGAATGTTTTTCGGCGTGCGAACGACATAACCGCCGCTGCAGGTTAGATCGGGGTTTTGCGCTTTACACAGCAATTCGGAAGCGGAACCGCATCGCTCGATATTTTTCACAAGATTGGTCCGGTCGGGCTCCGGTACCGCAATGAGAAATTCGTCGCCGCCGAAGCGATATACGTTTTGCGGGAGAAATCTTGTTTGAAGCTGACCGGCGAACATACGCAACAGGCCGTCGCCATAATCGTGGCCTTTGGAGTCGTTCATCGCTTTGAAATCGTCGACGTCAAGCAACATCAGAAAGAGCGGTTTTCCGAAAAATGAGGGGGTGTCCATGGAAAGACTATGCCGGTTTTTTAACAGGGTAAGCTCGTCATGCCGGGACATCCAGTTGAGTTTCTGATTGAGCTTTTCATACTCGACGCGCGTTGTTGCGTCAGAAAGCTTGGTATGATACCGAATGATATTGATCAGTAAAACCATTAACAGCAGAATCAGATAATTCGTTGGCAGGGAACGGTCCGCGCCACAGAAAAAAATGAGAATACAGTAAAATATCGCGAACAGCGAGGTGAAAAATGGGATAGAAATCATCGGGCGGATCAGGGCGAGGCCTGCAACGCAGATGACGTTGGTAATAAAGACGAAGAGCTGGTTTCCCAGGATATAATCGGTGGCGGAAATGACCATCCCCCACACAATGGCAGCCGCGCAATAAAACAGGCCCACAATCATAAGCAGCCTGTGGTTTGTGACCTGGCGGATCATACGTGTAAAAAAGAAAAAGCTTACGGCGCTTAGTAGAAGGTAACTACTATAACACCATATGCGCAACCAGTACCATTTGAACGAAGGATCCGAAAAAAAGCCGTAGAAAATCAGCATGATCAACTCGAGAAATACAACGCAAAACGACATAACCCGACAGTAACGCAGATTATCAATGTCAATGATTCTCTGTATTTCCGGGTCCAGCCGTTGTAGGACGAAATAGAACTTCAGTCGATCGCTCGTAGTTTTCCAATTCATTCCGGAGGAACTTACCGCCTTCATTCTTTATGGGTCTGCTTCGTAACGTATTTTACCAAATCGGATAAAAGAAGTAAAATTGTGCTCTGGGAATTCTATGCGGTACGCGACAGGTTTGCCTGTCACTTGTTTCGGTACCGGGAGCCGATCTGTTCCTCTGCCAGAGTGGCAAAGACGCAATCATCGTGCCAGCTGTCGCCGACACGGTAGCTCCGGATAAAATGGGCTTCTTTCCGGAAACCGAGATTTGTCAGCAGACGGATCGAGCGGACGTTTTCGGAATCGACGGAAGCGGTAATCCGATGCTTCCCCAAAACTTGAAAAGAATAATCCATCACGCCGCGCACAGCCTCGCGCGCATACCCGTTCCCCTGGTATTCAGGTGAGAGGGTATACCCGATTTCGATTTGGTCAGCATCCAAAAAATGGATGCCGATATCGCCGATCATTCTGCCATCTGCCAGACAAACGGCCAATTGCAGCCATGCGCCGACTGTATGCGGAGTAACCCGCGAATTTTCAAGGAGGAACGTTTCTATTTCAGCGACGTCCTTCGGATGCCAGGATTGAAACCGGCAGACTTCCGGCAGGGAGCGATACCGAAAAAACGCTTCGGAATCGCGAATGTCCAGCCGCCTAAGAAATAATCGCTTCGTTGTGATGTTAATTTCTTCCTTCATGATGGCTCCCGAATCTAAAATAGAATGGAATCTAAATATCGAATGGTATCTAAATGGGGTAACGAATCCTTCGAAGACGAGCCGCTTTGATCCGAAAGTTTCGCAGTGCTGCCGAATCGAAAAAACGTGACAGCGAATATCGGGGTGCTGCATCGCTCATAGAATAACGACCGGCGTTTTCCTCACGTTGACTGGAAACGAATTCAAAACGACGATGAGGAATGCTCAAAATGAGTGGCCGATTCCGTATTCCTGGCTAGAATCTGCTCAACCGAACCGACATCCAGCAGGTTTACCGTTTCAAATCGGCCGTTGTAAAACACGCCCCAATTATTAAAGACGCAGGGGAGTTCTTTTGCTTTTTTCAGCGAATCGACCGCAAGCAGCGAAAGAGGAATGTGGTTTCTCTCGCAGTATTGCTTCAGTTCTTCTGTCTTTTGGAGGATAAACGGGCATTGCATACTGTAATATATGGTCAACTCCGTTTGATCGATTCGCTGCTTCCGTGCTTTTTCTGTGAATCGAGGCGCCGTTCCGTCAAAAGAGAGCGCTAATAACTCATACCCGTCTTCCGTTGAGTCAACGGCCATAAATCCGTATTTTTTTGCGAATGCCTGACTGGAAAGCCAGTTTTTCTGTTTTTTTGACCCGAGCATGCAAATGCCGGATTTCCCGGCTTGTTTCGCATCCGCAATGCAGGAATCCATTAACGCTTTTCCATAGCCCTTGCCTTTATATTCGCCGGAAACCCATAAACAGTAGATATAGTAGAAATTTTCGCCGATCACCGGAACCCATGCCGTTTCAACCGGCGCGTATTCGATAAACACCGTGGATTTCACATCCAGCTTTCGGAAAACATGACCTTCTTTGATTCGTTCGGAAAGCCAAGCCCTTTTCGCTTCTACACCCGGATGAGGCTTTTTACTCCGGATGATACAGCACAGGTGCTCGCTGGCGATATTCGATGAAGTCAGGTCGATAAAATCATGCTCCATATTTGGTTTCCTATTCTTGTGGGAATCCGATTCTTCTTCGGCGCCGCATCGCCAATGAAAGCGTTTTGCTTCGGTAACGATCAATCGAATCAGCGTTCGAATTTTAAATAGACCATATCGACAAGCTGCGTCCCGTCTTCAAACATCGGATGATCGTAATGATCCGTGAAAAAGTTCTTGATTCGATGCGAATCGGTAAAACCGCAACTCTTGTAAAAATTCAAGGAAGAAGGGCAGTCGCCCGTTCCAACATACAGGACTTTGCAATCCGAATAATGAGCTGTCAGAAATTCGATTAATTTCTTCCCGTACCCTTTTCGCTGATCAACGGGATTTACGGCGATATTTTTCAGCTCATAGACTCCATCCGATTCTTTCGTAACAACGCATTCCGCTTTTACGCCGTTATCGTCCAGTACAAACATATCGCCGCGGTCAAGATACAGATCTACCATGTCTTCCTGTTCGTCGGCGAGCAGAAGCAAATCGAGATAGTCCTTTTTCCGATTCAGGACCGGTCTGATATTCATGAATCGTGGTTCTCCTTCAAGCTTTCCGTGCTTCTTTTCTCAATTCTCGACATTAGCACCACCGTTTCAACGTGGCCCGATTGCTCCATCTTGATGTCTCCTTATTGACCAGTTCTCGTGAACCTTCGATTTTCTGCCCATCCGTTCGCGGAAATTGTTCAACCGCTTTTTTCGGTTTGCGAAAACTTATCGACACGCTTTTGTACGTTCGCGGGAATTGCTCCACTGTTTGAACGTACCTTATATATGGCATCCGGGTCTGGCGTCCACTGTCTCCACCTTGACGCCGGATTGGTACAAGGGAATTGCTCCACGATTGCCATTGTCTCAACCCTTATTCATAGATTTTCCTGTAGCCATGATAGATTATTTTTTGCTCTTCTTTTCCAGCTGCTTTATGCTATTCAGGTAGTCCTGCTCCACACTGCTCAATGTTTTCGCTTTGTATTTTTTATACTCCGTCTGCGCCTTGTCCATTGCCTGATCATGGCTGACAGTCCCATTTCCAATCAGCAGCTTTTCTCCTGTGGAGGTCAAAATGCCATCAAGATGTCTGGCCCAGTCCTCCATCGTCATCGGAATCTCACGCTCTGCCTGTCTCTCAGCAAAATCAAGATATCCGGAAACGAGCTGGCCCATTGCGCGAAGCTCTTTTTCATTCAGATAGTTCTTTGCAGTCTTCGCTTCACGGAGCGTAGGCTGATCTCCTGAAAAAGTCATCAGACCCATGAAATCCTTTTCTGCGTCAGCACGATGATAGATCACCTCCGCCGCAGTCTCGCCGGAAACGGCATAATGGATCTTGTTTTGTACTCGCTTGAAAAATTGTATGGAGACTTCCGCATTAGGGTTGTAATCAACACTGGTCGCATAGATTTCCAATACCTGACGATAAAATACCTTTTCAGAAGCCCGGATGTCTCGGATTCTTTCCAACAGCTCCTTAAAGTATCCGCCACCGCCCAACTCTTTCAGGCGGTCATCATCCATCGCGAAACCTTTTTTGATGTATTCCTTTAAAATGTTTGTTGCCCATATACGGAACTGAACACCACGCTGGGATTTGACACGATAGCCAACGGAGATGATAACATCCAGATTATAAAATTTTGTTTTATAGTTTTTTCCGTCAGCACCAGTTGTCAAGCATTCCTTGACAACTGAAGCACTGTCAAGTTCTCCGTCCTTAAAAATATTATTTATATGCAGACTAACATTTTGCTTAGTCGTTTGAAAAAGCTTTGACATATCTGCCTGACTCAACCACACTGTTTCATCCTGCATAGTGACATCTATTTTTGTCAAACCGTCTTCAGTCTGATATATAATTACTTCTCCACGGTCGTCCATGCTGATGGCCTCCTGTTCTAATTCATTTCACAGCATTTCCTTTGTGCTGCAAGTTATAACTAAATAATCGTACATATCCATCAAAATATAGCCTCTATATTAAGCTGAGTCTATCAAGACCACGTTTTTGATACAAGGATTTGTGTAGTGAAAAGGCCCTGTAAACAAGGCATTTCCCGTGTTTTGATAGTTCCTACGGCTCGTTCTGCACCTGAAATTGGGCATTTTGAGACGAGCCATTCTTGCTGTTAATGCCATCTTTACAAGGTCTCCTTTCGGTCAGAATATGGATAATTAAAAAGTGGGGCAAAATTAAACGGTGCTGCTCTTTATCCCTGCCACGGCAAAACACCGTCAGATCATTAATAGTAAACTACGCTCGGATGTAATCTGTTAAATCTACATCCACAACAGTAATGATATTAGTTGTTCAGTGCTATCGATAGTTCTCCACCGAAATTGTTCATTACGAAACGATCATCCTGCAACAAAGTTTCCTTGGTCACTCGATATTCGAATGGGAACAGATATGTTGAGGCGTTCAGCTCTTGAAAAGAATAATATCCACTGTCATCCACATTCATCATGGTATAAACCAAAAAACTACTGATCTCATCTCTTGCAACCTTGTGCTTACTGATTCGGTATTTTCCGGGTTTGTCGCAAATGAGAACTCCAAACTCTTTTAGTGTGGATACCAGTTTGTCAATGGAGTGATATAGTGTCGTACGCTCTCCCCACTCATCAAACAGCTTCTGCTTCAGTTGGGCCAGCGTAATCTCATCCTGGAACTCTGACATTTTACCGATAAGTTTGCACATATCCATAAAAACCGGATAAGCCGCCAACATCATGCTCCAGTGAATTTCAAGCGCATAATCCGGATATTTCTTAATCAGTTCGAGTGCTGTAGGTCTTAATTTTTCTGTATATTCATTTTCATAGCTCCAGATGCACATTAGAATTTCTCTGGTCTTACGAACATTTGTGGGACTCCCGATTTCAAAGCCCAAGTATTCATTCAATTTTTCTTTTATTTCATTCTCTGTCAACTCGCTCGAAACCAACTCCACGGCTTGATTCAACCATGATAGTTTCAAGTTTCTCGATAAGCCTACCATCTTTGCCATTCACTTTACCGCCTTTATTTTGATAAAAGGTACTATGACCTCGTCAATTGATATGCCGCCGTGCGTCATGACTTCCTCGCCCTTGGCATCAAAGGAGTCTCCTACATCACAAATCAGATAATCGAAGTCCTTATTCAGATAATATTTCGGATATTCTATCATTCCATACTTTTGTATGAGTCCTGCTTTGTCAGCAAAGTTTTGTAGCACCAGCATTCTGTGGCTCTTTGTCTCTGTTTCCACTCCAGTACCCATTAATTTTCCAAGTCCAGTGCATGGCGTGTTTCCATGGTCTGCAGAGATATAAACATCAAAACCTTCTGAAAGAAACCGCTTTGTCATGTCTACCAGCTTATGCTGATCGGAGAGAACACCAATGTCATTTAGCATTCCCAGACGGCCTTGGTGCTGCGCATGCACCATATCATCGACATCGTTAATTATGACCGCGCCACACTTTACAAAGGAGCCAAACTGCGCCTCGTAACCACGTTCATAACCTATCTGATTATCTGTATAGCCCATTGATTTTGCACAGGCCACAAATTCCTGCTTTTCCTTGCTTTGTTTCCACGGCTCCAGCAGCTGACCTGGTGTTTTATTTGATAACAGGCACTGCCGTGAAATCGACGTGGTGCTTGGAATCATAGCAAACGCAGCTGTCTGCTCATATTGAACATTCTGAAAGGACTTAGAGATAATCCTCCAGTCAAATTCTGACATACCATCCATTACTATAATCACAAATTTGCTGCTATGGTCGTGCATGTAATCCATCGCACGGCTAACAAGCACGGGTGTCTCCCGGCTCATTTCAGAGGACAGCTTACCAAACTGCGCCAAAACATAATCTTTAAAAACTCTGTTTACGACTGAAGTGTCAACATTCAATTTGTGCTCAGTAGCAAGCGTATCAATCTTCGCCTTTATCTCTGCAATGGCAAACCAATCACGATATGAATTAACTTGCTCCTGCTTCTGCTGCAATTCAATATCAAGCTGTTCAAGATACGCGGCAACATTTTCCGGGCTGTCAACCTTTTCCTGAATAAAGTCCTCCGTCTGTTTGCGCTGACGAAGATCGTCGAAATTCTTCAAATATGCTAAGCATAAAAGCTCCAGATCAAGGTTCCTGTGTGATTTCAAAACCTCAATATTCAACTTTGGAAACAGTCTGTCCATTGAAACAATATAAGCCCGAAGTCTTCGTTGAAGGTCATAGGGAATATAGCTATTAGAATGTGCAAGTACCAGCAACTTGTCCTTTGTACTTTTCAGCTTACCCTCATACTCAATTCGAAAAGTCAAATCATCTGTATAATGCACCACTTCAAAGCCATGCGCCTGAAAGTCAGCACTGTAATGAGTTGCTTCATCCAGTCCTTCGTCATCTATAAGGAGTATTCGATTGTTGTATTCTGCTGCTGCCTGTTTCAGCACATAGTCTCCAAACATGCGTTATGCCTCCAATCTGACTGCCAGCATCAAGCGGAAGTCCGGATACACTTGTGTACCTTTCTTATGCTCAGATTCAATGGTGGCCTTCTCTTTTTCCAGCTTCGCCAATCGGCCTCGGCGGATATTTTCTATTCCGATATGCTCAGCAGCTTCCATCCGGAGCTTTAAAGCATACATATATTTGTTATAGCTTTCCTGATTCAGCTGCAGTTGCTTCCCCTTCAATTCCATGAAGGTATCATAAGCGAATTCCATGCTGAGCTTCTCAAGATTTTCATATTTCTCTGCCTTTATATTTGGAGCAGTTCCAATCGTCAAACGACTGGTGCCATCAAGGAAAACATCCATCAAACGCTTTCCTGCCATCGGACGTAAAATCATATCATCATTTACAAAGATGGGGATAATACGCTTTCCGCTTTCATCATCAGATATAGAAAGCTCCCACAACATAAAATAACCGGCCTCATTGGGGAAATTAGCAATGCTCACTGAAAGCAGCGGATTTGTTCTATCCTGAAGAATTTCTGTCCGCAAATGTTTTGTAATTTCTTCATCACCAATACTGATACGGTCAATCAGCCGAGGGTCATTGCCTTTCCAGCACTCATAATAGGTCATCATGGTACGAAGGGCCACATCCACATCAAAATCAGATTCTGTTCCAACCAGACGTGTCAAATCCTTTTCTTCACGGATAACATCCTTATATTTCTTTGCATTGGCGAGCTGCTGCTTCATCTCGGCTTCAACCGGATAGGTATTCTTTTCAACCTGTCCCGGATGACCAACGGAACGCATATAGACCTCAGTAAAATCACACTCAGCGACTTCGCTGTCTAAAACATCGGAGTATTTATCTACGCCCATTTCCTTCAAAATTACAGACAACTTTTCTTCCAGCACTTCACGCACACGATTTTCCACTGTATCCGAAACGATAAAGTTATAAATATGTACGTCTCTCTGCTGGCCAATACGGTCTGCACGACCACAGCGCTGCTCGATTTTCATCGGGTTCCAAGGCAGATCATAGTTGACGATGATATTTGCAAACTGAAGGTTGAGACCTTCCCCACCAGCATCAGTCGAAATAAAGATACTGGTACTGTTCTTGAATTCCTGCATAGCTTCGTTTCGTTCTTCGATATCCATGCTACCGTTTAAGACCGTAACAGAGAAGCCGCGATTTGTCAGAAGCTCCTGCAGATATTTCTGTGTGGCAACAAACTCCGTGAAGATAATGATTTTCTGGGTCTTGTCATCGCTCATTATGGCATCAATGGTTTCCAGTAACGGCTGTGTTACAAGACCGGTCGGACAAACCACAAGTACTCGGCTGACAAGTCCACGGCTCTTCAGTTCTTTGACAATCATCCCGGCTTCGATCGTTTTGCCGAGACCAACTTCGTCCGCCAGAATATAGCGGATATTGTTTGTCTCCATTGCGCGATTGAGCACATGAAGCTGATGCGGCAACGGGATAATACCGCTTGCCAGTGACGAAAGGAAGCCTCCGGCGGTCTCGTTTTTGATTTTTGAAAGCTGTACAACATATCGCAGATAATTCTCATCGTAGCGAATGCTACCGACTTCTGAATTCAATTGTTCTTCTGTCGCTTTGTAGACATGGCCGGTAGCCGGATTGAAAACCTTGTAGGAAACATAGCCCCATACTTCAATTTTCTCCAGTACCTGCACATTCGCTTGTTCCAGCGTGTCAAAAGCGAAATCGCCGATTTCCAGCATTCCTCTTCACCTCAATCTTTGATACGACCTAAGCTAATATCGTAGTACATCAAGAGATTTGCATCCTCCTGAATTGTCTGCTCCGGCAGACGCTCTGCAATGTCCACGATGGCCTTGTAGTTTTTGTCCTTCCACAGCCGAGAGAAGCCCACACGGACTGCTTCGGAACGGAACAGTTTGAGCTTGCCCTTGCTGCTCATATAACCTTCGAACTCTTTCCAGAGATTCTTCTCACGCAGTTTGGTAACGTCACCTTCTTTGGTCACATCAGGGATATACCAGCGGCCCTTCTCATCCTGAAGGAAGTTTTCTTCAAGAAGAACAGCTAACTCTGGCATAGATTCATATTGATCTACTGACTTTACTTCCTGCATGAACTTTGGCTGAAGCTGTGCGTATGTCTGTGGCCCGTCAAAATCTTCGCTAAGTTGTTGATAAAGCCAAGAAATTGCAGTTTTTTCATTTGTAACAAATAAACTGAATTGGATAGGCTCAACATCCGCCTTGATTCGAGCTTTATCATACTCGTTTACTTGGTTTGGCAGGAAATACATGTCATCGCGTTTCAAATACCTGCTATCCAGTCCCCTGAAAAAACTTGTAGAGTCGATAGGTACAGCAATTCCTTGCACGATATGATATGCCACCATTCTGTCGTAAAGCAAATATGCTTGACGTTCTGTTACGATTTTTATTTTATCATCCTGAATAACGACTTTTGGTACCTTTTCAAGATGTTGCCGGACAAAGTCCCACACTGTTTCCTCACTACCAATATCTTGAGAGAATTTTTTGCGAAACTCGCCCATAGGTTTATATGCTGAAATTACCAAATCCTGTTTTATTGCCTGACTTGCTTCTTTTACTTGGTTAAAGCTATCTCGCTTTTTATCCAAAACTCTGACATCTGCCACAACAAATCCTGCAGATTGTATTGCTTCCTGAATTGAATTCCACACAGCATTTTTTGAATTATGAAATTCAATAGTAATCCAACGACCAGGCTTGAGAATCCTACAGTCCTCCAAAAAACAATTTGACATTAACTGTTGATAATCCAAAAGATTCTTTCCATGAAGTTGGCTTACAATCGCCTCCCTTTTTTCATTCGTAAATACATTAAGCCAAGATTCCCATATAAAATTCAGTTCCGAATACATGATATTGCTTCCAAAAGGAGGGTCAGTAAAAATATAATCAATAGTATTATCCGGAATCTGAGGAACCGCAGTTGAACTTTGGGTTGTAATCAATACATTTCCTTCGGAATAATTTGAGTAAGCCTTTGAATAATCTCGAACTGCATCTCTGAATTGATTGATAATGTTCAGTTCCTTCACCAACGATGGTATATAAAGCGTTCCTGGAGTAGGGCCGCCTCCTGCGCCCCATGTGCCACTTTGATATGTCAATGCATATCGCTTAGTCATTCTAAATAACAGCTTTGAGACAATACTTTTTATTCTCAAACTACCATTTGTCCAGAGATAACTTAATGCCAAAAGAGAACGTTTATAGTAAAATTGATATGATCGTGTAATTCCACGCGTAATGGCTTCTTGAGTCTTTTCTCCATTTGGTATAATCGCGATTGGAATAAAGCCTTCCACCGGAGTATCCTCTATCTTTTTGATAATATCGAGGTCATATTCATCGGTTTTTTTGGTACCGCGTGCAGCACCACTATATCCGATAAACACTGGGATTTGCTTGTAGGTTTTGATTGTCTCTCCTATTATTTTGTCATATGAAATTTCAATCGCATGCTGACAGTCATTCTTTTTCAATTTAGCACCACAAGATTGGCAACTAAACTGTGTAGGTATTTTCCCATTTTCAACATCCACGGCTTCATCCCAGAAGACGAACTCATGCCCACAATGCGGACAAATGAAAACATCAGACCATACGCAAGAGTCTACATTGGCCAATACAGTACCGTCGACTTTTGTCTTATACATCCAACCGTACTTTTTTTCACATTCGTCTGCAAGTCTTTGAGCCTCTTTAAAAACCTTATCGAAGCTATATGATTGGTTGTATGCGTTAGAAATAAATGTAGCTTCGGGAGAAATATCACAAATAATCGCTTTCCGTGGTTCAGTTGGATGAAAAAGGCTACCCTCTCCGCATAATTGAGCTGCAACACCAGTCATCCCCGTTCCGCAAAAACCGTCAAAAACAAGGTCACCAGGTTTCGTGTAATGCTCCAAATATTTAACAATTGCCGCATGAGGAACTTTTGTATGATAAGGATGCATTCTATACACTGGATTATATTTACCTTCACTTACATCCGCAGCAAAAGGCTCGCAATGATAGTCATCCGTTGCTTCATCGTAAGGAGTCCCATTTTCCCTGATGAATTCATCTATAAATGGATTAGGACATGCCGTATAAAACGGTGCATTTGAAAGAGCAATGATATCTTCATCCTTGGCAATCGGAAAGCCCTCAATGTCGCGAACTTTGTCGATATCCTCTTTCGTTAATTTTCTTGGTTCCATCGTTACACCTCACTATCTTTCCGCTTCACTACGATACGCAGTTTAGCTGCATCTTTTCCCTTGATATAAGACTCCACAATGCTATTCAGCTTGTTCTTGAATGTAGCCACATCACAAGGGCCAAGCTCATCCAGCTTTGCAACTATATCCTCCGTATCGATAACCACTGGCTCAAAGCCCTGAAGCAGCGCCTTGATGCTATTCACGAAGTGATCGTCTACATGCTTTGGCAGTGTTTTGGTGGAAATAAACTCATCGATGACCTTCTGCTGTTCCGCACTCAAGTACTCCTTCTGGCTAACCACAATCGGGTCAGAGATTGTGTTGAGCAGCGTATTTGTCCATTCCGTCACCAAATCATCCATGCGAATATCAATGTTGTCCAGTTGCCCGGCTACATTTTTTGCCTTGTCGCCATAGGTATAGTGGCAGTGAGGGCAAATGTGACTTGTCTTCAACTCAACAGGTGTTAGTTCATAACAGACCTTCAGATCAGCCATATCCTGTTCAATGGCAGTCAGCTTTGCACCTGAAAGGATCTCTATGCTACGCAGCTTGCGCAGATTTGCCAGTGCAACACTTTCCTGCAATTTTCCACGGCGCTTTGCATCCTCGATGTCAAGGCGCTTTTTCTTATGCTCCTCAAAGTACATCGTAATGTATTTATCTTTCAGTTTATCCAGTTCGGTCGTAACCTTCTGCGCTGCCGTTTCACCGGAAGCGCCATCTGCGATGTCGTCTCTGATTTCGCGAAAGGCTGCCTTTCCGGCCTCAAGCTCCTGCTTGAAAACTGCTCCAAGATCAAGGAACTCAATATTAGCAATATAGCTCACAACTGCAGAGCAATCTGTCTTTCGTAATTATTTCATTCAACTATTCAACCAGGCAGCGTGGCATCGGTATTTTGGACGCTATGAATGCTGAAATCCCGAGAGGCACTATATAAGTCACCGGGAAGCACAGCAGAAGCACAGCGATAACTGTCACAGGCTTTCTCATTATATATCCATATATGGCACCGCACACAACTGCTACTGCATATGCCCCATCCATTCCTGTCATCAGTGCAAAAGCAAATCCAATGGCTACTCCCGAGAAAATTATAGGGAATATGCTTCCACCTCTCCAACCCATATTCAGGCAGAAATTGACCAGGAATAGCTTGCACACTGCGATAACGAAAAGCACCGATACGCTCATTGTCTGCCAATCTGCCATAATTGTACCCATATCGGTTTCTCCCGACAACATTGTAAGGGGTACGTACCAGCCTACCAAAGCAAGCACCGCTCCGCCAAGCATGCATCTTACAATTATGTGATCTTTCAACTTATTGCCAATCATTGATGTCAGCTTATTGAATATCAAATATATAAATGCTCCGGCAATACCTGCGAGTATCAATGGGATTATCCATTTCCACTGTTCAATGCCGTAGCCATGTGCTCTGTCAAATCTTGAAAGGCCCATTCCGCCGCCAAGGACTGCAGTCAGTCCTTTTACGATCAACATCCCCCCTGCTACTCCGCACACATAAACAAATATTCTGGTTTTTTTATCGACAAGCTTTGCCTTGTAATGTTCGTTTTCATTATCGGGTTCAAGGCTGTCGATTATTCCAAATAACGGCGATCCAAAAATCACTCCCAGCGTAGCGGACATGCCTGTTTCCGCCAGCGCAGCCACTTTTTCTCCTTTGTACCTGAGTCTGTCACCTACCAGGCAGCAAAGCCCGGCTATTATGCCGGTAAGACCTGCTTCAGGTCCTAATGCCCCGCCGAAGATCAACGGGAGCAATGCAGACACCGCCAGAATATGAAGATTATCATATGGGTATCTACCGTCTTTGTGAATCTTTCCCAAAACTACAGGCAGCTCATCTGGAAGCAGTCCGTATTTTTTCTGCCACAAACCTATAAGGCATCCTCCGATGAGGCATACCGTCATGAAGTATATCAGGCTGCCGTCAGCGTTGAACTTTTCCGGCAGCCAAGTCCAGAAAAACTCAATGCCAAGATCCATTATTTTCAATATCAACCATACTATCGCCCCCGAAGCAGCTCCAAGTATAAATGATAAAATACCAAAAGCAACTATACTGATTATTTTTTTCATCATTCAATTCTCCAATATTATATAGCATAACACTTGCAAATCAATTATTCCATTGAAATCATATCAACAAAATCGAAATTTAACAATGCGATTTTTTAAGTTTTTACGCATAAAATCCAACTGACATTCTATCAATGGCTTTGAATTTCTTTGGTATATAATCATTTGTAGACAAAACGAACAGTAGTCTTTGAAGGTCACATACTCGGCGACGGTTTTGATGAGTGCAATTTGTTCTGCCAGTTCATCAACCTGTTCTCCGGTCAGACTAAAGTTGTTCAACTTCGCTGGTGTGTTATATTTTGCCGAGTAGTTGCTGAACTCGTCACGAACGGCAGTGCAGGCTTTCTGCATCCTATCAACCTGTTGCGCGTTTGCAAGCGGCTCACCCCAGAGTTCGAAGCCCTCCTGCAGCTTGCGTGCAGCCAGAACAGAGGAATTGCTCAGTTCCTGAGCCTTTGCAAGTAGCTGTTTCACACCTTCCTCACGGTCATTCGGATTATCCAGCAGCGCGCCATTGATATCCAGCACCTCAAACAGCTTCTTCAGCTCCACCATAGAAATCTGAGCCGGTCTGGACAGATACTTGAACTCGTACAAATCCATAACGCCCAGCTTCGATACCTGGTCGAGATTTGAGGCCGTGATGACGGTTCCACTCTTCAGGGTCATCGTTGCATAACCGGCATAAACCATAGACAGAAATACAATCGGTGTAAACAGAAAGCTGATCTTGAACTTCTTATCTTCAAACACATCGCCAAACTTCAACTCAAAAATGTCGGAATAGTTGATAACGCCCTGCGGCGGCAGCTTTTTGAGTAAATCAATAAAGTAAGCAGCATACTTGGAACCTTCCGGACGGATTTTATCGCCATCCAGAATGCCAAAACTCTGCAGCATCAGTGTTGCAGGTTGCGTCTTGCGTCCTGCAAAGTAATCAAAGGCCTGACGGGCATTTTCTGCCATGTTCTTTCTGGTTACCTTGGTCTTCATGACAGGGAACTCCGGATAAATGCTGTCGAAGTATTCATCGAGGCAAACCGATGCTGCAAGGTCAACGGTATCCTTGAAATCCATGTCTCTGTTGTAGCGGCCTTTCAGCACTTCAATCATCTGGCGTTTTTGGCCCTTATACTGCACTTCAAAGCATGTGTTCTTATTCTCGCCCAAGTACTTGATAAGTCTCTTGCGCACCATACCAGCCTTGTTCAGATAGGCATCCTTATCCTTGCCCTCACTGATCTGCGCCAGAGAGTTGGCTGCGGCAAACAGACCGAGCAGCTCCTTAAATTCGTCTGAGGACTTAAAGAAGAAATACACTTCATCTTCCAGATTTTTCACAGCGATTGTAGTTGCGCTGTACGGCGGCATGATGTGGATATAGAAATCTCTCTCCGGCTGGGCCGTGCTACGTTCTCCCGGCAGGCCAAGGAACAGATAGCCTTCACGGAAAATGTTATGGGAATCCCAATTCAGGTCTCGCTGGTAGATTTCAAAGCCCGGAACGTACTGCTTTGCGTCCCAATCCAGACATCCATAAACCAACTGATAGAAGAATCGATTCAACTCGCTATCTGCCATAACAGAAGCTTTCTGCTTAATCTTCTCGTCATAGTCAACAACCTTGTCCACGTCAATGTAGTACTGATTGTTGCCGTCATTGAAGATGATGAACTGACCGGAAACGGTGGTCATGATATCCTTCAAAGTTGTCTTAATCAGAGAAAGCAGAAAGTCTGCATCCTGCTCCGGCATCGGCAGGAAAAGGCACAGATCGTCCTTCATATTTTCAGCAGTCAGGCCGAATTGTACATCCAGACCATTTGTGGTCAAACGGTGCACACTCAGCGCATAAATAATCTTGATTGCCAACGGTTTATAAGCTGGCTTCGGGAAAGCACGATTAATAATGTCCTCCAACTGCCCGCTGGCAGTAACGACACGATTGATGGTTACATCACTCTTCAGCAGTCCATTGGACTTGATTGCAGGCCAGTAATCATCGAAAGAAATAATGCCCGGTGCATTTTCCGGCACTTCTGTATCAAAAATATCCCGAATAGTCGTGGAAATATTCTTCAGAATGTGTCTGTTCTCAATCAGGTAAATCTTATTAAACACATCAATGTACGAAGGATGAATAGGATACAGATCTACAAACTCCTCCAAGCGAGAGGACATACCTGTATAGAGATTGGAGAACTTCTCCAGATGCTTACGAATCAAGGCCTTCTGCTCCGGTGACTTTTTCAGAATACGCTCGGAAACAACGTAGGATGTGGCTTCCTTGGTGATGATAAGTTGTGTGAAACGGTCAGATACATGCTTCAACGTATCTGAAACGAAGCTGAATCTTGGATTGTCGAAAATCTTCTCCTGCACGCCAAAGATGACGCGGAGCTTGCTCTTGGAGCACATTTCTCCCAGTGCACGGAAGAACTCCAGATCAAGAACAATCTGGCGCTCGTCACGGGATGTCAAATAAGAAAGGAACTCATCAACTACAATCAGATAGCCCTTGTCCGGATATTTTTCAGCGAAAGCAATCATCATATCCTGAATTACTTTTTTGGGATTCCGAACAGTGGCCTGCTCCGGGAATTCGAAGTCGATATTCCTTTTATCAAAGTCATCCTGAATGTAGCCCGACAGAATATCATAAAGTGACATAGTAACGCCACCAATTTCAATGCGCAGCACTTCAAATTTGCCTGCGATGCATTCCACATCTTTTGCAAAGGTCTTATTCTGCAGATACTGCAAATTGTCTGCATCTTTAGCAATGGAGGAGATAACACTCATCAAGTGAGATTTACCAGTACCATAGTTACCAACAATAAGCACGCCTTTATTATCAACGACCTCATCCATTTGCAGTTGGTCGATAACCGGTGCTTTCATACTCTGCGCCATGCCCTCAGACATCACGTAGGTCTTAATGTTATTGATTTCCTCTGCCTTATTGCTGTTGGACTGAATCAACTGCAAGGTAGATTCAATCGGACTAAAGCTAATAAGCTCTGAATATTTCATCTCGCATTTCCTCCTTATACGATGCACGTGATGTCATAGGAGCTCACGTCATACGTTTTGTAATCTTGAAATCCTTCTTCTGCATATACAAGTCTGGTGCCGTCAAAGGTACCTGGCCAGAGAATTCCAAAAGGTTTTGCTTTGCAGGTATTCACCATCATCGTCATCACATCAACTTTGTAGTCCGGATTGAAAAGTACATCAAAATCTTTCAACACTACTCCATCCGGGAGCTTCGATAGTATATCTGCAAAACAGCGTTCGATTTGCATTGTCCGTCGCTTTGGTTTAATTGCCTTTAGCGCCTGTGCCAATTCAAGATCTATCGCCACAGCATGCTCTGTTACGCCTGCATACGGACAGCAATAAACAATTGGTTTTAAGAGCCCGGCTTGATTCTGTGGAGAAAAATTCCGGGCCGTAATAATTACGCCCATACTAATCTTATTCCTTTCGCTGTACCATAATCAGGACTCGTCATCTTGAATTGTCTCCATTATGTCCTCTAAATGGCAATTCATAGATTCGCAGATTTTTATCAGAACATCAGTAGTAATATTTTCACCTTTACCAAGCTTAGCGATTGAAGCTGAACTGATTCCAGCTTGTTCTTTCAAATCACTTTTTTTCATGCCTTTATCTATTAGCATTTTCCACAGCTTGTTATAACTGATTCGCATTTTTTTCTCCTTTACTGATTTCCCATCATCATGTCATAGTGCTGTTTCTGTTCCATTAACACAAATACAAGCCTAAAGGTTTCTTTTGTTTGGTCTACATCTACACAGTCATCTACAAAATTGATGCCGTCATTGATTCCTACAGAATTCGCACAGATGTAAGATAGCATTGCATGTGCCATTTGGTATTGTGTATAATCCTCTTTGCCGTTGGCATCTGTTGTAATGAACTTATCCTTGTTATCGATCAGAATACGCTTTCGAAGCGTCACACCGTCGTATCCGCAAAGCTGTAGAAAATAATATTCCAGTATTCGCCTAATAACATTCATCAGAGGAATCGGTGCATTAATTTCTTTATATTCCTCCCATAGAGCGGCATACGAATTCTGTACCGGATTGTAGTTTATTTCTTCGGTCATTATTTCCGGATTGACTTTCGTGCAAAGCTTGATAGAGGACTTATTGTCAATCTTGCTGATCAAATAGAAATTCACAAACAAATAATTTTTAACCTGATTGTATGTGATTTCCCTATGAAAGTAAGCATTATGTGTCAATATAAAGATTTGTTTAATGTAATCTGCCTTTGCGACCGGATCAACACCGATTGCGTTATTCTCGCAAATCTGAATCATCTCTCTGACTAAGGCACTCACAATAAATAAGGCACTGCTGTCCATACTGGACACGGGATCATCGATTACAACAATCTTATCGAGCTGGCTCCCATCTGGATTATCACTGCCCTTAACCTGATGATAAAAATACAGAAATGCTATAAAGTTTCTTTCACCCTCACTTAGATTTTCTGCAATATTTCCGTCCGGCCTAACAACCTCATATACATTTGGCGTTCCTTCTTTTTCCCGGATACTAAAGCCTTGGAAACCAGAATCTCGAAGCAGTACATTTACGCTCTCAATTGTTGCGGTTGTATTTACACAGTCTTTATTGAGCTCAGCGATTTCACGTGTGAGTGCACCGATTGCTGTCCGCTGTGTTGAAATTTCCGTAATCAGCTTAGAGATTTCGTCCTCCAATAAGGCCTTACTGGTTTTATACCGGCTAACCTGATCAGCCAAAAGAAAAGCAAAATGTTCCCAGACAGCAGTTCTACATTCTGCTTGCTTTTTTGGTTTTGCATCGAGGACGCTATTATTTTCTTTGATGAGCGTGTTAAAACCATCAATGATATTCTCCAATTCGCTTAGCATTGATGCGACATCTTCGATTTCCACAAGCTCAGCTGGCTCATCAATTTTTTCTTTTATCTTTTGCAGGTTTGTCGAGATAACACCTTTTATGGCTGCTACTTTATCAGTGAAAGGCGTAATGTCCATGCCCGGTTTCAACACCGCAGGCGGCTTGAGCAATGGTGCTACTATCTCATTCGCTTCATTTCTATAGGCTTCATAATAATCTGCCAAGGCCTGCTTTGCTTCCTGATAACTGGAGTCGAAGCAAGCCTTTAGATCATCTTCAAAGCTAAGCGGCATAGGCTGCTGACAATACGGGCATGTATCTTTTGCTGCCTCATGAAATTGTTTGTGGCCCTGCTGTACCCAACTGGCCGCATTTATTTTTTTCAAGAACTGCGCAAAAGGCGTGTCTGCACTACTTACGATTCTTTTTCCGAGAATATCTCTGCCTTCAAGTTCATCCAGCGCTGCTGTATTTATAATGGAAGGAAAAAGCTCATATTTTTTTGCGTCGTCAGAATAGGCTACAGCATAGAGGCGGTGCAAAGCTTCCACATCATGTTCTTTGGGCGTCCTTACTTCGAGTACCCCTTCTGCAAAGGATTTCTTTTGCATCCGGTTCGTTTGTGTTTTCTTGAACTCTGCTCGCAAGTTTGCGGTTTTCTCCCAACACTCCTGCTGGAACCGCTCCAATGCCTCTTGCAGCGCAGCGGCCTTTTTCGTTTTCGCTTCGCCTGCTTCTGAGAAGGCAGTTGATGCCTTTTCCTTTTGAATCTGCTTCTCATCGACCTTTGCCTGAATAGTGACATTTACCTCATTCACGGTAAACACGCCTGGAAGGTTATGATAGTTGGGAAGATTAGCACTAATGTAATCCTGATTATAAACATGCACTTTATAATCGGATACCGAACGACCGGGCTGCCACTCCACGCCACGATCAACTTTTATCGCTTTGCCAATGGTCGATTTGCCCGTACCATTGTTTCCAAAAAAGAAATTCACATAAGTCGGCACAATCGATACCCCGCAACCTTTGTAGGAGGCATCGTTCATGTCCAATTTTACAATTTCAGATGTCAGTTTGTCTCTCATGCTTTCACCTCCCATCAGAAGCCAAACAGGGAAATCTTCGCATCAGCCAATTCTTCCTTTAGATTGATGTGCTTAATTGCCCAATGCGTATGATTCATTTCTGATATGCCTCTCGTCATATCTAACATGCCAAGTTCAAAACCAATATTGCTTATTTGCTGCATGGGAATGGGCCACAGTAACTGACATCGTATTTTGACTCCGTTATCCTGCTTTCTTATTCCATCAACAAAGCCAAAGAATACTTGCTGATTTTCTCCAGCCCTTGCATGTTGAAATTCTGCCTCTGGCATGAACAGCGCTGGAAAGGTTTTCATTGCCTCAACTGCAGTCTCAGACAAAGTGCCATACCGTTCCCGAAGCTCCTCTGATGTCCAATATCTCGATAACGCACGATCTGCTGGAACTATGAAATGATCATATTCAAAAGTCTCATCACCAATCACAAATAAATTGTAATATTCTGGATTGATGACTCGGCTGGTCGGCTGCATGGTTCCATTTGCCATTCTCTGCACATATGGAAAATTTATGTTTATATTCTGTGTTACATTTTCAGCTGTATCAATATGTACATTTTTCTCGCCATACTGATTTACTGTTTTTGCCGGTAAGCCAACACCAGCTATCGTTTGTATTTCATCTTTCATAGGCTCACCTCCGCTCAGAGCTTCAAATTATCAACATGTTCAATATGAACATTCTTTTCACCGTACTGATTTACAATAGTCGGATTGTTGATTATTTGAGTTCTTACACCATCTCCTGCTGCATCTGCGGCACCTGATGATTCTTCGTCCACAGTCTCTGCTTCCACTGGCTCTGCCTCATCCTGCTTTGCCTCCTCTGGAATTGGATACAACCTTCTATATAATTCTGCCATTGCAAGCCTTAATTCATGTGATTTCGGTTGGAGAACATTTCTTAGACGGTCACCATCTTCGGCCGATTCATTTCTAAACCACAATCTATCCGTGCCAGGTATCAGACGCAAAAACTCATCAGACACATAATAGGAGTACTCTTCCATAGTTTGTGTCATATCGATTACAAGCTGACGGAAAGCGATATCCTCAATCTCGCGCAGGTCGTACTGCCACTTCCGATGCACGCTGTGCAATTCATCTGCCAGACTAATTTTTGTCTGTTGTGCTGCAGGATCGTTATCTATACAGTATTTCAAAAGTCCTTTTACATCTTTTTTGAATTGACAAAGTAATCCCTTATCTGCATCCGAAAGTAGACCCGGCTTTAATACCGGGATGCTTTTTGCTTTAGCAGTCTGTTCTTGTTCCTCCGTCAATCCATTCACAGCCCCGGCCCAGGCCTTTGCCATCGCTTCCCCAGAGGCGAGAATTTTTGCAGTCAATTTATCATGCGCGGATGTAGTCGTTTCCTCGCTTGTTTTCTTTTTGCTCGCAGCCTTTGGCTTTGCCATAGCAGCTTCATAAATAATAGAAGCAAACAACTCTGCCAGTTTCTGACTCGCATTATATGGTGTGATATTCGGAATGGCTTCTTCAAATAAACTACAGAGTCCTTGAACAGCATTATCCGGGAAAGAATCAATATATTCTTCAAACGCTGACGTCTCCACGTTGGCGTTTATTTTTTTTGCTGTTTTCGTGATGTTGTTTGTTCCATTGTAGTAGGCCTTGAAAGTCGAAGGCTTTAATTCCTGAATCGGATTCAAAGCTTCATCCTCATAAACAACGATGGTATCAAGCAGTGTGCGAGCGAAGGCACTTGTGTTACTACCGGAGCCAATCACTGAATATACGCGCTGAGCGAAGTCACAAAACACCATTGCCAAAAGCACCTCCGTATCCGTTCATATCCGAACATATCCACCGGTACCCAAACGTACCAGCCTGATTTTCTATACTTAATTTCAGAAGCAGCAAACCACTGCTTTCTGACAAAACGTATTTTTTAAGACAAATGCACTTTTTAATTATAGCACATTGTAATGCATTTTTCTACTGTTTGCGTGAATATTTACATCGCGTTCGCAAATATTTTATCGCTAATTTGAATTATTGCTTTTGCATTCTTGTCCTAAGCATGACATAAAACTACTTTTCCTGAAATTTGCTCACCTTCTTCGTGGCCACGAGGTGTGTTCGTAGCTGATGGATGGAAGAACTTTCAATATGAGTGCCAGCTTACGAACGGCTGGTCACCGATTTGAAGCGGAGAAATCCGCATGAGGTGACCATCTTATGAAAAGCAGAACTGGCAGCCATACAGGTTATCTCCGCTTCGGTTTAACAGCCGAAAGGAGAAAATCTTATGGCAATCAACGACAATCAAAACACACGCTTTATCTACATCCGTTCCACCAAGCAGAAAATTTCTTGTTCGGAGCAACAGTTTCAGGACTTTTACCGTATGGCCGGAGCAGTACGCAAGAAAGAGCAATACCACCATCGCTGCAAATGCCCGAAAAAGTTCTTCTGGGCCTGCGATGGTGACTGTGAAAACTGTGAACACCATTTAGGCTACGGTACACTTTCGCTCGATGCATCAAATACCGAGGATGAGAATTCTCTGCTGGATACCGAGCTCACTCCGTCCGTTAACATGGAGGACATCTATGCAGACCGTGCACTTTTAGAACAGCTGTTCCAGCGTCTTCGGGAACTCGACCCTGATGCCGACCGCATTATTGAATTATGGAAAGAAAACGACAAGATTTCTGACCGTAGTATCGCTGAGGCTTTGGGCCGCAAACCTCGTACCTTTGCTGACCAGATGAAGCGCATCCGTACTGAATTGCGTAAAGTACGTGGTTATTAATAGGTAACGCACATGTTTCTCTCTGGCTGGGTCAACCTCAGTCGGAGAGAAAATTTTTTTTAAAGAAAATCCGCTCAAATCTGGTGTTCATCTCCAGTGGGAAAGTATGAGGCACAACAAAACAGCCTCTCAGAAACGGAGGTGAGCATCAAGATGCAAGCTTATCACAAAAGCGATACCAACATTGAAATGATTGAAGTCCTTACAACAATCAGTCAGGTATCAGCAAGAATGGCAAGAAACCTCTCAATTCTTGCCGCGCAAAGACAATCCGAGAAAGGAGAAAGAACCTATGAGCAAAATGGCAGACATGAAACAGACAATCGAAGATCTCCACAGTGCTGCTACCGCTATTAACGACGCAGCCGACTGGCTTTACCAGCAGTTCTCCGGCGCAGACGATTCCAATAAGCAGCAAAGTTCTGAAACTGCTGCTACAAAAGAAGAACCCAAGCCGGAATTAAAGCTGGAGGACGTAAGATCTGTTCTTGCCGGGAAATCCCGCGCAGGACACACTGCCGAGGTACGTGACCTGCTTCAGAAATACGGAGCGACAAAGCTCTCCGCTATTGATCCGGCAAACTATGAGGCCCTGATGAAGGACGCGGAGGCAATCGGAAATGGCAAGTAAGCAACACGCGATCCTCTCTGCCTCCGGCGCTGACAGATGGATTCATTGTCCGCCATCGGCACGGCTCTGTGAGACCTACGAGGATAAAGGAAGCGACTACGCAGCGGAAGGCACTGATGCTCATGCACTCGCGGAGTTCAAGCTTAAGAAAGTGCTGGGGCTCCCGACAGACGATCCGACAGATGGACTTTCCTGGTATTCCGAAGAGATGGACGACTGCACCAGCGGCTATGCCGAATTCGTGCTGGAGCAGGTCGAGGCCGCAAAGAAGACCTGCGCTGATCCGGTTGTCCTGATTGAGCAGCGAGTTGACTTCTCCCGCTGGGTAGAACAGGGCTTCGGTACCGCCGACTGCGTCGTCATCGCAGATGGCACGCTCCGGGTTATTGATTTCAAATACGGCCTCGGCGTTCTTGTTTCCGCTGAAGAGAATCCGCAAATGAAGTGCTACGCCCTCGGGGCTCTTGAACTCTTTGATGACATCTACGACATCGATCAGGTCAGCATGACCATCTA
>JAYFNY010000013.1:0-31269 GCA_034933205.1 Eubacteriales bacterium
TCATGAAGAACATCCACGACAATTCGGCGAAAGCGGCGGAACAGAACGGCTTAGGCTACAACCTGGTTGCGGGTGCGAACATCGCGGGGTTTGCCAAGGTGGCGGACGCGATGATGGCGCAGGGAACGTTCTAAACGAATACGACGTCGCCCGCGTGTGAGCGCGGGCGATTATTTAATTCGAGCGGACGCGATGATGGCGCAGGGACGTTTGAAACGAATACGGCATCGCCCGCGCGTGAGCGCGGGCGAGTATTTGATCCAAGCGGACGCGATGATGGCGCAGGGAACGTTTGAAACGAAATATACATACAGCGACCCGACAAGACCTTGCTGAAAAGCGGGGTCTTGTTTTCTATCCGGGATAAAAAAGTTCCCTGATTTGGAATCAGGGAAAGCACATTCATATTACTCCGCTTTTAAGTAATCCAGCGCAATCGCGCAGAGTGCCCGAACGCCTATGGGCAGGCACTCCTCTGGAAAGAGAAAACGGGGATTGTGCAGTTCGGTAATTGGTTGGCCGGCTTCCGAACTTCCTATGAAAAGGAAGAGCCCGGGAACGTAATCCAGATACACCGAAAACTCTTCGCAGCCCATACTCGGCTGATACTCCTTTGAAATGCCGGATTCCCCCAGCTCCCGGGTCAGAGTATGGATAGCCATAGCAGTCAGCTCCGGGTCGTTGGCGAGCGGAGGCATGACCCGATTGTATTCCAGCGAATTGGTGCATCTGGACGCATGGGTTACGCCGTCTGCTATTTCGCCGATTCGCTTTTGAATAAAATCGCGGGTTGCGGGATCGCCTGTCCGTACGGTGCCATACATCCGTACGGTTTCGGAAACGATGTTTGCTGCAGTTCCATATTCGATCCTGCCAATCGATACGCATGCGGGCGTCATGGGATCGATCTCCCGGGACACGATCTTCTGAAGCGACAGAATCAGCTCGGCCGCGACCGGCAGCGGATCGACCGCAAATTGGGGCCAGGCTCCGTGTCCTGCGACTCCGTGCACCTCCAGCTGAAACAGATCGCTCCCTGCCATTACGGGACCTGCTTTCAGGCAGATTTTCCCCTTCGGTATCCCGTGCCAGATATGCGGCGTGACGATCGCGTCCACATTCGGATTTCTCAGGCCACCGGCAGCCACGATCTTTGCCGCTCCGCCGGTGTTTTCCTCGGAAGGCTGAAAGATGATTTTCAGATTTCCGTGCAGGGAATCCCGATACTGTGCCAGTACTTTTGCCGCGCCCAGGGTAACGGTCATATTGCCGTCGTGACCGCAGGCGTGCATATGGCCGGGGATCGTGGAAGCATAGGATACACCGGTTTGCTCCGGAATCTCGAGTGCGTCCAAACAGGCGCGCAGCGCGAGGGTTTGCCCTTCGTATCCACCGTATAAAACGCCGATAACGCCGGTTTTGCCCACTCCCGTTGTAACCTCATATCCGGCGTCGGATAAAAAACCGGCTACCAATTTCGAAGTATAGAATTCTTCAAAACCGAGTTCCGGGTGACGATGCAGGTCTCTGCGGATTTCGATCAGTTCGCTTTGGATTGCAGAAATGCGCTCTATCAGAGTCATAATGATGAACCTCCCGAAATAACAAATCGACGCCGGACCGTAATAGATCTATGATCTTGCTATCAATATAGTCCTTCAACGTATAAGGATCAACTGGAAGCTTCGATGAAAAAACGTTCATACCGAAAAGTCCCTTCCAGCGTCTGACAATGGATACTCATTCATAATTCAATGAACAGTCAATGACAGATCAAAAAACGGCTTGCCTTTTACTCGATTGTTGATAAACTATAGACAAACGGTTGTATATTCATTTCGTGAAAAAAGGATGTGACCGCCATGAAAACGGAGTTTTCACATAACCTGAAGGTTTTAATGGCGCAGCTGAACATCACCAGCTCGCAGCTTTCGAAAGCGCTGAATGTCGACCCGTCGCTGGTCAGCCGCTGGCTGAAAAATGGATGCGGAGAACGAAAATCTTCCCAGCATGCGCTCTCTATCGGCAAGTATGTTCTGACACGCCGGCTGACACCGGAGAATAGGGCGTGGTTTGGCGCAACGCTTGCGAAGGTCGAAGGAACGGGGATTACGGCGGAGCGCGTTGCGCTCTGGCTCTATCCACAGGCCGACGTTTGCGTTTCCCACGAAATTCCAAGCGTTGAATTTCCGAATCTTCTGGTCGTAAAAAGTTTCCACACCTCGCTGACCGACTCGGATTCGGCGGAATCGCCTGTGCGGAATGAGGATGAGAAGCTGTTTTCCGTTTGCCATGGAGCGGATCGTATTGCGGAACTGCTGCGCGGAGAAATGGAGAAACTGCCGCCGGGCGCGGCGATTGAGTTGTTTCTTTCCAGCGAAACCATTGCTTCGGCCGTGGATAAGCGTATCGTAGATACGCTGCATGCGTTGGTTGCAGAAAAAAAACTTACCGTTCGCATGCTGGTTCAATCGGCCAATAACTCGGCGATGTCCAGCAGGCTTGTCAGCGCTTATATGCCGCTGCTGGTTCTGGGAAGACTGGCGCTGTCCGTCGTCCAGGGTACGCCGCAGACGTTTACCGCAACCATGAACGTTTTAGTCTCGGACCGTTCCGCCATTTTGATTACGGAGGCGGCGCAAAAGAAAGCGACTGTGGTCGCCACCGTGATTCGGGACGATGAAATGATTGCGGACATGCGCGACAATTTCGAAACGACCATGCGATTTGCCAGACCGATGATGACAGCCTACGACGATAGTTTTGCAAGAAACATCATCGAGGCTTTTTTTGAAGAGTACGGCGTTCCGGGCAGCCTGGATGTGATCAAGAGCGGCATGAACCCCATGTATATGTCGATTGAGCAGTACGGCAAGGTTCTGGAAAAATTTGGACATACGGGCGAACAGTATACCTGGCGGTACAACGAATTCGTGCGATTCAAGAGTGCGATGGACGAGGTGCTGCTCTCCTCCCGTTTTCGGGAAGTGATCTCTCTGCCAAAGCTAAAGGAAATTGCCGAAACCGGCCGATGCAAAATGCCGTCCATGTATTTCATGGACGCGGGCGTATGGTACCTGGACGCCGAGGACTGTGTAGACATATTGGATGGTTACATCCATTATTTGGAGGAAGTGCCCGATTTTCAGGTGATTCTTCTGTCGGATGAAAACCTGTTTATGCCGAATTCCTGCTGGCATATCAAAAACAACAAGCACATCATGATCCATTCCTGGGACATCGATACGCCCATTATGGTATATTCCGATCAGCTTCTGCTCATAGACGAATTTCAAAGTCATTTCGATCATCTTTGGAGTCAGATTCATACGGCAGGCGTAAGCAAACGGGTTGCTGTGGAAGCCCTTACGACAATTCGGAATCTTTGCGCACAGCAGCGCTGCGTTACATCGAACGCACAATAAATCACAGGTCCCCTCGCCTTGCAACTTCACTGGAAATCACCGGCCTTCCTTTTGCGTATCATAAAATCAATAAAACAAGCGATGCCACCGGCCGTGTTATTTGGAACCCGAACGGAAGAATTTCATCATAGGGGTATAGCAATATGGAAAACATCAGAGATTTTTTACAGGATAACATCGAGCAGATCCGGGAATCGCTGGAGAACTGCGAATCCTATTGTTTTTCCACGGACCTGTGCAGACGAATGGACACGCTGGGGCTTTCTTCCTCTGCGTTGGGTGAGCGCGCGTTCGTAAGCCACACGATTGTGGATAAATGGCGGCAGGATAAAGCGAAACCGAATGGAAAAGAGCGGATGAAGGAACTCGGCATGGCGCTTGAGATGGATGCGTCCGAGCTGGATACCTTCCTCTACTTCAACGGTTACCCAAAGCTCTACGCGAAAAACCCGCTGGACAGCGCCGCAAAGCTTCTTTTGCTGAACAGCGCCGGACGGGTGGACGTGGTGGATATGTACCACAACCTACTTGACCGTTTGGGGCTGAATAATTTTGCCCCACCCGCAGAGGTCCTGCCGCTGAAGACGAGCGTGCTGAACGCGGCGCTGATGGAAGCGGCGCAGCAGGGGCAGATCAGCGGGTGGTTTCGCGCGCACGAAAAGAATTTTACCGGAGATGCGAAAACGCTTTTGCCGGATATGCATATTATTCGCTATCTGATGCTGTACGTGGGAGATTCCTCCATAAATGAAATGACGGTGACGGGCGAGTTGCCCGCTACGCTGAAAAATCTTTTGTATCCGCTTGTCGGCGGAAAACCCGTACATGTACGCGGGCTCAGGGAGAAACTGATTGCGTTTGGACTCTATACCAACATGACCGAAGACGAAATCGACGTTCTGCTTGCCTATGCGAAGCTGCGGCCTATTTCCGATCCGATTTCACGGGCCGATATGGCGTTACTTTGTGCGCTGCGCGAGGCGCACGAGCGCTATGCCCTGTATGAGTACGAAAATCTTGAGCGAATCGTCAAGCAACTTTCGGCGTCCGACGAGTGTTATGACCGGACACTGCTGCCGGAGTATGTAGCAAGACTGAAAAATGCGAGGGCGCGGGCGGATTACTACGAGTATGCGCAACGAACCGAGGAAGAGAGACTGTTTGAAATGCGCTACACCTCTTACTCGGACAGAGGGGTAATGGACTATGTTTACGATGTACTGTGCATCCTGTATGAAGACCAGGTATTAAATCTCGACGAAAATCGGTCGATTCTGGAGCTGATTCAGCGAACGGGCGACGGCGGCTCCATATGGAACATTAAGGGGAGAGGGAGAATACGCGGATGGAATTGACAAAAGCAGCCGAAGCTTGCATCACGCAGGCACATATGCAGCGAATCAGCGCGGGCGGCCGGGAGAACCTGTGTGTCGAGCATGTGTTCTTCGGCATTCTAACGCTGGCGAGTTACCTTGACGAGCCGCTGAACGATGCTGCATACCGCAAAGAAGGCAAGGTGGTGCGGGATCTTCTGTCCGGCAGCGTGCGGAGTGTTGCGTGCGCGTTGTCGTATCTAGAGAACGATGCAAGGCATCCGAAAACCGAGTATGCGGATGCGTCCGCCATAATTGGAAGGGCCGCAGAAATGGCGGAACACGCAGGCTGCGATCTGACGGCGGAGTTTCTCGCGAAAGCCACTTTGGAAAGCAAGTCGGCTGCGGTAATCGCGGCGTGCGAAGCGTATGATCCTGCCTTGGCGCAGGAGGACGCGAAATATCGGGAGGCACCATCCCGGCCGGCGCAGGCCGGGCAAAAGGAACCGCCGCGGGATGCGGCGCCTTCGGACTCAGAAGAGAAGAGCGGACCGACGGCGTCCCAGCTTGGCGCGCTGCTCGCTTTACTGGCGATGTTGGAGGACGAACAGCATGAATCCTTGAAAAAAAGCGTCGGGAAACGGAAGGCTCCGGGGGTGAAACGCCGGACGAAATTGGGATTGTTCACCTATCGGGGCGGACCTGTTTCAGCGGCGATTCAGTACTTTCTCTTCGGCGTCGTCGTTCCGTTTGCCGCGCTATGGGTTCTGGAGCGGTTTACCGGTGCCGTAACAGCCGCGCCCGTTCCCTTTGTAGGGTTGCTGATCAACGCGTTCATTGTGATCTGGTCATTCTATCTTGTGCGGGGCGTCAACGCATTGCTGGGATTAATCGGCAAAGCGTTCGGGCATTTCCTGGATCTGATCTCCGATTGTTTCCTTCTGTTCGGTCTTTTTGAAGCGGCAAAGCTTGCGTATGGGATCCCGGAAACACCTGTTTGGATGCGGGTCATCATCGGGATTGGTTCGCTGCTGATCCTATTGATCGGCGCGGCGCTTTATCCGCATCTTTCCGATCAGGGTGAAACCACGAAGACAAAAATCATGTTCCAGAATATGGAAGGAACGCCCGGAATGATTTTTTTCCGGTTTCTCACGCGCGAAATGATCTTTCCGTTCGCTCTCTTCTTGGTCTTTTGGATCTTTTCGATCCGGGTTCCCTTATGGCTGGGAAAAACGTTTTATATCTATGGATTCCTTTGGGTATGGAATATCGTTTTTAATATGTGGGGGTGTATCGCTCTGCGCGATAAGGCGTCGAAGCGCCGTCGCAAGGGCCGTGTGCTTGTACGGTTTCTTGGGAGTGTACATACCTTGCTTCTTTTGCCCGGAATTGTGCTTTATCTGCATTGGCTGTTCCACTGGTTCCCAATGAGAACATGGGTCGTTGTTCTGATGTGTGTCTATGGGGTGCTGTTCGTGGTACTAAGCGCCGTGAACCTGAAGCAGATCAAGGAGGATATCTGATATGGCCGGAAAAGTTTCGCTTGAGGTAGTAAAAGGAGCGTTGGCAGGGCAAACGTTCGCGTATGAGGAGAAAACGCGTATCTTTGTCGGGCGGCAGGAAGACTGCGGCATCGTCGTACCGGAGAGCACCGTATCGCGCTATCACTGTGTTCTGGAAATCATGCCGCCGGATGTCAGATTACAGGATTTTGGCAGCCTGAACGGCACCTTCCTCAACGGTGAAAAAATCGGCCAGCGCAGCCAGGGGCAATCGTGGGAAGAAGCGAAAAACGAACAGCACGAAGAGTACACGCTGCACAACGGGGATGTCCTTGGCCTTGGCAGCAAATGTGAACTGTGCTGTAAGATCGAGGGAGCCGAAACCTGCGCCGCGTGCGGCGCGGAGCTGCCGGAAGGGGTTACGGGAGGCGTAACCATTGCGGAGGGCAGCGGGCAGACGCCGGTTTATTACGATGCGCAGGGAAGGCGTATTTGCGAGGTCTGCTTTTTGATCGGCGAAAAAGAAAAACTTGAAAAGCGAATTGCAGAAAAAAAAGCCAAAGAACAAGCGGAGAAGGCCGCCGCGGAAAAAGCGCGGGCAATTGCCGCGGAGGCGGAACAAAAACGGAGGGCTGCCGAACAGAAACAGGCCGAAGCGCAGAAAAAGAAGCAAAAGGAAGAAGAAGCGAAAGCAAAGGCGGAAGCCGATCGAGTTGCAAAGGAAAAAGCGGAGCAGGAGCGCAGGGAGAAGGAAGCGCAGGCGGCCGCTCAAAAGGCGGAAGCCGACCGCAAAGAGGCAGAGCGCCTGGCCCGCGAACTTGCAGAAAAGCTTGCGGCAAGGCCGAAAGCGGAGCAAAAAACGTGCGCCGAGTGCGGAAAGTTATTTACTCCAACGGCTCCCGATAATAACCTTTGCTCCGTTTGCTTGTCCGACCGCGCAAAGGTGCTGGACGGAATTTTGGAGATCATGATCGGCGCGCAGGGAAAAAAGCCCGGCGATTCGCCGAGTTCCTCACCGGTAAAAGGCTATCGGAAAGTTAAGCTTCTCGGAAAGGGAGGAATGGGAGAGGTCTGGAAGGTACAAAGCGAAGATACCGGAAAGTATTATGCGTTAAAAACGATGCTGCCGGCAGTCAAGGCGAATGAGAATGCAGTCAAGCTGTTTTTACGGGAAGCCGGCGTCGCGCGGTGCCTGCGGCACAGGAATGTGATCACGACGTATCAGTCCGGCAGCGCGAACGGCACGTTCTATATTTTAATGGATCTCTGCGAAGGTGGAAGCGTGGATGATCTGATGCAGAAAAAAGGGGGAAAGCTATCCCTGGAACAGGCGACGTGGATCACGCTTCAGGTACTTTCCGGCCTTGACTACGTTCATAACGTCGACCTGAAGGCGGATAAGGAAAACGGATCGTTCCTGGGCACCCCGGATGCGCATGGAGTTGTACATCGGGATTTCAAACCGGGAAACATTTTTCTCTCGGATGCCACCGACCGGCCGGTCGCAATGGTTGCGGATTTTGGTATGGCGAAAGCGTTTGATGCCGCGGGCCTGTCCAGAATCACAAAAACCGGTACCGTTATGGGGACGCCGGTCTTTATGCCGCGTCAGCAGGCGATCAATTTTAAATATGCAAAGCCGGAGGTGGATGTCTGGGCGGCGGCGGCAAGTTACTATAATATGCTCACCGGCGCGTTTCCGAAGAATTTCAGACCCGGAAAAAACGTTTGGCAGATTATCGTCAGCGAATCTGCCGTTCCGATTCGCAACAGAAACGCATCGATACCTAAGCAGCTAGCGGCAGTGATCGACAAAGCGCTTGAAGAACAGCCGGAGATCGGCTATTCGAGTGCGGCGGCTTTCCGAAAGGATATTGTAACGGCTTTGCCGGATTCGGTCCGAAGCGCGGTGAAGGGCGTGATTGCGTGAGTATCGTCAGATTGGATCAGTTCGACTATCCGTTTTGTGTGGCGGGAGAAAAAGATATCGGCAGGTTACGGGAAAACAATCAGGATGAGGTGATTGTTTGCCCGCAGATTGGCTTTTTCGCGGTAACAGACGGTATGGGCGGTTTGTCCGATGGTGCGGCCGCCTCGGCGTTCGTTGAAAAAGCCATGTCGGAGCTGATGAAAATCAGTGCGCAGGAGTTTTCGGAGCATCAGGATGTTGAGCGGGCTGCCGCGATGTTTCAGCAAACCGTTCAGATGATGAGCGATCATCTTTATACGTCGGGGAATACGGATCAGAACTATTCGTATGGAGCCACGTTTACGGGAGTGTGGCTGCTTGGCAACAAGGCTGTGTTTGTGAATTTGGGCGACAGCCGCGGGTATCTTTTGCCGCGATACAGAAAACAGATCGAGCAGGTCACCATGGATCAGAATCTGGCCGGAATTCTGGTTCAGCAGGGTGAAATTACCCGCGAGGAAGCCAGAACGCATCCGGCCAGTTCCCGGCTTACAGCGTTTGTCGGGATGAAACCGCCCGCTGAACCCGAGGTGTTCTCTGTGGAGGTACATCCTGGCGATCGGATTCTGCTTTGCAGCGACGGCCTGTATGGCTTGGTGGAAGAACCGGATATGGTTCGAATTCTCAGGAGCAGCCGTAGTTCTCGAGTTGTGTGTGAGCGGTTGATTGCCAAATCGAACGACAATGGAGGAGAAGACAATATCTCTGCCGTCTGTATCAAAATTACGAAAAAGGAGCTTTAAGTATGGACCGGTCCACAAAATGGAGCATCGCGGGTGTTGCTGCGGTGATCCTTATCCTGTTTGGCTTTTTCTTGGCTTTCGCTATCCAAAATGGAGGATTCTACCGGGAACAGGTGCAATTGCAGAATGAGGGGACCTCCGTTCTGGGCAAAGCCCAGCTTGATCGGCGATTCGGGCGCGACAATGTTACGCTGCTTTATGAAGTCGGCGGAAAGCAACTTTCGGCAAAAACGACAATTAGCTACTACAGTTTTCGTAAAGCAAATAACCGGGAAAAGGATGAGGTATGCGATCTGGAGGTGTTTTACAGCGCCGCTGATCCGGGAAAAGCCACCTGCGCTTTAGGGATAGCAACTTATCGGTCGTTGAAAACGCAATATATCATGATGGCTTGCTTTTTCGGACTGTTTGTGGCGGCAGGGCTTTTTCTGCTGATCGCTATGCTTGCAGGAGACGGTGAAAGCAAAAAGGCCAGCGCTTCATATTACGTAAACGGGAAACCCGTTTATGATCTTCGTTCGGAAGCCGAAAAGGAAGCGGAAAGTCAAGCGAGTACTCCCCTGCCGGAACCGCTGGAAAGCTATGCCAACCAGATTGTCAAATTGTTTATCGACTACCCGGATATGGATACGAGAGAGCCGAAACTCCGCGTGATCGGGGAGAGGATGGACGACAACGTTCAGCAGTTGCGTGTTGCGCATCGCAGCCAGTATCTTGCCCGTGCCGCCGGCATTGAAAACAAGTTTTCTCTGCGCTATCTGGAATATGCCTGGGATGGACTTGGTGGTTGGATGAAATAAGTTCACTTTGACCCGGGCGGAAAGGACCAAATGGCAGTTTGAATTCCGCTGTGGGGAATCTGGCTTTCGCATTTGGAAATGATGGAACAGAAAGAGAGAGGTCTTTGCGTGGCAGGTAACGATTCCACCATCCGCGAGCCCGGCGCGACCGTGCCGGAAGGGATAGAAACCGTATATGAAAACGGCGCGGTAACGATAACGCAGGCCGCTCTTACCGACGCGACGCGCAGGGGATCCGCCGTCGTGGAGAATCTGGCGATTCAGAAGGGGATGACGCTTCTCGAAACCTACCGTGTGGAAAGCGACGCGATCGAGGGCGGCATGGGAAGCGTGTGGCGGGTGCGCCATACGGGCTGGAACGTGGACCTTGCGATGAAGCGGCCGCAGCCGCAGTGCTTCTCCACAGAAAAGAGCAAGGCGGATTTCATCCGTGAATGCGAGGCTTGGATCAACCTCGGCCTGCATCCGAATATCGTGTCCTGCTATTATGTGCGCGAGATCGGCGGGACGCCGACGATCTTTTCCGAATGGATGAACGGAGGAAGCCTGGAAAACGCGGTCAAAAACGAGGCGCTCTATCAGGGAACGCAGCCGCAGCAGCAGGAACGGATTCTCGATATCGCCATTCAGTTCGCGCGGGGACTGCACTACGCGCACGAAGCGGGGTTGATCCATCAGGACGTAAAGCCGGACAACCTGCTGCTGACCAAAGAGGGCGACGCAAAGGTAGCGGACTTCGGGCTTGCCAGAGCGCGGGCGGTGCTGACGGTGCGCGAGAGCGCCGCGGCGGCGCAGAATACGGCCGACAGCGGAAAGACGATTCTTTCGCCCTCCGGCGGGTATACGCCGGCCTACTGTTCCATGGAACAGATGGACGGCAGGGAACTGACGCGCCGAACGGACATTTACAGCTGGGCGGTCTCGGTAATGGAGCTGTATCTCGGCTCGTGTCCCTGGGCGAACGGCGTGGTGGCGGGGCTGAAGTGCAGGGATTATTTCGAGCAAAGCCGTTTGCCGATGCCGGAAGCGCTGAAGGAACTGCTGGCGCAGTGCATGGAAAGCGAACCGGAGAAACGTCCGCATGACTTCGCGGAAGTGGAAGTTCATCTTCTTGAAAGCTATCGTTTGCAGACAGGGAAGGAGCATAGGCGGCTTGTACCAAGAGCGGTGCCAAATCCTGTCGGTGTGCTGAACAACAAGGCGCTGAGTTATCTGGATTTGGGCATGGAAAAGCAAGCCGAGGCAATCTGGAGGCAGGGGCTCAACACGAATCCGAACCATCTGGAGTGTAACTATAACTATTCCTTATACAAATGGCGAAACAGACGCATTACCGATCGGGAGGCGCTTGAAAAACTACCGAAACCGCAGAATCAACAAGATTGGCCGGCAATGGCGTTAAGAGGTCAGCTTTTTTTGGAATCCGGAGCTGTGGACAGCGCGGTAAAACTCCTTACGGAGGCGGCAAAATCACAGGGCGCTGCGCCGGACACGATCCGGTCCAGGGATGAAGCCAAAGCCAGAAATATAAATCCACTGCGCACATTTATGATCCGCACCGAGGGACTCGAGATTAAACCGGATCGTGGGCTCGACACGATGATCCTTGGTTACGCGGAGGATAAATCTCTCGTCAGCATTCGTGCCGGTAAACCAGTCGATCTGCATGGCTATTTTAAGGGAGCCGATTATACCCGCGATTATAAAGGGGTGCTGGTTTGGGAACGTATGCGGAAAGACGCCGGACGCGAACATGATTTTTGGATTGTTGATAAATATTACGGAAAGGTAAAAACAACGTTCCATGGACATAACGGTAAGGTATACTCCGTTGCCGAGTCCCTGAACGGAACCGTTTTATCTGCCAGTGCGGATGGCAGTATCGGGCATTGGAATCTATTAACGGGGAAACGTTTGAGTGCGCTCGAGTGGGCGGTTCCTGAAGGAATAAAAGCCTGGTTTGTTGGCGGAGGCCGTTTCCTTGTGGCGATGAGTGGAACGCAGCGCATGAGTATGACGCTTTATGATCCAAACACCGGAAAAAAGATCAGGGATGTCAACCTTTCAAAACCAATGCTTTGCGCAAACGATAGTGAGGACGGTAAATACCTATGCTTTGGTTGTGGGGCCGACCAAAGAAACGAAGCCGTGCTTCTGAACCTGGAAACAGGGAAGCGCCGGTCGTTTTCCATCGGTCAAAGCAAACCGGGTTCCATTGCGATCAGTCCCGACGGAACATTGTTGGCTGTAGGGGCTGAGAAAGAAATTATGCTTTTTGAAACGCCTAGCGGCCGGTGCATTCGTACAATTTCCTTGCGGCGCAATGGCCGGTCTTCGTGCGTGGGGTTTGAACCAACGGGAAATTACTTACTTATCGGCAGCCCTACGGGTTTTGTTTTTGCAGATGAAGTGCAAAACGACTTCGCTCTGATTCCGCTGGATTTTCCTGCGTATCAAGCGCCCTGGGCGCTTTCCGGTATAGTAAGTACGAACCAAGCGTTGAAGGACGAGGTGGATGCGCATGGCATGCTGGATCTTGCCAGAGAGGCGCTGGATCAGGGCGATCTGGAGATGGCTTGGCTTTCTCTGCGGGAAGCGGAGACTATGCCAGGATTCTCCCGGACGGAAGATTACTATATGCTGAAACGCAGAGCCCGCGAGGAGACTGGTAATCCAAAACCACGATTATAATAAGGCAGGTACTTATGGCGATGAACGAAACCATCCGCGAGCCCGGCGTGACCGTGCCGGAAGGGATAGAAACCGTATATGAAAACGGCGCGGTAACGATAACGCAGGCCGCTCTTACCGACGCGGCGCGCAGGGGATCCGCCGTCGTGGAGAATCTGGCGATTCAGAAGGGGATGACGCTTCTCGAAACCTACCGTGTGGAAAGCGACGCGATCGAGGGCGGCATGGGAAGCGTGTGGCGTGTGCGCCATACGGGCTGGAACGTGGACCTTGCGATGAAGCGGCCGCAGCCGCAGTGCTTCTCCACAGAAAAGAGCAAGGCGGATTTCATCCGCGAATGCGAGGCTTGGATCAACCTCGGCCTGCATCCGAATATCGTGTCCTGCTATTATGTGCGCGAGATCGGCGGAACGCCGACGATCTTTTCTGAATGGATGAACGGGGGGAGCCTGGAGAACGCGGTCAAAAGCGGGGCGCTCTATCAGGGAACGCAGTCGCAGCAGCAGGAACGGATTCTCGATATCGCCATCCAGTTTGCGCGGGGACTGCACTACGCGCATGAAGCGGGGTTGATCCATCAGGACGTAAAGCCGGACAACCTGCTGCTGACCAAAGAGGGCGACGCAAAGGTAGCGGATTTCGGGCTTGCCAGAGCACGGGCGGTGCTGACGGTGCGCGAGGGCGCCGCAACGGTGCAGAACGCGGTCGACAGCGGAAAGACGATTCTTTCGCCCTCCGGCGGGTATACGCCGGCCTACTGCTCCATGGAACAGATGGACGGCAGGGAACTGACGCGCCGAACGGACATTTACAGCTGGGCGGTCTCGGTGATGGAGCTGTATCTTGGCTCGTGTCCCTGGGCAAACGGTATTGTGGCAGGGTTGAAGTGCAGGGACTATTTCAAATTAGGCCGCGTGCCTGCTCCAACGGAAATGCAGACGCTGCTTATAAGTTGTATGGCAAGCGATCCCGAGGATCGGCCGCACGACTTTGCGGGCATCGTAATAAAACTACATGAAATTTACAGAGCCGAAACGGGTATGGACTACCCGCGCCCCGAACCGAAGGCGGCGGCGGATACGGCGGATTCCCTGAACAACCGGGCGCTGAGTTATCTCGACCTTGGAAAACCAGCGGATGCGGGAGCTTTCTTTGAACAGGCTTTGATAAAGGACGCTGGCAATCCGGAGTGCCTGTATAACAGTGCGTTATTTCGCTGGACGCATGGCAGCATAGACGATCTGTTCGCTTTACGGATGCTGAATGTGATCAACGATGAGAAAAAACGGGATGCCTATATAACGCAGCTCAAAGGGATTATTGAGACCAATGCGACGCCGATATCAAGCATTGAGGTCGACTACGGAAGCTTACTAAATACCGTTCATGACGCCAGCGGTACAAAGGTTTATTACGTGATAGCAAAAGAGGGCGAGAACAAGAAATATCAATATTCTTTGCGGCAGCTCGTGGATGGCGGCGGTCGCACATTGATCCGTTCCGAGCATGGCGAACCGCAAAGGATTACGATGAGTTTGGACGGCAAATGGATTTGCATGACGTATCGGGAGGAGATACTCCTCTATTGCGCGGAGTCCCGGAAAGAGATTGAAATAAAGCGGGATAGCGAAACGATGTCCGCTTGTGCCGCAAGAGATGGGAACGGGTGTTATCTCGGCAGAAAAGATGGTTTATATTACTATGATATAACGTCGGAAAAGTCCGTAAAACTATACGCTTTCTCTGCTGGATGCAGAAACGTTACCCAAAGTCGTGACGGGCGGCTGCTCGCATGGCGCAGCGAAACGGAGAAGCAATGGTCTGTAAGCGCGTTCGACATGGATACGAAAGGACTGCTTTTCTCTGCAGAAAGCAAGGCAGAGCCATATTTCCTTGAATTCAGTTATGAGAACAAACATTTGTGTGTCGGGCATGCCAATGGTGACTTTTTGGTTTATGAAGTCGCCACCGGGCGTAATGTATTGCATGTTTCGACAGGGCAGGAATTCAAGAGCATGTGCGCTTTTGCTGGAGGACGGTATGTACTTACGGGTCATACGGGCAGCATCCGTATCTGGGACGTTCAGCGGCATATGTGCCGCGGGACCTACTGCATTCCGGATAGAGACAGCGTATACATCTATCCGATATATAGCGATGACAAAGCACCGCGAATCGGCGCTATAACCCGAAGTTGTGCCCAATATGTGTTTGATCTTCCGAACGAGAAATGGAGTCCGTCTTGGCAGATCAGCGCCGTTACAAGCGCGGTGGAACAGCTTTCGCGTGACGGGCGTTTTTTGAGCGCGATACTGGCGGCCGAGTTGGCGTATCAAAAGGCCGACTATCAAGCATCCCTTGCCAAATTAAAAGAAGCGAGATCGATTTTTGGATATTCGTCGGATACGCGTTGTCTCAACCTATATGAAAAACTTGCCGGACAATTCCGGTTAAGCGGTGAACCGAAGCTCGTTCTGCTTCAGCGCTTGCCCAAAATGGTTGGGGCGTCGCTTTCCAATGACGGCCGATATATCCTCTGTAAGCAGGAAGCGACCGTTTATTCGACTCAAAACGGTGAATGCCTGATTTCCAATTCGGTTTTATCGAAATATAAATCGATCGCGCTCATCCGTGGCGATAAGCTGGCCTGCATCTATTTAGCAGGAGAAAAATACGACCTGATGGCGGATATCTACCAGCTTCCTGGCGGCGAGCGCATCAAAAGCGGGGTAATCGTCAAAGGTACCGGTCCCAGCGATGTGGTCCCTTCGATCTATGCCTGGCCGGATTGTCAATATTTCATGGTATATTTTCCGGGTTTTTGGGCGGTTCGTAACGTTGTTGTCGATGGCGTAACCTGCAAAGCGGTCGGGAATTTTCAATATCTCTGGGCGTTTAACAACACAATTGAACAGATTCCGGGCAATGGTTATGCGGTGGGTCCGCATGAAATACGTAATATTAAAAATAAGAAAAGAATCGTTAAATTTGAACGAATACGCAACATTGACCGGAGTGTATCCAGACGGTTTCGTTATGTTATGACCGCGGATCCCAAGGCGATGCTGATCGGAGCGGTCACGGAGCATTTTGGCCTCTATAATATAAAGCCGGAAAAGCAGAAACAACTGGACTCCTATGATGACTGCCTATTTTTATACTCGTCAAAAACCGGCGAGTTCTTGCGAATGGTAAAATTACCGAAAGGTGAAATTACAGTGCATCATGGAGGCTACCTTACCTGCACCGGTGAAGGAGACGTTCAACTTTTCCGCATTGCCGATTATCTTGACAGCGACACGCCGGAACCATTGCGGTTGCCCGTACTGGTCGAAGAGCGGGAATCCTGCTTCAGCGCCGATATGCTGCATATGGCGGTGACAAAGCCGCGGTATAAATCTTCTTTCGCCTGGGAGACAGAAGTATTTCTGCTGGACTGGGAGCTTCTTTAGCGAATAAAACGGTTTCGATATTAATTCACGAAGGACTTTGGTTTTCAGGAGGTCTCTATGTTCGGCAACAATTCCACCATCCGCGAGCCCGGCGCGACCGTGCCGGAAGGGATAGAAACCGTATATGAAAACGGCGCGGCAACGATAACGCAAGCCGCTCTTACCGACGCGACGCGCAGGGGATCCGCCGTCGTGGAGAATCTGGCGATTCAGAAGGGGATGTCGCTTCTCGAGACCTACCGTGTGGAAAGCGACGCGATCGAGGGCGGTATGGGAAGCGTGTGGCGGGTGCGCCATACGGGTTGGAACGTGGACCTTGCGATGAAGCGGCCGCAGCCGCAGTGCTTCTCCACGGAAAAGAGCAAGGCGGATTTCATTCACGAGTGCGAGGCTTGGATCAACCTTGGCCTGCATCCGAATATTGTGTCCTGCTATTATGTGCGCGAGATCGGCGGAACGCCGACGATCTTTTCCGAATGGATGAACGGAGGAAGCCTGGAAAACGCGGTCAAAAGCGGGGCGCTCTACCAGGGAACGCAGTCGCAGCAGCAGGAACGGATTCTCGATATCGCCATCCAGTTCGCGCGGGGACTGCACTACGCGCACGAAGCGGGGTTGATCCATCAGGACGTAAAACCGGACAACCTGCTGCTGACCAAAGAAGGCGACGCAAAGGTAGCAGATTTCGGGCTTGCCAGAGCGCGGGCGGTGCTGACGGTGCGCGAGAGCGCCGCGGCGGCGCAGAACGCGGCCGAAAGCGGAAAGACGATTCTTTCGCCCTCCGGCGGGTATACGCCGGCCTACTGCTCTATGGAACAGATGGACGGCAGGGAACTGACGCGCCGAACGGACATTTATAGCTGGGCGGTTTCGGTGATGGAGCTGTATCTCGGCTCATGTCCCTGGGCGAACGGCGTGGTGGCGGGGCTGAACTGCCGTGACTATTTTAAGAAAAGCGGCTTGCCAATCCCGAAACCGCTGCAGAAACTGCTGGCGCAGTGCATGAAAAGCAAACCGGAGAAGCGCCCGTACGACTTTATGGAAGTGGAGGCTTCCCTTCATGAAATTTACAAAACGGAAACCAGTAAGGAATATCCGCGTTCCGCGCCAAAGGCAGCGGCGGACACGGCGGACTCGCTGAACAACCGGGCGCTGAGCTACCTTGATCTTGGAAAACCAACGGAGGCGGAGCGGTGCTGGAGCGATGCGTTGACGTTCGATAAAGCGCATCCCGCCGCTCAGTATAATCGAATCCTTCGCAATTGGAGACTTGCGCGGGCAACCGATCTTACAATGCGCGTTTTTATAGAAAAACTGGAGCGAGCAGAAGCGGCAGGAGACGAAGTCGTTCAGTGGATGAACGATCAGTGCGCCGCCGAGAGCGGGCGAGCGGAAGTTGTGCGCTGCGAAGAACTGGAAGAAGGATGTAAAAATGTCGTTATCACAGCGGATGGCAGCCGTACGGTCTACTGTAACCCGCAGGGGACAATGGTGGTGCGGGATCGGACTGGAGGGAAATTTTCGGAGCGTAAGCTGACTTGCTTTCAATGCGCGAAGGAGAACAGAATGTGGCAGCGGACGGTACTGAGCCCGAACGGGAAATATGCTGTTTCAGCTGCTGCGGATGAGCGGTTCGACCTGCTGTCTCTGGATTCGGACGAGATCGTCGCTGCGTTGGAATTCGATGTGGATCATGCGACTATCGAAATGCATTTTTCACCGGATGGCAGCGCGTTGTTTGTTTTTGAGGATGAAAAGATACTGCGCTTCGGGCTGTCGGGTGAAAAGGAGTTTGAAATCTGTCATAGCGATCGACATTCTCATGCGTTTTGCGTCAGCGCGGACGGAACCCGGATTCTTGCATATGAGGACGGTTCCGACCACAAACTCCCGGACGGTACCTGGCATTGTGGCATCGGTCGGTATATGCTGGCGCAATATGATGCGCGGACGGGAAGCGAGCTTGCCCGAACGGAAATTTCTTTTCCCAAAGCGCTGCATGACAAACGGAAAGAAGAATCCTCTGTGTTTGCGACGTGTTGCATTCCGGACGAGAGGGGGAACCTGCTGATCGCCGCTCATTTTCATGCGATCCATTGCGTAAAGGTACTGCGATTGAATTTGTCCGACGGAAGTATAAAGGATATTTTGGATGCTCCCGAATGGAACACGGACCGAATGCTGGATTCCCTTTCTCTTTCCCGTGACGGAACGCGCTTGCTGGTATGCAGCGCGCCGCAGTTTTTTTACTGGACGCTGGATCCGGTGCGTTGCCTGCATACGTTCTTGCTGCAGGACTGGCGTGGCTGCGCGATGTTCGATAACGGGGGAGAGAATATACTTGCTTGTGGGCAACGGCATGCTCTCATGCAGTGGGAAGCGCCGCAATGGGAGAGAAAGGCGGATTATCTGTTGTGCGGTATCCGAACGGCAAGCGAGCAGCTGCAGTCCGGAGATCGTTTCTCTATACGGATGACACAGGCTCAGGAGCAGCTAAAAAGCGAGCATGTGGAGGAATCCATATTGCTGGTGAAAGAAATAATGCAAATTGGCGGATATGAAAACCATCCGCGGTTGCTTGCTTTTTTAGAGGAGCAGATGCGATATTGCCGCAGAGTGGGAAAGCCCGCGATCACCGAGCGGATTCAGCCATACCGGATGCCGAAGGATACGTTTTTGTTTGAACGTCAAACCATCGATAGCTTTGGCGGCACGGTGAACTGGTCGAGCCCGCGATCGTTGGATCCAGATGAAAAAGAGGTACGGTTCACGTGGGATGGTTCCACGAGGCTTTCGTTCCAATCGCGGCCGCTCTATGATCATAAGGATAATGCGGTTGTGTCGGTTACGGATTCACGAGGAAAGATCGAGAATTTTGATCTTGCGGCTACGCTCATCGTTCAGCAAATGCCGCGGGCGACTTTCGGTGGTCCGCGTCCTGCGCCCAGGACGATAGAATACCAGGATAAGCGCATCATCGATCTTTGCGCGATGCCGGATGGGAGACACGTAGCAGTTCTGAAAGCGCGCGGGAGTGTTCAAATATTCTCGCTGACGGGTGGAGTATCCGAGAAAAAGCGCCCCTATCTGCTACAGGACTCCAAGCTAGCGATACTTCCGCCGCCGTCGGTGCCGGGAGAGAGACCAAAACAGTATCCGGAAATCACGAATTGCCGCCTTTTTGCGTCCCCGGACGGAGAATTTTTGCTGGTAACCACAAATAACGGAAGGGATACGCGCCTTGACTCCATTGGCGGTGGCCCGAGCTACGGCGGCTACCTGCATGCTGACTATGTGGTGCAAACAGAGCTGATTCGGGTAGATAAGGAAGGCAGCATGAAACATATGGAGATACCCGCCTGTTTTGGTTCCGGCTGCTTTTTACCGGACGGCAAACGACTGCTGCTTGCCGACGATTTCGAAGGGAAAGTGTGGCTTGTCGATCTATGCGGGGACGGGGTGCGGGCACTGCATGTTCCTCTGGCAAAAGGAGAGGCAAGCGAAACGATTGTCGGCGGAAGAACGTGCGTTACGAGCACAACCCCGAATCCTACCCTGCTATGCGCCGGAGCGGACGGTCGATACGCCTGCATTGCGCAGGGAAAAACCTGCTACCTATGGTCGCTGGAGTCGGATTGCGAACTGCGGCGAATCGATGCGAAAAGGAACATCGGTGCATTGGCGATCAATGCGGACGATACCCTGCTTGCGCTGGATGATGCCCACTATACGCTTCGCTGGGATGTTGAATTTCCGGGCTGGTCGACGGATACGGAAGTTGCCGAGCCGTATTTGCATGCGTTTCTTAGGCGATGCCCAGACTGGGATACGCCAAAGAAACAATTGGAACGGGATGCGTTCCTTCGTGAACTGCAATGTCGGGGTTTGGGATATCTTCGTCCGAATGCGATTATCCATGCGCTTAGGAACCTGAAAAACGACGGCGACACGGCGCATTCGGAAGAAAGCGGACGGTGATCCACAGGCGGAAGAACAGAAGACATAGTTCATTTGGAAATTTTATCGGAACACGGGGGTAATTCAATGAATCTTTCTCCATCCATGCAATTTGTCATGATGCGCGCTTCTGCCGAGGCAAAGGCCGCGCACGCCGGGCAGCCGGGCGTTGAATGCCTTTTCCTCGGAATTTTGAAGTTTTCAGAGGTGAAGGCCGAGGAGATCATGAAGGCGCCGCCGGACGCTTTGAAAATCGTGAATGCAGATATCGCGGAAGTTGGCAGTCTGCTGGCAAAAGCGGATATTCAATCGCATCGCACCCGTTCGTTGTTACGAAAGGTGCTGTCGGATGGATTGACAGGAAGCGAGCAGGCCCTTGTCGAATGCCTTTCCGCTGCGGCGGAACGCGCCGCAGGCCGTGGGAAGGAAGATCTTTGGGCGCAGGATTTGCTTTCCGTTATTCTGGAGCATCCGACGGACGCAATCCTGCAGGTTTGCCCCATGAAGAAGCAGTCTGAAGCGAAAAACGGAGCCGATACCGAAGCGTGCGCCGGCAAAGAGGAACCGCCTGCGGATGAGATGACCCTTTCGTTTTTACCTGCGCTGACCAGCCGCATCCGGCATATGCGGGCACAGCTCCTTTCCACCGTACACGGACAGGACCACGTGGTGCATGCTTTCGCGGAAGGAATGTTTGCAGCGGAAGTGCTGGCGGCCAGCGATGAAAAAAGGAAACGTCCCCGCGCGATCTTCGTGTTTGCAGGACCTCCTGGTGTTGGGAAGACCTTCCTCGCCGAACAAGCGGCGGAAGCGCTCGCGATTCCTTATAAACGCTTCGATATGTCAAGCTTTGCCGATCATCAGTCCTATATGGGCCTCGTGGGTTATGAAAAGAGTTACCAGGGCGCCAAACCCGGAACGCTGACGGAGTTCGTCAAAGAACAGCCGCACAGCATTCTGCTTTTCGACGAGATTGAAAAGGCGCACCTAAACACTATCCATCTGTTTCTGCAGATTCTGGATGCGGGAAGGCTGACGGACCGGTATCATGACGAGGATGTTTCGTTTAAAGATACGATCCTCATTTTTACCAGCAATGCGGGCCGTTCGCTGTATGAGGGCGATGCCAAACAGAACGCCGCCGGCGTTCCGAGAAAAACGCTCCTAAACGCGCTGGAAACCGAAAAAAACCCGCAGACCGGCCAGCCGTTCTTTCCCGCCGCCATCACCAGCCGAATGGCAACCGGTTGGCCGCTGCTGTTTAACCATTTGCAGGCGCATCATCTGGAGAAGATCAGTTCGGGAGAACTCTCGCGTTTGTGCGGCCTGTTCGAAAAACAGTACGAGATTCATGCCGAGGCGGATTCGCTGGTTCCAACTGCTCTGTTGTTTCAGGAAGGCGGACAGGCGGACGCCCGTACGCTGCGCGCGCAAACCGAGTTGTTTTTTAAAAACGAAGTATTCAAAGTTTGCAGGCTTTGGGGGGAGGATCGCTTTGCATCGGCGTTATCCGGAATAAAAAAGCTTCGCTTCGCGGTAGAACTGGATCGTCTTTCGCCGGAGGTAAGGCCGCTTTTCTATTCGGACGAGAAACCCGAACTGTTGATTTACGGAAGTCCGCTCTTTGCCGAACGCTGCCGGGAAAACCTTTCCGGGTATCGAATCGACCAGACCCAAAGCGTGGAAGAGGCGATGACAATCGCGGGGGAAAAGGACATCCGCCTTGCGCTGATCGACCTTGCGGAAAGAAACAAAATGCAGGAGGACTTCGGTCAAACTATCCTGGAAGGCACGTTTGGGAATCTTCCGATGAGCGGCGGTGCGTTTGAATACGCACCGATGGCGGCCGGAGTGCTCCACGACGGGAATCGCCTGTTTCGCGCACTCCACGACCGCCTGCCGGAGTTGCCGGTCTATCTGCTGGAAACGGAAGCTTTCCGCATCGATCCCGAATTGGAAATGAGCTTTGTCCGGGCGGGGGCGCGGGGAAAATTGGTCGAGCCCGGCGAAGACTTTACGGTTTTCGAAGACACGTTGTCCGGTATCTGCCGGGAACTGTACCTTCAGGGCGTGGCGGCGCGCATGGCCTCGGAACGTAAAGTGCTGTACTTTGAAACCGCGCCGAAACTTTCTACGGATAAAACAGAAATCACGATTCGCCTGAGGGATTTTTCGCTCAAACGCGCAACCGCCGCGGACGACGCGGGCAGCGTGCTGGACGACGTGGAGAAGCCGAATATTCGCTTTTCCGATGTGATCGGCGCCTGCGACGCGAAGGAAGAACTGCAATTCTTCATTGATTATTTGAAGAATCCAAAGAAATTTACCGCTCAGGGCCTCAAGCCGCCCAAGGGCGTGCTGCTATACGGCCCGCCGGGCACCGGTAAAACGATGCTGGCAAAAGCCATGGCGGGAGAGAGCGACGTCGCGTTTATACCGGCGGTTGCCAGCGCGTTTGTAACCAAGTACCAGGGCAGCGGTCCGGAGGCGGTGCGCGAGCTGTTCAAAAAGGCGCGCCGTTATGCGCCGGCGATTCTGTTTATCGATGAAATCGACGCGGTGGGCAGAAAACGCGGCGAATCGAATGCCGCCCACGGCGAGGAGATGGCGCTGAACGCGCTTTTAACGGAGATGGACGGATTTTCCGTCGACCCAAAGCGTCCTGTCTTTGTTCTGGCCGCGACCAACTTTGATATCGAGGAGGGGCAGGGAGGCATGGGTGTGATCGACGCGGCTCTTGCGCGGCGGTTCGATCGCAAAATTCTGATCGATTTGCCGAATGCCGAGGAACGCGAGCAGTTTTTACGCATGCACCTGAAAAAAAATAAAACGCATCTCGTGACGGAAGAAATGATCAAACGAGTCGCTGCGCGTGCCATGGGAATGAGCCCGGCGAATCTTGCTTCCGTGATGGAACTAGCCAACCGGATGGCCGTCAAGGCGAAAAAACCTCTGGACGACGCGATCCTTGACGAAGCGTATGAACTAACGAAGCACGGCGCGAAGAAAGACTGGGGATACGAATATCTGGAGCGTGTTGCAAGGCATGAGTCGGGGCACGCGTTTCTTTGCTATCTTGGCGGCAATACGCCCGCTTACCTGACCATCGTCGCGCGGGGTGGGCACGGCGGTTATATGGAACATTCGGCAAAGGATATGGGACCGCTTTCCACAAAAGCGGAACTGATCGGCCGAATTCGCACCAGCCTTGGCGGCAGGGCTGCCGAGATCGTCTATTATGGAGAAAAGGACGGAGTCTCGACCGGGGCGAGCGGCGATCTGGAGCAGGCGACCCGCGTTGCGCAGGCGATGATCTGCAGCTATGGAATGGACGACCAAGTCGGTCTCGCCGTCATGGGGCAGCAGGAAGCGGCGGCGAACCTGGCGGTCAATCGCCGTGTCAATGAGATCCTAGGTGAGGAGATGAAAAACACCGTTGAACTCATCGGCAAAAACAAAATCCGTATCGATCGTATGGTGGACGCGCTGATGAAGAAGAATAAGCTGACCGCCGAGGAGATGGAGGGACTTCTGAAAGAGCCGTAACGGCAACAAAAACAAAAAAGACTCTGCATGGCGAAATGATATGCTGAACATAGAGACGATAACAGGAGCAATTATATGCGGAGCGATGAGAAAGTCTATGGTAAACTGCCTGCCGAACTGCTGGACGAAGACTGGGAAAAACGGGCGGACGCAATTCGGGGCGATACAGAGGAAGCAATACTGTCCCTTCTGATGCGAACGGACGAAGACTGGCGTGTTCGAGCGGCGGTGATCTGCAAGCATTGGGGCAACGATGAGTTGGTTAAGCGTGCTGCTTTCGCGGACGCGGATTGGCGCGTCCGTCTTCTGGCAGTAAGGGCTTTGTGCCGGGACTGGGAAGGGTTTGCGGAAACGATCGAAGCGGTCGCAAAAAAGGATGTCGAACCGAAGGTAAGAGCGGTTGCCGCGGGTGTGCTGACCAACCCGTCCGTGACGTTGGAGATCCTGTACGGCGATTCGGATGAACGCGTACGCCAGGCGGCCGCAACGGCGTTATTGTGGAAGAGTAGCTATCGTTTCACGATCGAAGACAGCTGGATCGCGTTCAACACGCCGAATGAGAAAGAAGCTCTTTGTATCGTGCCGCGTTATGAGGACGAGTATGACTCCGGCTCGGTCAGCTGCGCCTGGGATAAACTAAAGGAAAGTATTCGACTGGCGGAGACGGGAACGCAGTTTCTGACCATTGAGGATCAGTTCACCTGGGGGACCAGCCACAACATATGGAAAATTGAAATCAAGCCCCAGAAGGATGGCAAGGTGGAGCTCAACGTCGTATGCTCCAGGGAGCATACGCATTTCAGGCTTCCTTACCGTTCGCTATGTGAAGCTGTCGACAACGCAAGGATTGAAAACCCGGTTTGCCTTGATGACGAATTGTGGCGGGAATACAGAGAGATGCTGGCGGATGCGGAGGAAGAGGAATGGGAGCGGTCCTAAATTGGACTGCCGTGTCATCCCATAGAATGGCATTTACGACGAATCGCGGGGAGCAGCGACTGGAAGGAGCGCCATATGGAGTGGATTGACTGGCAGGCTATGAGCCGGGGAGAGGCAATGCAGGCAGCGGCCCGCGTTACGGATCATGAGAATTTCCTGAACGGAATCACGATAACAAAAGACAGCGACGTGCGAAAATTGCTGCTGCAAAGGCTGAGCGCGGTTTTCACACAGCTGGAATTATCGGTGCTAGCAATCGAGCAGGATCAAGTCTGGCTGGGGCGGCAAGCTGTTTTGAGCATGGAAGATAGCGATCTTCTTTATGAAGTTACCGCTCGGGCGCGGCAACCGGAAGTACGGATCGCCGCGCTCGAAAAACTGAACGAGCCTTTGCTTTTTCGGTTTGTGGCATTGAACGAAGAGCAGGATCTTGCGGTTCGCAGGTCGGCGGTTACCCATCTGCGAGATAAGAATAGCCTTATGCAATTGGCAATGTTCGGCAAGGATTCGGAGATGCGAGAGCTTTCACAAAAGCGCGTGGAACAACTTGGAATTCAGCCCGTTGCGCCGGCAGAGGCGGACGAAAACGGCTTCGTAACGGTAAACGGGTGTGTGCGGGGCTATTTCAAAGCCGAACGGAATCCGGTTTTACCGGAAGCAGCCGAGGCGACCGATTCCTTTTGGCCGTATACGGGCGGTTCGAAGGGTATTTCGTGCTTTGTTTGGGTGTGGGTTCCGGGTGAAGACCACCCCCGAAAAACGGTTGCCGCGCCGAGACGACAGTTTCCGCGATATCAGAAAAAGGATATTGTCCAGGCGGCTTTGGCTGCAATCTCCGCACCGGAAGATTACCTCTATATTTTACGAAACGATCCCCGCGCGAGCGTCCGGTGTGCTGCGATTCGGCATATCCTTCCGGATGAGGCGATCTTTCTGAAGCTGGCGCTGGAGGATCCGAGCGATAACGTACGGTATGCCGCCGCGCAGCGTTTGCAGGATCCCGCCTCGTTTGACGAGCTGTTCAGGCTTGGGACAGGAAATGCCCAGCGGTTTGCCGCGAGCAGGACGACGGATCTAAAGCTGCTCAAGGAAAGGGCACTGGTGTCCGACAAAAAATGGATGTATGCGATCGCGCTCGACCGCGTTTACGAATGGACACTTTTGGAGATCATTGCAATGGTTGGCAAAGTGCAGGGTGAAACGAAGCATGAGACGCATTTGCGGATGGATTGGATCGAGAAAGAGTGGCGCGCGCATGGAGTTGCCGATCTCAATGGAGACGAGCGCATTTGCGTAGATGCGGCAAAGAACGACGCTATGTTTTACCGCCTTGTGATCGACGATCTTTCGGACGAATCCTGTATTGTGGACATACTTTGTTCGATTTCCCCCCATACGGCCGGGGCCACTGCCTACGGTCCAACCGGCGAAGCAAAGCATTTCTGCGCGCGCGTAACAAACGAATGGAAAAAGGAGAATCTCGAACGGGTTATGCGCGCGATCGGCAGACTGCACACAAGAGAACCTCTTGAGAAAATCGCAACGCAGGCAAAGGCGTACATCGTTCGTTCGGAGGCAAAGAAGAGGATCGCCGAATTGTTCGGCGATCCGGTAAACAATTGAAATGGTTTACTTGTCACTCGGAGATAGAATCAAACGGAGTGTTACTGAGCGGCGACGAGCTCTTTCATCTGTAAATACCAAATAGTTATACTGTAGACCGAGACGCTGTACCATTATATCAATAAGAAATTCCCCGCCGTTTGGTCACACGACGGGGAAATCGATCTGAGTTCCGTTTCATTTTGTGAAACCTGCTTTAAAGTGCGAAGGAAAGGTGCGTTATGCGCCTTTTTGCCTTATATTTTCCAGCGGCATGCCGCCCATCATGAGCCCGAGTTCCTCAACTGTGGTTTCTTCGGGACGCACAATTCCCATGATCTGACCTTCAAACATGACGGCGATCCGGTCGGACAGCTTCAGGATTTCATCCAGCTCCGTCGATACCAGCAGAATTCCGATGCCGGAATCCCGTTGCTCCACAATCTTCTTGTGGATATACTCGATTGCGCCGACGTCCAGACCGCGCGTAGGATGCGTCGCGATCAACAGATCGGGGTGACGGCTGATTTCGCGCGCGATGATGACCTTCTGCTGATTCCCGCCGGAGAGATTCTGCGCAAGCTCGAAGCGGCTCGGCGTCTTTACGCCAAAATCGTGGATCAGAGTATTGCTGTAGTCGTCGAGTACCTGCTGATCGAGCAGACCAAACTTACCGAACTTCGGTTTGTAGTAGTCCTGAAGAATGAAATTCTCGACCAGTGTCATTGGCATGACAAGACCCATGCGCTGGCGATCCTGCGGAACATGGGAAACGCCGTTTGACATGATGGTTCGCGTGTTGCACTGAAGCAGGTCGAACGATTTGAATTCGGCGTCGCCGGACGTTGCTTTCCTCAGGCCGGTGAGACACTCGACGAGTTCGCTTTGCCCGTTTCCGTCTACGCCGGCGATACCGAGTATTTCACCCGAGTGCACGGTGAGGTTGATATCCTGCAGCGCTTTCTTTTTTCCGCCGATGCGATCCAGCGACAAATGATTGATTTTCAGAACGGCGGTGTCCTGCTTGGTCTCGGTCCGCTGAATACTAAAATCGATATCGCGCCCGACCATGAGACGGGCAAGATCGCTGGGTTCGCAGTCTTTGATATCATAAGTACCGCAGGCGCGCCCGAGCCGGAGCACGGTTACGCGGTCGGAAATCTCCTTGACCTCGTTCAGCTTATGGCTGATGAACAACACCGTATAACCGCTATTAGTCAATCCACGGATCATGTTGAACAGCTCGCCCGTTTCCTGCGGCGTTAAAACAGCGGTCGGTTCGTCCAATATCAGAATGCGCGCGCCGCGGTAAAGCGCCTTGATGATCTCTACGCGCTGACGCTCACCGACCGAGAGATTGGCGATCTTTGTATTGGGGTCGATATTCATGTGATACTGTTCGGCAAGGTCGCGAATCCGCGCGGCGGCCGATTTCAGATCGAGCTTGAGCGCATTTCCTTCGTGGGAGCCGATCAGGCAGTTTTCAACGACCGTCATGGTGGGAATCAGCATGAAATGCTGATGCACCATGCCGATGCCGATGGCCATGGCATCCTTCGCGGAGTTGAACTCAACCGCCTTGCCATCAATGAATATTTGGCCGTCCGTTGGCCGGTAAAGCCCGCAGAGGCAATTCATCAGTGTGCTTTTTCCTGCGCCGTTCTCCCCAAGCAGCGTGTGAACCTCGCCTTTTTCAACGGAAAGGCAGACGTCCGCGTTTGCGACGACCCCGGGGAAGACTTTGTAGATATGCTTCATTTCCAGTGCGACTGACATTTTTCTCCTTCCCCCTTAGCCTCTCTTGTAGGAGCGGCCGAGCGCCGCTGGCGCGACGGTGTTTTTCGCGAACACCGCAAGCACGACAACCGTCAGGATATACGGCAGCATTGTGAGGAACTGATACGGGATTTGCGAAGAAGACGCGAGAAGCACGTTGCCCGCGACCGTGCCCGCCATGAAGACGATAGCGGCCATCATCACGCCGGAAGGCTTATAGCGGCCGAAAATGACCGCGGCCAGAGCGATGAACCCACGGCCGGAGACCATTTCTTCCGAGAAGAACTTGGTGAGTCCTGTCGACATGAACGCTCCGCCCATTGCGATTACCATGCTTCCAACGACGACCGCTGTGTACTGCATGCGGCTGACGTTGATGCCGAGCGTGTCCGCTGCTTTCGGGTTCTCACCGACCGATCGAAGGTTCAATCCTGCCTGCGTGCGGAAAAGGAAATACGAAACAATCGGTACAAGCAGGAAAGCAATGTAGACAACAGGCATTTGCTGGAAAAAGGCTTCTCCCAGAAACGGGATCTTGGAGAGAAGCGGAAGATTCATGTTCTGGTAAACATCAATGATCGGGACATTCGAACTCACGCCGAACAGAATCCGGAAAAGCGTTGCAGAAAGCCCGCTGCCAAGGATATTCACCGCTGCGCCGGCGACAACCTGATTCGCCTTGAGCGTTACCGTCAGAAACGCAAACAGCAGTCCCACGAGGGCGCCGCTGGCCATGGCAAAGAGCATGCCGAGCCATACGCTTCCGGTGTAGTAGGAACCGACGACCGCCATGAGCGTAGCAATCAGCATCGTTCCCTCTGCGCCGATGTTCAGGATACCGGCCTGATTCATCAGCACCAAACCAAGCCCGGCCAGCAAGAGAGGCGTTGCAAGGCGAATATCGGTGGCGACCCAGCCGGCAAGTGAAGAGAAAATACCCATAACTTACACCTCCTTGCGCTTCTGCTGCTTCTTGAGATGGTATTCGCTCCAAATCTCGAGAAGCATCTGACTTGCGATTACGGCGATAATAACGAAGGCCTGGATTACGCTTACAATCGAATCCGGAACCTGTGCGCGCATTTGCATGCGATTGCCGCCGGAACGGAAAGCGCCGAAAAGCAGCGCACCAACGATGATACCGACCGGCGAATTCATACCGATCAGTGCGACGGCGATACCGTCGAATCCGTAACCGGGGGAGAAGGACGCATACAGCCTGCCCTGAACGCCGAGCACTTCGCAAACGCCGGCAAGCCCGGCAAGTCCGCCGGCAAGGAAGGTTACGAGCAGAATGTTCTGCTTGATGTTGATGCCGGAATATGCCGCGGCCTGAAGGTTATAACCCGATACGCGAACCTCATATCCTTTTTTGCTTTTCCACAGGAACAGCCAGAAGAGGAAAATGAAGAAGAGCGCGATGATGAATCCCCAGTGGGACCGGGTGCCGGGAATCAGCGTACCGAGACGCGCGCTGTCGAGAACCGCGCTGGACTGACCGGTAACTGTTCCCGGCGGTTCCAGCATCGGCCCGCTTGTGACCATGTATTCAATCAGAAAAATCGCGACGGTGTTGAGCATGACCGTTACGATGATTTCGCTTGCTCCAAACCAAACCTTCAGCGCGCCTGCAATCAGGCACCACAGCCCGCCGCCGATGAAACCGGCAACGATGCAGAGCAGGATGTGCAGCGCCGGCGGAAGTCCGGAAACGTTGATACCGACGTATGCCGCGAACATTGCGCCGATGTACATTTGACCTTCCATGCCGAGGTTTGTCAATCCGCAGCGGTTAGCGAGCGCGTAGCTCATGCCGGTAAAAAGCAATGGCGTCATTTTTACCAGCGTTTCACTGATGGAGTTTTTACTGCCAAACGCGCCTTCCAGCAGAGCGGAAAACGCTTTTAACGGGCTGATCTTCATCAACGCGATGAGAACCATTCCCAGCAAAAGCGCGATAACGATTGCAGATGCCGAAACCAATGTTTGCCGTGCGACATTGGCGGTGGTAGCTTTTATCTTTACCGTATCTACTTTTCTCATGTTTTCTCTCAATCTCTCCGCGACAGTTGTCGGAGGAGTAAAACGCATGAATTCTGGGCGCATGTTAACATGCGCCCAGAATACGGGTTGCTAAAATGAAATCAATACTGGCCTTCGTAGCCACCGGCAAACAGCTTCGTGATGAAATCGTTGATCGCTGTAACTTTCTCGGCGGGCAGCTTGGTGTCCCAGCCGTGCCAGTCGGAAACCAGCGTGCCGTTCTGCGTAAGGTCATAGGCGACCTTGCCGCTCTTCCAGTTACCGGCAATGAACTGTTCGAACACGTTCATGTAGATATAGCTGAAGTTACGCATAACGCTCAGAACAACCGCGTCGGGGGCGATTTCGTACTGGTCACTGTTGAACCCGAGAGCATACACGCCGGCATCCTGCGCCGCCCAGAGGCAGCCGAGCTGCGCGCTGTTGGCGGATGCGCAGATTACGTCATAACCCTGTTCGATAAAGGCGTTGGCCGCTTCGCGCGCCACATCCTGATCGGTCAGCGTTCCAATGTACTCAGTCTTTACGGTAGCGGTGGGGTTCGTGAGTTTCACGCCCGCGGCGATACCGCTGACAATATCCGCGATGGCCGGGATTTCCTGACCGCCAAGGAATACGACTTTGTTCGTGGTGGTGAGCAGACCCATGATGCCGCCGACTGCGACGCCCATGCCGACCGGTCCGACGTACGCAAGGTTCGGAATGTCTTTCAGGTTTGCATCCGTGGAGCCGTCGATCTTGAATCCGTAGGAGAGGCAGAACTTCGTGTTGGGGTAATTCGGTGCGATTTCGGTGATGGCAGATTCGAATTGCGCGCCGTGAACGATTACCATGTCGTAACCGTCTTCGCCGTACATATTCAGATATTCGCCCATGTCGGAAACGGCGATGTTCTCAATGTATTCCGCCGTGCAGCCATACTTTTCTTTGATCTTCTGAATCGCGTCATAGCAGATGTAGTTCCAGCCGTTATCCGTAATGGTTCCGGGCAGGAGCGCTACAATGCGAAGATTGGAATAATCGGCCGCGGGTGCTTCGGTTGCTTCTGCGGCGGTTGATTCCTCGGCGGCTGCAGTCGCTTCTGCGGCGGGCTCCGCGGTGGCTTCCGCCGCTGCAGGCGTGGCTGCCGTGCAGCCGATTGCAGAGAACGCCATGGTGAGGATCAGTAACCAAGCCAGTAGTTTTTTCATCAGATACGTTCCTCCATTTATTTTCTTGTTTATTCGCAAAAAGGCTTGCTGGGTTGCAAACGCTTTAGGCTCGTGGGAATCTTTGGGATAGCAGATCATTTTTGAAATTTGGGAACGGGGGCCGATAAGAAAAGGATAACAGTTGGCAAGGAAAAGTTTTTCGAATTATCTCATAATTACTAGAATGTGTTTCTAAATTCATATTTCCGAGTATCATGCAAGAAGTATACGGATACAGGCTAAATGCACAAAGCCCAAATACCTACAAGCGTGCTTATCGTAACGGGTAGCAACGCGTCGAAACTCCTTGAGCTTGAG
>JAYFNY010000014.1:0-66962 GCA_034933205.1 Eubacteriales bacterium
GTCGATCCGGGAAGTACTCTTGCAGGCGTTCCCATTCAGCATCCGTGAGTTCATAACGTCGAATTACAGTTCCCATTCCTTGCACCTCTGTATATATATTCGACGTTTCTCTCATTTATCCTTTTGGAAACACTCTCTAGATTAATATCGCAAAAAAATACAGCCCTATCGCCTCGTGTTATAACCCCAAGATTACTGAGTAAACCTGTTATTTCGAACGAGTTAATTTCTTCGAGAAATTCCGAGTAATCACGAATTAAACCTAAGGCAGTAAAGAACCGCCACTCGGCTTCTTCTGTAAATGCAGGGTTCTTAATATAAACAGATGGAGTTAATGATTTAACGACCAAATCGCGAATTACCCTCTCCTTATCAGTTTCATCTTCATTTAAAAACCCTTTGGCGCATTCTTGTACAAACTGTTGTACTTCTTTCTCTTGGTCATTTCTGTTATATAATACTTTCTTTAAATCGATTGGCATATCGAAGCTATATGTAATGTCATTAAACATTCTTGATCGAAATCCAATAGCTACTCCATACCCATCGTTCGCATATCCTCGCCATTGACTTAGTAAATCCCGTTTCTCTGAAAAACAAGTAGCTAATACCAGTTTGTTTTCAATATATCCTATATCTCCTTCAAAATAGTAGTCCAGTCGACGTGTTGCAAGTACCTGATTAATCTTTGATATGTATTTTTTGTCGGGTACTTCTATCTGTTGCTCAGCTTTCTTTTTATATAATTCATCAAGTTCTGCTTCTAGCATTTTCGGAATGACTACTTTTTCTAGCCATCGACACTCCATTGAGTCATTGCTTTTTGCAATCTCGCTTAAACGTAATGTTTTATTCTGAACAATTTTTACAAACGTGTCTATCGAACAATAGTGATAGAGAATTTCAGGAATCTGATCTTCCATGTTTCTTCCCCTTATAAAAGTTGATTTAAATAATACTGAACGCCTATTACAAGTAATCTATCACGAATTAGAGCAATTTCATAGCGCGCAAAAACCGCCGAAAGGCGGTTTTTTATGTATCATTCGATTCCGTGTTACGGCTGCATTGCCCCAAAGAGCACAAGCCATGCGAGAAACGATTTCGCCACGAGGCTGAGCACGATGTACACCCGCTCGCCGTAGACATAGTCCTTCCACTTGCCAACGCGCTTGTACTGGAGAATCATGTTGATCGGGAAGGTGTTGAAGGCCACAAAGTACGTGCCCACAATCGCCCAGACGAACCACGGCACCATGTCGAAGTTACCCGTACCGAACATGTACAGCAAAATCGCAACCCAGGGCGCGATGCCCGCGATGGAACCCCAGACGAACGGCCCCCATTTGACGTTTTGCTTCTCCGATCCGCTGTTAAGCTGCTCCATCACGAGCCCGAAGAGGTTCATGCTCGCGTTGACCGCAAAGATCAAGACGAGCGACGCAATGTCGTAAATGCCAAACAGCGTGCTAATGAGCACGATCATGATCGACGAGCTCAGCGCATACTCAAACCAACGGAATTTGTTGATGCCCGCGCGGATGCCGTTGAGGTACGTTTCCCCGCTCAAATAAATAATCAGGTGTGCCAGCGCGGATATGAAGAGAAACGAAGCCACAAGGATGCCAAAGGGCAGCGTAAAGATCGCCTTGCTGGCGGGTTCCAGGGACTTGGTCGCAATGTTAAAAGTCAGATAGTTCTGTGTAATGGTTGGCTGGAACTCGGCGATTTTCTGAATCACGCTCGTTGCGAGAAACAGCATAGCAACCGCCTGAACGAAATGGACCGCTCCCATAATCAGATTGAAGCGTCTCAACTTTTGCAGTTTAATTTCCATATGTATTACACCATCCTTATGAAACCACTATACACTATCTTCACCAATAATTGAAGTGATTTTGTCACGCGAAAAAGCGCCGGATATCCGGCGCTTTTTGGGTGTAAACTTATTATATCTGTTTCCGGTACGAACATTACCTGTTCATCAGTTTCCCATTTCAATGCTGATATCGTTGAATACCTTGAGCAGATCGTCCACGGCAAGCGAGCGCTTTTCCTCTCCCGCTTTGTCCACCACGGCGGAACCCTGATGCATCATGATCAGGCGGTCGCCATAGGCCACGGCGTAGCGCAGGTTATGCGTCACCATTACGGTCGTGATGTTTCGCTGCGCAATCAGTTCGCTGGTCAGCATCATGATTGTTTCCGAGGATTTCGGGTCGAGTGCGGCGGTATGTTCGTCCAGTATCAGCAGGCGGATGTCGGACATGGTCGCGATCACAAGCGCGAGCGCTTGCCTCTGCCCACCGGAAAGCGTCCCGACTAGCGTATCGAGGCGGTTTTCCAGCCCCATGCCGCATTGGCGCAGAAGGTCGCGGTAATGCTCCTTCCGGTTTTTCGGAATACCCCCGCCGAGGCCGTAAGCACGGCCCTTATTATCCGCAAGCGAAAGGTTTTCCAGAATGGTCAGGTGCGCGCAGGTGCCCGCCTTTGGGTCCTGGAAGACGCGCCCGATCCACGCCGCGCGCTTGACCGCGGAAGCTCCCGTAATATCCTTTCCATCGAAGAAAACGCGTCCTGCGTCCGGCTTCGCAGTACCGCAGACGAGATTTAAAAGCGTGCTCTTTCCGCTGCCGTTGGAACCGATGACGCTGACAAACTGACCTTCCGATACGGCGATCGAAAAATCGGAGAACAAGCGCATTTCATCCGGCGAACCGGCGTTGAAGCGAAGATCGATATGATTTAATTCAAGCAGCATGGTTCAGCCTCCTCTTCAGCACCGGCTTTTCCCCGGCCAGCAGGGCAACGACGAACAGCACCGCCATCAGAAGCTTGAGATACTCCGTCGGTAAGCCAAGCGCAAGCGCTACGGAGAGGCACGCCTTGTAGACGATGCTGCCGAAGACAACCGCCGTCGTCGCGCGCATCCGGCGGATCCCCTTAAACAGGCTCAGGCCGATGATGACGGAAGCCAGACCGAGCACGACCATGCCAACACCCATCTGCTGATCCGCCGACCCCTTCGCCTGCGCGATGACCGCACCGGAAAGCGCGGCGAATCCGTTGCCGATCGCAAGCCCGGTAATCTTGCTTCTGCCGGGATCGCGCGCAAGCATCGTAACAAATCCCGCATTATCGCCCGTTGCCCGAAGGAGCAAACCGCACTTTGTACGCAAGAATGCATCCAGAAGGAGTTTGCAGATCACAACAAGCACAAGACTGACGATCAACTGGCGAATATACATGCCGCCGACCTGCTCCGGCAGAAGCGACGCGGGAAACGCCGAAAAAATCGTCGGCTTGCGGAAGAACGAAGCCACGCTGTTGCCATCGTTGAACAGAAACAGGATCACGAGATTGACCGAAAGCAGCGCCGTGTACACGAGAATGCCGCTCAACAACGGGCGGATCTTAAACTTCACGTGCAGCACACCCGTCAGACTGCCGAATGCCGCACCCGCAAGAAACGCCACGATCAGGCAGATCCACGGGTTCGCTCCTTTTAAAATCAAGACGCCGGAAAGGATCGCTCCGAGCGGCATCGTCCCATCCACGGAAAGGTCCGGAAAGTCAAGGATGCTATACGTCAGGTAAACACCGAAAGCGAGAAGCGTATACATCAGCCCCTCTTCCAGCGTCACCTTAAGTACATTCAGGATAATCTGCATGGCAAAACCGCCTTTGCTTGATAGAATAAAATTGGTTGTTTTGTATGAGTCTTTCAAAACGCCGCGTCCGCGAAAGGCCGTTTTCAGCCCTCCGCGGAACGCGTTGTCATTCGGTTGGAAAACCGTTATTTCACGGTCGTCAGCATGGTGGCGTCCTTGTACGCATCCGGCAGAGCGAACCCGAAGGTTGCCAGCACGTCCGTATTGATCACAGGCACCGCGTCCGTAATCGTCTTGACCGCCATGGCGGAAGCATCCGCGCCGCCAAGCACATCCAGCACCATCTGGCCGGTTACGCGTCCCAGCGCCACATAGTCGAGGCTCACGGAGGCCAGGCAGCCCGCGGAAACCTGCGTATCCTCGGAACCGTAGACCGGAACGCCCGCCGCGTTGGCCTGCTCGAGCAGAATGCCAAGATTATTCACGACGTTGTTATCCGTAAAGTTCGTAATCGCATCCACCTGCGAGCAAAGGGTCGCCGCCGCCTGCGGGATATCCGACGCGTTCTGCACGCCCTGCGACACAACCGTGAAGCCGTATTTTGGTGCGAGTTCGTTGAGCTGTTTGAGCTGGGAAACGCTGTTGGCTTCGCTCGTCGTATAAAGAACGCCGAGGTTCACCGCATCCGGCTGAAGCGCACGGATAAGTTCCAGCTGTGCCGAAAAATCAAGGATATCGCTCGTACCGGTACAGTTGCTGCCCGGCGCTTCGAGGGAATCCACAAGCCCCGCCGCAACGGGATCGGATACCGCGGTGAATAGGACCGGAATCTGCGTATTGGCCGCCGCAGCAAGCGCAGAGGTCGCCGCCGGCGTCGCGATGGCAATGATCATATCATAGTTCTTGGCGACAAAGTTCTTCGCGATGGTGTCGCAGGTCGGCGTGTCGAAATTACCAAGCTGCAGATCCAGCGTGATGCGAGGGTCGGTGCCAAGCACCTCTTCGATGCCCGCGTAGCAGTTGTCCAGAGAGGGATGGCTGCCAAACTGAAGAACGCCGATCGTGAACGTTTTTTCCGTAGCGGGGGCTTCGGTCGCTTCTGCGGCGGTTGCGGCGGCTTCCGGCGCATTTGTTGCTTCCGCGGCAGGCGCGGCCTCGGTGCATCCGGCAAAGGCAAACAGCGTAAGCAGTACGCTCAGCGTCAAGGCAACAAGGGTTTTATAGGTGCGGTTCATAGAATCAATCTCCTTTAATACTCTTTTTTGTTTTGATGTTAACGGTTTTTCTGCATTCGTCCGCATCCGCGCCATCGTCTGCCGGGTTGTTTGATTTTCATGCGTTTTCTCCTTTACGGGCAATAAAAAAACCTGCCCTATCTTGATTTCGATAGGACAGGATGAAAACTTCCTGCGGTGCCACCTATGTTCGCCCCGGGATATCGCCCGAAACGCACTTTGCCACGTACCAACATACGCGCGCCGCTGTAACGCTCGGCCTGCGTTCCGTATCCTCCCCCTGCGGGAGTTAGCGGACCCTCATGAGCCCATTCGTCCAACGTTTCGCGGCCGGATTCCCACCATTGCCGACTCTCTTCACGCGAAGCCCGATTGGAGTACTCTTCTCAATCTTCAGTTTACGTGTGGTATCCTATCATCTTTGTTCCATGCGTGTCAACCCTGAATTTTTCGACTTTTGAAATCTACGCGGTCGATGCGAGCTTCATCCTGTTCCGTATGCTTGATCTTCCCGCCTGCCGCGTGCTATGCTTGCAAAAAAGCGATTCCGATTCGATGAAAAGGAGAGAGTTATGCTCGAATTTAAGTTTGATACCCAGCTTCTGCTTTCCGGTGAGCAGCTCAGCGAGGATGAAATTTTCGATTACATCACCGCGCACCTCGAAGGCGACAGCCTGCTCGCCGTTGGCGACGAGTCGCTGATCAAGATCCATTTCCACACGAACAGGCCCTGGGAAGTCCTCGCCTATTGCGCGTCGCTCGGCGAAATCTTCGATATTGTCGTGGAAAATATGGAACGCCAGGCGGCCGGCCTCCAAGGTTAACCGTTAGTCGTTGAATCTCCGGCGATGTTCGCCGGAGTTTTTCTTTGGTTCATCTTTTTGAGTACACTGAAGGATAAGAAGCGTCCCCCCTTTCTGTTTGAACGCGCGACGCGTCGTCGCCGCCCCGTTGGAAAAGGAGCGATGGAGAGCCATGTTTCACATTCTTGTCGTCGAGGACGATACCAACGCGCGAAAACTTATGAAGGCGGTGCTTGAGCGCGCAGAATTCTCCGTTTCGACCGCGGCCGACGGGGAGTGCGCGCTTGCACTTTTGGATACGCACCATGTGGACCTGATCGTGCTGGACGTCATGATGCCCCGCATGGACGGGTATGCGCTCACCAGTGAATTGCGCGCCGCCGGGAGCACCATCCCGATATTAATGGTTACGGCAAAGCAGATGCCGGCCGACAAAAGAAAAGGATTCCTTGTCGGCACGGACGATTATATGACAAAGCCGGTCGATACCGAGGAGATGTTGCTGCGCGTGAAAGCGCTGCTGCGGCGCTCCCGCATCGTAAGCGAGCGAAAGCTCCAGATCGGCTCGGTCGAGCTGGATTACGATGCGCTGACCGTTTCGCGCGGCAGCGAAAAACAGACGCTTCCGCAAAAAGAATTTTACCTGCTCTATAAACTGCTTTCCTATCCGGATAAGATCTTCACGCGCATCCAGCTGATGGACGAAATCTGGGGAATGGAATCCGAAAGCGGCGATACGACGGTCAACGTTCATATCAACCGCCTTCGCCGGCGATTCGAAACCTATCCGGAGTTTGAGCTTGTCTCCGTACGCGGACTCGGTTATAAGGCGGTGAAGAAACTATGAATTGCCGGAAGAAAACGTTTCACGAGCGCATCGGCCTGCCTCTGTTTTTTTCGGCTGCCGTATTCGTGATCCTGCTTATCACCTCGCTGATCATCGTTATGACCGGCATTTTGCTGATTCGGATCAACGCTCTGAATATCGCCAACATCTCGCGGCGCGAGCCTCTGGTTCCCGTATTTTTGCTGCTGATTATCAGCGTGCTTGTCGGAACGATCGTTTCCTTCGTCATCAGCCGGTTCCCGCTCAAACCGGTACGGCGTATCATCGACGTGACAAACCGCCTCGCCGCGGGCGATTTTTCCGCCCGGTTGAAATTGCCCGGACCCAGCGCGTTTACGGAGCTCGCCACAAGCTTTAACCGAATGGCGGAAGAACTCGGCGGGATCGAGCTGCTTCGAACGGACTTCGTCAATCATTTTTCGCACGAGTTCAAAACGCCCATCGTTTCGATCAAAGGATTTGCGGAAGAACTGAAGCATGAGGACTTGACTCCCGAACAGCGAAACGAATATCTGGACATCATTATATCGGAGTCCTCGCGCCTTGCCGCGCTCGCGACAAACGTTCTGAACCTCTCGCGCGTCGAAAAACAGACGATCCTGACCGATCCCGCCCGCTTCGACCTCTCCGAGCAGGTGCGGCGCTGCATTTTGCTGTTCGAAAGCAAGTGGGAGCAGCGGCGTCTGGATCTTTCCGTAGAGCTGGATGAAATCTCTTTTGTCGGCGACGAAGAACTTCTCAGTCAGGTATGGCTCAACCTGATCGACAACGCGGTAAAATTCACGCCCGAGGGCGGCAGTGTGGAGATCCGGCTCAAGCGCATGGATAGCGCGGCATGCTTCACGATCTCCGACGACGGGTATGGCATCTCCGAGGAGGCGCAGAAGCACATTTTCGATAAATTCTACCAGGCGGACGCTTCGCATACCGTCCAGGGGAACGGCCTTGGGCTTTCCATTGCCAAGCGCATCGTAACGCTTCACGGAGGCACGATCGACTGCACCAGCGAAGAAAGCGTTGGGACAACTTTCCGCGTGAACCTTCCCCTGTTGTAATACAACGAAAAACGTTTAAATTGTTTTACCCGCAGTTTTTTCTGGGTTCATCATTGGCCGATATGATAGGCCGGACATCATAAAGCAGGCTTCGGCATATTCGAAGCCGTATAGGAAGGAAACTTAACCCAATGCCCACGCAAAAGAAGAAAAAGCGTATTTGGATCTGGATCGTTCTCGCGCTGGTCGTACTGTTGGTGCTCGGTCTTTTATGGATTCGAAACGCCGTTCAGAACGCGTCCGCGATGATTTACAAAACCTACACCGTTGCCAGCGGCTCCGTGGAAACCACCGTAACCGGAAGCGGACGGCTGGATTCCGCGGACAGCGAAACGCTGCAGCTGCCCGGCGGCGTTCTTGTTTCAAGCGTACCCGTAAAAACCGGCGATTCCGTGAAACAGGGCGATGTGGTCGCCGTTCTTGATATGAATTCCCTCACTTACCGCGCGGCTCAGGTCAGTTCCGATCTCAGTTCGCTGGATCGGCAGATCGCGTCGCGCTCGCGCGTAAGCTCCGTAAAGTCGCCCGCGCGCGGTCGTATCAAATATCTGCCCGTTTCCGACAACGACGCGGTGCTATCCGCAATCACCCAATATGGCGCTCTGGCGATACTGTCCACAGACGAACTCATGCAGGTGGCGATCGAGTCGTCCGCCGAGCTTTCGCTGTTCTCCGACGTGAGCGTTCGCTGGGACGGGGGCGAAGCAGACGGTACCATTGCCGCGAAAACCGCAACCGGCTATCTTGTTACCCTGACGGACGATGACACCCCGTATCAGGCGCAGGCGGAAGTCTACGATGGCGAGACGTTGCTTGGCAGCGGATCAATCGAGATCCACTCTCCGGTTACGGTGCTTGCCGCCGGCGGCCGGATCGAGGATGTCAAGGTATCCGAAAATGACCTGGTGTCTGCGGGCGCAACATTGTTTTCACTGGACAGCGATCCCAATTCCGCAAGTTATGCCCAGTCGCTTTCGGACCGTGCCGATAAAGCCGCGCTGTATCAAACGCTCCTTACCTACCTGAGCGACCCGCGCGTGCTCGCGCCTGCGGACGGCGTCATCAGCGATCTTTTTATTGAGGAAGAGGAAACCATTGCCGATTCCACTCTGACAAGCGGTCTGAGCGACGCGGTCACCTTCCACATCGGAGGAGCAGTGAAAATGTCCATCGACGTAGACGAGCTGGATATCGACTCCGTAGCGCTCGGACAAGCCGCCGAAATCACGCTGGACGCGTATCCGGACGAGGCGTTCCAAGCGGAAGTAACGCATATTTCGCATATCGGCGCGCTCGACGGCAGCATTACGACCTACCCGGTCGAAGTAACGCTTTCCTACGACGAACGCCTGCTCGAGGGAATGAACGGAAGCGCGGTCGTCAAAACCAACAAAGTCGAAAACGTTTTGCTGATCCCCATCGAGGCCATATTCGAGGATTCCGCAGGGGAGTACGTCACGATACAGTCTGCGGATGGCAGTTTTACCCGTGCGGATATCACAACTGGCCTTTCGGACGGCACGTACGCCGAAGTAACGAGTGGCCTTTCCGCCGGGGACATCGTTTCCTATCCGGATACGAACGTCGTTTCCCAGCTGCAGACGATGATGGAGAACCGTAACGCCGCCGCGCAGGAAAACGGATATCCGACCGTTGGAGGAACCGGCGAATGACAGGCGGAAAACCGATTATCACCATGCGTGATATCACAAAAATCTACCATATCGGCGGCGAGGAGGTTCGTGCGCTCGACGGCGCAAGCCTGACCATCCGCGAGGGAGAATTCGTGAGCATCATCGGCCCGTCCGGAAGCGGAAAGAGCACGCTGATGAACATCATCGGTTGCCTGGACGTTGCCGACAGCGGCGAGTATATCCTCGACGGGCAGTCCATCGAGCAGTATTCCGAAGAAGAGCTCGCGCGGATCCGAAACAAAAAAATCGGATTCGTCTTTCAGAATTTCAATCTGCTTTCCCGTATGAGCGCGCAGGCGAACGTGGAGCTCCCGCTGATTTATCAGCGGATCCATCTGAACGAACGCAAGGAACGCGCCAGCCGCGCGCTGGAACGCGTCGGCCTGAAGGAACGAAGCATGCATAAACCCGCGGAGCTTTCCGGCGGGCAGCAGCAGCGTGTCGCCATCGCCCGCGCGCTTGCGACGGACCCCGCGATCCTGCTGGCCGACGAGCCGACGGGCAATCTGGACAGCAAAACCGGCGAGGATATCATGGCGCTCTTCCATGAACTGCACAAAGCAGGCGACACCATCATCGTGATTACACACAACGAAGAAATCGCCAGGCAGGCGCAGCGCCGCATCCGCATTATGGACGGCCATGTCACGGAGGTGGGAGCATGATTCTGCAATCGATCAAGATGGCATGGGAAGCCATTACCTCCAACAAGATGCGCTCGTTTCTGACGATGCTTGGCATCATTATCGGCGTAGTCGCGCTGGTGGTCCTCGTATCCCTTGTCAACGGCGCAACCGGCGCGGTCACGAGCGAAATCACTTCCCTCGGAAACGATATGGTCACCGTAACCGTTAAGGACGATAAAGGTTCGCCGATCCGGCTGGCGGATCTGGATGAAATCGCCGCGCTGGACGCGGTGAACGAAGCCGCACCTTCCGGTTCGATGAACGCCACCGCCCGGCACGGATATTCGGATGCAGACGTTTCGCTCTACGGTACCACGCCGGCCTATTACAACATACAGGGCCTTGACCTGAAGTATGGCCGCTTTTTAAAGACGGCGGACGTGAACAACGCCTCTTACGTTGCCGTGCTGTCCTACAGCGCCGCGGACGACCTCTTTGGCAAAGCGGATATTGTCGGCGAATCCCTCACGATCGGCGGACGCAATTTTACCATTGTCGGCGTGCTGGAGGAGGACGACTCGCTTTTCGCCGGCCTGCTCGGCGGCGACAGCGTTTACGTTCCATACACCGTCGAATCCCGTATGGCAGATGCGCCGTACGTCACCTCCATCGCCGTTTCACCCACAGGCGATACTGACGATACCGAATCGCAGATCAACGAATACCTGCTTACGCGTTTTCAGCAGGATGACGACGCGTTCCGGCTCGTGAATATGAGCAGCATATCGGACGCAATGAGCACCGTAACGGGCACGCTCTCGCTGCTCCTGGGCGGAATTGCCGCGATCTCCCTGCTCGTTGGCGGCATCGGCATCATGAATATCATGTTGGTTTCCGTCACCGAGCGAACGAAAGAGATCGGGATCCGGAAAGCCATCGGCGCGGGCAAACGCAGCATAATGACGCAGTTTCTCATTGAAGCGCTCATGGTCAGCCTGATGGGCTGTATCCTCGGGCTTGCGTTTTCCTGGGTCATTCTGGAGGTCGTCTCCGTGATCGCAAAAACGATCACTTTCTCCATGTCGCTCGGCGTTGTCGCGCTCGCCGTTGGGTTCGCTTCCGCCATTGGCCTGATCTTTGGGCTTTATCCCGCGAACAAAGCGGCAAACAAACACCCGATCGAAGCGTTGCGCTACGAAGGCTGACGCCTGCGCGCATCATACCACACTGCCATTTTCCAAGCGTCGCCGGCTCCCCCTCTCTTACGACTGGCGACGCAAATTCGAAGCCCGTCTCGCACAGAACCCCCATTGCGCGAGACGGGCTTATTTTGTTTGTATTTAAATATCGTCTGTTGTCACGTGTCTTTTGTGGTGGAATATCCCGAAGTGAAACGGGAAGATCGCCTGTATGTCGGCTCCCGTTAGGAAAGCGCGTCATACAGCGCTTCAAACTCCCGGTCGTTGGCAAGAAACAGGTCCGTGAGCACGGGATCAAAGTGCTTCCCGCGCCCCTCGCGAATGATCTCCAAACTCTTTTCGTGAGAATACGGTTCCTTGTAAATTCTGCGGGAACGCAGCGCGTCATATACGTCGGAAAGCGCCATAATCCGCGCGGAAAGCGGAATCGCATTCCCTTTCAATTCGGCAAGGTAGCCGCTGCCGTCCCATTTTTCGTGGTGATACCGTGTAATTTCCAATCCCATTTTGACAAACGAATTGCTCTGATATCGCGTTTCAACACTCTTGAGCGTCCGATAGCCGATTTCCACGTGCGTTTTCATGACCGCGAATTCTTCGGCCGTCAGTTTGCCGGGTTTGAGCAAGATCGCGTCAGAAATACCAACCTTCCCGATATCGTGAAGCGGGCTGGCCCGATGGATCGTCGTAATGTATTCCTCGTCGATGAAACCTTCATATTCCGGCAGCGCCCGCGCCTTCTGTGCAAGCAGGCGGCAATAGCTCGCGGTTCGTTCGATATGCGCTCCCGTATCGTCGTCCCGTGATTCGGCAAGTTTCACGAGCGCGTAAATCGTAGCCATCTGCGCCTCGGAAATCTGCCTTACTTTTTCGGAGACCATTTCTTCAAGGTGCTTGTTGTAGCGCTCCAGTTCGTCTTCCGTTTGTTTCAGTGCAGTGATATCCTGCAGCGTTCCATAGCTGCGCGTCGGTGAACCTTTAAGGTCAAACTCCGTGATCAGCCTCGCCTGCACCCACCGGATGCTGCCGTCTTTCAGGAGCAGCCTGTACCGCGCAACCCATGACTCCTTTTGCGTCAGCAGCTCCAGCAGGATCCCTTCTACCTTCTCCCGGTCATCCGGATGAATAAACTGCAGAAACAGCTGCGTCGATCCGACCGTCGATTCATCCACGCCAAGGATTCGGTTCAGCGAGCGCGACCACCCCTGTTTGCCGCTGACGTAATCGATGTCCCAGCGGCCCAGCATGGCGATTTGCTGCGCTTCATTCAGTCGCTCCTCGCTCTCTTTGAGCCGGTCTACCGTTTTCTCCAGTCTTCCGGCAATTTCGGAATGGCTCAGAATCAGGTTTCGCAGCAGTTCGTTCTGAATGGAGTTGTCGATCCGCTCGGCAAAGCTCTCCAGCGCATACCCGACGACAGCCGCGTTATCACACTGCGCGATTCCATCGAAAACGGAATCGCTCTGAAATGCTTCCCGCCCCGTCATAACCGACTCTCCGCGATCAGGTAGTCGATGCCAACGTTTCCCATGGAACGCAAATATGCAACCACGATATCCGCGTCTTTCCGTGTCTGGATCACGCTGCCGTGCTGCGGCGCAATCCGCTCAAAATCCAGAGTCCGGATCATATCCAGCGCGTTCACAAGAGCCGTCGTAGACGTCATGATTCGCCTGTGAAACTGGTCGATCCCGTAGAGCGGGCATTTGCGATTGTCCCGCGTACAAACACGGCTCGCCTTGCACTGGCCGCAGTGCTCGTTTAGTTCCAAATTAAGCGTCCAGTTCGCGTCATAACTGCCGAACAAATCGCTGGAGAAAAGTGTTTTCGTCTTCGTATCGAATGTGATGAAACTGCCGGGAGAATGGCAAAAAGGCGTGCCGTAAAATTCAAGCTTCCGGCCGGTTTCAAATACATACTCCCGATTGATGATTCGAAAATCCAATTTGGGCGTTTTTGTCGAATAGTAGTGGATAAATACGTTGTTTTCCATTTGGGAAATGATACGCAAATCTTTTGTATTGATAATTGCTTCCAGCTGTGGCAAGCTTCCGCAAAGGTCCGGATCGTAGTGATGATAGATCAGTCTTTTAATCTGTGCGGGCTTCAGGCCCGTCCGCAGGATCTTCAGCATCACATGGCTGAAATCATCCCGGCTGCCCCCGTCGATCAGAACCGCTTCATCCCCGTCCCGAATCAAGTAAGGGTTGCAATGAAGGCCAACGTTGTTATTTATATAACCCAGCCAGTAGACCCCTTCCGCGATTTCCACAGGGTTTAAATCGTAATTTTGCTCGTTTGCCATCGTTTTTGCTCTCCATTGAACGGGCTTTCGTTCCCGATTTTCCGCCAATTATCGTGTCGACGTAACAAAACTATTTTTCGCTGTATAATTGTTTCATTTTTTATTGCATCATTTCAATGCACTAAGAATTCCTTATTCGCTGTTGGTTTTTCTAGTTTAACGCATTTGACCAGGCTCTGCAAGAACCATTCTTATCTACCGGAAATGCAAACTCGTTCGAAGCATTTGTTACTGCGTCACGTTTGACAATCTTCCGAAAAGTAATAAAACGTTTGGATCCTTATGTGGCTTTATCCACCTTTCCGCTTCGATTTACTTGCAGCCGCGTCAGTAAATCCAATGCGGTTCGCTTGAGATAGTCAAGGGAAAATTCACCGGTTTGGTTCAGCTCTTTACCGGCATGTTCCGCCGCTTCGCACAGGGCCGTTTTCGCTGATGACGCATCCTCTGCGTCTATCAGCCGCACAATTCGTTCCCGATCCGCCGGACGCAGCGTCAGTTGACGTACCGGCCTTCCCGCCAACGCGCAAAGCGATGCCGCTTCCGCCGCAGGCAGATAAAGATTGACCAGCAAATCCGGATCGTCTGCGTAATAACCCGCATATAGGCGGCGCAACGAATCCGCATCCATCATCCGCAAAAACGAACTCTCGACCAGCCACCGCTTCAGGTAGTCCAGAAGGTACTCCACACCTTTCAACCGCTCCGAAACCGGTTGACAGAGGGGATAGTCGATCGCGCAGGGAATCTCCTGCGCAAAGAAAGCGGGATCGTACTGCCTGAAAAAGCCGGAGAGCGCCAGGCACGTTTCCGTATAGCCCAAATTCACAACGGGAGGCTCGAAGCGTTTCGCCTGCGCATACAGAAGCGCCGCACGTCGCTTCAGGCGCTCCGCTTCGCGTACGCCCGCGAAAAAGCGATCCTTGACGGTTGCGTTCGGGTCCTGCGCACCGGCCGATCGTTTGGAAAGATTCAAGCAGTAAAGAATCCCTTCCAGCAAACGCGCAGCCGTTTCCACGCGTACGGACGTGCTGTCCCCCATCGTATAGCGCGCGGTGCGTTCCGCCAGCAGGGCGAGCAGTTCCTCGCTTCGTTCCCCCTCGAAGCGTTCGTCCGGAACGAGGGATTCAAGGTCGAGATCATTCGTCTTCATCTGTTTCCTCTTCCGTATCCTCTCGCCGCTCCGGTTCCTCATGTATGCCGTATTTCACTGCCCGGCACAACTCGTCAAGCGTAGTGCCAATCACGGCATCCACGCTGCCGCCGAACGCATCGTACCGCTCGCGCATCGCACCAATCAATTCATCGTCTGAAAGTTGGTCGCCGGATTCGTTTTTGTAGTAGTAAAACGCTTCCGTCAACGCGGAAAGCGTTTCCTCATATTCGTCCCCAAGCAGATAGGGCGAGTCGCAGAATCCGTCGATGATCGCCGGCACCGCGCTGCTTCCCAGCTCGATCCGTCCTGTCTGTAAAAGCGCCTCTTTCCGTCGCGCCGTCACATTTATAATTCCCTGTTCGCTCAGCGCCAGACCAAACCGGGCGGAGCGATCGTTCGCAGCGTGCAACTCTTCCCGCAAGCGGGTCTCCCAACGTTCCGCCAGCGCGAGTTCCGTTCCGTTTTCCATACATTGTCGCCTGCCCTTCCGGCAAATCATACGCGTTTGTCACCGCACGTACAAGTCTTGAAAAACAGCCGGTTTTGTGGTATAGTAGCATCAGAAAAAAGAGAGAATTTCCGGGGTTTCTTCGGAAGTTCTTCTTTTTTTTCCGTCTTTTCGATGTGAATGGCGCTGTACACGTGAAACGGCGTGTGTTACACTTCTGCCTATGAATCATCAACCGACACAACCGGTATTGACACCCTGCACCGACCTGGAGTCGTTGCTTCGGCATGCGAGCGAGGAAGAGGAGGACGTTTCCTACACGCTCCTGGAAAACCTCTCGCTGGATGGCGGCGCATACCCGGGACTGACGTTTCGCAACTGCCGTTTCATCGGCTGCCGCTTGACCGGCGGCTCAATGGATCGCGCGGCGTTTATCGACTGCCGGATGGACCACTGCGATTTCTCCAATACCGCCATGCCCAAAATGACGATGCAAAAAACGAAGCTCACGGACTGCAAACTGGTCGGCGCCACGCTCTGCGAGGCATTCCTGCTTGACGCCGCATTTGAAAACTGCGTGCTCCGATACGGCAATTTCAGTTCCTCCAAATTCAGGCACGTTCGGTTCCTCGAGTGTGATCTTTCCCAGTCCTCGCTCAGCGGCTGCTCCCTCTCGAAAACCGTGTTCGAGCGGTGTCTTCTGCTTCGCGCCGAGCTGTTCCAAACTTCGTTTTCCGGTATGGATCTTTCGGACTGTGATATATCCGGTATTGCCATAAGCGGGCAGGAACTCCGCGGCGCCCGGGTCAGTCTTGAACAGGCGGCACAGCTCGGTCAGATGCTTGCAGGCGTCACGCTGGCGGATTTTTCACTTCCGAAAGAATAAAGGAAAGCCGTGCCGCTTCTTTTTCGTAAAAAATCCTCTTCTCTTTGCGCACCATAGAAAACACATGGAGAGCCATTCTGTTTCGTCCCTGCCAAACGATCCTGAATGTTCCTCTTCCGTAATGCGTTTTCCACTGCGGTCTGTTCAAACATCGTTTTCTCTGGTATGATGAATTTGGTAGAGGCGGTATATCCGTGCCTGCCGAAATTTATTTTGGGGGGATTCTATGCTGAAAAAATCCATCGCCATCCTGATTTCATGCCTGATGGCAATCGTATTGCTGGCCGGATGCGCAAAAACAAAGGACGATGTCGAGGCCATAGCGTCGCAAGCCGCCAACGTCTCGGAAGACGCGACAAAAGTGGAGGAAACAGCAGAAAACGCCGCGGAAGCAGCCGGCGTGCCATCGGACACGGCCTCCGCATTCTACAGCGCATACATGGAAGAGAAGTCCGCCGTGATATCGAAAATTATGGACGGGCTAAGCAACAATCCGGATACCATGATGAGCGCCCTTTCCTTTCTCGGGGCGTCGATGACCGATCTCTACATGCTGCCCGCCATGTATTTTGGCCTTGGTGAAACCAATGTCGCCGCCGCGCTCGCTGCCATGGGTTCAAAGGACGTCGTATACCAGGAAAACGGCAATTCCTACACCGTAACTTACAAAAATTCCGATGATAAGGAAACGACGCTCACCGGTACCTACGAGTCCGGCAAGTCGCTTGTTTGCACCGGATCGACGGACGGCACGGAAGACGTTTATTCCGAAACGTATCGTACCTCCTTCGGTTATGTCGGCCAGTTTTACTACATTGCAAGCGACGGCACGGCAACGCTCTATCAGTTCTCCGTCAGCGGCGAGGATGGCGCCATCGGCATGACGACCGGCGGAAGCCGCCCTGCAGCGCTGACCGGAAAGGAAGCCGCTGATTTCCCGAAATCGGCGAAGGAATGGTACGCCATCAACGGCATGACGATTACCGGCCTGAATTCGGAAGGAGCCTCCGTAGAATTTACGTATACGCCGTCCGAAGACGATTGATTGCAATAAGCCTGACAGTATTTCGTATCCTCCCGTAATTCGGGAGGATTTTTTATGCCGGAGAAACTCCCAATTTCCTGCCATATTTCAGTCAGCATTCATCCATATTCACGTGATATACTTGATTCGGTGGTATTTTTACAATAAGATCTTCTTGAGGAGGCATGTCCTGTGAAAGGGGGCGAACCATGTCGTTTCTGAATAGCGATTTCTTCCGCTGTGCCATCGCATTTCTATTACTCGTCGCGCTCGGCCTTGCGCTGCTGTTTGCCAGCGGACTCTTACCGCAAGAACGCATCGAAGAAAACTACCTGCTCTCCATAGACGAGATCGAACGGGAATGGAGCGATTCAAACATACTGCGTTCCACATGGGGCTCCTATAAGCTCGACGACTGGTCGGAAGTCGTTATTCTTTCCCTTTCAACCTATATGGATACCGCTTCCCATCCGGAATCCGTTCTCAAGAATTCCTATCCGCTTGAAGATAATTTTACCATTCAGGATGCGCGAAACACCGTGGCAAACCACGAGGAAGCGGACGTATTCTACACTCGCTACTGGCATGGATTCCGTACCTATGTGCGCGCCCTGCTTTCCGTTATGGATTACGGAACCATGCGCACTCTGATCATGTGGGCGTTTTTCCTTCTTATGGCAGCTAGCGCACTGATGCTGGCGTTTCAAACGCGCTCCGTATGGCCGCCAATGCTCTTTACCGCAGCTCTCCTGTTTGTGAATCCCGTTGTTGCCAGCGCGCTGTTCCAGTATAGTATCTGTTTTGTGATCGCGTTCCTTGGTATGCTTTTCGTCCCCAGGTGGCTCGCCCGACCAAGGCTCGCAATCACGGGCTTTTTCATTCTTGGTATGGCGACGCAGTATTTCGACTTTTACACCACGCCCCTGCTTACATTCGGCCTTCCGCTGCTCGCGCTTTCCATTTGCCAGTGTTACGCAAAAGAACCGCCCTCGGCAAAAGCGCTGCTTCTGCAAACGCTGAAGCTCTTTGGCGTCTGGTTCTGCGCATACGTTCTGATGTGGATCACAAAGCTGACGCTCACAACCGTATTTACAAGCGAAAATGCGTTCGCCTCCGCGTGGGGATCCGCCGTCGTGCGCCTCGGTATCGAAAAGTCGCCGGACCTCCTGTTTCGCTATAACAAGATTGCGGCAATCCTCTCGGCGTTCAAGCATCTGTTCGACCGGCCTATGCTTGTTATCTTCCTTGTCGTTTGCGCGGCGGCCGTCCTTTTCATGGCGCTGTTCCGAACAAACCGCGCATCCTATGCGCGCGGCGCCGTTCTGCTGATCATTGCGGCTTTTCCCATTCTCTGGACGTTAGTCGCCACGCAGCCCATGTATATGCACGCGCATTTTCAATACCGAATCCTCGCCGTCTCGATGCTTGGAGGAATGTACTTCTGGCTCCTGGGTGTAGACCGGTCGCGGCTGCCGGACGTACACGTCTAGTTCGTGCCAAATTTTGTTACGATTCCCGTCAATATCCGTTTCAGAATCGTTACATACAGTTGATGCATTGTTCACGATTCTTTGGTAAGATCTTTCTTGTAGGGTTTGGACGGAACTGACATTGTTGATTCGCTATATTCTTCCTTCCGCGTGACAGTATCCTTCTCCCCAAAGGATTCCCGGATATTCCAACCGTCCAACCCAAATAAGGACGCTCCGTGAGGGGCGTCCTGTCAATTTTGGCTGTTCTTCCCCAGCTTGTTGGCGATTCAATTCTCGCAGACTCGGATAATTTTTAAAAAAACTCTTGACAAATCTGAAAGGTTCTGTACAATATGAATGAATTTAATAATTGTTCATTCATTTTACCGAGGTTGATATGGAAAAAAAGCTGCTGATTTATGAAACCGCAAAAGCCATTTTCAGCGAAAAGGGATTTAAGGATACCAGTATTCAGGCCATCACAAAAGCGGCCGGTATCGCAGTTGGCACCTTTTATCTCTATTATTCGTCGAAAGAACAGCTCTTTATGGAGATTTTTAAGGACGAAAATACAAAGCTTAAGAGAAGTTTTCTTGAAACACTCGATCGGGAACAATCTCCGCGGACGATTATCCGGGATATGCTGCGCGTTAATCAGCAGGGAATTCAGTCGAACCCGATCCTTCGCGAATGGTATATGAGCGAAGATTTTCGCAAAATCGAACTCGCGTATCGCGAGGAACATGCGATCGATTCACTCGATTTCCTCTACGATACGTTCCTTACGCTGGTGCAGCGCTGGCAGGCGGAGGGGAAAATGCGTTCGGATATCGACAGTCGGGTGATCATGAAAGTCTTTGAAGCGATCATCAATATCGATACGCATAAGGACGAAATCGGCATGGAATATTTCCCAGTGCTTCTCGACACCATGACCGATCTGGTCCTGAAAGGCCTGACCGACTGCTCCACGTAAAACAGAGCCGTTTTTTTTGCAGGAACAAATGAATGAATTGAATTATGTTCATTCATAACAGAAAGGAAGGAATCAAAATCAATGGGAACAAAACTGGATAAACCGCATCGGGTTCATATTGCGGTTACGGAACACGGAAAGAAAACTGCGGACGTTCGAATTCCGTATGGTATGTTTAAACTTGGGATGAAATACGGCGCGCAGGCCGCGAAGAACGAACCGGACGGATGCGCACAGGCAATGGAACTGCTTGGCGCCTTCAACTGCGAGCTGTTCGAGCGTTCCGTCGCATCCGGAGAGCAGAAACTTCCCTGCGCCCTGGTCGACGTGGACGATGCGCAGGACGAAACGCAGGTAAGAGTTGTAGTCGAATAACCAACAACCGAAAGGAAACGATTATGAAAGCAAACACAAAAACAAAGCGACGGCGATGGTGGATCGCCCCTGCTGCCCTCCTCGCAATTCTCTGTATAGGGAGCGCCTATGTCTTTTCCGCCGATCTTCCATCGCGGCGAGAATTGACGAATCTGGAAATCGGCAGCGTGGACTTTCAGAACCTGCGTGATGGTACGTATACCGGCACATATGAAGGCACAACCGGGCATTTGCGGGACGTATCGGTCGAAGTAACGATTGCGGGAGGCAAAATCACAGATATTCGCACACGCAAAGGTGCTGTCGACGAGGAGGGGAACCCGACGAAAATAGCCGGTGAAATGACGGTTGAAACGCTGTTTGACCGTGTGCTGGCAGCCCGCTCTTTGCAGGTCGATGCAGTTAGCAGCGCCACGCTGACCTCGAAAGCGCATTTAAAGGCGTTGGAAAACGCGCTGTTACAGGCGCAGGCCGATTGCCCGGAATAAGGGAGGGATTTTTCTGCAAATCACCGTCGTATCCTACAGTTACACCGGCAACAACGCCCGCTTAGCGCAAGCTGTTGCCAACGAGCTGGCCGCGAAACAAGTGACGATCCAGCCAAAGCGGCCGGTGAACTACGGTTCCATTACACTGGATCTGTTATTTCAGCGTATCCCCAAAGTCAGCTTTTCCCAAGACAACTGGAACGAATCCGATTTTATCCTGCTCGTTGGCCCAGTTTGGATGGGACAGATTGCCTTTCCGCTGCGGCGCTGCCTCAGCGAGCTGAAACAGCAACCGCGCCCTTACGGATTCCTCTCCGTCAGCGGCGGCGCGGATGGAATCAATCCCGATCTTGCCAGGGAGTTGACCCGCCGAGCCGGCGCACGGCCTGTCGTTTTGCTGGATCAGCATATTCGGGAACTCTTGCCTCCGCAGCCGGTCCCCACCCGCGACGACACTTCAAACTATCGACTGACCGACGCGGATTGCGCGCTTCTGGCGCGCCATGCAGCAGAGGAAGTGCGCCTTGCTTTGCCCAATCCAAACTGAAGAAACCGACAAACGTTCCATACGGCGAAACGCAAAGCGGCGGCCCGAATGGGCCGCCGCTTTCACTTGCTTTGGTTTGTTTTGTTTAGAAAAGGTTTGCCACGTTATACATTAAGAACAGTGTGCTCATCAGGGACGCAACCAGCGAAACCACGGTGATCTGCGTGTTCAGGGACGGCCCCGCCGTATCCTTGAACGGATCGCCAACCGTGTCGCCAACGACCGCGGCCTTATGCGCATCGCTGCCCTTGCCACCTTCATGGCCGCTTTCCACGAATTTCTTAGCGTTGTCCCAGAGGCCGCCGGAGTTGCTCATAAAGAGTGCGAACAGCAGTCCGCTGATGATGTTGCCGCAGAGGAACCCGCCAATGGCCTGTACACCGCCAATGAATCCAACAACAAACGTAGCGATAATTGCCATTAGGCCCGCCGGGACAAGTTCCTTGAGCGCACCTGACGTAGCGATCTCAATGCACTTATCATATTCCGGCTCAACGCCTTCTTTTCCTTCCTTCAGGCCAATGATCTCTTTGAACTGGCGATGGATCTCGGCCACCATGCGCTGCGCGTTGCGATCAACGCCAAGCATCAGCATGGCGGAGAAAACCGCAGGGATCGCCGCACCAACCAGCAGGCCAAAGAATACCATCGGGTTCATAATGTCGAAGTTTGAAATGCCTTCCACCCCAAGTTTCAGGGCGGCCTCATTGACTTCGCTCATGAACGCGCCAAGCAGCGCGATGACGGTAAGGCCGGCAGCGGCAATTGCAAAGCCCTTGGTAACCGCCTTCACCGTGTTGCCCGCAGAATCGAGCTGATCGGTAATATCGAGGACTTCCTCACCGAGGTCGCCCATTTCGGCCAGGCCGCGCGCATTGTCCACGATGGGGCCGTAAGCGTCGTTGCTGACGATCATGCCGACGATGGAAAGCATGCCGACAGCAGACATCGCGATGCCAAACAGCGCATACTGGACGGTTTGCGTGGGATCCGTAGCCAGCGGCGCACAGAGTTTATACGCAACGAGCGCCGAAACGCCGATGCCGATCATAGCCGGCAAAACGCTCAGAAGGCCGTAAGAAATGCCGGAAAGAATCGTGAACGCCGGTCCGGTTGCGCTGGCATGCGCCACAAAGTGAACGGGCTTTTTGGTATCGTCCGTGAAATAGTCCGTCGTGAGGCCAATCACCACGCCGACCAGCAAGCCGACGATGCAGGCGCCCCAGATGCGCCAGGAGTAATGGAGGAAATACGTTGCGCCGGCGGTCAGAACAAGGTAAACGGCCGTCGTAACATAGGTGCTGGAATTCAGCGCCTTCGTGGGGCTGCCATGCTTGCCGATGCGCGCGGTCATGACGCCAATGATGGAAGCCAGCAGGCCAAGCGCCGCAAATACAAACACCATTTCCACATTGTTGCCGCCGAGCGCGCTGGCCATAACGAGAGCCGCCGCCATGGAAGCAACGTTCGAATCGAAGAGATCCGCGCCCATGCCGGCAACATCGCCAACGTTGTCGCCAACGTTATCGGCGATCACGGCGGGATTGCGGGGATCGTCCTCCGGAATACCGAGTTCAACCTTACCGACTAGGTCCGCGCTGATATCGGCCGTCTTCGTGAAAATACCGCCGCCTGCTTTTGCAAACAGAGCCAGCGAGCTTGCGCCGAAGCTGAAGCCCAGGATGACCGTCGCGTCCTTGGTAATGAGGTATACCAGCGCAACGCCGAGGAGGCTCGCGCCGACAACCGCCATACCCATGACCGCACCGCCGCGGAATCCCGCCATGAACGAAGGCTTGATCCCGTTCTTTGCCGCTTCCGCGGCACGTCCGTTCGCAATGGTTGCCACTTCCAGGCCAATTTTCCCCGCGATAGCGGAGATCGCCGTTCCAAATAGATACGCAACAACCATTTTCACGTTTTCCAGGATGTTGCCTTTCCATACCGGCGAGGGCAGGAACACAAAGATCAGCACAGCCGCAACGCCGGCAAATCGCGCGAGAACTGCGTATTCCTTACGAAGGAACGTCCGCGCGCCGGAGCGAATCAGGCCGGTCGCTTTGATGATCTTCTGGTTTTCGCAGGGCTGCCGCTTGACCCAGAGGTAAAGCCACGCAGCAAATGCGAACGCCAGGAGAGCGATGAGAATGGACCCATACAGAATCAGGTTCTCTTCCATAATACTATCTCCCTTTTGTTATCCGCATATTGCGGTATTTTACTTTGCGTAAATTACGTTCTTTTGCGGTTTACGATTTTTTCTGCTTCTTGACAGGAGCAGTCAGAAGATTCAGCAGCGTGATCATGAGAATGATCGCGGCTGTAACAATGAAGATGCCCAATAAACCAAGGCCGAGTATGCTTAGCGTATCGGAAAGTGGGGCAACAGCTTCGAGGTTCATAAGAAAACTCCTCTCTTTACTTCACAATCAGGTTGAGCAGCACACCGCCGGCAATTACGGAGGCAATCTGCCCGGCAACATTCGCTCCCGCGGCATGCATCAGCAGGTGGTTCTGGTTATCTTCCGCAAGACCCATCTTGTGCACGACACGGGAGGCCATCGGGAAGGCGGAAATACCCGCCGCGCCAATCATCGGATTGACCTTTTTCTTGACAAACAGGTTCATGACCTTGCCAAAGACCACGCCGCCCGCCGTATCAAAGATGAACGCGACCAGTCCGAGGCCGAGGATCATCAGCGTCTGCAGCGTAATAAACTTATCCGCCTGCATGTTGGCCGCAACGGTCAGACCAAGCAGCAGCGTGATCAGGTTTGCAAGCACCTTTTGCGCGGTATCCGAAAGGGACCCCAGCACACCGCATTCACGAATCAGGTTACCAAACATTAAAAAGCCGACCAAAGCCACCGAACGCGGCGCGAAAATGCCGGCAATGACGGTAACGATAATCGGGAAAAGGATCTTCGTCGCCTGGGATACGCTGTTTCCGGTATACTCCATGCGAATTCGACGTTCTTTTTTCGTGGTAAGCAGTTTGATGATCGGCGGCTGGACGATCGGCACCAGCGCCATATAGGAATAAGCCGCTATGATGATCGGCCCCAGATAATTGGAATGCAGATAGTTCGCAACGAAAATGGAGGTCGGGCCGTCCGCCGCACCGATGATAGCGATGGACGCCGCGTCCTTCAGCGGGAATCCCAGCAGCGACGCCGCTACCAGCGTAAAGAAGATGCCGAACTGCGCCGCCGCACCAAAGAGCATCAATTTGGGGTTGGTCAGCAGCGGTTCAAAATCGATCATTGCGCCGATGCCGATGAACAGCAGCAACGGAAAGAGTTCGTTGGCAATACCGCCGTCAAACAGAACGTTGAGAACGCCAATCTCCTTCGCGCCGTCAATAATCTGTGTGATCGCGCCGGACATAGGGATGTTCACAAGAATCGCGCCGAACCCCATTGGCAGCAGCAGTGAAGGTTCCATGTCCTTCTTGATCGCCAAATAAATCAGGATTCCGCCAATGCACCACATGACAATCTGTTGCCAAGTTAGGTTGGAAAAGTTTTGAAAAATCGCTCCCATAACATTCGCCTTTCGTTTGCATCGAGATGTGTCGGATATGTACCAAATTAGGTCTTTTATATCGTAACATACAAAAATGAAAGAGTAAATGCCATATTTTTTACAATTATTTTGCAATTTAGCGATTATGAACCTTCGTTATTACAGACGGATCGTGTGTTTCTTCGGGTTTGCACAACATTCAGGAAATTTACCGATCCCTGTCCTGCAAAAAAGCGGCTTGTGCTTACGTTGTAACAGATTGATTCTGTTTACAATTGTTTGTAACATCAAATTATTGTATTATGGCGTCCAATACGGCAAAAAAGAAAGCCTGCTTCCGGATTGCCCCGGGAGCAGGCTTCCACAGCCAGGCGCAACAAAATCAAACACAATTCCCTCGCGCCGGATCGCGCGGGTCACATCAAAACCCGCATTGCGATAAGCAAACAATAGCAAACGCAAACCGGCGCGTCAAGAGAAAAGCACGCGACTTTTCGGAATCATCGTTGTTTCGTTTCCTGCCGCTCCGCCGCGTATTCCGAACTCCTTGCATAATAGAAAAGGTACTGCTGCAGCACGCCGGCCGTATCCGGATAGCGCATCGCCGGGAACTCGCCGCCATACTCTTGTTCCACAATGCGATTGATCCATACATCCCGCGGAAAACGTGAAAGGCGATGGTATCCAAAGAGCATCACGCAGTTGGCAACCTTCTCCCCAACGCCCGGAACACCGAGCAACGCGACCATCAGCGCGTCGTCCGGCAGCGATCCGATTTCGCCGAGATTGAGCGCTCCGGAAGCGACCATCTGCGCCGCCGCGCGAACATACTTGGCACGATACCCAAGCGAACACTCCAGAAAGCACCGCTCCTCCAGCGCCGCAAGCCGCTCCGCCGAAGGAAACGCATGGAACCTCTGCCCTTTCGATTCAATTGGCTCACCATATCTCGTGCAAAGCGTTTCAACGCAAGCTTTGATCGCCGGAATATTCTTCCGCTGCGAAATAATGAAGCTGACAAGCATCTCCCAGGGATCCTGCCAAAGGATTCGGATTCCCCGCCCATAGGAAAGCGCACGCTGTAAAAACGGATCTTTGGGATCGGCGGCACGGCGAATTTCTGAATAATCGCGCTCCAGATCGAAATAGCCCTTCCAAAGCGCTTCGTACTCCGCCTGCGAACAATCCGCTTCGCAGCCGTCAGGTGTGTTTCGCAGTCGCAAAACATGACCGTGCGCAAGGAGTGTGTAGCCCTCCTTCCCCGCATTCAGCCGGAAGCACTGGCCGCTTTGCGCGATTTTCTGAAGATCGAAGTCATCATTGTGAATCAGAATCATATGGGATCGTGTCGTCCTTTCCGTCCGGAAACGCGAAGCGTTACAAAGGACATCCTCTTTGTCCGAATATCCGGCTCTTGTTAAACCCATCGGGCCAACTGGAAAAACGCGCCGAAGATTCTTCGACGCGTTCCTTTGCGTGCAGCGTATTGGAACTACATCTGCCCGCTCCCTTCCTTCCGGCGGTCGATCTCGGCCACCATTTTGTCGTAATACTCCTCGTCGATGACGAACTTCTTCTTCTGCGTATACAACGCGGCCAGCAGCAGCACGATCGGGATGAGCGTGACCGCAAGGCGAACCCATACGCGCATCGTCATCGTACGTTGATCGCGGAAGCTCAGGTTCGCCGCGCTTTCGCCGCCGCTTTTGAGATCGTCGATCATGATCGAGTACGTGCCGTTTTCGCCGCTGATCCGGCTGGCGTCCAGTTCGCCAAGGCGCCCAAGCTCCTTCTCCTTGCCGTCGGTGCCGGTCAAGACGACCATCGCGTCCTTCAGCGAAGGCACAAACTGCGGGTCGATCTGGAACTTGCTCATCACGTCGTCCGCGGCGATCTCTGCGGTGATCTTGCCGGTAACTACGGTGTACGCCTCCGTCCCGGAGGCCAGCCCCTCGTATTCCTTCAGGTAGTCCTGAACCTGCGAAATGTAATACGCCTGGTTTTCGGCGCTCTGCCGGTCGAAAAAGTCACGCTGCGTCTCCAGCGTGCTGATCGACTGGCTGAGCAGGAACGTGCCGGAAATGGTCAGCACCAGCGTAATCAGCAGCGTATGCACGGCCGAGCCGAACTTGGCCATGAACGGCCGCAGCGTGGAAACGACGGCTTCGCTGCGTTCGCCGTATTTATAATCGTTGTATTCCACGCAATTGGTCATATTGATGATAGACGCCATATAGAAGAGCGACTGTCCCGCCGAAACGAACATGCAGAACACGCACAGTATCCAGATGTTGAACGGGAAGAACGGCGCCCAGCCCATCGCGGCAATCACAAGATAACCGATGATCGCGGTCGTGATGCTCACGTTCTGCAGCTTTCGCCGTCCGAGCTTGCCGACCAGCCACGGATACAGCGCGTTGACGGCCACCATGGTCACGCCGTAGGCGACGACCACGTAGAAGTAGAGCGTGCCGTTATAGCCGATCTCCATATACAGAAGGTTGGCCGCCAGCCCGATAAGCATCGTGCTGCCGACGTTGTAAAAGAGCATGGAGAGCGTCATCCAGAGCAGCTGGTCGTTCTTGATGATCGTCTTCCACATTCTCTTGAGGGAGATGTTTTCGTTCATCTCCACCCTTGCGCGCGGCGTTTCCTTCACAAAGAAGAACGTCATGACCTGGCTGCCGATGAAGACGGCGGCGACCAGAATCGCGACCATGCGGTAGCCCGCGCGCATGTCGCCGACGGTGACCTGCGGAATGATGCCCTGCGCCAGAATCGCCCCGACGCCCGCGAACAGGACAGTCAGTGTGGTAACGGAGTCGCGCTCCTTCTTCACGCTCGAAAGGCTCGGCAGCATCGACCAGTATCCAATGTCGTTCATGGTGAACGTCGATTCCCACAGCAGGTACATGATGGTCATAAACACCACGAACCGCCAGCCGGTAATGCTCTGCACGTTGAACATCGTGATGATGACCGAACCGCAGAGGATCGCACCGAGCAGGATCCAGGGTCGGAATTTTCCCCATCTCAAATGCGCGCCGTCGACGATCGCGCCCATGAGCGGGTCATTCAGCGCGTCCCAGACGCGCCCGCCCACGCCGATGATGAGGCTCAGCGCCGTAAACTGCGCCAGCGTGAGCGAAACGCCGAATTGTATGTAGGTCAGCAGGAATGTGTCGATGAGCGCATAGCTCATGTCGCGGCCGATGCCGCTGGCGGAAAAGAACCACTTGTTTCGGTTGAACGTCTTCCTGCGAAGCGCTTCGGCGGACGACATCCCGTCCTGCGCGGCCGCTCCGCCCGTTTCGATTGTCTCCATGGCGCAAGTACTCCCATCCGATTAAAATGTGTGAATTCAAATTCAAAAAAGAGAAGAAAGATCGGTCGGCCGACCGTCTGCAACAAAGCGTACCACAACGCGGCCTGCCGCGCAATGGTTCGCCGGCGATTTCAGACGCCCATCAAGAATTTGTCCCAATTTTCCCATAAACAGGGCATTTTTTGAACAAAATATCCACTTTTTAATAAGCAAAATGCGGAGACGTATTTTACTCATCTCCGCATCGATTAGTCTTCCGTACCCGGCACGCTTATGCCAGGTTTGTTTCCCCGGTAAAAACGATTTCGGCAGGCCCCGTCATAGACACGCGATTATCCGCCGCCCACTCGATATGAAGCGTACCCAGCGCAATCTGAATATCCACGCTCCGCCCGGTTTTTTCGTTGAGCGCACTGGCGACCGCTGTGGAACACGCACCAGTACCGCAGGCGAGCGTCGGCCCGCATCCGCGCTCGAACGTGCGCAGAACGACCGTATGATCATCGATCACGTGCGCAAAGTTCACGTTCGTCCGTTTGGGAAACACGCTTGCGTGTTCAATATCCCAGCCAAGGCCCATCCATTTGGGATCGGTCGGGTCGTCCACGTAAATCACCGTGTGCGGAACGCCGACCAGCACGCTCGTGTACCGCAGCGTTTGCCCCTGCACCGTCAGCTCCCGGTCAATGCAGCGCCCTTCCCCGAGCACGGGAATCTCGGCGCATTCCAGATGCGGTTCTCCCATATCCACCGTTACGCCGGCAACCTTTCCATCCTGAAGTACGATTTTCGGACGCATAACACCGGCCAGTGTTTCCACGCCGAATTCCGTGCTCCGCACAATGCCCTGCTCGTAAACATACTTCGCAAAGCAGCGGATGCCGTTTCCGCACATCTCCGCTTCGCTTCCGTCCGAATTGACGATCCGCATCCGGATTTCGGCGCTTTCGCTTTGCAGGACGATCAAAAGACCGTCCGCGCCGATGCCGGTCTGCCGGTGGCAGAGCCGTGGGGCAAGCGCGTTATAGTCGCGCGCTTCCTCCCGCCCGTCGATCAGAATAAAATCGTTACCCAGTCCATGTACCTTCGTAAAACGCATCAATCGAGTCGTTCTCCCTTAATCTTAGTCTCCGCCGTTTCCCCGTGCCGGCGCTCAGCCGCCCATAATCTCGACAAACGCTTCGTCCGCATACTGTCGAACAGCCTTCTCCAGGCGACGATACGCCAGCAGGAACCGCTTTGCGTCCTCGGTCAGTTCCGCGCCTCCCCCGCCTTTTCCGCCGGTAACGGAAACAAGCAGTGGAAAGCCTAGGTTCCCCTCGGCTGTTTTTACAATTTTCCAGGCCTTACTGTAGGCCATGTCCATCTCGATCGTCGCTTTCCGAAGCGATTTCAGCCGATCCACATGCTCCAGCAATTCCGCAATGCCCGGTCCGAAACATTTTTCTTCGCCGTAGATGCGGATGCTGGTCTGGCAGCGCAATTGTTGCGTTTGCATGGCCTCTCCTCCTTAACAGAATAGACTGCCCGTCGTATCTTGTACAAAACGAAACGCCGAATTCTTTTATCATATCGCTGAATTCTCGTTCCTTTTGCAGGAACCGATGTTTATTATAACATATTCAGTGGTAAAAACACGGCTTCGTTTCCGAAGCGCGCTTTTCTGTCAATCGATATGGTCGAGACCGTCCACCCGTCCGCAGTTCGGCGGAGCCGGGCTGCAAATTGATCAGCAGGCCGTGCCGTTCCCTCGCGATGATTGACAGTGCGGCACGGTGCGCCTAGACTAGCGGTATGGAAACGGCATTTGAAAACGAGATTTCTCCCGCACTCGCGCTGGCGCTTTCCAAAGCGCTCCGCGTGCCTTTTGCCGCCGCAAGCATCCGCCTGCCTGCAAAGCGGTCCGATGCAAGTGCGCACCTTCCGCATGGCGCCGCCGCAGCCCCGGCTCTTTGCGCGGATTACGGCAAGCTTTATGGCGTTTCGCTCGTCGAGCGCATCCGGCTGGTCAATGGCTGGCTGCTGTTCGATTTTTCCGACGCATTTTACCAGGCGCTTGTTACGCGCGTCAACGCTGCGCTTCCGCTCCCACTGAACGATGGTTCCGATCACGCGGTCAACCGCATGCTCGTACTTGCACGGCACGAAGGAACCGGCTGTCCCGATGGCAGAGCTTTCCACCAGGCTCTGCTGGAAGCGGTCGTTGCAAGCCAGAGTCCCGCCGCGTACCGGCGCGCCGCCCGTTCCGCCGAAACGCTGTTTCACGAAATTCCCCCGCGGGAACGCCCCGCGGTCCTGCGGTGCAGCGGCTCCCTCGGCGGCGCGCTCGCCAGGCTGCTGTCCTCCGCCGGTTTAGAAGCGGCCCGCCCCTGATTGTTAACTGGAACCGCGATCGCACGGCACGCTCGTTCTCGTCGATTTTGGAATATACTTACCAGAAACGGCAATATGTTGTATAATACTTTCACATCTAGCGCTCATCAGGACCGGTTACCCCTGTTCCTGAGTCGTATTTGAGAATAAGGATCGCCCTTGTTGCCCATCCGTCCGGGAATCGAGAGATCCCAACCCGTTATCTTCGTTTTTCGAAATTGTGGAATCAATGAAGCTTTCACAGAACCTGACGACCGTACAGGGTCTATTTTGTTCAATACCGTTTTCTCCATTCCTATATTCTTTTGTCAAAAGGAGACGATTCGCATGCAAATCACCTGGTATGGGCACTCCTGCTTTCTGCTCACCGCCGAAAGCGGCTATTCCATTCTCACCGACCCCTGCGACCGTGAAACAGGGTATTACCTGCACGATATCATCTGCAATGCGGTAACGGTCAGTCACGACCATCACGACCATAATTGCCTTGACAGCGTTTCCGGCAAACCGCTCGTCATCCGTACGGCGGGCGAGCATATGGCGGGCGATATCGCCGTGACCGGGTACGACAGTTTCCACGACGACGCCGAGGGCGCAAAACGAGGTTCGAATCTCGTATTTCGGTACCAAATCGACGGGCTGAACGTGTTGCACCTAGGCGATCTCGGCCATATGCTCTCCAGCGAGCTGATCGAACGTATCGGCCCGGTGGACGTGCTTTTTGCGCCGATCGGCGGCGTATTTACGATTAACGCAAAAACGGCGACGTTGCTGGCGGATGCGCTCTGTGCGAAAGTGCTGATCCCCATGCACTATAAAACGCCCGCGCTGCACTTCAACGTGGAGGGTCTTGAACCGCTGCTCGCGGCAAACGCGAACCGCCGCGTGCACTCGCTCAACGCAAACACCGCCGCGCTGAGCCGTGAAACACTCGGAGAAAACCGCTTAATCCTCTTCGATTATAAACGCTGATCCCGCGTTTCGCTGTTTCTCGTTTCCTGTTTTAAGCACCGACTTGTCCCTCTCCCGGCGGACCAAACCGCCGGGCCTTTTCTATCTGCTATCTCGCGTTTTCTGTTTTCAGCACCAACTTTTTCCTTCTCCCGGCGGACCAAACCGCCAGTTTTTTTCTATCTGCTATCTCGTGTTTCCCGTTTTCAGCGCCAACTTTTTCCCTCTCCCGGCGGATCAAACCGCCGGGTTTTTCTTTGCGTTACATTTTCGTTCCATCGACAGACCCGCTGTTTGGCGGATTTTGGGCCCGGCAATCCCCCCTTCGGGCGTCAAGTTCCATAGGCTAGACCATGACCAAATCCGTTTCGGTAAGCGTGCGATGTAACAAGTAAACGATCTGTAAACTCGCAATATCTTGTCGATTACCTTCTTGATGGATACAAGATATAGTGCTATCCTTAAACTGCGCCTGAAGAGGGCGCCTTGTCTTCTCAAAGCAGACAATCCGTTTTACAACAAAAAACAAGGGGTGGGAATCGTATGTCTTTGAATGGGATTACTGAAAACGCAATGAAAGTGCTGGAAAAGCGCTATCTGGCAAAGGATGAAACCGGCCGTGTCGTCGAGGACGTGGCGGGTCTTTTTACCCGCGTCGCAACCGCGGTTGCGCAGGCGGATGCGCTCTACGATCCCAACGCCGATCTTTCCGCAACGGCGGAGACGTTCCGCGAGCTCATGAGCTCGCTCCGGTTTCTGCCAAACTCCCCCACGCTGATGAACGCGGGCCGGCCGCTCGGCCAGCTTTCGGCCTGCTTCGTGCTGCCGGTTGACGACAGCATGGAGGCGATCTTCGAAGCGGTGAAAGACGCCGCGCTGATCCATAAATCCGGCGGCGGAACGGGTTTTTCCTTCTCGCGGCTGCGCCAGAAGGGTGCCACCGTCCGTTCCACGGGCGGCGTGGCAAGCGGTCCGGTCAGTTTTATGCGCGTGTTCAATGTCGCAACCGAAGCCGTCAAACAGGGAGGTACGCGCCGCGGCGCGAATATGGGGATCCTCCGCGTGGACCATCCGGACATTCTGGAGTTCATCCGCTGCAAAAGCAACACAAACGATATCAACAATTTCAATATCTCCGTCGGCCTGACGGAAGCGTTTATGCGCGCGGTGGAAGCCGGCGAACGCTATGACCTGATCGATCCCAAGAGCAAGAAAGTGGTCGGCTCCCTGGCCGCGCGGGACGTATTCGACGAGATCGTGGACGCCGCCTGGCAAACGGGCGAACCCGGCATCGTTTTCCTCGACCGTCTGAATCGCGACAACGTCGTTCCTTCCGTAGGCGAAATCGAAAGCACGAATCCCTGCGGCGAACAGCCGCTGCTGCCTTTCGAAAGCTGCAACCTCGGTTCCATCAATCTCGTCACCATGCTGAAGGAAGAAAAAGGCAAAACCCGGTTCGATTTCGATCTTCTCGAAACGACCGTTCAGCAGGCGGTGCATTTTCTGGATAATGTGATCGACGTAAACAACTATCCGCTCGAGAGCATTGCAAACATGACGAGAAGCACACGTAAAATCGGCCTGGGCGTCATGGGCTTTGCGGATGCGCTGCTTGCGCTCGGCATTCCCTATCAGTCCGAAGAAGGCGCCGCGTTTGCCGACCAGGTTATGTCGTTCATCCAGGAAACGGGACGTGCGGAAAGCCGCAGGCTTGCGAAAACGCGCGGGGCATTCCCGCTCTTTGGCGAAAGCACGCTCAAAGACGGAGAGCCGGTACGCAACGCGACCGTCACCACCATCGCGCCTACGGGCACGCTTTCCATCATCGCCAGCTGTTCCTCCGGCGTGGAACCGGTGTTTGCGTTCGTGTATATCCGTAACGTTATGGACGGCACGCAAATGGTCGAGGTCAACCCGCTGCTCATGAAAAAGCTCCACGCTCTGAAGCTCGACAGCGAGGAACTGCTCAAGCGCATTGCAAGCGAAGGCACCATTCAGAAGATCGACGAGATCCCCGAAGAGATACGGCGCGTGTTCGTCTGCGCCCACGATATTACGCCGGAAGCGCACACGCGCATGCAGGCTGCGTTCCAGCGGCATACGGACAACGCGGTTTCAAAAACGGTCAACTTTCCGCATGATGCAACCCGCGAGGATGTGCGCGAAGTCTATCTGCTTGCGTATCGCGAGGACCTCAAGGGGGTCACGATCTATCGTGACGGCAGCCGCGAGGGACAGGTGCTTAACATCGGTAAGGTGAACAACGGAAAGCCGGAACCGCAGGGGGCCGGACCGGAATCCGCAGCGGCATTGCCGGAGAACTACGGCTCCATCGAACCGCGTCCCCGTCCGCCGGTCACCCGCGGCTTTACGGAAAAGATGAACATCGGCTGCGGTACGCTTTACGTAACCGTCAACTACGACGAAACCGGCATCTGTGAAGTTTTTACCAGCACCGGGAAAGCGGGCGGATGTCCAAGCCAGAGTGAAGCTACGGCAAGGCTCGCGTCCATCGCCCTGCGCAGCGGCATATCGATTCACGAAGTTTACGATCAGCTCAAGGGCATTCGCTGCCCCTCGACAATCCGTCAGAAAAACATGAGCTGCACTTCGTGTCCGGACGCGATTGCGCGGGTCCTTATGAAGGTCAGCAAGTTTATCGATACCGGAGCGGATTACGAAACGCCGCAGGCGCAGGAGAAGCTAAAGGTCTCCCCCGCGCTCCCTGTCACGCAAAACGGGGACGTTCCATTCGTTGCGAACGACGACGCGCCCGCAAAGCCGAGCTCCACCGAGGTTCACGTTTGCCCGGAATGCGGCGGCAAAGTGGAGCACGAAGGCGGCTGCGTCATTTGCCGCGCCTGTGGTTTCAGCCGTTGCGGCTGATTCGCGCGACCGCCGGTCCGTTCCCGACGGGATGGGAGCGAACCGGAACGAAGCGACCCGAAGCGAGTCGCATCAAGCGTTTCATTCACAGGGGGATGGGAAGGAAACCGGCAATATGAAGTCTGTCATTTTGACCTGCAGCACAGGGCAGGGGCATAATTCCGCCGCGCTCGCGGTTCGCGAAGCGCTGGAGAAACGCGGCGCAGCCTGTGAAGTCCGCGACGCGCTGGCATTCCTCGGCGATAACGTCTCGGACGCCATTACGGGCGCGTTCGTCAACATCGCCGTCAGAACACCGCGTGCGTTCGGTTTTATGTATGCCGCCGGCGAATTTATCCGGTCGGATAAGCGAAAATCACCCGTATATTTTGCAAACGCACTCTATGCGGAGAATCTGCGCCGCTATCTGGAGGAAGAAGAGATCGACGCGGTCGTCTGCCCGCACCTGTTTCCTGCGGAAGCCCTGACCTATCTGAAGCGGAAACACGCGCTGCCCGCCCGCTGTTATTACGTTTCAACCGACTATACGTGCATTCCGTTTCTCGAGGAAACGGATATGGACGTGGTGTTTACGCCACATTCGGACCTCGCAGGCCAGTTTATCCGCAGAGGGATCCGCCCTGAGCGGCTCTTCCCCGCGGGAATTCCCGTAAGGGACGAGTATCTTTCGTCGCAAAACCGTTCGGATGCGCGCGCGCTGCTCGATCTTCCCGACGGGGTACCCTGCTATCTTGTTATGACGGGCGGCGAAGGCTGCGGCGACGCGGTCACGCTCACAAAGAAGCTGCTCGAACGACTGAAAGGCCGTGACGCGCGCATCGTCGTGCTCGCCGGTCGGAATACCGCGTTGCAAGAATCACTCAATGCGCGTTTCGGAGAGGACTTTCGCGTACACACGGTCGCCTTCACCGAACGCGTTCCGCTCTATATGGACGCCTGCGACGTACTATTGACCAAACCGGGCGGAATTTCCAGCACAGAAGCGGCAATCAAGGGCATACCGATCGTACATACGCCGCCGATCCCCGGGGTGGAAACGCTCAACGCGCAGTTTTTCGCCGAACGGGGCATGTCCGTTCTTGCGCCAAACGAGGATTCCGCCGCGGAAAACGCCATCCGGCTCGGAACCGACACGGATCAATGTGCTCGCATGCTTGCGGCCCAGCGCCAATATCTGAGCCGTAATGCGGCGGAGCGCATCGCAACGCAAATTCTTGAAGGAAAGTTGCCCGCCACGGGAGAAAAAGCGCCCTGCTGACGCGCTTTTCTCCGCGTTGATCGCACCCTTTGCGGTTTTCGGCGGCCGGTAACATCACGCGCACGACCGTATCTGTTACATACCGGGCGGCTTCTGAATTTGTTTTGGTTGCAATTCAATTGAGGACATGTTATATTTTGTTGCATAAGCGTCCCTATAAAAGAATCACTCATCGGGAAGCGCTTCCGGCACAATGAGGTTCCTTTTGTTGCGTCGGCAACGGTTTCGGGCGAAGTATCCAATCGTCTGAACCGGTTTTGTAGCGGTAGAAAGCGTCTGTCTCGTGGCCGGCGCTTTTCTTTTATACAAAAATCGGCCCTGTTCGTTTCGGAACACCAGGCTGAAACATCCTGCAGGAGATATCATGCTCAAGCAAATCTTGATTATCGAGCGAGACGAGCAATGCCTGAACCTTCTTACCGGTCTGCTTACCGGCGTCTATGAATGCCAAAGCGCAAAGACCTGCTCGGAGGCTTTCGGCCAATTAAGCAGTAAATCTTCTTCGAAGATCAGCGCCGTCCTGACAAGCCTGAATAACGGGCTGGATGAAACGATCGGCTTTTTCGCCATGCTCAATGAAACACCGGGGCTGAGGGATCTCCCGGTCCTGATTCTCGCCGGTTCTTTGGAAGATTTCTCGCAGCTGCGTGGCGTCCCCCACGGAATTTATGATTATCTGCAAATCCCTCAGGATGCCGGCGCTTTGCCGTTCCGCCTGAAAAACCTCATTGCCCGAAGCGAATATACGGCGTACGAGAAATATCGTTATTTGGCGGAATACGACGCTGTCTCCGGGATTTATAACCGGGAACGCTTTTCTGACGCGACAAGACGCCTGATCGACAGCCACGTGGAAACAGCCTTTGTGGTCTGCTGGTTCGACCTCGACCGATTTAAAGCGTATAACGATCTGTTCGGCATGAAAGAGGGCAACCGCCTTCTTACTGAAATCGGGCGTTTTTTTCATGCAATGTTCAGCGCAAACGCCACTTACGGCCGTATTACCGCGGATCATTTTGTCTTTTGTCTGGCGCGGGAACGCTTCCATGCGGACGAGGTAATCGGGCAGTTTATACGGCAGTTCCGTTCCTATCAGCCAAACTTCGTTATTTCCCCGCGTATCGGGATCTATCCGGTCGAGGATCGTTCGCTGGAAGTGAATATTATGTGCGACCGCGCCTATATGGCGCTCCGGTCGACGAAAACCGGCTCGTCGAAACGGTTCGCCTACTATAACGAAACCATGCGAAGCTGCATACTCGAGGAACAGGCACTCATCGGGGACGTGCAGACCGCACTGCGGGAAAAGCAATTCGAAGTGTACCTTCAGCCCCAGTATAATCATCATACCGGTGCCCTCGTCGGTGCGGAAGCATTGGTGCGCTGGAACCATCCCGTCAGGGGGATAATCATGCCCGCTTCGTTTATCCCGATCCTCGAGAAGAACGGCCTGATCACTCAACTGGATCTTTGCGTATGGGAGCAGGTCTGCAAACTGCTCCGGCGCTGGCGCGACGCGGGACTCCCGAAAATATCCGTTTCGGTAAATGTTTCGAGAGCGGATATCCAGTCGCTCGACCTATGCAAAACGATCCTCCAACTGACGCGGGAAAGCGACATCAAACCGCAGGATCTGCGTCTTGAAATCACAGAAACCGCTTACATGGAAAACGCGGAACTCCTTATCGAATTCGTCCGAAGTCTGCAATCCGAGGGGTTCCTGATCGAAATGGACGACTTTGGCAAAGGCCAGTCTTCGCTGAACACTCTAAAAAATGTCCCTGTTGACGTGCTGAAACTCGATCTGGGTTTTCTGAAAGAGACCGGCAGCATCGGGACCCGAAGCGGAGTGATCCTCAACTCCATCCTGCAAATGGCGCACTGGCTCAACCTTGCCGTGATCGCGGAAGGCGTGGAAACGCTGCAACAGGCCGACTATCTCTGCTCGATTGGCTGCAATATCATTCAAGGGTACCTATATTCGCAGCCGATACCGGCCGAGGAGTTCGAGCTGTTGTTGGAAAATGGGAATACGGAGCGCTTCTTCGGCGAAGATTTTCTTCTTAGTCAACTGAATGAAAAGGAACTCTGGGATCCGGATGCAAACGCGGCTTCCATCTTTCGCCGTTTTCTCGGCGCGGCAGGTATCTTCGAGCTTTGCGATGGGACTGTAACCGCGATCCGTTCCAGTCAGAGGCTCGGCGAATTAATGGAAGTCGATTTTTCCGACCTGAGTGGACACGCTTCCGATGTTTTATCCCGGGTAGCCCCCGATCAGCGTAAGAAAGTACTCTCGCTTTTTATCAGCGCTGCAAAAACCGGCACGGAATCGACCGGGCGTATCCATTATCAAACGCCGGTTTCTAACGTGACCCTCCAGCTGTTCCTGCGTATCCTTCAGGTTGGCCTCAGCGCAAAACGCCGGGTATTTCTCGTTGCTTGCGAAGATATTACCTCCGTTGTCGCAGAATAACGCCGCATCTTTTCTTTTTTTATCTTTTTTTCGCGTGTTTTCGCGTTATAATGGATATAAACGTGTCTCAGCGACGCCGATCGCTATGCGGAGCGGCCATGAAACGTCTCCTTTCCAAAGAATTCCTCAACATCGTATTTCTCGTGTTGATCGTCGCCGGAGCGCTGACGATTTATTTCCTGTCCCGAAGCGATCCCTCCCACTCGTTGGCGAACGGATCGACCACGCCCACCCAGGCCACTACGCCTTCCGCTTCTCCCGGTGAATCCCAAAGCGCGGCGCCGCGGCCACAGGGGGTTCCGGAGGCCGTATTTACCACGCATCTGACGTCAAGCGAGTTATTCCGCGCAACGGCGGATGCAAGCGACCCGCGATTCTGGACGCTTTCCTGCGGCGAGCAGCCGGAGGTAACCTGTACCCTGCAATTCACAGTCGACGGCGGCGCGGTTTCTTCCCTCGAAATTTCGGCTCCTATGCCGCCGGAATACGACGGGAAAAGCGACTCTACGATTGAACAGTATCTTGCCGGCGCCAGGGATCGAATCGTCGAAGCGCGCGCGGATGCCGTTCGTACGATCTTATGCGACCTGATACCGGCGAGCGACCTAAACGGTGTCCTTTCCGCTGCGAGCGTACGGCTCTGGACGGAGAAAGCACTCCAGATCGACTCAAAAAACGACGACTATAATCAAAAAGCCGAAGGGTGCAGCTTCCTTGCCTATCAATCCTTGCAGGAGGGGCAGGATGTTCTTATATGCCTGTTCTTTCTGGAAGATTAGTCCGCTCCATATTTCCGAAACGTTCCCGAAACAATTTCTTTCATATTCCCGTTTCGGGATATGGTATAATAATGATAATGTTTCGATTGGAGGTTCTTTGCATGACATTTATCGAAATGCTCGGCCCAACCGCCATCCCAACGATTATCTGCTTGGTTATCGGGCTGGTCATGCTTGTGATCGAGCTGTTCACCCCCGGGATAGGCGTTGCGGGGGCAACCGGCCTTGTTGCATTGATCGCGGTCGTCGTCATGCAACTCGGGTGGGGCAACCCACGCGTGGCACTCTACATTATCGCCATCTCGCTGCTCATCATCATTCTTGCGCTGATCTGGATCATCCGTTCGCTGCAGCGAGGCAGGCTGTCGAAGTCCTTCCTTGTCCTCAACGAACAGGTGGACGGAACCTCCGTTCCTGACGTTGCCAGCGCAAAAAGCGACCTAGTTGGAAAAAGCGGCATCGCTCTGACCCCGTTGCGTCCCGCCGGGATCGCCGAAATCGAAGGAAAGCGCGTCGACGTCATGACCGCGGGCGAATTTCTTGCAAAAGGCTGCCGCGTCACAGTCGCGAAAGCGGAAGGCATGCACATTCTGGTAAGCGAAGCGGAAGCGGAGTAGCGTGCGGTTGTACGCTACAAAGAAACGCAACTTCGCAGTTTTCACATTCTCTGATTCACAAAACCAGCCATAAGGAGGCCACTTATGCCAGGAACCATTATTATTATCATTCTCGCCGCCATCTTTCTTGTAATCTTCTTCAGTTTTGTTCCCCTCGGATTATGGATTTCCGCTCGTGCGTCCGGCGTGAAGATCGGCATTTTCCAGCTCGTCGGCATGCGCGTTCGCAAGGTTGTCCCGAGCCGCATCGTCAACCCCATGATCAAAGTCACGAAAGCAGGCCTTGACGTTTCCATCAACAAACTGGAGGCGCACTATCTCGCCGGCGGCAACGTGGATCGCGTCGCCAACGCGCTCATTGCGGCGCAGCGCGCGGGCATTCCTCTCGGCTTCGAACAGAGTTGCGCCATCGACCTCGCCGGTCGCGACGTGCTCAACGCCGTGCAGATGAGCGTGAACCCCAAGGTCATTGAGACCCCGGTCATCGCCGCCGTTGCCATGGACGGCATCGAACTTCGTGCCAAGGCGCGCGTCACCGTCCGCGCAAACATCGACCGTCTCGTCGGCGGTGCGGGCGAGGAAACCATCATCGCCCGTATCGGCGAAGGTATCGTCACCACGGTTGGCTCCAGCAAGAGCCATAAAGACGTGCTGGAAAATCCTGATAGGATCTCGAGGACCGTTCTGGATAAAGGACTTGATGCGGGCACCGCATTCGAGATTCTCTCCATCGACATTGCGGACGTAGACGTAGGCCGCAACGTTGGCGCGCAGTTGCAGATCGACCAAGCCGAAGCGGACAAGCGCATCGCCCAAGCGAAGGCGGAAGAACGCCGTGCGATGGCTGTTGCACAGGAGCAGGAAAACATGGCTGCCGTGCAGGGCATGCGCGCTCGCGTTATCGAAGCTGAAGCAGAAGTACCGAAAGCAATGGCGCAGGCATTTCGCGACGGGCATTTGGGGGTAATGGATTATTACCGTCTGCAGAATATTCAATCCGACACCGAAATGCGCACCGCAATTGGCAAGGGTACCAAGCCCGCAACGACCGAAAACAAGAAATAACACAATGGAAACCGTATTAATCATTCTGGCCATTATTTGGGTTGTTATTCCAATTCTGGCAAAGAATAAACAAAAGCAGGCAAAAGAGCAGGCCGAGCGTGAGCGCGCCATACGTCAGCGCGCCGCGCAGGCCGCCGCTGAAAAGCAGATCGAGCTGAAACGTCCCGCTCAGTCCGTACGCACTTCCCCGCTCACACCAACCGTCCGTCCTTCTCAAGTCAACCCTCAGCAACCGTCTTACGAAGGATTCGGATCGCAGGAAGGCACCGCCAGCGCAGTTTTGCAAGGCGAGTTGCCGCACGACGTTTCTGTAGGCGTAAAGGAGTCCCAGAGTTCTCTGCGCGAGTTAAACGTGTCGATATCCCATGTGGTATCGGCCAGCAACGAATCCGGCCATACGCATCAGGAAACGAGCGCAACAGGGATTATTCCCCCTTGTCCTCCGGGCAAGGCGCCGATCGATCAGGCGCAGGCTCCCGTTTCAACCGCCGCAGCCAGCAGCGCGTTTGTCTGGGATCCGGAAAGTGTTCGAAACGGACTTGTGATGGCCGAAATTCTTGGCCCCTGTCTTGCGTTACGGGACTAATGCATGCGGAATCGGTCTGAAAAACAGGATATTGTATTTTGGGAAAGGGTACTGTTTACATCGGTACCCTTGATTGTGCTCTTTTCCGCTTTCGCAGAATGGGTTCTGACGGACGCGCCGCGTAATGCGCTCGCTGTTTTCGCGGCGGCAGGCGTTGCGTTCCTTTTTGCGTTGACCGCAATTCGCTTTATCCCGCAGTGGATGTCGGCCTGGAGCCGGAAACCCTGGCTGCCCGAACGCCCCGCCGAGGGGCGGCGCAGCACGCGGCCAAGCCGCATGCATCCCATTGTGCAGATGCTCTTTTACCTTGCGATATTCCGGGTGTTTCTTTTCCTGCTCGCATACCTGATATACCAGTTCCGGCAGGGGTATGTCGGCGGATTGTTTGATAACCTCGGGCTCTGGAACCAGCTTGGCACAGACAGTCAACATTACCTGAATATAGCGGAAAACGGATATGTCAGCGTGGGGGACGACAGATTGCTGATCGTCTTTTTCCCGCTCTACCCGGCGCTTGTCCGCGTGTTCTCTTATCTTTTCCACAACTACCTCGCCAGCGGTTTATTCGTTTCCAATATTTGCTGGATTTTTGCGGCATATCTTTTTTATGAACTCGCCCTTTTGGATACCGACCGCAAAAGCGCGCTGCGTGCCTTGAAGTATCTCTGTATTCTGCCGGCTTCCTTTCTCTTTTCCGCGCCCATGTCGGATAGTCTGTTTCTGCTTCTTTCCGTCGCTTGCGTCTACGCAGCCAGAAAGCGACTCTATCCCATAGCTGGCGTGATTGGGTGTTTTGCAGCGTTTACGCGCATGCCAGGCATTCTGCTTGCCGTCCCGGTCTGTTTTGAACTTGTCGGCGAAATCATCCGCGGGGGTCCTGCGCACCGGAACGATGCGAATTGGAAATGGCGCATGACGGCAAATGCGCTTTCACTCCTGCTGATCCCCATCGGCCTTCTAGCGTATCTTTACATAAACTACCGCGTCACCGGCAACGCACTCATGTTCCTGATCTATCAGCGCGAACAGTGGCATCAGCAACTCGGCTGGTTCTTTTCTTCCGCGGCAACAATTGTTAACAACGCGACGACCGCTTTTACCGGTAACACGCAGATGCTCTGGGGGCTCTGGATCCCGAATATCCTGTATCTCTTTGGCGCGCTTGGCCTCGTTGCCGCCGCGCAAAACAAACTCCGTGCATCGAACGTAGCGTATTTCCTCGTTTATTACGCGATCTGTATGGGTGCGACCTGGCTTCTCTCGGCGCCACGCTATCTAACTGCGGCATATCCGCTTGCACTCGCGCTCGGCACATTGACAAAGAAGAAGTGGGCCGACCGGTTGGCAACCATCTTATGTCTTGTATTCTTTGTATTCTATCTTTATGCGTTTGTCGATCAGTGGTATGTGTATTGACGAACCCGAACCAAAACGGTTCCCTCTCTCGGATAACCTGCCGGAAATTCGCCTTGCCTAGATCGGGAAACGGTGGTATCCTGAGAAAGCTATGAAGTATCGTTGGAAGGATCAAGCGCAGCTATTTATTGCATTTCTGAAAATCGGCGCGTTCATGTTTGGCGGCGGATACTCCATGCTTCCTCTTCTGATTCGTGAGCTTGTAGACCGGCGCGGCTGGACGACCGAGGAGGAGCTTCTGGACTATTTCGCCATCGCACAGTGCACGCCCGGCGTTATTGCGGTCAATACCGCTACGCTCATCGGTAACAAACGCGGCGGCGCTCTGGGTGGTGCAATCGCGACCATTGCCGTGATCCTGATCCCGATGACGATCGTCGTTCTGATCGCAAGCGTACTCATGCGGTTCTGGCATCTACCCGTTGTTCAGAGTGCATTCAACGGAATCCGGGTTGCAGTGGCCGCGCTTATCGCCGCGGCAGTCGTTAAGCTGCTCCGCTCCAACGTTCGGAATCTGTTCGGCGTCGTGCTTTGTGTGATTGCTTTCGCCGTAGTAGCCCTCTTTGGACAATCCCCCATCCTCGTTGTCGCCGCAGCAACACTCGCCGGCCTGATTGCCGGGAGGATACGCAAATGACGTATCTGTTGCTTTTTTATGAGTTTTTTCAATCCGGGCTTTTCGCAGTGGGAGGCGGCCTTGCGACGCTGCCGTTTCTGCAAAAAATTCTGGAGCGATATCCCGACTGGTTTGGCACGCTGCAGTTGGCGGATATAACGGCAATTGCGGAATCCACGCCGGGTCCCGTCGGCGTGAATGCAGCAACCTTCGCCGGATATTATGCGGCGGGAATTCCCGGGGCGATCGTTGCAACGTTTGCTTTGATTTTGCCCTCCTACATCATCGTAACGCTCATCGCCCACGCGCTTGAGAAATACCGTGACAGCAAGCTCGTCAACAATGCGTTCTCCGGCCTCAGGCCCGCGGTAACCGGTTTAATTGCGGCCTCCTGCTGGGCGGTCATGCAGTCGGCGTTCGTCATCGGCAATATATCCGATGGGTTTTTCGCCATGATCGACTGGAGAAACGCCGCGCTGTTCGCGGTTCTGGTCACGTTGCTGCACTTACCGAAGATTAAGAATCTGCATCCGATTCTCTTTATTCTTGCCGGCGCAGCGGTGGGTGTGGTATTCTCACTTTAGTGCGGTCTGCGGCCAATCGCAGGCGTTCGCTAAGTACAAGTATTTGCGACCGTGGTGGAACGGCATACACAACGGACTTAAAATCCGTCGGGGAAACCTTGAGGGTTCAAATCCCTCCGGTCGCACCAGAGCAAAGGAGAGGCATCAGCCTCTCCTTTGCTGCTATCTATCAGTAGTCCTCCAGCAGTCCTCCGAGTCGTTTTCACGGTGGGATCATGCAGCCGAGTACGCACCTTTCGAAAGAATGTGATTTTTGTCCCGGGAAAAAAGATCGCCGACTGCGCCAAAACATGACATACCGTTGCCTGTTCCGTTCGCTATGATATGGAGACGGGAGGGTTATTGTATGAATATTACAATTCAAAATCACAGCGAATTTTTGATTGCCGGATACCGCACCGAAACCTCTTTATTCACCTGTCGCGCGGACATCGGCCGCTTGTGGGAAACGTTCGCCGCCAACAAACACAGTCTCTTCTCGCTGTATGGAACGCGAGAAAATTTCTACGGTGTGATGTGGAAGACAGGCATCGCGCAGGATCGTTATTTTTACTTCATTGGTATCGATCTGGAGAAATCGGATGCGCACCCGAAAGATTTCGAGGTCCTGCAAATTCCCTCCGCGAAATATGCCGTAGCGTCCATTCCGTCTTCACAGCCCGCCTTAGAAGCCTGGACGGAATTCTACGAAACCGCACTACCGAGCGCCGGCTTTGTTCCTGCCGATGGACATGTCTTCGATTTTGAATATTATCCGCATGGAGCCGAGTATGATTATGAGCTCTGGACGCCGATACAGCAGCGTAAATAAAGCCTCTGCGAATCCGGTAGCGCTTCTGCCCGCCGTCTATTTGATCTTGTCGCGGGTATCGCCTATAATAGTTCCATAAGTGGCAGGCCTTTGACCCTTGCCTGAACAGAAAGACTATTGAGGTGTCCATGAGCATATCGCTGGAACGTTACCACGGACTTGGTAACGATTATCTTGTTCTCGATCCAAACCGGTTCGACCTAACGCTTAACGAGAGGATCATCCGTCGTATCTGCGACCGAAATTTCGGGTTCGGCAGCGACGGCATCCTTCTCGGACCCATTTTTGAAAACGACGCGATCCAAGTGCGTATCTACAACCCGGACGGGAGCGAAGCGGAGAAAAGTGGAAACGGCGTGCGCATCTTTTCCCGCTACATAAGGAATTTCGGTTATATGCAGGACGATGCGTTCGTTCTGACCACGCTCGGCGGAAAGGTCGACGTCCAATACCTGAAACAGGATGGCTCGCTCCTGCGCGTACAAATGGGCAAACCCACCTATCTCAGCACGGAGATTCCCGTTTCCGGAACGGAACGCCTCGTGATTGACGAACCCATGCGTTTTCTCGGAAACGACTACCACGTCACCTGTCTTTCCATCGGCAATCCGCACTGCGTGATTCCCATGAGCGAGATCTCGAAGACGACCGCTATAGAACTGGGCCGTTGCGTTGAAAATGCGCCATGTTTCCCGAACCGAATCAATATGCAATTGCTCAAGGTGCTTTCCCGCAGCGACATTGCCATTGAAATCTATGAACGCGGCGCAGGATATACTCTGGCCTCCGGCAGCAGCAGCTGCGCAGCTGCCAGTGCCGCCTACCGTCTCGGACTGGTCGATCACGACGTAACGGTCCATATGCCCGGCGGCACGCTTCAAATCGAAATTCAGCCGGATGCGTCTGTCTACATGACAGGAACCGTCAATTCTATCGGTACGGTTACCCTGTCCGACGAATTTTTAGAAGAGCTCTGCACGCTTTAGTCCGCCGCCTTCGATCGGTGCGCCCGTCACATACTGATTTCGTCGTATCCTGTATGTTTGTACTACTATGAATGGAAACGGAGGATTTCGAATGGAACGCGCACCGCTTACGCCGGCTCAGACCGACGAACTGCTTCAAACGCTGAAACTGCGTTTTGAAAAACATCCGAAAAGACACCCGAATCTCGACTGGCAGCAGGTGTCGCTCCGGCTCGTGCAAAACCCCGGCAAGCTCTTTTCTCTCTTCGAGATGGAACGCACCGGCGGCGAACCGGATGTGACGTCTTTTGACGCAGGAACGGGAGAGTACATATTCACGGACTGTTCTGCGGAGAGTCCGGCGGGACGAAGAAGCCTTTGTTACGACCGCGCCGCTCTTGACGCCCGTAAAGAGAATAAACCAATCACTTCCGCCGAAGAAATGTCCGCTCAAATGTGCGCCGAGCTCTTATCGGAGGAACAATATCGTGACCTGCAACGTCTTGGCGAGTTTGATCTGAAAACGTCCAGTTGGGTCGCGACGCCAGCGGACATCCGTTCGCGAGGGGGTGCGCTTTTCTGCGACCGCCGATACGGCCGCGTGTTCACCTATCATAACGGGGCGGATTCCTATTATGCCGCGCGCGGGTTTCGCTGCGCACTTCGGGTATAATCGATTAATGACCATCGAAAAAACACGCGCCGGTTCCGGCGGTGTTTCCCTTAAAAGCATTCGAAAGGAGCCGACAGAAAAACAATGAAGCGCTGCATTGTCGCGGCCGGAATAGTCAGCCAAATATTATAATCAGGAGGAAAATTCCCCATGGCTATTCCGGATTCCATTCTTTATCCGCGTTCGGATCATGAGACCGTGTATCTCAAGAGCGTCGTCACCGATCCCAGTATCGTGATTGGCGATTACACGTTCTATAATGATTTCGTCCATGATCCCACGCAGTTTCAGAAGAATAACGTCCTGTATCATTATCCCGTCAATCATGATCGACTGATCATCGGGAAATACTGTTCTATCGCCTGTGGAGCGAAGTTTATTTTCACCTCGGCGAATCATACGCAGAAATCGCTCAGTAATTACCCGTTCCCCATTTTTGCCAACCATTGGGGGCTCGACTGGGCGAATGTCGCGTCCGCCTGGGATAACAAAGGCGATACTGTCATCGGAAATGATGTTTGGATCGGTTATGAAGCGGTGATCCTGCAGGGCGTAAAAATCGGTGACGGCGCCGTGATCGGTACGCGCGCAGTCGTTACGAAAGACGTAGCCCCCTATTCCGTCGTTGGCGGCGTTCCCGCGCGGGAGATCAAAAAGCGCTTCCCGCCGGACGTAATCGAGCGCCTGCTCGCGTTACAGTGGTGGAACTGGCCGCATGAAACCGTCCAGGCGAATCTGTCGCTGATTATGAGCGGAGAAATCGAACGCCTTTCGCCTTTCGTGGGGGAATAACAAACAACGCTTCCATCCGGGCTCCGGGTGGAAGCGTAATTTTGTTCAATGGATTCGTACCGTCCGGATGCCGGGTGTGGACGCGCTAAATATCCCAGCTCGTCGGCTTTTCGTCGGCAGTGGGACGCTTTTCCATCTCGCTTGCGGCATGCGTATGTCCGGCCACCTGTGTTTTGACCAATTCGTCCTTCTCCCGATAAGTCAAGGGGTTGTCCGCATGCATACTGCGCAGGATGTCGATCTTCGCCTGCAGCGCCGCCTGTTCCGGGTCGTTGAGATTAAAGCTGGAATCGTGCCTCGCATTTGAAAATGACACGCGATTCATCCTCTCCTTGTTTGCCTGTTTGAAGTCCTTGCTCTCTTATTCGGAACATCTTTGCTCCGACTCCAATTGTTGCTATCGAAAACCTGTCTTCGAGCACATTCTAGCCCCGGGTCAAGGAGTTGTCAACAGGTATTCACCTGCGCGCCGCATGAAAAAGGCTCCCCTCACGGAGAGCCTTTTCGACTTTCTTTTGTCCTTACGCAAACGCGCGATAGATGGCCTTGACCGCCGTGTTGAGATCGTCGTTTTCCACGCCGACGATGATGTTCATCTCCGAGGAGCCCTGGTCGATCATTCGAACGTTCACGCCCGCCTCGTAGAGCGCTCCGAAAAGCCGGGCCGCAACGCCAAGCGAACGGATCATGCCCTTGCCGACCGTCGCGACCAGTGCCATATTGGAATGCACCTCGATGCTCTGTGGTTCGCAGTCATGCTGAATTTCACGAAGTACCTGCTCCAGATGTTCCTTAAGCTTCGTATCCGATATCACAAGGCTCATTGTGTCAATGCCGCTCGGAACATGTTCGAACGAAATATTGTAACGGTCCAGCACCCGCAGCAGCCGATAGCCAAACCCGACCTCATTATGCATGTTGTCCTTATACACGGTGATAACCGTAAAGCCCTTTCGCCCGGCCACGCCGGTCAGCACGCCCTCACGTTTATAGTACTTCAGAAACGCGTCGGGAATAACCATCGTCCCTTCATCCTCGGGGCGATTGGTGTTTCGCACGTTAATCGGAATCTGCGCACGTCGCACGGGAAAAATTGCGTCTTCATGCAGTACGGTCGCGCCCATATAGCTCAGCTCACGCAGCTCGGAATACGTAACTACCGAGATCACCTTGGGATTTTCCACAATTCTCGGATCCGCCATTAAAAACCCGCTCACATCCGTCCAGTTCTCGTAAACATCCGCCTGAACGGCGCGTGCAACGATTGCGCCGGTAATGTCGCTGCCGCCGCGGGAAAATGTCTTGATACTGCCGTCGCGTTTTCTTCCGTAGAAACCCGGCACGACAACATTCTGCGCTTCCGAAAGCTTCTGCGTCCATTTCTGCGTCGTTTCATCGTCGTACGTACCGTCCGCGTGAAAGCTGATCAGCTCCGCGGCGTCGTAAAAATCGAATCCCAGATAGTCCGCCAGGAGCAGTCCGCTGAGGTACTCGCCGCGGCTTGCGATATAGTCCTCGCTCGCGCCGGCAATGATGTTTTTCTTGATTGCAGAGAGTTCCCCGGCAATCTTCGTTTTTAACCCGAGTTCAGTTTCAATTGCGACATACCGTTCGGCAATCTGCGAAAACGTTTCATCGAACGAAAGCCCGTTGGAGTTTTTCGCGTAGCAGAGATACAGAAGGTCGGTGATTTTCTCGTCGCCGGGAAAGCGTTTGCCCGGCGCGGATGGCACGACGTATTTTCGCGCTTTGTCCGCCATGATGATGTTTTTGACCTTTGTGAAGTTTTCGGCGTTGCATAGGCTTGTTCCGCCAAACTTGACTGCTTTGACTGCCACTTCGGATATCCCCCCGTTTTTCTAATTTGCGGACCGCTTTTCCCTTCCGGCGAATGGAACGATCAAACCCGCTCCCAAACCGGTTTCTCTTTCGTCCGTCGTTATTTCTTTTCGAGCGACCGGCATTCGAGATAATATCGTTTCTCGTTCGCCTCACCCATGGAAAACGTCTTTCTCGGCAGTGCGCCGTCGTAAATAACCGTTGAGAAAAACTCGCTCTTCTTCATGGCGGGCAGCAGGAAGCCGATCGCTCCGCCCTTGCGCGCCAGTTCCTTCACCACGTCCGCGCCGTGAATATAATCCACTTCCGCGCCGCAGATCTCTTTGACCGCCTCGTCGAGCGCCGCCTGCAGCGTGCCGACCGCAAGCTGCGATTTGGGACAGCTAACGATAAACGCGCCTTCAACCTCGCCCGTAAGAAACGGAATAATATGGGTGTCCCCGCCCTGCGCGCAGGGCATACGGCCAAGCTCCACCCGAACGCAATCGTTCTGCGCTTTCAGGCAGCGAAGAATTGTTTCAATCGCCCGGTTTCCGCTTGCGCCGAACACCACGCGATGGATCGGTTCAAAAACAATGCCTTCGTCGTGGACGTTTTCCACTTCGACCAACGCATACCGCGCGGGATGATCCGCCCGCTCGCTTTCCGGCAGAGATGCCTTGATCTTTTCCCAGTTCGCCTTTGCGGTAGCAAAGCTGTGGTTGCCGTCGCCCATGGCAAAGAGCATCGGCGCTCGATCCCCGTATTTTTCGGAGAACCGCTTTTCGTCTTTCAACACGGAAAGCGCGCTCAGAACACCGAGGATATCCTCTTGCTGATCCACAAGATGGCCGGTGATATGGCCGCCGTTAAGCATCAGCTCGGTGTTGTATAACTTCGTCAGTTTTTCCTTCTTCGCCGCGAGCGGTTCAATCACCGTCCGCTCCGGGTCGTCGATCAGTACGAGGATATGCGGCAGCTCGATGGGCGCGCCCTCGCGGATCTTAAGACGCGGCGGAATACGCGAAAGAATCGTTCCCTCGGTTGCCCGAATCAGCGTTGTGGACCCCTTCGAATAATCGTACGCTTCGAGATCGAGCGCCATCACCAAGCCGGTACGGGTGATATCGCCCACGGTACGGGTGACCAGCACGAACCCCTGCGGTTTCTCCACAAGAACGCCTTTCTCGAGATACTCGCGCATATGCGTTTTTATGCTCTTGATTCGTTCCTCTTCGCCGGGTTTTTCCAGATAGGCTTCCGGCAGAATCAGCTCCAGCGTAGAAGGAGCCTTGCCGACAATTCGTCTGGCTTCTTCCCAATATTCCGGCTGAGACGTATACTGGTCGCACGCTACGACCGCCCACTTGGAATAATCGGTTCCCTTTTTCGGCAACAAGACACGCGGCACTTGCACCGCAACATCGTTCTGATATTGGTCTTCCATCCCTATGCTCATGACACCCTCGTCCTCCATTCCGTCTTCTGTATTTTTATTCACCGTTTCAGGTCGCTCCTCCTGTAAACGGCGGCTCTCTCCCTTATTATAAAAGACGCATTGCGGGTATTATACCTTATATTTTTTTTGCTTTCAATAATATCTATCGGAAAAGTTCGCAGTCCGCCTATTCGTTTTCATATGCCGCTATGCTACGGAATATATGCTGTCCGAAAATCGAGTCTCTATATTTCCCGCGATTCAGATTCCGGCAAAGCCAATCGCAAGCGAAACATGTTTCTTCCGCGCAAGTTCGCAGCACCCCTTTTTGATCCGCATGAATTACGGATGAATCTCCCGCCAGAGCGGCATGCTCATGCATCTGGGCCCGCCGCGTCCACGGGAAAGCTCGGCGGACGGGATCTCATGAACAATTACGCCGTTATCGCGCAGGATTCCGTTGGTCACATAGTTTCGCGAGAAGGCAATCACTTCGCCAGGCGCGACGGCCAGCGTGTTCGCTCCATCGTTCCATTGCTCGCGTGCCGCATCGATCGCGCTGCCACCGCCACAGCGAATCAGTGTCACCTTCTCAAGATGCAGTGCTTCCGCCAGCGTTTCCGCCAACTTTCGCTTTTCCGGTTCAATCGTCAGGCACCCGTCTTTCTTTGTCAGGGAAAATACCTTCAGTGCAGGCAGAATGGAAGGATGAATCGTAAATTTATCCCAATCGACCATCGTCATAACGGTATCCAGATGCATATAGGAACGCGTCTTGGGTATATCGATCGCAAGTACGCGAACGATTCCCGTTTCCTCACAGAGGATCCGCCCGGCAAGCGCTTCCACCGCGTTCGGATCCGTACGCTGCGAAATGCCGATGGCAACCACTTCGCCGGAAAGCACAAGCACATCGCCCCCTTCGATAGGAAACGGATCTTTTCGCGAATGCAGCAGCGCCGTACCCGAATAGACGGGATGCCGCGAGAAAATATACTGCCCGAAGAGCGTCTCCCTTGCCCGAACAGGATTCGCCATGCTCGAAATGCAGACGCCGCCATCGATCATAAAGAAGGGATCGCGCGTGAAATAGAGATTCGGCATAGGATCGACGTAGAAAGGATAGGCATCATCGATATAATCCACCAGATGGCGCCGTTCGCGCCGCATCAGGTCGCTCTTTCGAATTCCGCGCGCCATCGCGTTGAGCATCTGCGGGATCGGCAGCGAGAGGAGGTACTCCCGCAGCAGATCTTCCACCCCCCGGGCGGAAATTCCGACTTCCGCAATATAGTCTTCCGCGAGCCGTTCCCGCGCGCCGTTTTGCGTCACCGCCTCAGCCGCAAGATCCATCAGGTAACAAACCTCAACGCCGCAGTCCCGCAGCGTGTTGGCAAATTCATCGTGTTCTTCACGCGCATGCACCAAATAGGGAATGTCCTCAAAGAGCTGCCGGGACAGATACTGCGGCATGAGATTTTCCAGTTCCTGTCCGGGTCGATGCAGCAGCACGCGCCGAAGCCGACCGACCTCGCTTTTTACCTGTACCGGTGATTCCATTCTTCCCTCCCGCATTATCTGTTTCATGTATAACCCTGCGTCCAAGATGTTTTTTAACGAATAATTTCTGTATATTTCAAGAATTCTTCCGTTTTCTCTTTTGCAATCCCCTTTAATATCTGGTTCTTTCCCGTATATTTTAATCTTATCAGGATTTTTATTCAAATAATACGGATTCCAGAAATATATGATTTTCGCTTGACAAGGGAAAGAAATGGTGTTAGATTAACCCCAATCTCATATATTATATAAAACTTTAGCAAAGGAGCCGACCGGCATGACGCAGATTTGCGCAGAACGAAATTCGTCATCGACTACGCCATATCAGGCGGCTGCTTTCGCATGCGCCGCATTCAGCGCAGCCACCATCTTGATCGTTCGTACGCTCAACGCAGCCGCGTTGGGCGTTTTGATTATTAGCATCGCTATACTGATCGTAGGCCTGCTGGCAATTCGACTTGTACTATTCAAAGCCCAGCCCGGTACGGAACGAACGTAAAAGCCCTTTAAAAAAAGCGGCGGTTCCGTATCACGGGGCCGCCGTTGTTAGTTTCAAAGCACCGTTACGCGCGGTATTTTGAAAAAGAAACCAAAACCAGGAGGAAAGAAACCATGAAGAAACTGCTTTGCATCGCTCTGGCCGTCATTTTGGCGCTTGGCGCGTTCGCCGGTTGTGCAGCGCCCGTCGCTGCCGAAACCACCGAAGCGACCGACGCAACGGCCGCCGAAGCAACAGAAGCCCCGGCGGCGGACACCGCTGCCTCGACCGAACCGATTAAAGTCGGTATCCTTGGACCGCATACCGGCGACTATGCCGTTTACGGTCTTGCCGTTAAGAACGGCGCGCAGCTCTACATCGACCAGATCAACGCTGCCGGCGGCATCAACGGCAAGCAGATCGAAACCATCGTTTATGACAACAAGGGCGATTCCACCGAAGCCATCACCGCGTTCACCCGCATGGTGGACGAAGGCATCACCGCGCTGATCGGCGACGTTCTTACCGGCAACACCCTCGCGGTAGTCGGCGAAGCGTATCCCATCAACATGCCCATGATTACGGCCAGCGCGACCGCCGCCGCAGTCACCTATGACGAAACAACCGGAACCGTTTACTCCAACGTCTTCCGTACTTGCTTCATCGATCCGTTCCAGGGCGAGAAGATGGCGCAGTACGCCTCCGAAAAGCTCGGCGCGAAGACCGCCGCAATCCTCACGCAGACCGGTAATGATTATGCGGTAGGCCTTGCGGATGCATTCAAAGCCAAGTGCGCCGATGTTGGCATCACCGTCGTAGCCGAAGAAGGTTACGCCAAGGGCGACGTGGACTTCAAGTCCCAGCTGACCAACATCCTTGCCGCTGCTCCGGACGTTGTGTTCTGCCCGAATTACTATCAGGACGACGGCATGATCGTTACCCAGGCCCGTGAAATTGGTCTGACCTCCACCTTCCTCGGTGGCGACGGCTGGGCTGGCGTTTCCGATTATGCAAGTGCCGAAGATCTGGAAGGCAGCTACTTCTGCTCCGCTTATGCGCCGGGTTCCACCGACGCGGTCAAGGCGTTTGAAGAAGCCTACACCACCGCTTACGGTGCGGATACGCTGAATATGTTTGCGGCGACCGCTTATGACGCGGCGATGGTTCTCTGCGCAGCCCTCACCAAGGCGGAAGCTTCCGGTGCGGCGCCGGCGAGCGACGAATACAAGCAGGCGATCATCGACGGCATCAAGAGCGAAGGCGCGGGCGTTGTCGGTATCACGAGCGAGAGCGGCTACACGTTCGACGAGTACAACAACCCCATCAAGAGTGCGGTTATCATGACCGTCACCGGTGGTACGGAAACCTATAAGGAAACTTATTAATCCGAAACGATACACAGGTAGGTTCTTTACTGTCCCGCGCCGCAAATTTGCGGCGCGGGACGTAGCCGCGTTTTTACCCTGCCGCGGTGATTCCCCGCCCTACAGAGGAAGGTAAGATTATGTCTGTCTTTTCCACGTTTCTAAGGCAGATCATCAATGGTCTGCAGTCCGGCTCGATCTACGCGCTGGTCGCCCTGGGATACAGCATGGTGTATGGCATCATCACCCTGCTCAATTTTGCCCATGGCGATATCATCATGGTCGGCGCGTATATCGCGTGGCTTTCCATGGCAAAGTTTTCCTCGCACCCGGCATTTGCCATCATTGCCGCCATTCTTGGCTGCACTTTGCTCGGTGTGCTCATTGAGAAGGCCGCCTATAAGCCGCTGCGCGGATCTCCGCGCATTTCGCTTTTGATTACGGCAATCGGCGTTTCCTTCTTATTGGAAAATGCCTCACAAATGATTTTCGGCGCCAACGCACAGGTTATTCCCAGCTTGTTCTCGCTGGCCCCACTCCGGTTCGGTTCCCTCGAGATTTCCGGCACGGCGATCGTTACGCTCGTTACCGCTGCCGTTTCCATGCTCGCGCTGAGCTTCCTTGTTCAGAAAACCAAAATGGGCAAAGCCATGCGCGCGGTTTCCGAGGATACCGACGCGGCGCAGCTGATGGGCATCAATATCAACCGCACAGTCTCGTTCACCTTCGCCATCGGCAGCGCGCTGGCCGGCATCGGCTCCGTGCTTTACTGCTCGGCCTATCCGCAGGCAACGCCAATGATGGGCGCCATGCTCGGTCTGAAAGCGTTCGTGGCAGCCGTTCTCGGCGGAATCGGGTCCATTCCGGGCGCAATGATCGGCGGCTTTGCCATCGGCCTTGCGGAGGCGCTGGTTTCCGCCATCGGCCTTTCGGTTTGGAAGGACGGCGTCGTTTTTGCGATCCTCATTATCGTTCTTCTGGTAAAGCCAACCGGCTTTATGGGCAAGGCGATGCGCGAGAAAGTTTGAGGGCGGCGTTATGAAACAAACATTTCGAAAAATCCCGATGCCGCTGCGCTACGCGATCAATGCGGTGTTGTTCGCCCTGTTTCTGCTGCTCGGCGTAACGCTGACCAAGCAGCACATCATCAGCAACTACTTCACGAAGGTGCTGATGCTGATCGGCATCAACATCATCCTGACGGTTTCACTGAATATCTCAACCGGTTATCTCGGCCAGCTTCCATTGGGACATGCGGGCTTTATGGCCGTCGGCGCATATACGTCCGCCATCTTTATGACGCGTTCCGGTCTGGATGCCGCCATCTCCTTCCCGATCGGCCTGCTTCTCGGCGCGCTGATGGCAGGCGTGGTTGGAATTCTGATCGGCATTCCCGCCCTGCGACTCAAAGGCGATTATCTTGCCATCATTACGCTCGGCTTTGGCGAAATCATCCGCGTCGTGCTGCTCAACATCGACAGCGTACTTGGGTTTAAATTCACCTATGGTGCGGCAAGCCTGAAGAGCATTCCGAAGTCAACCACGTTTTTCAACACGTTCCTCTGCGTCGGCATCGTGTGCTTCCTTATTCATACGCTGATGAAGTCGCGCCATGGCAGGGCAATCCTCTCGATTCGCGAAAACGAAATCGCGGCGGAATCCTGCGGGATCAACCTTACTTACTATAAAGTGCTTGGATTTGCAGCCAGTGCGTTCTTCGCAGGACTCGCCGGCGCTCTCTACGCCAGTTATCTCGGCATTCTGAATCCCTCCAGCTTCGGCTTCATGAAGTCCATCGAAATCCTCGTAATGGTCGTACTTGGCGGCATGGGATCCATGGTCGGTTCCGTGCTCTCCGCGACGGTGCTCACCGCCATACCGGAACTGCTGCGCGCATTCTCGGAGTACCGAATGATCGTGTACTCGATGCTGCTCATTACGGTGATGATCTTCAAGCCTTCCGGGTTGATGGGTCAGTACGATTTCTCGCTTTCCCACCTACTGGAAAAGCTGTTCAACGTGAAATTCCATCGCGCACAATCTGATCATAAGGCGGGTGAAAAGAATGGATAAGCTCGTACCGCTGCCGAGTCTTGGCCTCATTCCAGAACGTGACCTCGGCTCAACGCCCATACTGGACATCCACCACCTTGGTGTTGACTTCGGCGGCCTACACGCCGTAGATGACTTTACACTTGTGATCGGGCGCACGGAAATTGCCGGACTGATTGGCCCAAACGGCGCCGGAAAAACGACGGTGTTTAACCTGCTGACCAATGTATACACACCGACGCGCGGCGTCATCCTGCTTGACGGCGTGGATATCCGCGGTAAATCAACCGCGCAGCTGAACCGTATGGGCATTGCGCGAACCTTCCAGAACATCCGTCTGTTTAAGGACTTGACCGTGGAGGACAATGTGAAAATCGGCCTTCATAACGCGTTCGAGTACTCGCTTGGCAGCGCGCTTCTGCGTTTCCCTTCCTATTGGAAAAATGAGAAACTTGCACACGATACCGCGCTCGGCCTGCTCTCCATTTTCGATATGCAGGGTCTGGCAAACAAGCAGGCCGGTTCGCTCCCTTACGGCGCGCAGCGCAGGCTGGAGATCGTCCGCGCGCTCGCGACAAAGCCGAAGCTCCTGCTGCTCGACGAACCGGCGGCGGGTATGAACCCTTCCGAGACGGGCGAACTGATGGAAAACATCAAGCGGATTCGCGATACGTTCGAAATCGCCATCATGCTCATTGAGCACGATATGAATCTTGTTATGGGAATTTGCGAAGGAATCGCCGTCCTTAATTACGGCCGAATCATTGCCAAAGGAACGCCGGATCAAATCAAGAGTAATCCGGTCGTCATCGAGGCTTATCTCGGCCGCAGAGGGGAGGCGAAAGCGTAACTATGCTGGAAGTACAGAATATTAACGTATATTACGGCAACATTCACGCGATACGCGACATTTCGTTTTCCGTCAACGACGGCGAAATCGTAACGCTGATCGGCGCGAACGGCGCGGGCAAGTCTACAATTCTGAAGTCCGTATCCGGACTGCTGCGCAGTAAAACCGGGGACATTACCTTTAACGGCAAGAGCATCCGCTCCACCGCGCCGCACAAAATCGTTGAGCTCGGTATTGCGCATGTGCCGGAGGGTCGCCGTGTGTTTTCGCAGATGACCGTTGAGGAGAACCTCGAGATGGGCGCTTTTACCGCGCAGCGCGAATCGCTGGAGGGCTCTCTGGAGAACGTCTACGCCCGTTTCCCGCGTCTCAAAGAGCGCAGAAAACAAATCGCTGGCACACTTTCCGGCGGCGAGCAGCAGATGCTCGCGATGGGGCGCGGCTTAATGTCCCACCCGAAACTGATGATGCTGGACGAACCGTCCATGGGACTCGCACCAATCCTTGTGGAGCAGATTTTTGAAATCATTCAGGAACTCAACAAGGCGGGCACAACGATCCTGCTCGTAGAGCAGAACGCATTAATGGCGCTCTCCATTGCAAACCGTGGATACGTGCTTGAAACAGGCAAAATCGTGCTGCATGCGCCCTCGGGCGAGCTGTTGTCGAACGACGCCGTGCAAAAAGCCTATCTTGGCGGTTGAACAGATCCGCAGCAAAGGCCCCGCGTACGCGGGGCCTTTCATTTTTGCTTTACCGAATGAAGTTCGTCACAACGCGCTCCTCGTCTTCCGGCAATGGTACCTTACCTCTTCCCGCCTCCATCAGCTGAAGCAGCCACGCCATGGCACGGGCATTTTTCCGCAATGTCTGCTCACCCTCGCCATCCTGCTTCACCTCGCCTTGGGCCCGCCCATAAACCGCCGTCCAGTATTGCGACGGGGGAACGACCACTTGCGCAAGATTCAAATAGTTGTTGAGCTGATGCAAAACGTCCACGCCTCCGGCACGACGTTCCACAGCCAAGCTCGTCGCAACCTTCAGGCGAAAGCATCCCGCATTCGAACTCGAATAGAACGCTCTGTCCAGAAACGACTTCATTGTGCCCGGGATTCCGCCATAGTAGGTTGGGCATCCGAGGATGAACCCGTCCGCAAGCCGCATCTTTTGAATGATTTCATTGCCAATATCGTTTTTGAAAACACAGAGATTCCCTTCCGACGTAGAGCAAAAGTTACAGGCGATGCATCCATGAATCGTCTGCTGCCCGATCTGCACGGTTTCCGTTTCAATTCCCTTTTGTTCGAGCTCGTCCGTCATCCAGCCAAGCGCCAATGCAGTATTCCCGTCGGGACGCGGGCTTCCGTTGATTGCGATTACTTTCATGGCGCATTCTCCTCTATCGGTCGGGATTCGTTCCGTTTAATGGAAACGGTTTTATAACGTCGCCGCGCACCAGAAAGGGTTCCTTTGCAAGCCGTGCGAGCGGCGTATCGTGGTAACTGTCCGAATAGAACTTCTCGATCTTTGTATCCGGCCAACTCTTCGTAAAGCGACGCACCTTTTCTTCGCCGTGACAATTCGGCCCATCGTAACGCCCCGTCTTTGGATCCACGCGCGAGGCGAGAAGCGCAAGCTCCAGCCGCTTCATCAGCGGACGAAGCAAGAACTCCGGCGAAGCGGAAATAACCAGGTCGTCCGAGCGTTTCTGCTCAAAATACCAGCATTTCAGATTTCGGTCATGCGTTTGCCAGAAGCGCTCCACTTCTTCCTCCACCTCCGGCACATGCTTCAGGTATTGGTAAAAACGCTCTTTGACGCGCGTCTTTTCCATAAGTCCAAGCTGCATGGCCAGAAACCCCGGCAAAGAACCGAGTGCGCTGAGCAGTACGCGCGGGTATTTCGCCGCGCAATGACGAAAGAAGTCGTAGCTCGAATCGCCGCGATAAATCGTGTTGTCGAAATCGTAGACGTTAATCAGCAAAGCACGCCCTCTCCTGGATCGTTGAGCACCAATTCCGGCACTTTTGCCGGGTCGCCGGTGATGCACGTAGCCCCGGCCGCAAGAATTTCCTCCACAGAGCGAAAACCCCAGTTTACGGAAACACAGCGCATGCCCGCGTTATGGGCAAACTGCACGTCCACATCCGAATCGCCTACGTAAACGCACTCCTCCGGCTTAACTCCAAAGAAGTCCATTACGAATCGAAGCGCATCCGGCGCTGGTTTCACCGCGAATTTATCCGTTCGCCCCAGGATCAGAGAAAACAGATCGCGCGGGTAGAGTTCGCTCATAACCCGAACCGTATCCGCATGCGGTTTGTTGGATACGACCGCAACTTGAATCCCCGCGCGCCGAATGCTGGAAACCGCATCAATCATCCCGCGATACGGCTCCGAGCGGTCCAGACTATGCTCTTTGTAACGCGCCATGTAGAGGTCCAGTACCTTCCCCGCCTGATCCTTATGTTCCGGCGGCACCGCATTCTCGCACATATAGTGTACGCTGTGTCCTACGATAGCGGCAACGCGCTCCTCGCTCAGTGTGGGAAATCCACATTCGTTCAGCGCATAGTTCAGGCTGTCGGTCAGGTCGTGCAACGTGTTGACCAGGGTTCCATCCAAATCGAATATACAGAGCTTTACCATGTTTGTTTCGTTAATCCCTACCTCTTCTTCGCAGATGCGCCGCACAGTCGATCCGCCGCACTTCGTAAATATGATGATTCCGGTCTTCCGCTTGGCCGGGTTACAATCCCATTAGAATGCCAAATTGTCCCAGCATAACCAGCAGCGTACCGAAAATCGCCGAGCCAGGCTGCTTTTCCTTTTGAAACATGCGCGCGAACAGCATGGCAAAGAATATCGTCAGAACCTCAATCGGTGCCAGAGTGCTCATCTCGCCGTAACGAGCGGCGAAATACGTTGCCGCATAGCTTCCGGCAAGGAACAGCGCCGCAAAAAAGATGCCGACCCATGCCCGCAGCGTAAACGACGCGAGCGTAAGATGCTTTTTTCGCATAAATACAAAGATCCATAAGATCACGCAGGCAAAGGCCGCGCGCCCGGCATGAAACACCGTGTCGTCAAACGCCTGCGTCAGCACGCCCTGCTTGAGAAGCTGCAAACCCACCGCGGCAAGCGCCGCTAGGAACGCATAAACAAACCAGAGTTGGTTTTTCAGGCGCTGCGTCCGGCTTTCAATAAAGACGACCCCGAGCAGGACCAGTATGATGCAGCAGATCTTCCAAAGTCCCAGCGGGGCTCCGAAAAGAAAATGCGACGCAACGGTATTCAAAAGATACCAGAGCAAATAGATCGGAACGACCTTGCTTGCCAGCCCACCCGTCAGCGCGGTAAAAAGGCTCAGCCAGACCAATGCGGAAAGCAACCCGCAGAGCGCAAGCCATAGCGCCTGTGTTTGCGTAATCTGCATGATTTTTTCCACTTTGCCTTCGAGAAACAGCAGCCCGACACATGCGCCCGCCAGTACAAACGCAAAAAGCGCCGTCGCTGCGGAAGGATCCGCGCGCTTAGCCGCGCACCGAATCCAGCTCGGCACCGCCCCGAGCAGAATCGTGGCAAGAACCGCAAGTGCGATCCAAATCAATAAATTGCGAATTGCCAGCGGATCCAGATCCATACTCCACTTCCATCCCCTATCGCATGGTATTTTACCACACCTGAGCCTATGTCACAACCACACGATCCCGCTTTGCGCCGATTATTTCCTCCCGGTTCGCCGTTTCAGATATCGTCGCCATGGCGGTTTTCGTCCGGAAAAGAAAAGTCTGCCGCACCGTTCGCCGCAGGGTATGCTATACTGAATAAAAAGCGCAGAATTCGACTGTTTCTGGAGGCGGTATTCCATGTGTGATACAATCGGCGTATTACTGGATTCCTTTGCGATCTTTGGAAAAAACAGCGACCGCAGCCCGAATGAACCGCAGGCGACCGAGTTCTACCCAGCCCGCAAGTGCAGCGAGAGCGATCTTACGGCAACCTACCTCACGATCCCGCAAGCCAGGGAAACTCTAGCCGTGCTGCTCTCCCGTCCGGTATGGATGTGGGGCGCGGAAATCGGCGTCAACGAAGCGGGCGTTGCGATCGGCAACGAAGCCGTCTTCACCAAAGGAGCCTATGGCAAACCCGCTCTTACGGGCATGGACCTGCTGCGCCTTGCGTTGGAACGTGCGGACAGCGCGACAAAAGCGGTGGATGTGATCCTATCCCTGCTGGAAACGCATGGCCAAGGCGGGAACTGTGGTTTCGACCATAAGTTTTACTACAACAATTCTTTTCTCATTCTGGACGCAAAACAGCTCTTCGTTCTCGAGACCCATCAGAAGGACTGGGTCGTGAAATCCTATGAAAAAACCTCGATCAGCAATCGGCTCTCCATCGGTACAAAAGGCGATCGATACAGCGGCGAACGAATCGACTTTGCAAAAACGTATTCGGATCCTCTCTTTACGTTCTTCTCCGGGTCAAAACAGCGAAAAACGCAAAGTGGCTGCGCGCTGCTTTCCGTTGCGAACGATTTGGACATGGCTCGCACGCTTCGTATCCATGACGACGGCGTGAGAAATCCTTTTACGGAAGGATCGGTTTCCAGCTGCTGTATGCACTATGGCGGCGCGGTGGGTGATCACACGACCGCAAGTATGATTGCCAGGCTCGGCGGCGGTGCGCCCTTGATTTACCTGACCGGTTCGTCGCTGCCCTGCGTTTCCCTTTACAAACCCTATCGTTTTGGAAACCCAACGCACCCGCCCATCTCCAACGCCGGGGACGGTTCCTCCGCCGCCTACTGGAAGTCGGCGGAACGATATCGCCGGGCGCTCGTTGGAAAAGCTGTTCCGAAGGAGTTTTACGCGGAACGAGACGCGTTAGAACAAAGCTGGTTTCACGATGTCTGCGACGATGTGCGCGCTATGGATGAACTCCTGCAGCGCGCCGTACGCGAAGAAGCAACGTTCTATTCCCGGTACGATCCGGCGAAGATGCCTTTCGCACCCGCTTCCCGCGCGTTCACCAAGCGTTGGGATAAGAAAAACGCCGTGTTCTTTTCTACGCGGCAGACGGACGGAATCTAGCGCATGTCAGTTTCCCCAAGAGAAGCGCTCGATGCGGGCGTACATTATCTGGTCGACGAACGAAGAATCGTTACCGGCATTGCCGTATCATACGGTGATTTAACGCGTGGAGACATGTTTTGCCACGGAAAGATTCGTGAAGTAACATGTAGCGACGGCATTTTTATACCGGACGAAGCGCCCATGAACGAGACATCCATCTTCGATCTTGCTTCCGTAACGAAACTTTTTACCTGTATCGCGGTGCTCCAGCTCGTTGAGCGCGGGAAAATTCGCCTCGATACCTGCATTGGTAAAGCGGACAAACGTTTTTCAGAACTTTCAAATGTAACCGTCGAAGACCTGCTTGCGTTCCGAACCTCACTTCAAACGTCCGCTCGCGTAGACCAGGCCGTCTCCGCGGAAGAAGCGCAAAAGCTGCTCTTCCATATTCGCGTCGGCCCGCCGCCCGTTCGTAAATTCTACACGGACATGGGCGCGATGGTGCTCAAGTATATCGTTGAAGCGGCTTCCAACACCGCGTTTTGCGACTATCTGACCGATAACATTTTTCGGCCGCTTGAAATGACGCGCACGTTTTCCGTCGTGCCCCTCGATCTTCTCGAGGAAACCGTAAACTACAATTATGAGCGCCGGATCGTAAACGGCGCTTTCTGGCTGGATACCGCCTGCCCGCCGGGCACGGCGCACGATCCCAAGGCGCGGCTGCTGAATACCTGCTTTACCGCTCCCTGCGGCCATGCAGGCGTCTTTTCGTCTTTAGCGGATATGACGCTTCTCGCCCGCGGGCTGCTCGGCGGCGCGCTGCTCTCGCGCAAAACACTGCTCGAAATCGGTGTGAACCGAACAGGTGAAAAATTGCCGGACGGTGGAGATTCGCAGTATATGGGATACCTGTGCTATTCCAAACAACCGGTACAAACCTTCAGCGAAGTTCCCGCTTACTTCGGTAACCGCACCATTGCGCTCAACGGTTTCACCGGAAACCATTTTTCGGTCGATCCGGAGAAAAACCAGTTTATGATTCTTCTCGCGAACCGTATCCACAACCGCGCAACTACCGTGACAGGACGCGCCAATCCACTGGACAAAACCGAAACCATTCGCTGGGACGACGGCCGCGACTATATCGTTTCCCAAAATTTTGTTTACACCAAAGATCGGTATTTAAAAAATCCGATCGGGGATATCCTGGCCACGTATTCCTGAAGAACACCCGAAATGCCTCTGCCAAAAACGGCGCGCCCCGAATTAGAAAAGGACGCGCCGTTCTTTATTCTGTTTTACTCCTCGGCCAGATGAAGCTCCTCGGCACGTTTTCGCGACGCCCGCCGCTCAAAAAGAAGGTTTAACGTCAACCCCAGCGCAACGAACGAGCCGCCGATGATATTCTGCGTCGAAAAAGCGCCGTCGATCAGCGCGTCGATGCAGACGCCTGTGAATACCTGGCCTACGAACATCAAAAGCGTAATGTAAAGCTGTGGAATCTTCACCACAACGACGCTGCTAAGCCAAACCGTCGCGACGCCGATCGCCCCGCCGAGGTAAATCCACCAGTCTGGCGAAAAGCGAAAACCGAACGTAATCGGCTCGTCCACGCCGAAAAACAAGAACACGGGAATTGCGGTCAGCAAGCCGCAGACATAATTGAAAAACGTGCTGATATACACGCTCGTATTCTCGGCCAGCCGCGCGTTATAGGATCGGGAAATCACCAGCAGCACACCGGAGAAGAATACCGCAACAACCGGCCAAGCGGTAAACGCCCCTCCCATCATGCAAACAATTCCGCCCGCTACGAGCACCAGTCCTGGTACCTGATATGAACGGAATCGATGTCTGCGCATACCCATCAGACCGAACTGATCCACCAGTGCGCCTGCAACGCTCTGGCCAAACAACCCCAGCGCAAGAATTGCGGACAGACTGATTTTCCCAAAAGCGAAATTCGTAAAAGCCGTCGTTGCAACGCCAAGGACGCCGCCGATATAAAAATACCAGGGCTGCGCCTTTGCAAACGGACGCTCCTTTCGCGCCAGTATAAACGAACCGATGACCAGCAAACCGACCACATGGATGATGACCGTAGCGGAATACACCCCATAGAGCGTGGTCAATCCGCCGTTGACGGCAATCATCGCCGCAACCAGGATACCGATAAGCAGCGAGAGCAGATAATACATGATTCTTTCACTCCATGTCGTTTCGCTCGACGCAGCGGAAAAAAACGCTTGTCGCGACAGACGACAGTGAGAGTATAGTATGGCCTCTTGACACCAGGATATGACATATGTCACACTTTGCGTGAAACCTTAGCGTTCGGAGCGTTCACACGGTCTGCGTTCCCATGCAGGCAAGGAAGGATCGAACATGCAAAAACAGAAATTGCCACTCAAGTTTGCCGAGAAACTGGCGGAATATCATCTGGAAGGAACGGACCTGTCCGCCGCATTATTGATTCGATACGAACCCGGCGAATGGTTTCTGCACGAGCAGCAACCGATCGAATATCTGTATTTACTCGTCTCCGGAAAGGCAAAGGTCTGCATGAGCACGCGAAACGGCAGGAGCCTTCTGTTATGCTACTATGTGTCCGAAGGGATTATCGGGGATGTGGAACTGCTGGCAGGCTGGCGTAACGCGATATCCTCCATGCAGGCGGTAACCGCGCTAACGTGTATCGCCCTCCCGCTCGCGGTGTATTCTCCCATTTTGCGCGCTAATCTTCCATTTATTCTGCGCGTCGGTGCGGGCCTTTCGGAAAAACTGCGCGCCAGCACCGAAAACTGCACGACCATCATCCTGCAACCGTTCGAGCGGCGCCTCTGCGGGTATTTGCTCCAAGCCGCCCCGGAGGGAAGATTCAGCGAACCGCTTACGGACGTTGCCGAGCAGCTTGGGGTGAGTTACCGCCATCTTCTGCGCTCTTTGAAGTCACTCTGCGAAGATAATCTTCTGGAAAAACGCAAGGGTGGTTACGTCTTGCTGAATCTTGCGGAACTGGAAAAACGAGCGTTGGGGTAGAGCATACTGCCCTGAATGGCTCCGACGCAAACGCGAAAAGTCATAATCATCGTCTGAACGGGAGACGCCTATGCATACCTATCGAACCGGCCAAATCGCGAGTCTGACCGGACTGCATCCGAATACGATTCGCTTTTATGAAACGATCGGCTTCCTCTCCAAACCGGAGCGGTTGCCAAACGGTTATCGCGTATTCACGCAGCTGCATCTGGAGCAAGTGCGTCTGATCCGTCTCGCGCTCCGCGCCGAAGTGCTGCAAAACGGACTTCGCAAACAGGCGATCGAAATCCTCCGGTTAAGCGCCGACAAACGGTTTTTGGATGCGAAAAAGGAGACCCGGCGTTATATCTGCCAAATCGACAGGGAGATCCGATTTGCGCAAAATGTGGTCGAGTCCGCTGAATCCATTCTAAGACGGCAATCCTTACCGGACCTCCCGGTTCTTCTGCGCAAGGAAGCCGCCGAAAAGCTTGACGTCACGGTGGACACACTGCGCAACTGGGAGCGTAACGGCCTCGTCTCAATCCGCAGGCTGGAAAACGGCTATCGTGTCTACCGCCCGGCAGAGCTGCAGCGCCTTGTCCTGATCCGCACGCTCCGATGCGCCAACTATTCGCTCGCTTCCATCCTCCGCCTACTGGGGAGCCTCTCCGAATACAGCGCGGTCGAAATTGCACAGGCCCTGAATACGCCCGAAGAGCAGGAGGAGATCGTGTCCGTTTGTGACCATCTGCTCAGCGCGCTTGCCGGTGCGAAGCACGACGCGCAAGCGATGCTTGCTCAACTTAAAAAAATGCGGGCGATTGCAACCCTCCAGTAAAACACCAACCTTCGTTTCTTTGGTATTCTGTTCGAAGCTTCAGAAACGGAGGAACATTATGGAACAAATCGACTCCCATTGGAAAAGAAAAGCGATCCTTTTTTTCGTTAGTCAGGGGATCACCCTGTTTGGGTCCACACTGGTTTCATTTGCAATCGTCTGGTATGTCACGCTCAAAACGTCATCCGGCACGTGGGTCGCTGCGCTGACCGTCTGCTCATTTCTGCCGCAGACGCTGATCTCGTTCGTCTCCGGCGCATGGGCGGATCGTTACTCCAAAAAAGCGCTCATCCTTCTTTCAGACGCCGCGATCGCCGTTGCGACGCTTGTACTCGCGTTGCTTTTTCCCCTTCTGAAAAACGATGTATTCGTTCTAACGGCGCTGTTGGCGGCAGCCGCTCTGCGCTCGGTGGGCGCGGGAATCCAGCTCCCGGCCGTCAACGCCATGACCCCGCACCTGGTCCCGCAGGAACATCTGATGCGGATAAACGGCGCCAATGCAACCCTGCAATCGGTCATACAGTTTGCCGCGCCCACGGCGGCAGGCGCCATTCTGTCGCTGAGTTCACTTCGTTCGACCTTATTCGTCGACATCGGCACGGCTGCGGCAGGAATCGGCCTGCTCGCATGTATCTCGCTGCCCACCGTCAAAGTGCCGCATGAGTCGCTTCCGTCCGGATGGTCGGATATACGGTCGGGGTTTTCATCCCTGCGTGCCAATCGTTTCCTTTCAACGCTTATGCTGCTATATGGGGCGTTCATTCTGTTGAGCGTGCCGGGCGGCTTTCTGGCATCCCTGCTTGTGACCCGAACCTACGGCGGCAGTTACTTCTATCTTACATTAACGGAACTGTTTGGATTTGCGGGAATGGCCTCCGGAGGACTTCTGCTAGGCGTCTGGGGAGGGTTTCCAAACCGTGTTAAAACGCTTCTTTTCGGTCTGGCCGGCTGCGGAGTGTTAACCATAGGACTAGGCGCTATCCATAACTTTTATCTCTACCTTGCGATTATGGTTCTCATGGGCGTTGCGATCACAATGTCGCAGACCGCCGTCACAACCCTGATCCAGGAACGAATTGCGCTGGATCTGCAGGGACGCGTCTTCGGACTGATGAGCGCAGTTTACAGTGGATTTCTTCTGCTTGGTATGACGCTGTTCGGACCGGTGGCCGATTCTGTTTCTCTCTCTACCCTCATGATCCTGACCGGAACCGCATTAACCTTGCTCGCGCTCTTGTTCCGGTTTAACCGGCGTTTCTATCGGCAGTCCGCTCAAGAATCCAACCCGGAAATGTAAACCGTTCCACACTTTATCGTTTCATTCGCCCCTTTTCGGGAACCGATCCCATGCCGGTTCTGCAGAAAAAAACGGCTCTACACTCTAGATTGGGGTAAAGTAAAAAAAGAAGAAGCATAACCGCTTCAAATCTTGTAGATTAAGGTTGTTCAAGCCACTACGAGAAACGGAGAAGGTTATGCTTCAAACACATCTTATCGCAGAATTACTGGATATGGAAGCCTATGAATTTGAAGGATTGGAACAGAACGAAAAACAGATCGTACTAAGAGTGCGTATGAAACGCCGTACGCAGGAATGTCCGGCATGCCGGACACCGTGCGATCAGGTGCATGACTATCGGCTGCAACAAGTCAAAGATAGCCCAATTCAGGGAAAGCTGGTCATCTGGCAGTACCGAAAGCGACGATACCGCTGTCCTTGCTGCGGGAAGCGTTTCTATGAGAGCAACTATCTTTTACCGAAGCGGCATCGAATCACGAACCGGCTGGCAGCGCTAGGGATCGATCAGTTGCGGAAGAAACAGTCTCGAAAGGAAATCGCCGGTTCGCTTGGCGTCTCCGAGTCATCCGTTGGCCGCTGGATGAATTTACTCGAATTTGGGAAACCAGTGATGTTGCCAAAGGTTCTGTCCATAGACGAATTCCGAGGGAATACAGAATACGGGAAGTTCCAGTGCATCCTGACCGATCCGGTACACAGACGTATCGTAGATGTACTTCC
>JAYFNY010000015.1:0-3741 GCA_034933205.1 Eubacteriales bacterium
AAAGATGAATCTGGAGCGAAACCGTGCGGAGCGGCGTAATAAAAAGAAAGTTTCGATCTTGTACAGAGGAATCCCGTACCTGATCTTCGCGGCGCTGGCGGCGGGGTACCTTGCGGGCGTTCCCGGCGCTGCGGCGACGGCCGCGATTATGCAGGCGAGCCATATGACGGCAACCTTTGTTTCCCGCAGGGAGCTCTTCGTTCCGTTTGGCGCGGGGCTGATTGGCAGGACAAACGCCAGCGCGGCGGCACAGGATAAGCTGCCTACGTTCACGTATACGGGCACGTATACGCTGCTCGACGACGGGGATGGGAACTGGCGGATCAAGTTTCTGACCAGCGGTACGCTCGTCATGCAGAAATCCGTCACGATCGACGTGTTTCTGGTCGGAGGCGGCGGTGGAGGCGGCAACAGCGTATCGTATAATTCGGCGGGCGGCGGCGGAGGCGGTTATACCAACACGCACGCTGGAATTGTTCTGACAGGCGGCACCTCTTACTCCGTTGTCGTCGGAGCCGGTGGAGGTTCTGCCAGCTCCGGCGGGACGACATGGTTTGCATACAGCAATCTCTATTATGCAGCTGGAGGGAATGGAGGAGGATACCCTGGCGGAAGCGGAGGAAACGGCGGCGGAGGTGGCGGCGGTCAAACCGGTGGTCCGGGTAACGGTGGGACGAACGGCGCAAACGGAACTTCTGGATACTATAGTGGCGGTTCTGGTCAGGGCACCAGTACGCGCGAATTTGGAGAAGCATCGGGCGATCTGTATGCTGGCGGCGGCAGAGGCGCTGGGCGTGGCGGTGCCTTTGGCAGTTATGGCACCGGATATTACGGTCGTGGCGGCAGCGGAGTTGCCGAGCAGGGAAACGGTGAATCCGGTATAGCTGGCATCGGGATCATCCGCAATCACCGTGCGGCGTAAAGGAGAATCGTATGGACTATGCAATCATCGAAGCCGGTGTCGTCATCAACGTGATCGTCGGCCCGCTGCCGGACGGCATGGACGGCGTGGCGCTGGGCGATCGCCCCGTCGCGATCGGGGATTCCTACGCGGACGGCGTGTTCAACCGAAACGGCGAACCGGTTCTGACCCCGGCGGAACGCATCGCCGCGCTGGAAACGCAGGTTTCCGAACTGAAGACGCAACTCGGCGGAGAGTAGAAGCGATATCCCCAAATTGCAGAATGGCCGTCGCAGGAATCGCGGCGGTCTTTGTTTTTTATACGCGGACAGGAGGAAGCGACGGGTGGAAACAATCGAGCGCAAGGAATTCGAGGGGCAGAAGCGGCTGTGCGACGAACGCTTTAAACGGGATAAAGAGGACATTCAGGACAGTAAAGCGTCTCTGGAAGACCTCACGCGGCTCGTCACCGAGATGGCGGCCATGCAGAAGCAATCCATGGCGCAGACTGCGGATCAGGAAACGCGTATCCGCGCGCTGGAAAGCCGGGGCGGCGCTTGGCTCGACCGTATCATTTCACTCGTTCTTGGCGCGCTGATCGCCTACCTCGCGTCCATCGTTTTGAAATAGGAGGGCATATGAGCATTCAGATCGGACATGCCGTCATGGACGAAAACGGCAAAACGGTCGGCCTCACGCCGGGCGACCAGACGGGAAAAGAGATCGCGCTTGCGACCTGGTACGCAAAGAACAAGTCCGGGCGCGTCTGGCAATACTACCTCGAATGCACGGATTCCAGCATGGCGGAGCGCGCCGCGCGGTACATGGAGCAGATCTGCGAAAACAGCGCGTTTGGTTACTCGCAGGGCAAAACGCAGCGTTGGGACGGGTACCGCTCGATCAAGGCAAAAGGCGGCGCGGTGTCCGGCGCGAGCGGCGATTTCGACTGTTCCAGCCTTGTGATCAGCTGCTATCTCTTCGCCGGGCTGAACCTGCAGCCGGACGGCTACACGGGCAACCTCCGTACGAAGTTCCTCGCCACGGGTAAGTTCAAATGCTACAGCGATAGTGCGCACACCGGCACCGATAAACTGGCGACGCGCGGCGGCGTCTACCTGCGCAGCGGGCATGTGCTCATGGCGCTGGAGGACGGCGGGGGAGCAGGGACCGCAGCGGAAACAACCGACCTTAAGGTGGTCGGCAAAATCGTCGTGGACGAAATCAAGAAATGGTGCAACGTCCGCAGCGGACCGGGGATGGAGTACACGATCCTCGGTCGGGCGAAAAAGGGTGACACGTTCGCAATTTACGGCGTGACCGAGGGCTGGTACCAGATCGACTTCAACGGTACGGTCGGATACCTCTACGGCGATCTCGCGTCCGAAGTGCTGCCCGGCAACGTGTGAGGCGGTCATGGCGAAGATACCGACGCTGACGAAGTTTCTCGCGCTGTCCATGGCGGCGATCACGGCGTACACGGCCGTGCTGCTATGGCTGCGGGTCAGCTACGGCTTCTGGATCGACACGGAGTTTTCGAAGCTCTGGTACGGGTATTGGGGATCGGAGATCTTCCTCTGCGCCGGGCTGAAGACGGGCAAGCTGATCCTAGGCCGCGGCAACCCGTTCACCGGGAAAGGTAACACAACCGAAACCGACAGCGACGACACGGTCGGATAAAAATCAGAGAAGGAGAAAGAGGATATGAACTGGAAAGAAAAGCTGAAGAACCTGCTGAGCCGGAAGTTCCTGCTTGCGCTGATCGGCGCGGCATCCGGACTTGCGATTGCGCTCGGCGCGGACGCGGACTTCGTGCAGGTGCTCGTCGGCGCGGCGACGGCGCTGGCGTCGGTCGTGAGCTACATCGTCATGGAAGGCAAGGTCGACTCCGAGGCCGTCACGCTGGCGAGCGAGTTTGTGCAGAAGGTCCTCGTGGCCGTCGAGGCGGCGAAGGAACAGAAGGCGCTCTCGGAAGGCGGGGACGGCGCAAAGGACGCGGCGGAAGGATCGAACTAAGCGCCGGCGCGCGCAAAACGGTTTCACGGCACACAGGAAAGCCCCTTCGGATTTCGGTCCGGAGGGGCTGTTTTGTTTGTTTTGGAGGAAAAGCGGCTATCTTTGGCTTCAATTACAAAGTTTATAGAGCGCATATTGGTTGAGACTGACGCCTTCACGCTCCGCCTCCACAGACAAGCGGAAGTGCAAGGATTTGGGGATTCGAATATTGAATTTTCCGCTGAACGATTCCGTGTCAACCGGCGTCGGGACGCGAAATCCGTTGGCAAGTTTGGTTTCAATCCAGCCTTCCATCGCTTCTTTCAGGCCTTCCATGGCCTCATCCATCGTATCCCCGGTGCCCTGGCATCCATCCAGTTCCAGTACGCTGGCGTGAAAATAATCGCCACTTTCATCGTGAATCGGACGAATAATATAGTTGTAGGGGAGTTTCATGTATTCCTGCACGTCCATGGTTCATTATCCCTTTCTATTACTGGTTATATTATCACTACATTTTTTAAAAATCATATTCAGTTTCGCCCTCGCAAAGATTTTTTATTTACATGCTTATGGTACTTAATATAGTACCATACGTAAAGTACTTCTTAATTTTTATATGCTATTAATCGTATTGTCAACAATATATTGGACAGGTTTTCTATAGGATGGGAATTTTTCAAACTGCGCTAGCGATATGTGTTCAAGAGTCAAGTCCAGAATTGTGTGTAAATTCGCTTTCGTATAATCAGGCGACAGATTTCTTGGAAGCTGGTTTGTCTGCCTGTAACTGCTGAGCGAGATAGGCAGTTAAGTCCAAATAGACTTTCCCCGATTGCCAACCATCA
>JAYFNY010000016.1:0-36217 GCA_034933205.1 Eubacteriales bacterium
AACCGTTGAAAGTCTATCGCCGCGTCGATCTTTCGAAGCAGGTGCTCTTTCGGCACCAGCATCTCCGTGCACATGATCTCCAGCGTATCCCGCTCTATTGCTTTCTTCTCTGTTAACATACCTTTATTATACCAAAAAAGTCCCAATAATGGGACTTTTTTGACAGACTGAAGCGATCCATATAATGGATCGCTTGTTTCTTCTGAATATACCCGTGCGATTCAGCTTTAGAATTTGAAAGTAAAAATAAACTCAACCACCGCCGCAGACCGGTAAAAATCCGACGACGTCACCTTCAGAAAGCGGCGTCTTTTCACCCTGAAAAAGTCCGATACTAACGTCGTTGACAACGATTAGCGAACTTTTTGCCGCTTTAAACGCTTCTTTACCGTATGTCTTTTTAATATAAGCAAGCACCTCGCTTACCGAGCCAAGCGGCGTTTCCTCGGAGTCTTTTTTAACGATTGCGCGAATCGGGGCATAATAACGGATAGTTTTCATGCTTGAATCCTCAGCTTCTTCAGCGTGCGCTTCGTGGGTGCACCGTTCGAATCCCACCCGCGAATCTTGTAGTAGACGGGCAACATTCTATCGAGCCGTACAACGGTTCGAGGATCGTTCGGATCCTGAGGCGTATGCGTCAGTCTGGCGGGGAGGGAGTCGTCCGCTTTCGTCAGTCCTTCGCGGTAATTATAGAGCCGTTCCATATTATAGCCGCGCTCTCCAAGACGTACGAATGATCCTGTATAGAAAGGAAGTCCTGTGATCAGGCGTAATGTTTCAGCGTGAGGAAAGAGATAGACGGAATTAAAACGCAGAACGGGCATCATCCAGAGCAGCAAACGGACACCGACGCCCAGATGCGTAGCAACCTTTCCGACTATACGCGTCACAGGATGATGCGGACCGAGCCGGAATAAGATAGCAGGAACAAAGGATTGCGCGGAGAAAAGGCAGAAACCACTGGCAGAAATCGCTTCTAGCGCATTTTGAAAGAAGGCGGTGAACGCCGGTTTGGCAGAGGTTGAAAGCGCATCCATGGAAAGTACTCCAACGGATTCCAGAAGAGCGAGATAACCACCGTTGAGATGACAACCGCCGCGATTGCTCGTTGCATAACCCAAACCCATACCGACCGAACGACGGGGTTCATAACTCGCCATTTCAAGCCCTTTGGAATGCATGGCATATTCCTTTCCGCCGTATTTCTCGCTCATCCATTTCGAACCGTTGGCAAGATCGCTATAGATCCCTTCGCGTCGCGATATTTTTTCCACGACATCAAAAAGATTATCGGAATTGCCAAAGGAAACGCCGAAATCGACGATACCATTTTCCTTCAACTCCATTGCGAATGCGATCGTTGAGGCGAGCGATATGGTATCCATGCCAAGAATATCGCATAAATAGTTCAGCTTGAGCATGTTTTCCATACTGATTGCGTCAATATTGGGCCCGAAGAACCCGCAAGTCTCATACTCGGGCCCTTTCACGTCTTTACCGTCCACAAGTACGCGCCGTTCGCAGCGAATAGGGCAGGAGATGCAGGAACTGTTGCGCAGCAGATACTTATCGGTAAGCGTTTCGCCGCTGACCGTGTACGCTTCCTTAAAATGCCCGTATTTAAAATTATGTGTTGGTAACGCATTTGTTGCATTCGCTTTGCTAACAAGTCCCGCGCTTCCGTAGTTTGGAAGCGCTTCACCGGTCATTGGATGGTTGCGCAAAAATTTGACCCATTTCTTAACATATTTCGAGAACTCTTTTTTATGGCAGACTTCCGGCGGGCGAGTTCCATAGGTAACGATCGCTTTGATCTTCTTTGCGCCGAGAACCGCCCCCGCGCCACACCTGCCGGCAACCCTTTCGCCGGAAACTGCGGCGGCATATCGAACGAGATGTTCACCGGCAGGTCCGATAACAAGTTTTCCGTAAATTTTCGGGAAAAAATGCTGCGTCTCTTCCGCATCTTTGCCCCAGATATCGCTTGCATCGGACAGGGTTATTTCACTGTCAATGATGGATATCGTGCATGGAGCGTCGCTTTGCCCTTTGAGAATGATACCGTCGTAACCTGCGCGTTTTAACAGTACGCCAAACTGTCCGCCGCAGTTGCTGGAAGCAATTCCTCCGGTAAGGACATTCTTAAATGTCATGTTAAAACGGCTCGAGCAGGGTGCGCCGGTGCCGTTTGCCGGGCTTGTGTTAATAATAACGATGGCTTCCGGCCCAAGCGGATCAATTCCGGCAGGGGTGAGGTCATAAAGAAGACGGGCGCCAAGCATCTTCCCGCCAATGTAATCTTTATAAAGAGATTCGCTGATCTCATAACGAGAAGTCGTGCGAGAGGAAAGATCAATCATCGCATAAACCGGCAGTTTCATAGGCTGGCCTCCGTCATTCGAATTGCTCCAAGCGGGCAATGCTCCTCACAGAGCGCGCAGCCAACGCAATTCTTTGGCTGATCGAGTTCGGCAAATACATGGATATCACCATGAAACGCAGGCGAAGAAATATGCAACGCTTCTGCACGGCACCAGGTAACACAGATGCCGCAGGCGCTGCAAAGTTTTGTGTCGATAACCGGTTTTTTCCATTTTGTGCGAGGCACGCTCTGACAGGGATTACCATGCCCGTCCAGAAGAGCGTTTTTCGGACAAACGCGTCCACAAACGCCGCAGGAAACGCACCGATGAATATTCACGATATGTCTTTCCTTCGGCTTACCATTGATAGCGAGAACAGGGCAGTTTTTGGCACAGGCTGTGCAGCCGATGCAGTCCTCCGTGATGAAGTAAGGCATATGGGAGAACTCCTTTTGCATAATCTTGATTGGAAGTAGATAAGATAATACTACTTTAGCACAGTTGTGAATTCTGCGCAACGAATGATAAAAAAGCAACGCTCTGTCGGTGAACAGAGCGTAATCACTTAAGAAACCGGGTAATGCTTTTCCTTTTCCGTTAAGTCGAATCCAAGCGTTCCGCCGGGATTCATAATGTAATCCGGATCAAAGTGCTCCTTGAGCGTGCGCAACACCGCATACTCGTTTTTTCCGACGGATCCTTCCAACCAGGGGGCAAACATCTTTCCAATTCCGTGATGATGGCTCATTGCAGCGCCTGACTTCTGGATCGCGGATAGAATACCTGCATGGTATTGCCTGAACGCTTCCGGGTCGCTTTCCCGAATAATAAAAATGAAGTACAGGTTTGCGCCTTGCGGATAAACATGCGACATATGCGTCATGCAAATCGTATTGGGCCGCGATTTACAAAAAGCCCGCACATCCCGGTGAACCTGCGAGAGATTGCTCCAATTGACGGAACACTCCATCGTGTCCGTAACGATTCCAAAATCCTGCATGGTATCGCGAAGGTAGGGATCGTTGAATCGCCCTTTTTCCCAGCCGCGGGTTACAAAGCCGGTTAGACTCATCCCGCCGAATCGGTGCGCGACACGATGTACGTTTCGGGAGACGTTCTTTGAAAATCCTTTTTCGCCGTTGGTAAATCCCAGAAAGAGGCACATTTCATTTTCCTGAAAGTTACGCAGACGAAACAGCTGTTTCAGCGGGGAATCCATTACGCCGTAAAGATGGAGCATCACGCTGGTCTCCTCGGGGTCGGAAAGCCGGAAAACGGATGGAAAACCCGCTTCGCTTTGCATGATTTCACGAGCGGCCGCCTGAGCGGTTTCCCAATCCGGGAACATATAGGAAAAGCGATGAATCGTTTCCGGCATATAACGAAAGACTTTCAGCGTTACATGTGTCAAAACGCCATAGGTGCCTTCACCACCCATCATGATTTGCCCGAGATCGCTGCCGGTCGACTTGCGTGGATAACGATCGGTTTTGATGTTTCCGACCGGGGTAGCGTATTCCTGCGCGAGTACGATATCCGAAATGCAGCCGTAGTAGGTGGAATTCTGCCCGGCTCCACGGGTTACGACCCAGCCGCCAACGGAAGAATATTCAAAGCTCTGCGGGAAATGTCCACAGGTGTACGATCGTTTTGCGCCAAATAGCCGTTTGGCGTCGTTGAGCGTCTGTTCCAGTTTTGGTCCGCTCATGCCGGCTTCTACCGTAATGGTTTGATCGATTTCGTTGAATGAAACGGTTTTGTTAAAGCGAAGTCTAAGATCGAGAGAAATGCCGCCCTTTACGCACTCCACGCCGCGGGTAACCGAAGAGCCGCCGCCATAAACATAAAGCGGGATTTTGCACTTTGCGCAGTATGCGACGATTTCTTCGATTTGCGACTTGCTATCGGGATAGAGTACGGCATCCGGAATATTCTCAATTATTTTATTGCGCAGGCGCAGGAGATCATACATCGTTTTTCCATAGGAAACCGAAAGGCGGGAGTAATCGTCCGTCCGAACAAAGTCGTTGCCAACAATGCTTCGGAACGCATCCAGATCGGTATGGCTCAGCCGAATGGGGATATCGAACTGAACTTTATCGAATCCGGTATTCTCGGTATAACTCTTAAAATTATCATCTGTCATGCCGAACTTTTCCTTCATGAGCTGGAAAAGCGATTCACGCGGTGCCTTGATTTCCTGCGGATTGCCCCATTTGAAGATCGAGCGATAACTGTCGCTCGGAAAATCGCCGCGTACCCAGCTTGGTTCAAATCCTTTATATGGATGAGACATGGTTTGTGTTCTCCTTTCAAAAAACTGGATTAATAAGGCTGTACAAGGCGATTGCTCGTACAAATGACGTTCACGCCGGTATTACTTACGTTTTTTACGACGATATCGCCGATTTGGATTCGCTGTGTCACGACGGTTCTGCTGAGTGCGCCGATTACATCCGGAATCTTAGATTTTTCAATTTTGCTTTCCGTCCGAACGCTGATGACTGGCGAGTCTGGAAAAACCGTCCGAACACTTGTAGTCAAAGTACGCATCGGGCAGATCACCTCGGATTTCGCATAATCCAGGCCACGTTTACAGTGATAGCCGGAAAACTGCGGCCCGCTTTCCGAAGGAGCCGCCTGAATACGACAACCGTTTGGGCATTCAATGCACACGATCTCTCTGGGAAGACCCAATCGAATTGTATCACGCATGTTTCGTTCCCTCCAGATGAAACAGAATCGATTCCTCGTCATGGAGTTGCTCAGCGTCGATGGAAAGAGAAAAACGCTCCATTTCCGGAGGACGCAGGTGCGTATATTTCTTTGACGCCAATGTTTTATTACCGCAAGAAACAGTCAACGTTGCGTGATCCAATTCCTCCGAAGAACGGAAGTAGAAGATGCGCTCGGAAACACTCGCTTTCCTTGTGATCCGTTGCGGAACAACATAGAGAAGCGAGGGATCGCATCCGGCGGTAACGAAACGTCGTTCGTTATCACTCGGATTCGCAGCGGCTTTACCAGCCGTTTCGCCGCTTTCCGTTACGTAGTCCACAAGATCGTTGACATGCAGCGCGTTCCCACAGGCAAAGACTCCGTGGATCAAGGTTTCGTTGTTTTCGTCTACAATCGCGCCTTTTGTTTTCGGGTCAAGCGGAACGCCGATAGAATCGGCAAGCTCATTCTCTGGAATCAGACCGACCGAAAGAATCAAAGTGTCGCATGGAACGATCTCTTCCGTGCCGGGAATGGGACGCATGCCTTCGTCGACACTGGAAATTTCGACGGCGGTAAGCCTTGCATCTCCAAAGACGCGGGAAACGGTTTTACTCGTGTAGAGCGGAATGTCGAAATCCCAAAGACACTGGCTGATATTTCTGGTCAATCCACTGGAAGTTGATTTCGCTTCGTATACGCCAACAACATTTGCACCCTCCAGCGTGAGGCGGCGAGCCATAATCAATCCAATATCGCCGCTTCCGAGAATCACGCAACGTTTCGCGGGCATTTTGCCGAGAATATTGGTGTAGTATTGAGCGGTACCGGCGGTGAAGATTCCGGCACAATGCCTGCCGTGAATCCCAACCTGCCTGGATGTTCGTTCCCGACAGCCGGTTGCCAGCACGAGCGCACGTGAGGATATATGTTGCATGCCTTCCCTCGTAATCAGCGTCAGTTGAAAATCGCGTTCCGACTTTTCAATACTGCTCACGAACGAAAGTGACTTAATCGTAACGTTGCTGTTCGGTAATTGGGAGATAAACCGCTCCGCATATTCAGGTCCGCTCAGTTTTTCTCCAAATCGTACCAGTCCGAAACCATCGTGAATGCACTGCTTGAGGATTCCGCCAAGCCGCGCTTCGCGTTCGACCAAGAGCGTTTTTGCACCTTGACGGTCTGCCTCCAGCGCAGCGGCCATGCCGGCGGGGCCTGCTCCGATTACGGTAACATCATAAGAAAAATGTCCCGTCATTCCGGCCTCACCTCCTTGATCGTACCGTAAAGAAGCTCTCCGCCAGGCCCGTTCTTCTGTATCTGCTCCAGGGGCGTTCCTGTTTCTGCCGCGATGATACGCAGTACAAGCGGTCCACAGAACCCACCCTGGCAACGACCCATACCGGGACGAACCCGCCGTTTTACACCGTCCAGCGTGTCGCAGGGGACACTTCTGTGCAGAGAATCCCGAACCTCGCCGCGACTGATCTGCTCGCAGCGGCAGACGATTTCACCGTAATCCGGATCTTTTAGGATCAGCGCGTTGCGTTCTTCAAAGGAGAGTTCGTTTGGCCTAACAATCCCTTTTCGGATCGGATTGAAAGAGACATTTTTTCTCACGATACGCGTTTTACCAACGATCTCTGCCGCCATTTTGGCAACATCTGCTGCGATAGCAGGCGCCGCGGTGACGCCGGGCGACTGAATTCCCGCCGCATGAACAATATTCTCGGTTCGACGCCCTTTACGGATCACGAAGTCTTCCTCGTAGGTGGCTGCACGTATACCGGAAAAATATGTGATTGCATCGCGAATGTTCAACGCCGGGTCGGTAAGGCTTTGCTTTTCAAATACATCGGCGACGTTTTGCGCACAGGTAGAGAAGTCTTCTCTGCAAAAGGTTTCCACCGCGTCGGGGCCGACAAGCGTGTTGTCGTCAATCGTACGAACGAGCCCGCCGCCTTTGGTATGTTTCTTTTTCGTGGATGCCGTTCCGAATGAGGAAACGATGGTTGCCATTCGTTTTGCGGCTTTGTGGTCGAGAATCGTATTGGTGCCCTTTCGAGGATGAATGGAAAAAAAGCGGTCGTTTGCTTTGCGCGCAATTTCTTCGGCAAAAACGCCGGCCGCATTTATCACAACTCTTGGGTGAATTGTTCCGCGGTTTGTCTGAACGGCAGTGATTCTTCCGCCGACAACCGTCATATCCAAAACGGCCGTGTCGAGAGAAATGCGTACGCCGTTATCAGCCGCATTTTCCGCGTAGGCAATGGTTAATCCGTACGGCGAAACGACGCCGGCGGCAGGGAAGAAGAGTGCCGCGCGAATATTCGGACTCATATTCGGCTCTCTGCTAAAAAACACCTTTTTTCCGCAAAATTTGCAGCGCGGGCCAAATATAAGATAATAAAACTGAGCAAACCATGCGGCTAACACAAGCTTCTTACTCAGAAAGCATAGGTATTGCCCGGAACGCCGGAAGGGAACGTCAAGTTCCTTGCAGACCTGATCGTACATGCGATTGCCTCGCATATTATAGCGGCGTTTCACTTGCCCCGGCAAGAGATCTACGCCGGGGTGCACCATTCCATCGTTTCGGCTGGACGCCTGCATGGCAACGTCGTGTTCTTTTTCAACCAGCAGGATATTCAGATCATATCGTGCGCATTCCCGAGCGGCCGCACAGCCGATAATTCCGCCGCCAATGATCAAAACATCCGGCGCTTCACCCTCCAAAGAACTATCGCTTTGTTCAGGCAATCGCATGGGCGGAATTTCACCGCCTGTGAAACGAATATCGTTTACAAGTCCGTCATAACGGCGTGGTTGAACGGACATAAGGCCGGCTGCAACAATTTCTTCCCAATGTTCAAGCGACCCTTCCAGAAGCAAGCAGCCGTCCGATTCACGGGCGGTGACGCGTCCGCCGAAACGTGCGTTTAATTTCTTGTTGATCCGCTTGAGATACGACATATTCGCTTGCTCCTATATGCATTCTATATCAGAAACGCCAAGTCGGTCGTATGACCGACTTACGGTGTGAGCGTATCATTCTACATTCGATTTGTCAAGAAATCCGATGAAAATGATCTGGTTCAGCAGAGGAAAGGATTCGTATGCCCTATCGAAATATATAGAAACAGGTTTACTCCTTTAAAAATAATAAACTGCGCTTTTCAGCGCAGAAAGAGCCTATCCTGTTTTTAAAAAACGTTACTTTGTTAATTTCGAAAAACTTCCCGCCATCCATTCAATAAATGTGCTTATATCCATGCCGTTGTTTTGCATCGTGTTTTGTACCATAAGGCCGTCTACCAAAGTCAGCAGAAGCCAGGCGAGCTGTTCGCCATCCGCGCCAGGCGCTCGTTCCAAAATCCGTGTTTTCAGGATATTTTTAAAGTGAACATACTGCTCATTCAGCCGTTCCCGGATCTCGCTCTCGTCCTCACCGGAGATCGATTCTACGAACAAACGAAGACGAAGCTGGCCGCTTTCGTCAAATACGCCACGAATAAACGTATAGCGAACGAGACGGGGAAGCGAAGTATCCTTCTCTCGATTATCCACCCATGCGAGTAAATCGTCAGAAAGGCGGCTCCAATAACGTTCCCCGATGTCAAGATAAATTTCACCCTTGCTGCGATAGTGATAAAACAACGTGCCTTTGCTTATGTGCGCCGCGCGGGCGATTTCCGCAAGGGAGACGTCGTGATGCTCCTGAAACAGGATAATTGCCGCGTCAAGAATTTGCTGCTTTACATTATCGTTTTTCGGTGCGGCCATGAATCATCGCCTCTTCACTCATATGATTTATTTCATTATGATTGACAGTTGAGCAGATACCTCGCGAAATCACGCGCGCCGGACTGCGCCTGTTTCGTCTGAAAAGATTTGATATCGTCCACGTCGCGGACGGAGTACATCCCGAGATAACGCATATGATAATGCTCGCACATGCGCTGCATTCCGATTACGAACGGGTCGGCGGCATAGGATGCGTCGTAGCCGTGCGTTGCGAGGATTGCGATCCGCTTGCCTTCGACAAGATTGCCCTTTGCGGTACGATAGTATTTCGTAAATCCATAAAACCGGTCGAGCACAGCCTTCAACTCTGTCGTGCAAAACCAAGTATAAATCGGGGTTGCTAACACAATAAGATCGCTGGAAAGAATAATACTGGCCACATTGGACATATCATCCTTCTGACAACAGCCGTACTCGCCGGAAATATCCTGGCAAGCATAACAACCTTTGCAGGAAGCGATGTTTTTTTGCACAAGATCGATTCGTGAAACGTTCGCGGCACAAAGCGCGAGCTCGTCGCAAAAGGGCTTCAAAAGTTCAGCGGTATTTCCATTTTTGCGCGGACTGCCGTTTAATATACAGATATTCATGCGTGATCCTTTCATCCGGCATTATTCCTGAATAAATCTGTCAAAGACTACGACGTATGAAGAGATTTCGTTATGCTCCCAAGCGTACCGTTATCTTTCGTATTATTTCGTTTGCCTCTTCGCCATATTGCGCAAGCAACTGCCGCGCGCGAAAATTCAGTGTTTCTGCAAATTCGCGATCCTGCATGTTTTGCGTGTTGATGAACACGTTGAAGGCGGCTCCTTCTAAAGCGGCTCTGCACAAAGCAGCGGCGACGCCCGCGTCGCTGATCGCAACAACCGATCCTTTTTCCGCACAGACGGCAATCCATTTCATAGCTTTCGCACAGGTTTCCATGATTTGCATCGGGGGTAGAACAGCGGATTTCAGCGCGGACTCCATTACGCGTGATTTCTCGTTTTTTTGTTCTTCCGTTTCTTTTGGCATACGATATGCCTGCGCGAGCGGTTCAAACGCCGCGGCATCCTCGTCCATGAAAGCAAGGAAACGGTCTTTTAACAATTCGGTTTCATAGAGAACTTCGTTCATTTCGCTTTCAGCAGATGCATATTTCGGTTTGCCAACAGTCAGTGACGCAACCATATGCGCTAAGGCGGCGCCAAGGGCACCGCACAGAGCGCTTGCACCGCCTCCGCCCGGAACAGGAGCCTTTGAACCAAGCTGCGAAAGGAACGAATCGATCGGCTGCTCTCGAAATTCCATGAAATCCTCCATAAATTTGTGAAATTGGCAGTTATTGTATTCCAAGTGATGTCCGAACATCGCCAAGCATATATAAGGAACCAACCGCGCAAACAATTCCGTTTGAACCAGCGTGATCCACAGCAAGCTGAACGCCGTCGTCGATGCTGTTGCATGCGGTTGCGGACAATCCGCGATCGATCAACAGGGATGCAAGCTGTTTTGCGTCTATTGCGCGCGGATTGTTGGGCGTAACCGTAATAAACTCTTTTGAAATCGGCGCCATTTGGTCAATCATTTTCGGAATATCCTTATCGGCCATGATTCCGATCAAAAAAACAATCTCTTTGCCGGGAAACTGTGCTTTTAAACTTTCGATTACGGCATGGATCCCTTGCGGGTTATGCCCGCCGTCTGCAATGAAAACAGGATTGCGCCTCAGAATTTCGAAACGTGCCGGCCAGCGTGTGCTTGCCAACCCCGCTTTTAGTTGATCTTCACGGATCTTCCAGCCTTTTTGGCGCAGCAGTTCTACAGCAGTGATGACAACGGCCGCGTTATTCGCTTGATAATTCCCGACCAATCCACAGGAAAAAGCGCCATATGGAGAAAAAGAAAACTGCAAAGCATCCAGATTGGCAGCTAGGCCGGAAATTCGGCTGTGGTCCGTAAGGTGCAATCGCGCTCCAGCTTCACGGCTTACTTGAGCGAATACAAGGTCCGCTTCCGGGTTCCCCCCGTATATCAGCACGTCTCCGCCATTTTTAATAATGCCTGCTTTCGCGCGCGCAATATCCGAAATGGTCGGACCAAGTTCGCGGGTATGATCAAGCCCGATATTGGTAATAATGGCAAGTTCCGGCACGGGAATGACGTTCGTCGAATCCAAAGCCCCGCCCATTCCAACCTCGAGTACCACAATATCTGCCTGATGCCGACGGAAATATTCAAAGGCGATGACGGTGATCAGTTCAAACTCGGTCGGATGGTCGGCCATAGCTTCCGCGTGCGGACGGATAAAGGACGTGATCTGCGCAAGTTCGCCGTCGGAAATCAGTTCCCCATTGAGCTGCATGCGCTCGTTGAAACGATTGATAAAGGGGGAAATGTAGAGCCCGGTTTTGTAACCGGAAAGCCGCAGGATATTCGCGAGCATCGCCGCAGTGGAGCCCTTTCCGTTTGTTCCTGCGATATGAATAAACTTCAGAGAGTTTTCCGGGTTTCCGATTCGGGAAAGCAATTCCTGCGTACGCTCAAGACCAAGACGGCTTCCGCGCCATGTGACATGATGAATATAACCGATCGCCTCGTCGTATGTCATAGTTGGTGACTCCGGGAAGGCTTGATTTGAAACGCTCTTTTTCAAAGTTGTTTTCGAATTCCGTATTTTTTCGCCAAGCAAACGATCCAGTACGAATACAAGGAAAACGTTGATGATTGCAACCGCGAAAACCGGTAAAGCCCGCGCGGCTATCATGGATGAAAACGGGATATCAAAAAGCTTGGAAAGCGCGAAGCTTTTCCAGAGAAAAGACCCGGCAATTTCCGATGGGATTACAATGAAAACAGCGCGCAGAAGACGCTTTTGTGTATGAACCAGGTTGACAAGAATACCGGCACACACGCCAATTAAAAGGTATGCAACGGTCAACGGAGGATAATACATGCCAGCCGTGGGGAAGAGCAACGTTCCAAGCAAATCGGACAACGTTCCGACAATCCCTCCGGCAAGAGGGCCGAACCAGATACCGGCAAGCAGAATGGGGACACTGTCGATGCTCAAACGGATGGAGCCCGTTACCTGTAACATGAGAAACTTGGAAAGAACAATTTGCAATGCAACGAGCATTGCCATGAAAGAAAGCCGTTTTGGTGTAATTTGCCTCATAAAGAAACATCCTCCTTTTGTTCGTGCTGCACCAAAAACAGAACCACCCGACCAAAAGGGACGTTTCCTCTTGCTGCAGTAGCGGACGCGATATTGCACCGCAAGCGCGGGCGCTTTTCGTGCAGAGGCGACTTCCCATCCTTCTGCCACTTAACGCGCAATATCTACTCTACTTTATTGAAATTATATCCCCGCAATCGAAACGCGAAGAACGAAATCATTATACCTTATGTTTCATAAAACGAAAAGGCGATTTTACGGCTGAACCGTGCGAAGGCCCGCGTCGGCGACGAGGCTGCTTACGTCTTCGTAACGGTTCAACGTATAAAGATGAATTCCGTCCGCTCCTTCTTTCATATAGCGGGAAACGAGTTCGACCGTGTAGGAATGACCGGCGGCTTGAAATGACTTTTCATCGTTACCGAAGCGGCCTACCAACGCAGATACTTCAGCCGGAAGCGAGCATCCGTTGCTTAACGTCATTCGCACGAGCCCTTCCTTGTTCAAAAGCGGAAGTACGCCGACCAGAATGGGAAGCGTCACGCCGCGCTTACGGGCATGTTCAAGAAAACGAAGATAGCTGTCTACATTAAAACAAAACTGCGTAATAAAGAAGGAAGCTCCCGCATCCTGCTTATAGAGCAACGCATCGATGTCTTTCTCAAGACTATCGGCAAGCAGATGCTTTTCCGGATAACATGCGGCAGCAATACAGAGATTCTTCTCTTTCGCACAAATATACTTGATCAGATCGTTTGCATGTGCAAAATCTCCCTGTGTATGGGTAACTCCGGCAGGGAAATCGCCTCGCAACGCAAGAATGTTTTCCACGCCTGCGTTTCGGTATTCCTCGATCGCCTCGGAGACATCCGCCTTGCTGTTTCCAATGCAAGTATAATGGGAAAGCGCTTCGCATCCGCCGTTCGCCTGTATGGTGGATACGATTTCAAGATTTCGCCCCTTATTGGAACCCATCGCCCCATACGTGCAACTGATAAAATCCGGCGTCAGTGCGTAGAGCTGCGACAGCGTACGCATGAGAGGCTCCAGAGGTTTGTCCGCCTTTGGAGGATAGACCTCGAAGGAAAGCGTCCTTTTTTGTTGAATTCGATCACACAGTTTCATGGGTCAATCCTCCTCGCACGGAAATGCCATCGCATCCATATAGTATTCTGTAAAAACAGGGGAAAGCGCCAGTTCGATATAATTGGTTTTTTTCGCCATCGTTTCGCTTTCTTCAAACAACGCAAAATTCCTTGCATAGAGCTTTGCGCCTTCGCCTGCGGCATTGCCTACGCTTCGTATGCTGCCGATCAGCGATCGTGGGAGTAATCCGATATCGCAAAGCGACTGCGCAGAGAGATAGTTGCCAAATGCGCCGGCCAGAAGCGTTTCATGAATCTGTTTCGAAGCAAGCCTGAACTCGTGAAGAAGAGTTTCGATTCCGGCGCGTATGGCTGCTTTTCCAAGCTGCAGTTCACGGATGTCCTTCTGCGTTAATACAATCGGATGCTCCTCCTGTGAAACGAGGAATGCTTTCATTCCGTTTGTCATGGTAAAGATGCGCTCGCCAAGAGGCGTGCTTTCCTGGAAACGACCGCCCTCATCGATTATGCTTTGTCTAAAAAGAAGTGCGCAGAGGTCAATCAGACCACTGCCGCAGAGTCCGAGCGGGTCTCCATTGCCAATCACGGAATAGCACAGCTGCTGATTATCCAGCCAAACCCGGTCGATCGCTCCTGTTACGGCACGCATGCCACAGGATATATTGGCGCCTTCGAAAGCTGGCCCGGCTGCCGTAGAACAACATAATATTCGCTTTCCGTCCGTAAGAACGATTTCGCCATTGGTACCGACGTCAATAAGCAACGTGGGATTCCTCTTCACGCCAAATTCTGTGGCGCTCATGCAGGCGACGGTATCCGCACCGACGAATCCGCCAATAACCGGCGCAATCAGCAAAGGACACTGCGCGGTTAGCCCAATTTGATTGGCTGGAAGGATCCGCCGTTCGGTGCGATAAGGCTGATAAGGAGAGCACACCAGATGCTGCAACGGATATCCGAGCAAAAGATGCAGCATGACCGTGTTGCCGACAAGCGTAACCAACGAAAGGTCGTTCAACTCGCGATTACAGGTGTCAAGCACTTGCCGTAGCAGCTGATTCAGCGCCTCGACTGCATATTGCTGCATCACATTCGGGCGTTCGCTCGTAAGCACGTAATTCGCACGCGTTATGACATCTGCTCCGTAGGCGGACTGTGGATTCTGTATACCGACTGCCGCAATCTGCTCCCCGGTTTTTGCATCCAGCAGATAGCATACGATCGTGGTGGTCCCCAGATCGAACGCTGCGAAACAGGAACGCTCCGAGAACGCCGTTGCGCCCGGATAGGGAGCATAGGGAACATTGCGAACGATTCCTTCGCTTAACGGACGGACGAATTCTTGATTGGACCGTGTGATGGAACAATCCGCAGTAATGCGTGTTTGGCAAGCAAGGACAGATTCCGTTCTTCCGTCTTGCGAGAGAAAAACAACGCATTTTTTACAGGTGCCTTTGCCGCCGCAAGGTGAATCGATCCAAACGCCGGCCTGCTTTGCCGCATCGGAAACAAGCGCTCCAAACGGAACGGCAATTGTGGTTCCCGAGGGGTAGAACTGTACTTGATGCGTCATGATTGCTCCGGTTTTCGTTTTTTAGACGGCAAAGGATTTTGCCATGCTTGCCGCAGATGCGGCATCGGCGGTATATCCGTCGGCTCCGATGGATCGCGCGAATTCTTCCGTAATCGGCGCGCCGCCGACCATTACGCGAAACTTGCTGCGTGCTTCCAGATGATTCAACTCATCCACGATCTGGCGCATAGCCGGCATGGTTGTCGTTAAGAGCGTGGAAAGGGCGACGATGCGTACGCTTTCGTTTTCCTGGATTGTTTGGATAAAACGTTCGGAGGATACGTCGATTCCAAGATCGATTACTTCAAACCCGGAGCTTTCCAGCATCATTGCTACAAGATTCTTTCCGATGTCATGAATATCCCCGCTGACAGTCCCAATGATGACCTTACCCAACGATGCGGCGGCGCCACCGGTAAGGTACGGCTTTAAAACCTCGACACCTTTTTTCATTGTGCGCGCAGATATAAGCATCTCAGGAACGAAAGCTTCCCCTCGGCTAAAACGTTCGCCGATCATCTCCATAGCCTGGATCATTCCGTCGTTGAGAATTTTCATTGGATCGATTCCTTCATGAATGGCGGAAAGAACGAGATCATGAATTGTTTTGATTTTTCCTGTCTCAATCGCTGTTGAAATTTCCTGTATACTTGCCATGTCAACCTCCAAGTCGTATCGCGGCAACGCAATGAAAATCGCAAAGGATTCTATGCCTTTGCGCCAAACCTTCCTTCACGATATGCGCCGATATAGTCCATGCAGTATTCGTCATCGTTCAATAGAGCGCGCGTTGCGTAAAGCAGCCCCATTAAGTCGCGGTCGAGCGGGTTCATGATTGCGCTATCCATGCCCGCCTGCAGAGCAAGAACAAGAAATGCACGATTGATTTGAGACCGTGCAGGGAGGCCGAAAGATACATTCGACATACCGCTTACGATGTGAACCTTATCGGAACGCCTGCGGATTTCTCGCGCGCATTCCGCGTAGGTCATGAATGCGGATTCGTCTGTGGACAACGCATGCAGCACGGGATCAATCAACAAGCGGCTTTCGTCAATCCCGTAACATTTAGCCGCTCCCCTGATTTGTTCAAAGAGTTCCATCCGTCCGGCAACGGTTTCAGGTACACCGGCATTGGAGCAGAGAAGAGCGATGATTTTCCAATTTGTTTTCGACAGAAGAGGAAACAGCGTTTCAATCTTGCCCGATTCCATGGAAACGGAATTCACAACGCCTTCACGGTTGCAGTGCGGCAGGACTCTGGCAATCACTTGCGGGTCTGGGGAATCCAGGCAAACAGGAATACCGGAAGCATCTTCGGCCAGTAAAGCAAGCCATTTCAGTGTCTCTGCTTCCTCTTCGCCGTTTGCAACACATACATCGATGAAATCAGCTCTGGCTTTCGCCTGCGAAAGCGCGAGTTCGCGAAGATAAGACTCGTTGTGATTTTGAATTGCTTCCGCTGTGCTTTTTACAAAGCCGTTTAATTTTTCACCAATAATGATCATAGGTATTCTCCAATTTATTCAATGTTAATTTTACTATCATATCAAAGAACGAGTAACGCAGAAATCCCACAAAAAATTGACATTTTCTCACGGTAATCATACAATGTGTAGTAACGGGGGGGAGCGGAACATGATTCGAAAAGATTTTATAATAAGTGAATTAAAGTACCGTTATCCGGAAATACGGGAATCAATCCGAAATCCGCGTGAAGCGGTAGGGCGACCGTTGTTTTTTGAAAACGGGGAACGCCAGTTTGGGTCGCATATCGTAATATGCTTCGCAAATGAACTCAATTCTATCCATGCGGATGCGCAATCGGAGGCGCTGTTCTTATGCATAGGAGATCCGGAGCAATCGATCATCGACTCTCTTGATCTTTGCATTTTCCCGGGAGACACCGAAAGCAGGGGACTTTTTAACTTTATTCAACGATTGTTTGATCGTTTGGACGAGTGGCGACAGCGCATGAAAACCATATCGGAAAGCGAAGACGACATTACCGTATTACTGAACTGTGCGGCAGACATGGTGCAAAACCCACTTTGGCTTTGTGATGAGAAGCTGCACATGATTGCGCGCTCCGGGCGCACTATTGAGCTACAGAATGATTCTGAAGTTTTTGAATCATACAAAATGTGTGAATCGTTTCTCAACGTGCTCAAAGTTCATGGGGGGAATTCGCTCCATTTCTCCGAAGCTGGGCTCAGCGAGTGTTTTGTATTGCCCGTTCAATCCGTTAGTACAATATTTTACATAATCTGTATTGCAAGCGAGCGTCCGTTTTATGGAAGTGACGATGTCGTTCTTGAGAATCTTGGCGGATTTGCGAAGCTGATGATTTCCGAACATAGGTTTAGCACAAGGGCTCCTCGTTTTGATTCACGGTTGGACGAAATAGAAAAGTGCCTTTGCAATCTGCTGGATCATACGGAGCAGCAGGAAGGCGCGGCCCTCCACGCGCTAGACGACCTTGGTTGGAATGAGCAAAAGAAGTATTACTTCGTTGCGGCGGAACCAATTAGTGGGAAAACAAAACAGTCGTCTTTGAATACGCTTTGCGATCAGATAGAAAACATGATTCCGGAATGCTGCGTTTTTTATAGGCCCCCTTATCTTGTGATGGTGGCGCAGAATTCGGAAAAATTCAACGATCAATCGATCGATGTTTTAAACGAATTTGGAGAGCGGGAAGGAGTCCATTTTGGCGCAGGACCAGCCTTGGCCGGATTCAATAATCTTGATCTTCGGCTTGCAATCGCAATAGAAACGCTCAATCGATCAAACGAGAAAGCAGCCGCGACGTTTTCCGACGTAGCGGAAGAATACTTTTGCGATCTGGCAGTTTCCAAATATCCCATTGATTTTATTTGCTTACCATCTGTAGGCGATATGGCAGAGTATGATAAGAAGCACGGTACGAAATATCTGGAGACGGTGGAATGCTATTTTCAGAACCGTTTCAACGCTGTAAAAACCGCTTCGGATTTATTTATTCATCGAAGTACGTTTCTTTACCGCCTGGAAAAAATAAAAGAACAGTTTGGACTTGATCTGGAAGCGGAGATGAAAACGCCTATTCACATGCTTTTATCGTTGAGGCTTGTGGAGAAACAGAAAACAAGCACCTTGTGAATGCGGCAAAACGTTGACAGCGAAAGCTCAAATGCGTAGTATAGAAAAAATACGATTATGGAAACAAGATAAAATGAATCAAGGGCAGAAACATTTTTCGACAAAGACCATTGCCGCAGCTTTTCCACATACCGTTCCGGTTCTGGCAGGTTTTTTTGTTCTCGGTATTGCATACGGTATGTTGATGCAGAAGAACGGATATGGAGTACTATGGGCGGTCCTTATGAGCGCAATAGCGTTCTGCGGAAGTATGCAATTCGTTGCGATAACGCTTCTCACGACGGTATTTCATCCATTGCAAGCATTCCTGCTTAGTGTCCTTGTGAACGCAAGACATTTGTTCTATGGACTGTCTATGCTGCAAAAATACAAAGGGTTCGGGAAAAGAAAGTGGGCTCTCGTTTATACTTTGTGTGATGAAACATTTTCCATCGTTTCCGCAGTTACGCCGCCAGAAGGGGTGGAACCTTCCTCGTTCTATCTCGCCGTTTCGGTTCTGAACTATTTCTACTGGGTATTTGGAACCTTCATTGGCGGAATCATCGGGCAAATAATCCCGTTTAACACAAAGGGACTCGACTTTGCATTGACCGCACTCTTTGTCGTATTGTTTCTGGAACAGATGAAGAAACAAGAAAACCGTATTCTTGGTATTGTTGGCATCGTTTCCACAGTGCTTGGCCTTATCCTATTTGGTTCGAATCAATTCGTGCTGCCTTCCATGGCGGTCCTTCTATTCGTATTAATTGCCGGGAGAAAATGGTTATGCAGATGACGCCCGCCGAGACAATCGTTACGATTCTGGCTGTTGCGTTCGGCGCTGTCATAACACGATTTACGCCGTTCGTACTTTTTCCGGAGAACAAAAAACCACCTGAAATGATCTCCTATCTCGGAGGCGTATTGCCTCCCGCCATGATGGGGTTCCTTGTTGTTTATTGCCTTAAAAATGTTTCAATCCTGGAGAATCCTCACGGGTTGCCGGAACTGATTTCCATCTGCTTCATAATCTTGTTGCACCGATGGAAGAATAATGTATTGTTAAGCATTTCTTTTGGGACCGTTCTCTATATGATGCTCGTTCAATTTGTATTCGTCGCCTAGTATGAAATATGAGATAGCAGTTCAACTTCTCGTTGACACGTTTTGGTATATTGGTTACGATGTAATTAACAAATTTATTTTATAAAATAACAAACATCATAGTGTGAAGAACAGTTTTCGGTTTCTGATGGAGCTGTAGCGACATAGCTTGTACTGATTGCGCAGCCCAGTATTGGCGGAGTTCATTCACTCAAGTACGGAATCCTTATGAGGAAAGAACATGATGCGTCCGTGCACAACGCAAAAGAAAATCAGTCGTCACGCTCTGTTGAGATCGGCGCTCATTACGCTCATCTATGCTTTTTTTGGCTTCTTATGGATCATAGGATCCGACTATTTTTTATCCTTACTGCTTCAAAAAAACGATGCGTTTTTTATGATCAGCATCTATAAAGGGCTTGCGTTTGTAACAGCTACCGCTGCGCTTATCTTTTATTTGGTGTTTCGGAATCTCAGGATTGTTCTTCGGGAAAGTGAAGAGCGTTCACAGAGCGAAGCAAGATTGCTGGAGGCACAGCGGCTGTCGCATATCGGCAATTTCGAATGGAATCTGCAAACGAACCGAATTATGGTCTCTCAGGAGATATTATCGATTTTTGAAGTCGAAGATCGTATTCCTGATTTTGGAGTCGAATCTTTTCTCAACCTTGTCCATCCGGATGACCGGCAACGCGTAGAAGAGGAAGTAAATATTGCGTTACATTCGAATTTCGACGCTTCTTTTCTGTTCCGGATTCTTCCAAAGGATGGAAATCCGCGGCATGTTCTGGTTCGTCTTGCTCCGCAAACAGGAACGGAGAAACGATCCTGTGTGTTGGGGACGATTCAGGACATTACGGATCGTGTTCAGGCAGAGAATTCCGCAAAGGAAAATGAGGCGATTTATAAAGCGTTCATCAATTCAAGCTGCGATCTGATCTATTTGAAGGATCATAAACTGCGTTATGTCGCTGTTAATAAAAGCATGCAGCAGTTCTACGGATTGGAAGAAAAGCAGTTGTTCGGGAAAACATCTTCACAAATCTTTCAGACGCCGGACGCCTTACGATGGGAACAGCGCGATAAGCAGGTTATGGAAACGGGCAGCGTCATCGATGCGGAGGATGTGGAAAATGGCGGAACATTTGAAACCATCATATTTCCGGTCGATTTATCCGATCAGAGAAGAGGTGTTGGGGGAATCTCGCGTGATATCTCACAGTATAAACGTTCCGAGGCAGCGGCAAAACAAGAGCGGGATCGCGCGCAGACATATTTTGATATTGCAGCGATCATGAACGTTGTGCTGGATATGGACGGAATTGTCGTCAATATCAATCAGGCCGGTTGCGCAAAAATCGGAATGAGTAAAACGGAAATCATCGGGAAACACTGGATCAGCAATTTTGTTCCGCGGCAGGAGCAAATGTATGTGAATGGATTTTTTAACGAAGTAAGCAAATCGATTTTTTGTTCGGATGAAGCTTTTGAAAATGATATCCTTACTTCTGCGGGAGAAATCCGAAAGATCGAATGGCGTAATGCTATTCTAAAGGATTCGGAAGGCGTCCCATACGGCGTATTCTCTGCCGGCGTTGATGTAACCGAGTTGCGGCAAGCCATGCGGGCGCTGAACGAAAGCGAGAGGAGTAAGAGCGTATTGCTTTCCAATTTGCCCGGAATGGCATACCGCTGTTCCTGCGACCATAAATGGACCATGCAGTTCGTCTCCAGCGGCTGTTATGAATTGACGGGGTATTTTCCGGAGGATATTATTCACAACAAAATAGTATCGTTTGATGAAATCATTTGTGAAGAATACCGCGAACCGATTTGGAAGGAGAGCAACGCTCACTTTTTAACACTATCCAGCAACCGGTACGAATACGAGATCCTGACTTCGTCCGGTAAGCGAAAATGGGTATTGGATATCAATCAGGGATTATTCGATGAAGATGGGAAAATAGAAGCCCTTGAGGGAATCATCATAGATATTACGGAATCAAAGAAACAGTTTTTGGAGATTCAATATCTGAACGATCACGACCAACTGACAGGACTTTATAACAGGCTTTATTTTGACAGAGTCCGCGATCGGATGAGTCTGGAACAATGGAGCCCGCTCGCAATCATCCATGCCGATATCAACGGCCTCAAATTGATCAACGATGCGTTTGGGAATACTACGGGTGATGGGATCATACAAAAAACCGCCGGACTCCTCGCCGATACGCTAAAGGAAGGCGATATCCTGGCGCGTGTCGGGGGCGATGAATTTGCTATGCTGCTTACAGGCGCAAGCGCACAGGATCCAGCAGAGCGCGTTCGGGAGATACAGAATAAATTCGACATCTACAATGAAACGCTGGCTGATCGTACCCTGTTAATCAATCTTTCGATTGGCTGGGCCGAGAAACAGGATTCCCATTCCGACCTTGTACAGGTGGAAAAGGATGCGGAATCAAACTTGTCGCGCCGTAAACTTCTCGATCAGAAAAGCCACCATAACGCCGTCCTTGCATCCATCATGGCGACGCTGTTTGAGCGAAGTTTTGAAACGGAAGAACATGCGAAACGAATCAGCGCTTTATGCGAAATTGTCGGCAAACGAGTCGGGTTATCTCACGCGGAAATCGACCGTTTAAAACTTTTTGCGTATCTGCATGATATTGGAAAAATCGGCGTCAGCGATCAAATTTTAAACAAGACGACAAGTTTGGATGAAGAAGAGCTTCACCAAATGAAAAAGCATCCTGAAATCGGTTATCGGATCGCAATGTCTTCTCCTGAGTTCGCACCTGTAGCGGAACTCATACTCGCTCACCACGAACGGTGGGATGGAAACGGGTATCCCGACCGATTAGCCGGGAAAGAAATCCCCTTGCTCGCGCGTATTCTTGCGGTAGCAGACGCATATGATGCAATGACACAAGATCGTGTCTATCGAAGAGCGCTTTCTTTTCAGGAAGCTTTGGAAGAGATACGAAAGAATGCCGGTACTCAGTTCGATCCGGAAATTGCACGAGTCTTTCTGGAAGTACTTACAGAAAAAGGAAACGAATTGTCGGATTCACCTCGGTAGATATACCCTCTTCCAAAACGAGAGTTTCAATCACTAGACTATGTAATAAAGCGGCGGATTTTACGATCCGCCGCTTATGCAAAGCCCCGTCATTCGTTGGGCTAATCGTTGGAAGGTTTTGTTAAAAACAAAACGCCGAGTGTGTTTGGCCCGCAATGCGAACTTATCGTGCAGCTTGCGTTTGTTTCTATGATCTCCTGAAACGGCTGTAATTCCCGGATGCGTTCGGATATCCTTTCGACCACGGAAGGATCGTCCAGATCCGAGTGCGTGATGAATACTCGATCGAGCACGAGATCTGTGCGGTCCTTTAACTGATCGTCGACATATTTCATCAAGGAAGGAGCGAGCTTTCCCATATATTTCTTACCAACCACCATGCTGCCTTGCCGGTCGTTGCGAACCAGAATAGTAGGTTTGATATTCATTAGTGCGGCTCCGATCTGCGTAATGCTGGAACAGCGACCGCCGGCACGCATGAACTCAAGCGTATCGAGTATGAAGCTTGCACTTGTGAACGGTGCGAGCGCTTTTACTTCCGAGACAATTTGTTCCGCTTCCATACCAAGCTTCACGCGTTCGCCCGCTTCGCAAACGAGCAACCCGAAACCGGTTGAAAGGGAACAGGAATCGATAACGAAAACATTGCCGGCTTCCTGAAGCGATTTGGCGGCAATTTCGGCATTCTGATATGAACTTGATAAGCCCGAGCCAAGCGAAATATGGATCACATCATATCCTTGCTCCAGAAACGGGCGGAAATAACTCTCATATTCTTCAGGATTAATTGCCGCGGTGCGGGGAAGAAGCTTACGATCCCACCATGCACGATACAGCTCGGCGGAAGTGATATCCACGCCGTCGGTATATTGCTTTTCATCCAGAATAATATGAAGTGGAAACAGAGAAACGCAATAGCGTTCCTTTAATTTATCTCCAATATCACATGGCGTATCTGCACTTAATAGAATCTTTTTGCCGGACATGCTACAACATACCCCCTACGCAGATGATGCTTTATTCTAGCAAAGCGTTGATGGAGCGTCAACTCACAAATGACAGAATTCAACAACACAGGAATATTATATAACACAACCAGGAATAATATGTTGATTAATTGCTGACTTTTTTGCACAACCAAACAAGAGCTGTGTACTATAAATACAAATGCAGCACGACTTAAGAATTCGATTCAGCGGCATTCTCGACTGAACGAATGGTATAAAGACTGGAACCGAAATCTCCCAGAATTCGAATTTTCCCGTGATAGCCCGTTCCGATGAACTGGTTATTCAGGTGAACGCCCTGCATCAGCGTTTCGCCGCTGGCTCGATACGTTTCGACACAATCCTGCAGGGAATAAAGGCGATCGATCCAACGGAGCAACGGACCATTCGGATTGATCGAAAATGGTAGGATATGGCTCAGCAGTGCTCCAAAGCGCCGAACAAAAACACGTTGCGCATGCGTCTCCAGCTGATAGTCGCTTTGCTGATCCAAACCGGTGAGCGGTAAAATATCGTTCCCTTCCGCGGCTTCAACCTGCGTTTGAAATGCACCGGCCAGCGAAACGGACTTATCTTTCGACACGGTTTGCCAGTATACTTTGTTTGCCTTCTTGGAATGATTGCGGTAGAAACGTCCGTATTGCAGTGTATAACGGTTGGCTTTATAAAACGCGATTTGATCACGGACCTCTTTTTTTTCAAGCCTCGTAAGGTGCTTTAAATCGAGTTCATAACCAAGGCAACCAAAACTAGCCGTATTAAACCGCGCGGAAATCGGAGTGACACGAAGAGTCTGCTGATTCGGAGATGCCGATACATGCGCGCCCATTGTGGAGAGCGGATAGAGGTAGCTAAGACCGGCTTGAATTTTCAGCCGCTCAACGGCGTCCGAATCGTCACTTGCCCAGATTTGCGGCGAATAACAAAGCATACCAAGATCGAAACGATTCCCTCCGCTAGAACAGGATTCCAGCAAAACATGTGGCCGTGGCCGGAAAATTCTCCCCAGTACATCATAGAGCCCAATAATATAGCGGTGGTAAAACTCACCCTGACAGGTTAGGACGGGGGAGTATGCGTCGCTGATATGCCGGTTCATGTCCCACTTGACATAATCGATTTTTGCATCGTCGAGAATACGGGACACATTTTCGACAATATAATCTCTTACGGCTGGGTTGCATAAGTCGAGAACAAGTTGATTTCTGCCGTAGAGTGGCGCACGGCCGGGCGTTTGTAACGCATATTCCGGATGAGCCCGATAAAGATCGCTATCCGGATTTACCATTTCCGGTTCAAACCAGAGCCCAAAACGCATGCCCAGCGCGTGAATTTCGTTGGCAAAAGCCTTCATCCCACCAGGCAGCTTCTTTTTATTTACGGTATAGTCGCCAAGCCCTGAGGTGTCGTCATTACGCTTGCCGAACCAACCGTCGTCTAGAACAAAAAGCTCTATGCCGAGCTTTTTTGCCTGACGCGCAAGGCGAAGCAGCTTGCTGCGATTAAAACGAAAAAAGCAGGCCTCCCAATTGTTGATCAAAACCGGTCGCTCCTGATCCTTCCACTCACCACGAACGATGTTTTGATTGACAAAATCGTGAAAATGCGCGCTCAACCCATTCAGCCCATCGGACGAAAACGACATGATTGCTTCCGGCGTTTCAAACCGCTCGCCGGATTTGAGCGGCCAATCGAAGCAGAATGGATTGATACCAATCTGAACACGAACAAGATCCATAGGACTAAGCTCAGCCAGACCGATATGATTCCCGCTATAGATCAAATTGAACCCATATGCGGGACCGTGCGATTCGGTCGTCTCGCTTGCATACAGCAGAAATCCCGGATTGTGCCGGTTGCTCGATGCTCCTGTGACGGAGGAATTGACAAACTGGCCGTATTGCAGTTTGCGATCATGACGGTGCGTCTCCTTGATCCATGCGCCGTCAAATGTTGCAAGAGAAAACCCGTTATCCTCCATGTCCAGCTGCATACTCATGATACGGCGAATGCGTACTTCGCCGATGCCTGTATTTTCCAGCAACACGCGACGCGTAATCACATCGGAAAGCGGGAATACGGTGTAGAACAATGTGATCTTCAAACCGGCAGGGTCATCCTTTAAGCAAATGGAAAGCGTTTGAGCATCTCCTGCATCGTCGTATGCGCTGGGAAGGCTCTCCATCGGTGCGCATCCCTGGAGAATATTATACTGATCATAGGTGAAATCCGTACGAAACGTACCGTCTGCGAGGAGAACTTCCAGCGGCGTCTGCCGGTAATCCCCGCACCCGATTCCGGACCATTCAAGACATACATTATCCAGACAATAAGCAGGATCTGCGGTGGCATTATAAAGCACCGAGCTTCCAGTCTGAATATTTCTCTTTAGCGAAAGAGATTCAATATTGTCGCGGGGAATCCTTGCACCATAGTAGATATGCTCGAGATGTCCAAATGGAGTAACCCGCATGATATAACTTGTCTGAGCAGTTTCCAAGTAAAAAACAGAATTTTGAACAGAAATCATAGCAAATCAGCCTTTCTGCATCTGGCTTCGAACTGGATACCAGATCTATTCAATAAAGAATACTTATATAATTATATTCTAGCGTCCCAAAAAATGCGCGTCAATGCGTGAGTTCTACACTGAATATGGTATAAAATATGGCAAAGAACGATTCCGGATGTTGACATTCCAAACAACGTATTGTATAAATGTAACGTAGTTACGAAAATCATATATCATAGCTAAAATAAGAAAGGGTTTGGGGTATGGATACACAACTTAAAAAGAAGTATGGCCTTTTTACCGCCATATCGATGGTAGTTGGGATCGTCATCGGAAGCGGCGTGTTTTTCAAGGCCGAAAAAATTCTTGGGGTCACCGGCGGAGATCTCCCGCTTGGCATTCTTGCTTGGGTCATCGGCGGCGTAATCATGATGATCTGCTCGTATGTTTTTGCTATCATGGCAACGAAATATGAGTACGTCAACGGTGTAGTAGACTATTCTGAAGTTACGGTTGGTAAGAAATACGGGTACATGATGGGATGGTTTTTCGCTACGGTTTACTATCCGACACTGACCAGCGTTCTTGCCTGGGTATCCGCGCGCTATACCGCAGTTCTGTTTGGCTGGTCGATCGTTGGACCGGAATGCATGGTCATAGCCGCCTTCTTCCTCGTAGCGAGCTATGCGGTAAATGCACTGTCTCCTAAACTTGCTGGAAAATTCCAGGTAACTACGACGGTGATCAAGCTGATCCCGCTTATTCTCATGGGCGTTGTCGGTCTGATCGTTGGTCTCACAAGCGGCCAAACAGTTCAGAATTTCACGAATGCCGTCAGTGAAGTCGCTTCTAAGAGCGGCGCACTTCTCACGGCAGTATGCGCTACGGCGTTTGCTTATGAAGGCTGGGTCATAGCGACTAGTATTAACGCAGAGCTTCGCGATTCGAAGAAGAATCTGCCCATCGCTCTGCTCGTTGGTGCGGCGATTGTAATTGTCGTTTATATCCTGTACTATGTCGGTCTTGCCGGTGTCGTCTCCAATGCAACGCTGATGGAAAACGGTCAGGAAGGCGCGAAACTTGCGTTCTCTTCGCTGTTTTCTAATGTAGCCGGCACGCTGCTGTTTGTATTCGTCATCATCTCCTGCCTCGGTACGCTTAACGGCCTCATGATGGGCTGCACACGCGGATTTTATTCGCTCGCAGTGCGTAATGTCGGGCCGGACCCGGAAACGTTTAAAGAGATTAGCCCGAAGACGAATATGGCGACCAATTCCTCGGCGCTTGGTCTTCTGCTAGCCGCGCTCTGGCTCGCTTACTTCTACGGCGCAAATCTGGTTGAGAAATCCTGGTTTGGCGTAATGTCGTTCGACTCTTCCGAGCTGCCGATCATTACCGTATATGCAATGTACATTCCGATGTTCATCGCATTTTTGATCAAGCAGAAGGATCTTGGCTGGTTTAAGCGTTTCTTCATGCCGATTCTTGGTGTAATCGGCTGCCTGTTTATGGTCTACGCTGCAATCGTTTCCCATAAAATGGCGGTTGTATGGTACCTCGTTCTCTTTATTGCGATCATGGTGATTGGCGTATTCTTTGGAAAAGAAAAGACGATTCAAGTGAAAGAGTAACCTTTCGTTATCAGCAGAAAGGGTCGCCGGGCAACGGCGGCCCTCTTTCTTTTAGCAATGGTATTCATGTTCCAGCCGGACGCCAACAGCTTGTGAATTGCAACAATATACGATATAATGTTACGAATATTGGAGGGATGTCCTGATGACCGTAAGAGAATTGGCGCTAGAAGCAAAAGCCGCTTCCGGGAAGCTTGCTATAACATCCTCGCAAGTGAGGAACGACGCGCTGGCCGCTATGGCGCAGGCGCTTCTTTGCGCAGCGCCCGATATCCTTGCAGCGAATAGGGAAGACTTAGCCGCTGCGAAAGAGCGGGGAATGAAGCCATCCTTTCTCGATCGGCTCACGCTCGATCAAAAGCGAATCGAAGGCATGGCAAATGGGCTGGTGAAAGTTTCACTTTTACCCGATCCGATTGGGAAAAGCGATTCGGTTACGGTTCGTCCGAATGGCTTACGTATCGAAAAGCGGCGAGTGCCGCTTGGTGTGATTGGAATTATTTACGAAGCGCGTCCAAATGTTACCGCGGATGCGATTGCGCTTTGTATGAAAAGCGGAAATGCCTGCGTATTGCGCGGAGGATCGGAAGCAATCCGAAGCAACGCCGCCATAACGGATTGCCTCACGTTTACAGCAGAGAAGAGCGGGATTCCCAAAGGAGCAATTCAGCTGCTGCGGGATACGGATCGCGTTGCGGCAAGCGAAATGATGAAGCTAAACGGCCTGATCGACGTTTTAATTCCGCGTGGAGGCGCCGGGTTGATTCAGAGTGTCGTACAGCAGGCTACAATACCGGTGATCGAAACCGGTGTTGGCGTCTGCCATGTTTATATCGACGAGAGCGCGGACCTTTGCATGGCGGCAGACATTATCGAAAACGCAAAGTGCTCCCGTCCTTCCGTATGCAACGCGGCGGAGACATTACTTGTTCATGCGAACGTAGCAGGCGAAGTTTTACCGGAAATTGCGCAGCGACTTTCCACGCGCGGTGTGGAACTGCGCTGCGATGTGCGCGCTAGAATGCTTATGCCGGGTTCCGTGGAAGCATCGGAATCGGATTGGTCAACAGAGTATAACGATTTGATTCTTTCGGTTCGAGTGGTCGATACCTTTGAAGATGCAATTCAACATATCGAAACTTACGGGACCCATCACAGCGATGCTATTGTCACAAGCAACTATGCGCGCGCGGAGCGGTTTCTGAACGAAGTGAATTCCGCCGCAGTTTATGTAAACGCCTCAACACGTTTCACGGACGGGGAAGAGTTTGGTTTTGGCGCCGAAATTGGAATCAGTACACAAAAATTACACGCGCGCGGTCCGATGGGGCTAAACGAATTGACGACCATCAAGTATGCGATTCGCGGCGACGGTCAAATCCGGTAGCGCATTAAAATGTAAAATACGGAAGAATTTAAGAGCGGGGGAATGGAATGGCAATAAAACTGATCGCGCTGGATATCGACGGCACGCTTACGAATCAGCCGAACGATGTCAGCGAGGGAAACTGCCGCGCGGTGCAATCGGCAATCGAAGCGGGCGTTATAGTGACGTTGGCAACGGGCAGAGGACGGATAGCTACGAAACCAATCTGGGAAGTCTTAAAGCTGCACGGCCCTTCGATTCAGTACGGCGGAGCGATGACCGTGGACATCGACAGCGGGAAACTGCTGCAAATTCATGCCTTGGACCCTGAGGTTATCCGCGAGGTTCTGGACTACTCCGTTTCCGTTGGCGTGCACGCACAGATTTATGTGGACGACGTTGTTATTTTCGAAAAGATCGGTCCGCGGGCGCGGCAGTATATCGAACGGCATCATCTACCGTATCTCGTCGATCAAGATATTCGTAAAAAAACATATCAAAACGTGCCTAAGATACTTGCTTTCGCTGAGTTGGAACATAAAGATGAGGTGCTGGCGCAATTTCGAAAACGTTTTTCCGGAATCGCTCAGGTTTCACAATCCAATCCCGGATTCATCGAAATCAACTGTCTGGGTGTAACAAAAGCATCCGCTCTCATGGAGCTTTCACAATCACTGGGAATACCTCAAAACGAGATTGCTGCGCTTGGTGATAATTATCTGGATCAGGAAATGATCGAGTGGGCGGGAATCGGCGCATGCGTAGCCGACGGTGCCGAAGAAGTGATAGCGGTTTCCGACTTAATCATACCGCCCTGTTCGGAAGATGGCGTTGCATACTTTATTGAACATTATGTGCTGGCATAGCCGGCATCGATAACGGGGGGACAGACCATGTTCAGCATTGGAGTGGATATTGGCGGAAGCAAAATCGCTGCCGGCGTTGTCAGCGAGGAAATGAAACTTGTCAGCAAAAAAGCGCTGCCATTTCCGCATACCGGGGAACCGATGGATTCCATTCAGGTTATTCGGACCCTGATCGATGGATTATTGGAGGAAAGCGCTCTTTCCATTCAGAACGCCTCGTGCATTGGCCTGGCAGTTCCCGGAAGCATTGATTATGATCGCGGCGCCGTTATTGACGCGCATAATCTTGATTACCATGATTTCCCTCTTCGCGAGCATGTTGAAAAGTGTTACCCTGGCTGTACGGTTCATGTGGAGAACGATGCAAATGCGGCGGCACTTGGGGAGTATTACTGCGGCGCGTTTCGCGGCTGTTCTTCCGGGCTTCTCATCACGATTGGCACCGGTATTGGCGGCGGTCTCGTGCTGGATGGGAAACTTTTCATTGGCGGTAAAAGAAACGGCTTTGAGTTTGGGCACGCAGTACTGGTCTTCGGCGGAGAGCCGTGCACTTGCGGTCAGAAGGGGTGTATCGAGTCCTACTGTTCTGCAGCTGCTTTGGTACGCGAAGGCAGGAAAGCGGCCAATTTACACCACGAAAGCGCAATGTATCAGCGTGCGCAGGGCGAACTGACGAAAATAAACGCTAAGCTGGTAATGGATTGCGCAAGGGAAGGCGATCCTGTTGCGGCCGAAATCTATCACCAGTATACGGAATATCTCGGTGCGACCGCCTGCACGGCGATTGCGCTATTTGATCCGGAAATCATTGCATTCGGCGGCGGCGTGAGTAACGATGGCGAGTTTCTGTTGAGTCCGATTCGTGAGTACGCAAAAAAATATGCGTTCTTCAAAAACCATGCAAAAATCGTCACCGCGGAAATGCGAAACGATGCGGGTATTGTTGGCGCGGCAATGCTTCACCTGCAAAGATAACTTCACATTTCGTCTTAATCTAGTTTGGGTAAAAAGAAAGCGGCTTCACGCTTTCTTGAGACCGTCAAAAAACTCGTTTTTTGACGGGGCAACCGCTCTTTTCCTTTCGGCCTTCTGCCTTACGGGCGGAAAAGAGCACAAGGAAACCGCCCTAACGGGCGATCCGTTGCGCCGGATGAACCGGCACAGCCGGAAAAAACGGGTTAAGGGCTACGGCCCTTAACAATCCTAGAAACTTTTTTGACAGACTGGCGGCCCAACCGGCAACGGCGGGCCGTTTTCATACGATTTGCAACAAAATAAAAGAAACCTCTGTCGCATATTTTGATAAACGCGCCATTGCTGTATAATAAAGGCGGCAACCTTCGGCGGGTCGTTCCGCGAGTGTTGTATATCTCCTCAGGGGGGACGATTGTATGCAGATTGTTTGGCTCGTGCTTCTCGCTCTGTTTGCCGCGGCAGTCACCTTTGTGCTCTGGATCGGCTGGAAAGTTTCCAGCATGATCCTTCACCCGAAACTCTACGCTTACGACAGTGTACTTGACGAGGAAGAGCGCCGCGGACATCTGACCCGCGAATGGTTTGATCAAACCGTCCGCTTACAGGAATTCACGCTGAAATCACCTCTCGGCTACAACCTGCATTGTGCGCTCTGGCCGCACAAAGAAGGCGTTTCGTTCCCCGACGGAAAGCCGCGCGTCGTCGTAATCGTCCACGGGTATACCTACGCTCTGCTCGGAGGCATCAAGTACGCCCGCATCTTTCACGAATTCGGATTCGACTGCGTTCTTTATGACAACCGAAACCACGGCCTTTCCGATCGCGTTCCCACAACAATGGGCTACTACGAATGGCAGGACCTCTCCGCCGTTTGCGATTGGACGCGGGCACATTTCGGGGCGGATACGGTACTTGGCACACACGGAGAATCCATGGGTGCATCGATCGTCATGCTGCAGGCCGCGCGGTATCCCAACCTTGCTTTTGCCGTAGAGGACTGCGGTTACAGCGATTTAAAAGTCGAGCTGAAATTTGCGCTTCGGCAAGTCTTCCATTTACCGTCCTTTGGTATTTTACCCATCGCGAGCCTCTTCTCCCGGTTACGCGGCGGCGTTTTTTTTAAGGACGTGGTTCCCAGCAAGGCGCTGCAATCCTGCAAGGATACCCCCATGCTCTTTCTGCACGGCGACGAGGATAAACTCGTACCGTTTTCCATGTTGCAGGAGAACTACGCCGCCAAACCCGGTTCGAAATCGATCCGCGTTTTCCCGGGAGCCGGACATGCGGATTGTTATCGTTCCGACCCAGAGGGGTACTGTGCGTGTGTAAAAGAGTTTCTGGTTGCAAACAAGTTGGTCCCGGCAGATTTTAACACGACCAATCCGCAGTAACGAACGAATGGGCGACCAATGGAACTTTTCCGTGGAATCCAGCGCTCGATTCTTTATGCGCTCTTGCAAACACCGATTTACGCTGTTATGATGAGCTCAGATACGGGGAGGATAAGCAAATGACAAAACCGTTCCAAAAAGCGTTGATGATCCTAGCGGTCGTCTATATAATCGTAGGCCTTTTCCTTATTATTTGGCCGGATCAGGCAAGGCAAATCATCATCTACGCCATCGGCGCTGCGGCTTTGATTTACGGCGGCTATCGCATCTTCGATTATTTTGCCCGGAAAGAAGCGATGGTCGGTGTGCAGATCGGCGTTGCCCTTGGAATCGCCTGCATCATGCTGGGTCTTTTTCTTCTCATCAAAGCTAATGTGGTGGTCGCTTTACTCGCGGCGGTCATTGGTGTAGCGGTCATTGTGGACAGCGTACTGCGTTTGCAGATCGCCCTGAATCTACGTCTCACCGGCGGAAGCAGTTGGATTGTGCTGAGCATTACGGCGGTCATCACACTCGTATTCGGAATCTTGCTGCTGTTCAATCCGTTCTCGGCAATCCGCGTGGCAACGATCATTGGCGGCGCAAGCTTGCTGGCGGACGGAGTATTTACCCTCTGGGGACTTCTCCAGAGCGGCAGCCGGTTCGAAAAGCACAATGTTACCGTTCGATAAGCTACGATTTAAACGAATGGCGGCGCTTGGATGCGCCGCCATTTTTTCGTATTATAATCCGGTCCCATGAAAGAGCACTATAGGCGGATCCATCCCTTCGTCGTAGATTCGGGCGCAATTTCTTCCGGCATTCTTCGCTTCGTACAATGCAATATCCGCCTTACGGTAAAGCTCGTCAAAGGAGGACCCGTTTTGCGGGCAAATCGCCGCGCCAAAACTGCAGGAAATTGCGCTTTCCTCGCTGATTCGCTGGTAAAGCTGCTCCCGTAATATCTCCAGTTTTCCTGTGAGCGCGTCGATATGGGATACGTTTCTGAGCAGCACGACGAACTCGTCCCCTCCCAGCCGGCCTACAAGGTCGTCCGAACGTAACGCCGAACGGAGGATCTTAGATACGCGAATCAGCACACGATCGCCAAATCCGTGCCCAAAGCGATCGTTCACCTGCTTGAAGTGATCAACGTCAACCATGAGCAGTACCTGCAGGTTGCCTGACTTCGTATCGACAAATGCGGATTCCGCCTGCGCGATGAACGCGGTTCGGTTCAGTGCACCAGTCAACGAATCCGTCCGCAGCCGATCCTGCAATGTCAGCTCTTCGCGTTTCTTCTCGTCAATATCCCGAAGCATCAGGGAGGCACGAACGTTGGCCGAGTATGGATCGGGCAACATCTGAATGCTTAACCTGACCCATCCATACCGCCCGTTCTCGTGCAAATGCCGATATTCGACGCGCTCCGGCGCCACGCCGCGAAAGTACGCGGTCAGCATTCGATCCCTTGCAAAGCAACAGCTGAGTTTTTCCGAGTCGTCCGGATGCACCCAGTGTTTAATAAAATATCCGGCGACGCTTTCGATCGTTTGATCGATGTCTATTGGAATGCGTCCAATCAAACCGCCCTTCTGCAGTTCCAGACGATTCTGTGTCAGATCGAATTCAATATAGGTCGTCATACTCTGCGGCATTGCCGCATAGGTTTGCTCCCAGCGTTTATAAGCAACTTCGCGCTCGTGCTGTTCCGATATATTCTGCAGCGAGATCACTGCCTGCGCCGGCGTGTTATCTTCCCGGAAAATCAGAGAATAGGAAACCCGGTACCATTCGAACGGCGCATTGATATTTAACTTCAGCTGAAGGATGGAGCTGCCGGAATTGGATGCGCCGGACGCGATCAAGTCGCAGAGTTCCTGAAACGCTTCAATGCTGTCCGGGCCGATTAAGCCCGCATGCTCAATGAACTCCGGCAACTCATAGAAAACTTCCTGATGAAAGATTGCTGCGGATTCCGGCGGTAAAAACGCCGTGCGCTTCGCAATATCGTAACGAAAAACGAATTTGTCGCTCTGGCGTACGGCAATACGGTACTCTTCCTCGCGAAAACGAAGCTCCTCCTCCACCTGCTTCTGCGCGGAGATATCCATAAACGCGCACACCCACACGGACTCCTCGTCCATCGCACGCTGAATACGCACCATCGTCCAGAAATAGCATCCGTTTTGTTTTCGCTGTCGAATTTCAAACGATGTCGCCGCACAATCGCAGCAACGCAGATTTGTAATCCGTTCTTCCAGTATCTGTATGGACTTCGCGTCGATCCGGTCAAACGCGCCTAAAAATCCTTCCGCTTGTGCAAGATCCGCCGACTCATACCCAAACATCTGATAAAAGCTTTCGTTCGCAAACAGGATCGTACGCCTCGCATCCTGTCGCGAAACGCACAATCCGAAGGGCAGTTCATGAAGGATGGATTCCCGCAATTCCGCCGAGAGAAATCCGTTACTTTGGTCATTTCGAGGCATGATCTACTCCGAATCTGTATGGAAAACTGCTGTTCGATATCCGTTGTCACTAGGATGATGCAATACAAACATTTACAGTTTCTATTATACTATGAACAGTTCGAAAAGCAAGTTTTGGTTTGAATCACTACTAAATATTGCAGAATAAATGCTGATTTTCAAGTTGATAATTAACTTATTGATTTTGCGATTTGGTATAAATTAACAATTTATAACAGTTACAATGTGATATCCGATTATCGTTGTTTTCGGGTGTATGTCTTTCTATTTAATACTGCATCAGAATATTCCTTTCATTTCAATTAAAAAGCATTTCCATCGACTGAAATCTTGTTGAAATTACCTGCTTTGCTTTATAATCATTCTAACAATTGCCCTTCGCAAGCAAAAGGAGGCTTTCTCACATGAAAAAATTCAGAGCCTGCATCGCAGGCGTCGGATTTATTGGTGCGGCTCATATTGAAGCGCTCCGCCGCTTGGGTAACGTGGAAGTCGTCGCCCTTTCGAACACCTCAAACGCACAATCCAAGGCGAACGATAACGTGGTTCCCAGGGGGTATTCGGATTACCGGGAAATGATTGACCGTGAAAAGCCGGATATCGTTCATATCTGCACACCGAACGCCTCCCATTATGAAATCGCCATGTACGCCATGGAGCGCGGAATTTCCATCGTATGTGAAAAGCCGCTTACCCGGACGCTTGACGAAGCGGACCAGCTGGCTGATTACGCCAGAAGACATTCGATTGTTACCGGCGTAAACTTCAACTGTCGTTGGTATCCACAACTTCTTCAGGCAAAATCCATGGTTCAAAGCGGCGAGGTTGGTCAGATCTACTCGATCCACGGCGGATATCTGCAGGACTGGCTGCTGTATGATACGGACTATAGCTGGCGGCTCGAACCGGAACTCAGCGGCGCGAGCCGAACCTTCGCGGATATTGGTTCCCATTGGATCGATCTTGTCGAGTACGTAACCGGCCTGCGCGTTACAGAGCTGTTGGCGGATTTTGAAACTTTTCATAAGATACGGAAAAAGCCGCTCAAACGAATCGAAACGTTTACCGGCGAAACACTCCGGCCCGAAGACTGCAGCGAAATACTGGTACAGACGGAAGACTACTGTACGGTACTTTATCATTTCAATAATGGGGCTCATGGCGTATGCACGGTGTCCCAGATGGTTGCCGGGCGAAAAAACCAATTGTTGCTCTCCATTGCCGGCAGCAAATGTTCGCTGCATTGGGATGGAGAGGATAGCAACGAACTCTGGATCGGCCGCCGCGACGCATTCAATCAGATCGCGGCAAAAGACCCGTCCCTGCTTAGTCCGGCTGCACGTGCCGCGGTCGGATACCCCGGCGGCCATGTTGAAGGATACCCCGACACGTTCAAGCAAAACTTTAAAGCAATCTATACGGCAATCGAAACGGGCGACAACATAAATTCCGGTTTTGCCACTATCGAAGACGGACTTCGTGAAATGCAGATCTGCGACGCCGTTGTCCGGAGCGCGGAGAAGCGCTGTTGGGTTAAAGTCGGCTGATAAAACCGATCGGCCCCAACTTACCATTTTTTCCGTCGTTCCAATGAAAACCGGGCAGATTCCGAAACGGAGGAGATCCTATGAGCGACTGCATCAATACAAAAAATTGTCCCTGTACTTATCCCTGCGCCCGACATGGAAGATGCTGCGAGTGCATTGCTTATCACCGGCAATTCGAAGAGTTCCCGGGATGTCTTTTCACAAAGCAAGGCGAAAAGACCTACGATCGGAGTTTGGAAATGCTGCTTCAGGATCGGGCCAAGAAGTAACTGCTATCAATCGCTTCCACCCGTAAAACGGGTGGTTCGCACTAGGGCTATAAGCCCAGGGTGCCGACGCGCGCCTAAAGACGCGGCTTTCACTTAGGTTCAAGCTACTATGTCTCATCTTACTTTACGCCCCTCAAGGGGCGTTTTTA
>JAYFNY010000017.1:0-28028 GCA_034933205.1 Eubacteriales bacterium
ACCTACCTGATGGAATATGCCGAAGACTGGTCCGTTTCCAAAGCGTACATCAGCCCTCAATCCATGGAAACACTGCTTCAGAACGCTGCTTGATCAGCACTTCGGAGTCCCCTAATTGCGAACTTTTGTTGACAGTACCGGTCATATTGCTTAATGAAGCTGCAATTCGTTTATTAATCATCTGAAGCAACATTGGATTATTCCAGTCATCGCGATTCACTACCGCCCAATTAATATCAAGCCTAAATGCATCCCAGCGTGCACTTTCAGCATCCCTTTTTGCTAGTTGAAGCAGAATATCGCTTCGTAAATACAATACTATCTTTGCATTATTTATGGATTTCTGTCTGTATTTTTGGTTAATTTCATATACTACTTTAAACAAGCTGATAATCGCTTGGAAATATTTATCTAGATTCTGATATTGATTATAATTATCATCAAGTCTGTCAAATTGAATAATGAACTTTACTTCATGATCGCAACTTACTAAGTATTGTTCAATCGTTCTTTGTAAATGTGAATTTAACCTAGTAATATTATTTGTGTTTATTCCAAAAGACTCAGTATTTTCAAATTCATGTCCAATTGCAGTATGGGTCAACTGTAACCCTAAACTAGTCTTTTGAACCATATGCATGCTTTCTTTATGCAAATCAAGCACATTTTTTCCAATACACTTTTCAACATAAAGAAGAATTTCTTTATAATGAACATTTGATTCATCAGCGGAGTTATTTCTTGTTATCATCTGTGAAAACAAGTTCAAGATAAGATGTTTCCAAATACTCTGATATTGATTAGGTGCGGAAAAATCATTATCATCAAGATTTAGTAATCTCTCAAAAGGAAACTCCCCAAAATCAGTATTCTCAACGATATGGCCATTCTGCTCTCCCTGTTCTTTAATAATCCTGTAAATTGCTGATTTGCCAGTTCCTTTTCTTCCAATAACGAAATATTTATCACTTTCTATTATTCTATTCCAATAATCACTATCAAGAAAATATCTTTCTAAATTTGGATCACCAAATCCATCAATATCTCCAAAGTTAATCTCTTCAAGTACTTTTTTCGCTTGAATATTATCCATAATATCCCCCTAATAGGTATAATTGTTTTAATACATTATAACATAAGATTTTATTTATTTCACTTGCATATTTTGTTTTGCTGATTAAACTGAAATAAACTTTTCGTCTAAAAACAGCCTCTCCCGATCTCTCGGAAGAGGCTGTTTTTTCGCCTAATAACTAGGTTTTTCTTTTGTTCCTTTACTCAGCCAGCGCCTTGACCGCCTGATATTCCTTCAGATCGGTATAAAGTTCCGCCTTGTACGGGTTCCGCTTCGTCTTGACCACCTTGAAGATCATGTACACCAGCACGGCGACGTTCGCGGCGAGCGCAACCGCACCGAAGATGGTATAGATGGTGGGGTTATACGTGGAGCGCACCATCTGCATCCCCTGATCCTGAAACAGCGGGAACGTCTGGGCGAACATGCACCAGATCGCCAGCGTCTGCGCGCGGTGCTGGAGCCATGCTCCCTTGCCGAGCGTAAAGGCGCAGAGCGTCGGTGCCACCAGCAGCGCAAGCCCCGCGTAGAACGAGTGCGTCGGGATGCAGTTATAGGTGTACGTAAAGTTCCACAGATCATACGCAATGATCCAGAACCAGAGCATATCCGGCCAGAGCATGTCGCGGCTGCCGTCCTTCTTCGTCTTCTTGCGGATGACGATGCCGAACCAGCCCGTGATCGTGATGATGTTCAAAAGCCCCGCGATGCCGTTCATATAGTTCCACGGCCCGCCCAGCACGCCGGTGACTTCGCCTTCAATCGCGCCGGAGTTCATCATCCAATACGTCGCGCCAACCTGGAAGTCCCGCACGCAGGCTTCGAGGATGTTGATCGCGAGGATCAGCGGCGGGAAGCACAGCGCAATTTTGTTGTCGGCCAGGCGCCACTTGACCTCGCCCGTGAGCTTATCCTTCTTTTCGAGATGGCGGATAAGCCAGAAACCGATGCATCCCGCCGTGGAGGAATACACCTTGAGCAAATGGAACCAGTCGGTATAGGTCTTTTCCTTCATCACCGTGAACCACAGCGCGGAAAGCGCGGCGGGCAGCACGATGAAGCTGACAAACCCGGCCCATTTCCAGCGGCGCGCTACCTCGTTGAATACGAACAGCGCGGCGAATACCACCAGCCATACGCCCCATACCGCAACAGCGGAAACGCCCTCTTGAAACGCAAACATATCTCCCTTTCCCTTTTCGCCGCTTTTCGGCGCGGCGCGGCCGAATTCGTTCTTGTGCCGCAGCAAGGTGAATCGATGCGAAACGAATCTTCCGTATCAGGCACCCTTTTCGGTCAGTCTGGTTGAACCAGAACCAGAAACCATTTCCGATGGATTTCCGGTGCGTCCATATTCTACCAATTGCTGCGAAACAATCTGTTCCAGACGAAGCTGTTTCCGAATTTCATCTGGTTTAACCAGTATCCCGCGAACCTTGCGTCCTGTCAAGAGCCGAATGGAAAATCGATAATGGAATCTCGATTGCTTCTCAATATTTCAACATTCTGTATCAATTCTGTTGAATAACGCAAGCTGCAATCAAAAAGCGCCACCCGATTTCGGATGGCGCAGTTTGTCTTTTCTCAGCGAATGCCGAGTTCGTCGTTGGACACGGTACCGATGCCGTTCTCGGCAAGCACCGCGAGCAGCTTCGGCCCGTCCGACGCGCGGAAAACCATATAAGCCTGGTTTTCGCCGCGACCGATGAGCGAGTACATATATTCAATATCTACCCCGGCCCCGGCGAGCAGCCTCAGCACGCTGGCAAGCCCGCCCGGCACATCCGGCACAGCCACAACGGTAACGGGCGTAACGCTCGTGGCATACCGTTCCCGCTCCAGAATGCTCCTTGCACGCACCGCATCGCTGACCAGCATTCGGAGGATGCCGAATTCCGCCGTGTCCGCTATGGATAACGCGCGCAGATCCACCCCACCTTCGGCCAGCGCGCTTGTAATGGCGGAAAGTTTACCAGGTTCGTTCTGCAGAAAAACCGAGAGTTGCTGGATCATACTTGTTTCCTCCGATCAGCTTCTTTTTCACGAGTATCGTTCTCGACAAATCCGGTTAGTCGAGCAATTTACGCTTATCCACGACCCGAACGGCTTTCCCCTGCGAACGTTCAATGGTGTTCGGTTCGAGCAGATGCACCTTTGCCGAGATGCCCAGCAACGAACGCAGCGCTTCTTCCAGCGCCTTCTCCTGCCGGTCGAGGCCCCGGATCGTATCGGAAGGCAGTTCGCTGCCGATTTCGACCTCGATATCCACGCTGTCCATACTCGCCGAGCGATCGACCACAATGCGGTAATTCGCGGTGTATCCTTTTTCCAGCAGCACGGTTTCGATCTGGCTCGGGAACACGTTGACCCCGCGGATAATCAGCATATCGTCCGTCCTGCCGCGCGGTTTCATCATTTTCACGAGCGTTCGCCCGCAGGAACACGGTTTGCGCGAAAGAATGCCGATATCCCGCGTACGGTAGCGCAGAATCGGAAACGCCTCCTTCGTGATGCACGAAAGCACGATCTCGCCCTGCGTCTCCTCCGGCAGAACCTCCCCCGTTTCGGGGTCGATAATCTCGATAATGAAGTGATCCTCGTTCACGTGCATGCCGGTCTGTTCGCCGCATTCATACGCAACGCCGGGGCCGATAATCTCCGTCAGGCCATAGATATCGAACGCCTTGAGCCCGAGCTGTTCCTCCAGCGCGCGCCGCATCTCGTTTGTCCAGGGTTCCGCGCCAAAGATACCCGCTTTGAGCTTGATATCCGCCTTGCTTGCGCCGCTTTCCCGCAGTGCCTCCGCCAGGTGCAGCGCATAGGAGGGCGTGCTGCATAGAATCGTGGAACCAAAGTCCTTTAGAATGGTCAGCTGGCGCTGTGTATTCCCGCTGGATACGGGGATCGTTGCCGCACCAAGCTTTTTGCTTGCGCCGTCCATTCCCAGACCGCCCGTGAAGAGCCCGTATCCGTACGAAACATGAACGATATCCTCCGGCCCGCCACCCGCGGCGACAAGAGCGCGCGCGCAGCAGTCTGCCCAGAGCTCCAGGTCGTTCTGTGTATATCCTACCACGATCTGTTTTCCGGTGGTGCCGCTGGAAGCGTGCAGGCGCACAACATCCTTCATCGGCACAGCGAACATGCCGTAAGGATAGGTATCCCGAAGGTCCTGCTTGTAGGTAAACGGCAGCCTGGATAAGTCGTCCACGCTGCAAATATCTTCCGGGCCGACTCCCGCCGCATCCATGCGTTCCCGATAGAGCGGCACGCGCTCATAGACCCGCCGGACCGTGGCAGCCAGTCGCTCGCTTTGCAGAGCGCGAATCGCCTCGCGCGGAGCGGTTTCGATCTGCTGCTGATAATAATGCTCCATACGTCTCTTCTCCTTTATACTCCGGCAAGCAATCGTTTGCAATGCCTATCATTCCTTTTCATGACGGTTCGGGCAATCAAAAAACCCGTCCCCTGCGGAACTATCCGCAGAGGACGGGTCGAATGCCCGTGGTACCACCTCTGTTCGCCGGCTGCATGAAAGGAAGTCGGCCTCAGCAGGATACAATCTCATATCCCCGGCGCTCTATCGGGCGCACCCGTCTTTGCCTACCACCTTCGCTTCAGCAAGCCGCTCGGGAAGGAATTCGCCGCTCCTGCTTCCACCCGCCTTGCACCAACCGGCGGCTCTCTTAAAAAAGCATTCTGAACGGTTACTGGTTTCCGTCATCGCGTTATAACTCGATTGCGCTTACTTTAGCACGGAGACGCCGCGTTGTCAATAGTATATAATATATCGGTTTTGGAACACGGGATCCTGTTTTTCTATCATGCTTACACAAAAAATGGTTCCGGCACGCTCACCGCGCATTCGTGTTATTCACACCAAACTGCGAGGCAACGTGCCGGAACAGAGAGTATTATAGCCTTGCCGTGCAAAAAAGCAAGTCTTTTTTGAAATAACCGGTATGTATTTTTCAACATACCCCAGATTCCCCGCGATTTTCGCGTTACTCGACCCGCTGAATCCAGCCGCGCGTATCCGGAATCTTGCCCGTTTGAATGCCGGTAAGCGTATCGTAAAGCTTCTGGGACAATGTCCCGACCTCGTTATGATTGATAAAGTGCTCTTCGCCCTTGTAGAAAAGCATACCGATAGGCGAAATCACCGCCGCCGTACCGGTCGCAAAGACCTCCTTCAGCGATCCTTCCGCCGAAGCGGCAAACAATTCGTCGATCGAGAGCCTGCGCTCGCTGACTTTAACGCCCCATTCCTTCAGAAGCGTTATAACGGAATCGCGCGTGATACCGGGCAGAATCGTTCCACCCAACGGCGCGGTGATCACCTCGTCCCCGATCATAAAGAACGCGTTGGAGGTACCGATCTCTTCAACATACCGGTGTTCTGCAGCGTCGAGCCAGAGCACATCCTTGCAGTGATACTCCATGGCCTTCTGCGAAGCCTTCATTCCGCCCGCATAGTTGCCGCCTACTTTGGCAAAACCGGTTCCGCCGTGCGCCGCGCGGATGAACTCGTCCTCCACGAAAATACGCGTGGCGGAAAGTTTGCCCATATTCGCCGCATAGTAAGGGCCGGACGGGCAGAGGATGATCATAAAGCGATAATGCTTGGCAGGCAGCACGCTGAAAGAAACCTCGTCCGAGATGATGAACGGGCGAACGTAAAGCGAAGTGAACGGCTTTTCCGGCACCCAGTCGATATCCGCCCGGACGGTTGCTTTGACCGCCGCCAGGAAGAGCTCCTCCTCCATCGGCGGCATGCACATCCGCTCGTTCGTACGGTTGAGCCGCTTGGCGTTCATATCCGGACGGAACAGCTGAACATGACCGTCTGCGGTCTTATACGCCTTCATGCCCTCAAACATCATCTGCGCGTAATGCAGCACGCACGAAGCGGGATCGATGGAGATATCGCCGTAAGGGATAATCCTGCCGTCGTGCCAACCCTGGCCTTCGTCATAATCCATGACGAACATATGATCGGAAAAGTTCTGGCCGAATACGAGATGATCCTGGTCCGGTTTCGGCTTGGGGTTTGGGTTCCGTGTGATCGGAAATTCGTAACGCATTTGTTCCACCTCTGATTTTATCTTTTTTAAGTTTTTCTAATCAGTCATCCTGACGATAGAGCTCCGGCCTGCGATCGCGAAAAACCGGAATCGTTGAACGGATCTGTGCCAGCGCTTTCCAATCGGCCTCCGCGAATACGATGCTCTGCCGGTCGTCCGCCTGCGCCAATACGGTCCCCCAGGGGTCGATCACCGCCGAGTGACCGCCAAATTTCGTTCCAAACGCCGTCCCGCAGGAGTTACACAACGCGACAAACATCTGATTTTCAATTGCGCGCGCCTGTGAAAGCACCTCCAGATGCGGTATCCGCGCTTCCGGCCATTGGGATACGACGAAAAGGATATCGAGACCCGGCAGCGCAAGCGTACGAATCAATTCCGGAAAGCGCAGATCATAGCAGATGATCAGCGCGCAGCGGACTCCGTCCAGCGTAAAACGCGCGAGGGAATCTCCTTTTTGATAGGTTTTCTCCTCGCCCATCGGGGTAAAAAGATGCGTTTTGTCATAGGAGCAAACGCATCTTCCCGCGCGGTCGAACACATACGCCGTGTTATACATGCCGTCCGCTTTCCGATTCGTTACACTGCCCGCGACGATGTTGACGCCAAGTTCGGCCGCCAGCGCGGAAAAAGAAGCCTTTGTGCGCGCGCCGTCGTCATCCGCCTGAGTCGGATCAAGACGATCCGGCGCAAAACCCGTATTCCATGTCTCCGGCAAAAGGATCACATCCGGCTGGTTCTTTGACGCTTCGCAGACAAGCGCTTCCGCGCGGGAAAAACTTTCATCCGCGCGGTTGGGCAGCATATCCATTTGTACGCAGGCAATTTTCAAAGCACTTTACCTCTGATACGCCCTTCCGAGCGCGATTGCTTTCTTGTTTGCATCAAGCAGATGCGCCTTCTTGGCGGGTACGACCTTTGCCAGCGCCTTTTCGGCCAGCGTATCGTCCGTATCCAGACAGCTTTCCAGAAGCTTGCCAAGCAATATCATGTTTCCCAGGCCATCCAGATTTTCATCCGTCGCCATTTGCGTAGCGGGCAGCGCATAATAGGAAACGTCCTTGCGCGCAGGCGCCTCGTGAATGAGCGTGGAGTCCAGCACGATTGCGCCGCCGGACACTACCTTCGGCTGGTACTTCTGGAACGAAGGCAGGTTCATGGCAATCAGCACATCCGGTTCGGAAACGATGGGCGAACCGATGGGTTCGTCGCTGAGGATCACGCTGCAGTTCGCCGTGCCTCCGCGCATTTCCGGTCCGTACGAGGGCAGCCAACTAACTTGCTTTTCCTCCGCCATTCCGACATACGCCAGCAGTTTTCCTAAAAACAGCACCCCCTGGCCGCCGAATCCGGCGATCAGAATGCGCTTGGTATTCGTTGAAGCCGCCATTGCCTTACGCCTCCTTTGCGCTGCGGTCTTTATAGACGCCGAGCGGGTAATAAGGAATCATTGCATCGTCAATCCACTTGAGCGCGGCCTGCGGCGTCATGCCCCAGTTGGTCGGGCACCCGGACAGCACTTCGACAAGGGAAAAGCCCTTCCCCTCAACCTGGTTACGAAACGCTTTTTCGATCGCTTTTTTCGCGGCGTTCACGTTTTTCACGCTGTTGACCGCAACGCGGGTCAAATACTCCGGCCCTTCCAGCTGCGCGAGCATTTCACAGACCCGAATCGGATACCCGCACTGCGTCACATCCCGCCCGTATGGGGAGGTCTGCGTCACCTGGCCCGGCAGCGAAGTCGGCGCCATTTGACCGCCGGTCATACCATAGATCGCGTTGTTCACGAAGATGACTGTAATATTCTCGTTTCGAGCCGCGGCATGAACCGTCTCCGCCATTCCAATACTGGCGAGGTCTCCGTCACCCTGATAGGAGAAGATAATGTTTTCCGGTTCGGCACGTTTGAGCCCCGTCGCAACGGCGGGCGCACGGCCATGCGCAGCCTCGATCATATCGCAGGTGAAGTAATTGTAAGCAAGCACCGAGCAGCCGACCGGCGCTACGCCGATGGTGCGGCCTTCAATGCCAAGCGTATCGATTGCCTCCGCCACAATACGGTGGATAATTCCGTGGGTACATCCCGGGCAATAATGCGTCGGAACCTCCGTCAGCGCATGGGGACGTTTTGCTACGATCATTTTTTCTCACCTCCGGCCGCCTGTTCAATCGCCTGAAGCACCTGCTCCGGCGTGGGGATCATACCGCCAACGCGGTTGACCAACGTAACCGGCCGCGAGCAGCGGATCGAGAGTTCAACGTCCTCGATCATCTGCCCCATGGACATTTCGACCGAAAGGAACGCCTTCGCCGTCCTTGCCGCCTCGGCCAGCGCGGCTCTCGGAAACGGCCAGAGCGTAATGGGACGAATCAGCCCCGCGCGGATACCTTTCGCACGGGCGGCGGTAACCGCGTTCTTCGAAACGCGGCTCGTAATGCCGTAGGCAACCACGCAGATCTCCGCATCGTCCATATGGAAGCGCTCGAACATCGGTTCTTTTTCCTCAATGACCTTGTAGCGTTCATAGCGTTCCATGTTCAATTTTTCCAATTCCTCGGGCTGAAGATACAGCGAAGTCACCACGTTGCGCTTGCGTGCCATCTTCGTTCCCGTGAGCGCCCACGGTTTCTCGTAAATCGTCTGTGCGCCAACCTCCAGCAAAACCGGCTCCATCATCTGTCCAATCGTGCCGTCCGCAAGGATCATGGACGTCATCCGGTATTGATCCGCAAGGTCAAATCCCTTAACGGTCAAACTCGCCATCTCCTGAACGGAAGCGGGCGCAAGAACGATCATATGATAATCGCCGTGGCCGCCGCCGCGCGTCGCCTGAAAATAATCCGACTGCGAGGGCTGAATGCCGCCAAGACCCGGACCGCCACGCTGCACGTTGACGACCAGCGCGGGTAAATCGCTCCCCGCAAGATAGCTCAGCCCCTCGCCCTTGAGCGAGATTCCCGGGCTGGAGGAACTGGTCATGACCCGCTTGCCTGCCGCGGAAACGCCATAGACCATGTTGATCGCCGCAATTTCGCTTTCCGCCTGTAAGAACACGCCGCCGATCTTGGGCATACGCTTTGCCATATAGGCGGCAACTTCCGTCTGCGGCGTAATCGGATAACCGAAGTAGTGCCGGCACCCAGCCTGAATCGCCGCCTCGGCAATGGCTTCGTTGCCCTTCATCAAAACTTTCTCTGTCATATACGCGCCTCCTATCGCTCCACGGTAATTACGCAGTCGGGGCACATGGTGGCGCAAAAGCCGCAGCCGATGCACAGCGTTTCGTCCGTCAAGGTTGCGGGCGAGTGTCCCTTTTGGTTGATCGTCTCACGATCGATCCTGAGAATCTTTTTCGGGCATGCGTCCACGCAAAGTCCGCAGCCCTTACACAGATCCGTCTCAAACGTCAGTTTTGCCATGTTTCTGCCTTTCCTGTTTGGTTTCCCAGTCTTATCAAATGAAAAACGTATAAAATCCAACCGCCGTGCCGTATCTTAAAACTCCATCCAGAACGGATCGGTCAGTTTCCCCTCCAGTTCATTTTTCAGGCGAACATCCGCCGCCGTAAACACGACCGGAAGCCTAGCGCGTTCCGAAAGCGCCGCCATGCGGTCTATCGTACCCAGTACGTCGGAGGCAACGGTTTCCCGTCCAAGGTTACTGTTGTTGACCAACGCCGTTGCCTTCATACCGCAGGCGGTCTCCACCTCGCGCAGCACGCCCAGCGCGTCCTCCGCCGTTCTGGTCAGCGGGCGGTAGAAATTCGTTACAAAGAAAAGCTCGTAGTCGCCCTCGGAAACGATGTCGGGGACATAGCGTCCCAGCGCAACCGCGCCCCGGTCGTCCCCGCCCACATCCAGAACCGCATATCCCGTGGAATCGGCAATTGCGGCATAAAGCTCTTTCGGCAGCGCGGGAATGTCGAGATTGCTGCCCGCGAATGGGGAAGTCACCAGCTGAACGCCATTCTGCTCCAGCTCACGACGGTGATCCGTCGTACGAAAGTAGGGGTTCACAATATCCAAATCGCAAATGGTAACCCTGTTCCCCTCGGCATGCAGGGAAAGCGAAAATGCAACCGCAATGCTAGTCTTCCCGCTGCCATAATGGCCGGTCAGAATGGTCACCCGTTTTGCTTTCAACCCCTTGTTCCCCTTTCCAAGCTTTTACAGAAGCCTGCGAATGATTTTCCCGCTCGTCGTCTTGGGCAGATTCTCCAGAAATTCGACGATACGCGGATATTTATACGGCGCCGTGTGGCTCTTGACATATTCCTGTATCTCCGTCTTCAGCGCATCCGTTGCTTCGGTGCCCGCAGTCAGCACAATGCTCGCCTTAATGATCTGCCCGCGGATTTCGTCCGGGGCGGCGGAAACGCCGCATTCGAGAACATAGGGCAATTCCATAATCACGCTCTCGATCTCGAACGGACCTATGCGGTAACCGGAACTCTTGATTACGTCGTCCTTCCGGCCCACATACCAGTAGTAACCGTCCTCATCCTTCCAGGCAAGATCGCCCGTATGATAGAGTCCCGAACACTTCGCTTCGCAAGTCGCTTCCGAATCGTTATAGTACTCTTTGAACAGCCCACAGGGGTCTCCCTGGTCGATGCGAATAACGATCTCGCCGTTCGTGCCCGTTTCAACCGGTTTCCCGTCCGGGTCGACAAGCTCTACGTTGTAGAGCGGAACAGGTTTGCCCATGGAACCGATCTTGTGCGTACCACCGCGGAGATTTCCGATGACCAGCGTGGTTTCGGACTGACCGAATCCTTCCATCACCTGAAGCCCTGTCGACTTTTCCATTTGACGGAAGACCTCCGGATTCAGCGCCTCCCCCGCGATGGTCGCGTGCTTCACGGAACTCAGATCGTAATGCGAGAGGTCCTCTTTAATCAGCATGCGATACATGGTCGGCGGCGCGCAGAAGGTCGTAATCTTGTATTTTGCGAACATCGGCAGGATGTCCGCCGCGTCGAAGCGATCAAAGTCGTAAACAAACACCGCCGCTTCGCTGAGCCATTGCCCGTAAAGCTTGCCCCACATGGCTTTCGCCCAGCCGGTGTCCGAAATGGTCAGGTGCAGGCCGTTTGGATTCACGCACTGCCAGTATTCGGCGGTAATGTGGTGGCCGAGCGGGTATTTATACGTATGCGCCGCGAGCTTGGGCTGCCCCGTCGTTCCGCTCGTAAAGAACATAAGCATGAGGTCTTCCCCGCAGGGAGCGTCCTTGGCGCGAGGGAATCTGCCGGAAAAACGCGGATACTCCTCGTCGAAGTCACGCCAGCCTTCGCGTTTACCGCCGACGAGAATCTTCGTCAGGCTGCCGGAATAGCCCGCAGCCGCCAGATCGGCAATCTCCGCAGCATCTCCGTCCGCCGTGCAAAGGATCGCGCTCACGCCCGCCTTCTCGAACCGGTATGCATAATCGTGTTCCTGCAGCAGATAGGTCGCCGGAATCGCGATCGCTCCGATCTTGTGCAGACCCAGCAGAGCAAACCAGAACTGGTAATGCCTTTTCAGTACGAGCATCACGCGATCCCCGCGCCGGATCCCCAAGCTGGCAAAATAGTTGGCGCACTGCGCGCTCGCACGTTTGAAATCCGAAAACGTAAAGCGCCGCTCGGTCTTGTCCTTTGCCACATGCAGCATGGCAAGCTTATCCGGATACTTCTCGGCCAGCCCGTCCACGATATCGAAGGCAAAATTGAACTTGTCTTCGTTCGAAAAGTCCAGCGCAACGAGATTCCCAGCTTCGTCCAGCCGGGGATGGATGAACTGGTTGAAGATCCGCCCCCTGTCCTCTTCCGCAGGGAGACCCCAGTCCGGGTTCTTGATCGCTTCCTCCGTCTGCGCAGCCTTATATGCCGCCGGGTTGAGAACGATGGCATAAAAGCGGCAGTCCTTCCCGCCGGCGGCGATCATACCATGCGGAATGGAGCTGTTATAGTATGCACAGTCACCCTCGTGCAGGATCTCCGTATGCGCGCCGATCTGCAGTTTGAGCGTTCCGCTGATGACAAGATCGCACTCCTGCCCTTCATGGGTGGTCAGTTCGATATCCCGTTTCTCCGTCTCCGCGTTATAACCGACTTCGACATAGAGCGGTTCGGAGATCCGGTTCTGAAACGGCGCAGCCAGGTTATAGTAAACCATGCCGTGCGCCTGCTCGATCCGCGCGCCTTCGCCCGCGCGGGTGATGGCATATCCTCTGAGCGTCGGACTCGTACCCTCGATGATATCCGTCACGTTCACACCAAACGCCATCGCGCAGCGATAGATGAACGCAAAACTCAAATCGTGTCCGCCGAGTTCACAGGCAGTGTATTCCTCCTCGGAAACCCCCGTGCGCTGCGCCATTTCCGGAATACTCAGGCCAGAAATCCGACGCAATTCCCGAATGCGCGCCGCCATTTCCTGCAGCTGGAAATCCAGCGCGCTGCTGCTGTTTTTCATCACTTGCTGTACTCCCTTCGCTGGGGGTACAAAAAAACGTCCCCCAGATGATCCCATGGATAGTCCGATCATCTTTGAGACGAGTTCAGCTGTTCGCTATTACCCGCGGTACCACTCAAATTGCACCGACGTCTCCGCCGATACCGCTCTTCAGGCTCCAACAAGCCCTATGCCGTAACGCCGCATTCACGGGAAGGTTCTACTTGCCGGGGCAGTCTCCCCGGTGTTCTTCCTTCCGGCTCGGGAGCTACAAATCATCGTCCTTACCGTCCCGGCTTTCACCAGCCGCCGGGTCTCTGAACCGGTAAACCGACGCGATCCTCTCCGTCCTCGCCTTTCAGGTTTCAACCTGACCGAACAGGCCGGCGCACTGCTGCGCACACCCGTTCTTTGATTTCGTACAGACTATCACGAATCATATATTCTTGTCAAGGAGTATTTCGGGAATTTTATGCAGTTTTTACGCAAGTGTCGTAACGTTGCTTTTTACGCGCTCCTTTCGCATAAAGACTGCATTCCAGCGTTCAATTTCGCCTCTTTACAGTAATCTTCGCATGATTTTTCCACTGATCGTCTTTGGCAGCTCGTCACGGAAAACAACGATTCGCGGATACTTATACGGTGCCGTATGCGTTTTAACGTACTCCTGGATTTCCTTTTTCAGCGTCTCGGTCCCTTCGGTTCCGGCGGTAAGCACAATACTCGCCTTAATGACCTGACCACGGACTTCATCCGGGGCGGCGGATACACCGCATTCGAGTACATACGGCAGTTCCATAATCACGTTCTCAATTTCAAACGGCCCGATGCGATAGCCGGAGCTCTTGATCACATCGTCCTTCCGGCCGACATACCAGTAGTACCCGTCCTCATCCCGCCAGGCAAGATCGCCGGTATGATAAACGCCGTCCTGCATCGACTCGTTCGTTTGCTCTTCGTCCCGGTAATAGCACTGGTACAGTCCGCAGGGATCGCCGCGTTCGAGGCGAACGACGATTTCGCCCGGCTCGCCAAGTTCCGCACTCTTGCCCTCCGGGGTCAGCAGGTCCACATCATAGGTGGGAACCGGTTTCCCCATCGAGCCGGGTTTCGGCGTCATTCCCGCAAGGCAGGCAATCAGCAGCGTGGTTTCCGTTTGACCGAATCCTTCCATGATACGGAGCCCCGTCGCCTGCTCAAATTGATGGAATACTTCAGGATTCAAGGCCTCACCCGCCGTAGTGGCATGCACAATGGTGGAAAAATCATAGTTTGCGAGATCTTCCTTAATCATCATCCGATAGATGGTAGGCGGCGCGCACAGCGTTGTCACGTTGTATTTTGCAAATAACGGAATTAAGTGCTTCGCATCGAACCGCTCGAATTCAAACGTTGCAATGGCTGCTTCGCAGAGCCATTGCCCATAAAACTTACCCCAGAGTGCCTTGCCCCAGCCGGTATCCGAAACCGTCAGATGCAGCCCGTCGGAATGTACACTGTGCCAGTATTTCGCTGTAACGAAGTGCCCCAGCGCATATGTACAGCTGTGGGACGCGATTTTTGGATATCCCGTCGTTCCGCTTGTGAAGAACATGAGCATGGTATCGTTTCCCGCAATCGCGTCATCCGGCCGTTCGAAGCGGCTGCTGAAACGGCCGTATTCTTCGTCAAAATCATGCCAGCCTTCCCGCCTGCCGCCGACAAGAATCTTTGTCGTCAGGCCGGGGCAACCTTCCTGTCCCAGATCCGCCTGCGCTGCCACATCGCCGTCCGCCGTGCAGACAAGCGCGCTCACGCCCGCCGCCTGAAAGCGATAGGTAAAATCGTGCGCAACGAGCTGATACGTCGCCGGGATCGCCACCGCGCCGATCTTATGCAGCGCAAGCATGGAAAACCAGAATTGATAACGCCGCTTGAGCACAAGCATGACCTTATCGCCCTTCCGAATGCCCAGCGAACGGAAATAGTTCGCCGTCCGGTTGCTGGCTTTACGCATATCTTCAAACGTGAACCTGCGCTCCACGCCATCCAGATCCACATGCAGCATGGCAAGTTTATCCGGCGATTTTCTCGCAATTTCGTCCACAATATCGAAGGCAAAGTTAAACTTGTCCGTATCCACGAAGTCCACGCCGGCAAGCAGGCCCTTTTCATCTTCACGCGGTTTGACGAAGCGGTCGCAGACATAATCCTCGGACTGCCTTGCCTCTACGATACTGGCGTGCAGTTCCGCTGCGTTTTCCGCACCTTCGCCCGGAAGCACAACCGCGACAAACAGGCATTCCTTCCCGCCTACGGCGATCATGCCGTGTGGCGTAGCGCTGTTGTAGTAGATACTGTCGCCTTCCCCCAGCACCTCCACATGCTCGCCGACCTGCACCTTGAGCGAACCGCTGAGTACAAGATCAAATTCCTGCCCGTTATGCGTGGTCAGGTGGATCGGCCGGTTCTGCTGCGTTTCCGAATAGTCATACTTTACCCAGTATGGTTCAGCAATTTTATTTCGAAACATTGGCGCCAGCGAGCTGATCTCGATCCCGTCCTCTTTGGCCGCCATCTGTCCCTGCCCTTTTCGGGTCACGGTATAGGAAGAGAGCTTCGCGCTGTCTCCCTCGAGCAGGTCGGTGATACCGATGCCGAACGCAAGCGCGCACTTATGGATGAACGTAAACGGAAAATCCGCTTTACCCGCTTCATAATCGATATATTCCTGCAGGGATATATCCGTGCGTTTTGCCATTTCCTCCCGCGTAAAACCGGAGATTTCACGCATTTCACGAATGCGGTAGGCAATTTCAAGCAATTGGCTGTTCAGTTCGGCTGCTTCCATAGTCCCTCCTGATGTTTCAACTTTTCATTCGACGGCCTTTGCCGCCCGTGCGGCAGAATACCGTAAAACATTCAACTCATCTTCAATACGTTCGTAGTACTAACTAATAAGATTCCCGCTTTCCGGTTCGGATCACAAAGTCGCCTCGTTTTGATCGTTCCCCCGAAAAAAAGCGGAAACAGTCCGTACCATACAAAAAACCCGTCCCAAGATTTCTCTTGAGACGGGTAATCCTCTGATTCTTCCCGCGGTACCACTCAACTTGCGTTTATCAAACGCCACTCTTCAGGCTCCAACAAGCCCTTTGCCTTTACGCAGCAATTACGGAAAACTCTATTACGGAACAGATCCATTTCAAGTTTTCGGCTCGGAAGGGATGGGACCACTGAAGTTGCCTGCCACCGGGTTTCCACCCTCCCCGGTTCTCTATGCGCGGCGCGTTCGTCCGTCTTCGTCACAGCCTTTGATAATATATGAAATTGTAGGTATCTTACCAGCTTCCCGCGCGTTTGTCAACCGTCTATTTTATATTTATGCAGTCACTACGCTCGCGGCTTTCTGCAGCCCCAGTTTTTCAATCGCGTCCTCGCGCATCTTGTATTTAAGGATCTTGCCCGCCGCATTCATCGGAAATGAATCTACCATTGCCACATAGCGCGGAACCTTATGCTTCGCCATATTCGCCCGCACATAGTCCTGAATTTCAGCCTCTGTGGCAGCTTCGCCCTCCTTCAGAATTACACAGGCCATAATCTCCTCACCATACTGTTCGCTCGGAACGCCGATGACCTGCACGTCTTTCACCTTGGGATGCGTATAGAGGAATTCTTCGATCTCTTTGGGATAGATATTCTCGCCGCCCCGAATGATCATATCCTTGAGCCTTCCCGTGATCCGATAGTTCCCCTCCGCCGTTTTACAGGCAAGATCGCCCGTATGCAGCCAGCCCTCGGCGTCAATCGCACCGCGCGTCGCCCCAGGCATTTTGTAATAGCCCTTCATGATGTTGTAACCGCGCGCGACGAACTCGCCGATCTCGCCCACCGGCATTTCCTCGCCCGTTTCCGGGTTCACGATCCGGCACTCGATTTCCGGCAGCGCACAGCCGACGGTGCCGACGCGCACCTCGATAGGATCGTGCGTCGAACTCATGGTGCAGCCCGGCGACGCCTCGGTCTGGCCGTATACGATCGTGATTTCGTTCATATGCATCTTTTCCACCACGTCCTGCATTACCTTGATCGGACACGGACTTCCGGCCATGATGCCGGTGCGCATATACGAAAAATCGGTCTTCTCGAAATCCGGGTGCTCCAGCATCGCAATGAACATCGTCGGTACGCCGTGGAACGCCGTAATATGTTCCTGATCGATGCAGGCAAGCGCCGGCTTCGGCGAGAAATATGGCAGCGGCAGCATGGTGGAGCCATGCGTCGCGCAGGCGGTCATCGCCAGCACCATGCCGAAGCAATGGAACATCGGAACCTGAATCATCATGCGGTCCGCCGTGGAAAGATCCATGCGATCGCCAATGCACTTCCCGTTGTTCACGATGTTGTAGTGCGTCAGCATAACACCCTTTGGAAATCCCGTCGTGCCGCTCGTATACTGCATGTTGCATACGTCGTGCGGATCGACCGCAGCGGCCAGCCGGCGAACTTCTTCGATGGGTGTTTTGTTTGCGCGGGCCATCGCCTGTTCCCAGTTTAGGCAACCCGCCTGCCGGTAGCCGACCGTGATCACGTTTCGCAAAAACGGAAGTCTGCGGCTATGCAGGTGCTCGCCAGGCCGGGTATCCGCAAGCTCCGGACAAAGCTCGGCTATAATGCCGGCATAGTCCGAATCGCGATACCCTTTTTCGAGGATCAGCGTGTGCGTATCGCTCTGCTTGAGCAGATATTCCGCCTCGTGAATCTTATACGCCGTATTGACGGTTACCAGCACCGCGCCGATCTTGGTTGCCGCCCAGAACGCAATATACCACTGCGGCAGGTTCGTCAGCCAGACCGCCACGTGGCTGCCCGGGCCGACTCCCATACTTACAAGCGCGCGGCAGCAATTATCCACATCCTCGCGAAACTCCGCGTAGGTACGCGTATATTCCAGCGTCGTATACTTAAATACATACTGGTCGGGATATTCTTGCACCATGCGGTCGAGCACCTGCGAAAACGTCGCGTCGATCAAAATCTCCTTGCGCCACACATAGGTCCCGGTTCCCGCATTGTTTCGGTAAAGCCGTGGCTTTTTGCGCGCGGTCGTGCCGAAGCGCTGCATATAGTTGGAAAAATGCGCAAGAATGCTTTCGAGGTCGTCCAGTTCCGGCATCCATTTCGGGTCCCATTCCAGCGAAAGAAACCCGTCGTAATTAATGGACGAGAGCGCCGTCATAAGCTCCTGCATCGGAAGCGAACCCTCTCCGGGCAGGCAGAACGCGCCGTCCGACGCGTCCTTAACGTGCACGTGCTTGACATAGGCTCCGAGGTTTTGAATGCTGGTTTCAGGCGACTCGCCATGGTCGAAATGCGGGTGATGCAGATCCCAGAGCGCCGCAAGACGGTCGCTCGCAAACCGCATGAGGAACCCCTGCAGTTTCTTGGTGTCCGCAAACGCGCCGACGGTTTCGATCAGCAGCGTCACGCCGCGTTCCGCCGCCAGCGGAAGCACGCGCGAAACACGGTCGAACGCAGCGCTCAGCCCCGCTTCACCGCCATCGGACGCGCGCACGCGCACATAGGGGATCCAAAAATCGTGCGCAAGCTGAATCGTCGCGGCCAACTCCGCATCCTGTTCCGTATCTTGCGAAGAAAGATCGCAAACCGCGTCTATGCAGCCGATACTCAGCCCTTCGTCGAAAAGACGTCGCACGGTGCGTTTGGCGTTCGCACGGGAAAACGGCGCGCCGTCCTCCGTCCACGCGGAATTCGCGACGCCATGCAGCTCGATACCGTTAAAGCCGGTCGCTTTCGCCGCCGAAAGAAAATCCTCCCAGCCGCAGTCGCGCCAGCCGCGTGTGGAAAAGCACAGTTTCATTTAACCGGCCCTCCTTACGCAAGGGGAGCCCGAAGGAGAACGCTTCGCAGACAAACGTATGATTCCGGCTCGTTTCATTGTCGCGCTCCCTCCTCGTAAACAATTTTGTTCAGCGCGTTAAGGTAGGCGTGGATGCTCGCGCCAATAATATCCGTGGAGATTCCTCGGCCGGAATAGAGCTTTCCGCCCTCGCGCAACCGCACCAGGGCGCTGCCCATCGCCTCGCGCCCCTCCGTAACAGCCTGAATCTGAAAATCGTCCAGCTCGTAATGGTGGCCGATGATCTGCTCGATCGCCAGAAAAGACGCATCGATCGGGCCGTCGCCAAGCCCAAACCCCTGTTGTGTTTTCCCCTGCCGAAGCAACTTAATCTGCGCCGTGGCGGTAATGACGTTTCCGCTGTTGATCACGTAGTTTTCCAGCGTATAGGTCGGCGGAACCTGCAGCGCCGCACTGGCCACGATTGCATCCAGTTCCTTTTGGCCCACGTTCTTTTTATCCGCAATGCGCAAGAACGCCGCATATACCTTAGCGTTATCCTCCTCGGAAAGATCGTAACCTAGTTTTTGCACCGCGACGGAAATCTGCGGCAATGTCGCCTCGCCGGAGAACAGAATCGCTTCATCCGTTTGCAGGGCGGCTGCTTCGTCGCCGACCGCAGCGGCATCCCGCCGCGCGCTTGTGATCCAGCGCACCTGGCCAGCCGTTCTGCTCAGTTCGGTCATCGCAATATCCGCGTTCAGCCCCAGCTCCATACCGCGCGCGCGCAGAATGGCCGCGAACGTTTCCAAAAGGAGCGCGTCTTCTCCTGCGCAGCCTGTTTTCACCAGCCGCGCGCCAGCATCGATTGCCGAAAGCGCACAGGCCGCGGCAAGGCTCAGTGCGTCCGTGCATTGCACGCCGACAGTCACGCCCTTCAGCGTCGGTACCTTTGCATATGTATTGCGAACAAACTCCCCGAAGCGTTCGGGCAGCATGCCATCCGAACCGTCCGCGATCGTGACGATATCCGCCCCTGCGGACACGGCCTCCTCTACGATTCGGTAAAGGAAATCCGCCTCGCTGCGCGTCGCATCCTCTGCAACGAATTCCACCTCGACGGGGTAAGCTTTCGCCTTTCGAATCAGGCTGCCGACAAGCGCGAGCACCTGGTCCGGCTTTTTATGACAGATATACTCCATCTGCGCGGTCGACGTTGGAACAGCAATCTGAATGCAGGGCTTCGCAGCCTCTTTGATCGCCTGGTACGCCTGCTCCACACCCTCTTGCGAAAGCGCGGCAGGAAGAACCACGCGGCTTTCCTTCACGGCGGTCGCAATGGACTTCACAAGGAGAGTATCGGCCTTTTCATTCTGAATGGAAGGCAGTTCAACGCCGCTAAGTCGCAGTCGGTCCAGAGCGCGCGCGATCTCCAGTTTTTCACGGAAGCTCAGCGTGGCTTCGGCTCGTTTGCGGTCCTGACGCAGGGTAATGTCGGAAATATGGATATTTCCCATGGCGTTTTCTCCTTCCGGTCATGACGGTTTTAAAAAAATAGCCTTGAAACCGCCGAACGGTGGTATCAAGGACGTGCCGTTATGACCTGTTATTCAAACATGCGGCTCTTCTGGCCAAGTTTACCAAAAGAGGCGATTCACCTATTTTTTGAGATGTTAACACACAGCGGCGGGCGTGTCAATATATCATATATGATAACATACGCAAAATTGCCGTTTTCCATTGTTACAAGGCCGGTTTGCAGAGAGTTTCAATTGCGATAAACCATCCCTTCCGCTATAATTTCTGTTATATGAAAGTAAGGTCGTGGTGCGCATGAAACTGCTCGCCCTGTTCAGTGAACGAATGCAGACCTCCCTGCTCGACGAGACAGAACGCCGTTATTTTCTCTTCGTCTGTATCTACGCTCTGCTTTCGCTGGTTGCCGGCGCAATGACAGTTGCGAACATCATCACGCGAAAAGGGCCCTTAACCATCGCGACGCTTGCCTACGCGATATTCTGCGCGCTGATCTTTCTTTTGTTGCTTCGTCACCGGATCGCCCTGAAGCTTTCTCAAGTGGCGTTTGTCGCCAGTTTTTTTCTGTTATTGTCTTATTTTATCATTACCGGGATCCCGGATGGATTCAGTATTCTGTGGGTCTGTTTTCTTCCGGCCTGCGGTTTGCTTGCGTTTGGCCGCAAAGCCGGAACGTTGATCTGTGCCGGCATGCTGCTTGAGTTGATTCTTCTGCTGGATACCCCGATTGGGCAATCCATCGTGCTCTATGAATACTCCTCCACCTTTCAAATGCGATTCCCGCTGCTCTATACGGCGTTTTATTTTGCGTCGCTCCTTTTGGAAACCATTCGCGAAATGACGCAAAACAAACTGGTCGAAGCACAGGCGCGTTATCGCTATCTCTATACGCATGATGCCCTGACGGAGGTTTATAACCGTTATGGGTTCAACGAGCTTCTGGACCGATACTTTCAAAAACAACAGAATAATCTCGTTCTCATCATTCTCGACATCGATTATTTCAAAGGAATCAACGATCGTTTCGGGCACCTGCAGGGAGACGCCGTTTTACAGCAGCTTTCGCTTGTCATCGTTCAGGCGGCCGGTGCGCAGTCCGATGTATGCCGCTGGGGCGGAGAAGAATTTGCCGTCCTGATTCCGGATTGTGCGGATCCGCTGGCGGCGGCCGGACGAATCAGGAGCAGCATACGCAGCCATGCCATTCCGCTCGGAAGCGCCGAAATTACCATAACCGTCAGCATAGGCGCAGCGTTGATTCGTAAGGCAGCCGCCTGCTCAGCCGCGCAGCTTGTCAACCTTGCGGACACCTGCCTTTACCGTGCAAAACAGAATGGCCGGGACCGTATTGAATTCTGTGAAATGGAATCCCCTGCATGCTGCGATTTCTCACCGCAGGAAGCAAATAATCGATACAAGGTGAAATGATATGATCGTTTGGATCGAACTGGTTCTCACGCTTCTGCTCGCCGTATCCCAGCCGCTCTTGGGAACTGTATTTTCTTTTTCCCCAAACTTGGCGTCCGGCATGTCTCCCGCGACCCTGCTTCTTGTCTCCGGTATCGTCCTGATCGCCTCTTTCGGCAGCCTGTCGGTTTTACCGCAGCTGCGGCGGCTGCCCCGCTGTGTCTGGAGCGGCTGGAGCCTCAACGTTCAAAAGGAACGTACACCCAGTCTGCCCGACCTTTCCGAACCATGGATCGGCATCGTCCACGCACCGCTTTTTAACCCGAAAACGATCTATGCCGGCAGAATGCTGTCGAGAGGCATGGATTCCACCGTTGCGCTTTCCAGTTGCCTTGTCGTATTGCTCGCTTCTTCCGCGCAGATTATCTCGTGCATATCCGGCGATTCGCCCGCGCGTTTGCTGCCCTTCGCCATATGTCTGTTCGTTTCACTGTTGCTTTGGGCGTTCTCCATACTGGCCTCTGTCCGAGCAATCGGCCATCCTTTTAACGATAGCAACTGTGCCGCTAAATCGAAACAGCGCTGTTTATGGGCATTCACACTTCCTATGCTGATTCTTTTGTACACGTTCTGCTGCGCGTTACTTCCCGTTTTAAGCCTGCGGCTCGACCAAACGCCGGTATCCGGATGGACGGCGATCCTTTACGCCCTTATGCGTTCCCTCTTTTTAGCGCTCGTCCTGTACCTGCTGTTTCATGCCCCGGCAAAGCTCGCAATGCTGGCCGCTCCTCAAAAACCGCATTTGACGCCGTGGCTTTTCTATACCATATCGGGAATTGCGTATTTTGTCTGGCTAACGATCGATTTTTTTCATCCCATTTTCTAAATCATACCATTGAGCAAACCAAAAACAGGCGCAAAGCGGAGCTCGCCCTTGCGCCTGTTCCTATTCGCTTTTCCAGAACAAATTTCGGATAACAAACTGCTTGGCACCATGCGATTCGCCGGCAGACGGTATTCCAGACAATAGAGCAAAGAGGTTAATAATTCTCGATTGCCACCCGCTCAACACGATTGGAGATATCCGATCCGAGATACAACGACGCAGTCGCGGCAAAATCTTCCGCGCTGTCGCTGGCATAATAGCGTTGCTCCCCCGTTCGGTCCGGGTCGTTCAGCCCGTTTCGCTCCATCAGCAGGGCGGCGCTTGCGCGCGCAGCTTCCTCGCCGGTATCGACGAGCGAAACGGCGCTTCCCATATAGTCCGAAATCACGTCCCGAAGCAGAGGGTAATGTGTGCAACCGAGTACGAGCGTATCCACACGCTGCGCTTTAACAAAAGCGAGATACTCCTCCACAACCCGTTCGGTCACCGGATCACCGCGACGAACGCGCCCGTCCTCCACAAGCGGGACCAGCAGCGGACACGCTTTGGTTGTCAGTTCCGCAGCCGGAAGCAGTTTACGAATCGCGTTTTCATAGGCTCCGCTCCGAATCGTCGCTTTCGTGCCGATCACGCCGATTTTTCCCGTTTTCGTAGCCTTAACCGCCGCACTTGCCGCAGGCTGCACCACACCCAGGATCGGAATCGTGTTTTCGCGTTTCAGCACGTCCATCGCGGTGGTGGACACCGTACCGCAGGCAATCACGATCGCTTTCAGATCGAAACTGCGAAGGAATGCCACGTCCTGGCGCGCATACCGAACAATAGTCTCCGCCGAGCGCCCGCCATAAGGCACCCTGCCCGTATCGCCAAAATAGACGATGTCCTCGCCCGGCAGCAAGCGGATCATCTGGCGAACCGCCGTCAAACCTCCCATACCGGAGTCGAATACACCGATGGGTCTTGTATCCATATCTTCACCTCGAAAGCTGTTTCCCGGTACCGGCCGCTTCAAGCTGCGGCCAACAACAAAGAACGGGCAAGCGCAGCCTGCCCGTCTGTAAATTCGGAAACCCGCCGAATCGTATTGTACCACATTTTCCGTCCAATCGCATCCGGCAAGGCCTGCTACGCTCGAAGCAGCGGCAGCATACCCGTCAGACGGTTGACTTTTTTCTTGTCTCCAAATAGAGCGATGCCATAGTAGGCGTGTTCCCGCTCCGGCGTTTCGGCGGCTTTCTGCACGTATTCTTCATACACGTTGATCTTCTGCGCCACATCGGAAAAGTCGACCACCGTCAGTTCGGAAAACTCCGGTTCGAATAACCGCTGCCGTAAATTCTTCAGCAGCTCCTCGCTGCCCTTGAGCATCGAAATCGGATAGGTGCTGATGCCAAGATGCGTCCGGTCCGAAGCGTCCGTTACATCCACCCCTACGATCTGCGGAAGCCGCTTGCCGATGGTAACGCCAAGCATCGCCGCCGTGTTCGCAATATACCCCAGCGGCAGCGCCGCGTCGATTATCATTACGCATTTCTGTTCCTGCTGACGCATGTTATCCTTCCGGTTCTCCTTTATCCTCCATGCGTTCCTGCCAGCATACCCGCCGGTATTGTCCGGGCGTAAGGCCGATAAAACGCTTGAATACATTCGTAAAATGACTTTGATCCGAAAACCCTGTTGCCAGCGCCGTTACCGCGGGCGTCTCGCCTTCCCTCAGCATCGTTTTCGCGCGGTCGATTCGAATCGTTTCGAGATAGCTGTACGGCGTAAGCCCCGTTTCCCGGGTAAACGCACGCAGAAGGTGATACTTGCTCAGCCCTGCGACCGCGCTTAGCTCGTCCAGTGTAACCGCCCGCCCGTAGTTCTGCGAAAGAAAATCGCAAACCTCGCGTACCTCCGTGCGGCGCTCCGGAGCAGACGCCGCGCTTCCCGTTCCGGTGTGCTCGTCAATCAGCTGTTCCAAAAATAAGTAGAACCGTTCCTGTTTCTTGACGCCTGCCTCGCCACGAAGGATCATGGAATGCAGTTCGCGCAGATCCCGGACCAATTCGCTGTGAAACACGACCGAGCGCGAGAATACGGGCTGCATATCGTTGCCTGTGATTTCGTAAGCAGCTTTTCTCATCACATCCGCTTCGAGATTTAGGCAGCGGTAATCGAGCGGCTGTCCGTCCACTCCTACGCAGGCGTGGTTGTCGCCAGGATTGAACAGCAAAAGATCCCCGGGTGCGGTTACGTAATCCTGTCCCTTGCAGCTCAGATTTCGCTTTCCGCGCTCGATAAACCCGATCACATAATATTCGTGAAAATGATTGGGAAACGCCTGCATCACGCCGCGAAACTGATACGCTTCCACCATCAGTTCCGCATCGTAACGCACCAGGCGCAATTCGCCTTTGTTGTTTCCCGTTTGTTTCATTGCTGCAGTATACCCCGTTTTTCCAGTTTATATCTTGCAGAATATTGCGCTTTTATGATATCGCAACAAATCAAAGAACGCAAAAACGCCGTAAAAAAGCGGCGTATAAACAATAGAATCAATTTTTCAGTAAGCAAAGCAGGATGCAGGCACACGACGCAGACCCGGAATGCTTTTACCCGATCTGCGGGAACAGCTGCTTTACCGTCGGATAGATCTTTGCGAATTTGCGGTACTGCTCCTCATAGCGCGCGGCGATCTCCGGGTCCGGCTTGATCGTTGCGTTGACCTTGACCATCTTTTCGGCGCTCTCCTCCACGGAAACATACTCTCCGCAGGCCACCGCGGCCAGCATCGCGCCGCCCAGACCCGGTCCTTCCTCGGATGCAATGGTGTCGATCTCCAGATTGAGTATATTGGCAAACATCTTCTTCCAGAGCTTGCTCTTTGCACCGCCTCCGCAAATCTTACTGCGCTCAATCCGGATACCAAGCGATTTTGCTACCTCAACCGAATCGCGAATGGCAAACGCAACGCCTTCGAGAACCGCCTGCGTCATATCCGCACGGGTGGTATCCATCGTCATTCCAATGAACGTACCGCGCGCGGCAGGATCGTTATGCGGCGAACGTTCACCCATGAGGTATGGCAAAAAGAACACGTGATTGTTTCCAAGTTTGTCATCCGTAATCGGGCTTTCCAAGCCCTTGTAATCCTTGCTGTCCAGGATATCCTCCATCCACCATTTACTGCAGGAACCGGCCGAAAGCATGCAGCCCATCAAATGGTAGTTGCCGTCTGCATGCGCAAAGGAATGCAGCGCGTTGTGGCTATCCACACGGAACGCGCAGTTGGATATGAAAACCGTGCCGGAGGTGCCGACGGAAATATTGCACCGTCCTTCGCCAACCGTACCGGTTCCCACCGCCGCCGCCGCGTTATCCCCCGCTCCGGCGGCAACTCGAACCGACTTTTCTAAACCGAGCCGCTTCGCAATCTCCGGTTTCAGCGTGCCAACCGATTCATAGCTTTCAAAAAGTTTCGGCATCTGCTGTTCCGAAACACCGCAGAGGTCCAGCATCGGTTTTGACCAGCGGCGGTTCTTCACATCCAGCAAGAGCATGCCGGAAGCATCCGAATAATCGCAGCTGTGCACGCCCGTAAGCAAATAGACGATATAGTCCTTCGGCAGCATGATTTTATCGATTTTCTGGAAATTATCCGGCTCGTTTGCGCGCATCCACAGCAGTTTCGGCGCGGTGAACCCGGCAAACGCTATATTGCCCGTCCATTCGGAAAGTTTGTCCCTGCCGATTTCATTGTTCAGCCAATCCGTTTCCTTTGCCGTGCGGCCGTCGTTCCAAAGGATGGCAGGACGAATCACCGCGTCGGTTTTGTCCAGTACGACGAGCCCGTGCATCTGTCCGCCTACGCCGATGCCTGCCACATTCGCCGCATCGTGCCCTCTCAGCAGTTCCGGAATGCAGTCGAATACCGCTTTTTGCCAGTCCTCCGGCTTTTGCTGCGACCAGCCCGGATGCGGAAACTCCAGCGGATACTCGCGGGAGGCAATGTTCAGCACGCTGCCATCGCTGTCCATCAGCAGCGTTTTCAGTGCGGATGTGCCAAGATCGATGCCGATGTAATACATACGTTTCACCTCACGAAAATTTGGGCGGCGAAGCCCGCCGCCCTGATCGGTTCCGGCTTTTCTCAGCCGAAGAGAATCGAATTCACGATGCTTTCCAGATACTCCTGACGGCCGCTTCCGGGTAATTCGGGCGCTTTGCGCTCGAGCGCTTTCGCAGCGCACTCCTCAAGCGTCGCTTGCCCTCCTGCGATCCGGGCGCCGATCCCGGAGGAATAACTGGCGTAACGCTCCTTTACAAACGCGTCCACACGACCGTCCTCTATCATCGCCGCCGCCTTGAGAAGGCCCAAAGCAAACGTATCCATGCCGAGAATAAACCCATAAAACATATCTTCGTAGGTATAACTCGGGCGACGGTTCTTTGCGTCGAAGTTGAACCCTCCCGTTAGGCCGCCGGCCTTCAGCACTTCATACATGCACATGGTTGCTTCGTACACGTCAAACGGGAACTCGTCGGTATCCCAGCCGAGAAGCATATCGCCCTGATTCGCGTCAATACTGCCAAGCATGCCGTTGATCGCGCTCACACGCAGATCGTGACGGAAATTGTGCCCTGCGAGCGTCGCGTGGTTGGCTTCGATATTGAGCTTAAAATCCTTGTCCAGTCCGTGTGCACGTAAAAAGCCGATTGCCGTAGCGGCGTCGAAATCGTATTGGTGCTTCATGGGTTCCTTCGGTTTGGGTTCGATATAAAAATCACCCCGGAATCCGATGCTGCGGCCATAGTCTACCGCCATATGCATAAGACGCGCCACATTTTCCTGTTCGAACTTCATGTCTGTGTTCAGCAGCGTTTCGTAGCCTTCGCGGCCTCCCCAGAAAACATAGCCGCGTCCGCCAAGCTTTACCGTCAGCTCCAGCGCCTTTTTCACCTGCGCCGCGGCAAAACAGAAGATCTCCGCGCTGTTGCTCGAACCCGCGCCGTTCATATACCGGGGATTCCCAAACATATTTGCCGTGCCCCAGAGGCACTTGATGTCCGTCCCCTTCATTTTTTCGAGGATATAGTCCGTTATCTCGTCCAGGCGGCGGTTCGTTTCGTTGATATCCTCCGCTTCCGGAACAAGATCCACGTCATGAAAGCAGAAGTAGCGAATCCCGATCTTCTGCATGAACTCGAACCCGGCGTCCACCTTCGCGCGCGCGTGCGCCATGGTGTCCTTCTCCGCGCCAAACGTCTTGTCCGCGGTAGGATCGCCAAACATATCCTTTCCGGCGTTGCAGAGATTGTGCCACCAAGCCATTGCAAACGGAAGATGTTCGCGCATCGGTTTGCCAAATACGATCCGGTCGGCATCGTAGAATTTAAACGCAAGCGGGTTTTTACTCGCAGCGCCTTCGTAACGGATATTTGTGATCCCCGTGAATGTTTCTTTCATTCTTCTTCCCTTTCGTGCGTTCTGGTTATTAATTAATTAACTAAATATATTGTGTGTTTATAATCATGAATTGAGATTAATTTAGCTTAATTCAATAATACTAGATTCTGAAGATTTGTCAAGATACAACTGTTATTGTTTTAAGAAATCCCCAAATACTACATAAATAACAGTCAAGTCCAGAATTGTGTGTAAATTCGCTTTCGTATAATCAGGCGACAGATTTCTTGGAAGCTGGTTTGTCTGCCTGTAACTGCTGAGCGAGATAGGCAGTTAAGTCCAAATAGACTTTCCCCGATTGCCAACCATCA
>JAYFNY010000018.1:0-112144 GCA_034933205.1 Eubacteriales bacterium
TTCTGCCTTACGGGCGGAAAAGAGCACAAGGAAACCGCCCTAACGGGCGATCCGTTGCGCCGGATGAACCGGCACAGCCGGAAAAAATGGGTTAAGGGCTACGGCCCTTAACAATCCTAGAAACTTTTTTGACAGGCTGGAACCCCGCTGTAAAGCGGGGTTCTTCGGGCTCATCAACCTGGGGGCCAGGCGAGCAAACGCCCGCCCAATACGTGAAAATGCAGATGGGGGACGCTCTGTTGCCCGTCCCTGCCGCTGTTCACGACGATGCGGTAGCCAGATTCGTCGATCCCGAGTTCCCGGACGAGCTTTGCAATCACTCCGTATGCGTGGCCGACAATGGCTTCGTCCTCTTTCGAGAGGTCGTTGACGCCCGGAATGTGCTTCTTTGGAACGACGAGGATATGCGCGGGAGCCTGGGGGTTAATATCGGCGAAGGAATAGACGAGGTCGTCCTCGTAAACCTTCTTCGACGGGATTTCCCCCGCAATGATTTTACAGAAGATACAGTCGTTCATGCTACGTTTCACTCCTTTTCTCGATTCTGCTGCGATCTGACGAACAAATTTATTCCAAATTTTCCTCTATCCGCGTGCCGCACGCCGTCTCGCCATTCAGCCCTTCCAGCCGGATCCGGACGATTTCGCCCTCCGGTGCGTCGGCATACACGCGAATATAGTTGCCGCTATATCCCGCTTTGTCGTTTTCGACAAGAACATCCACAATACTGCCGATCTGCGAGCGAAGGAATTGACCCGTCAGGCGCTTGCCAAGCGCGATGAGTTCCTGCGCCCGCGCTTCCTTTACCGCCTTGGGCAGGTGATCCGGCAGGCGCTCCGCCTTCGTTCCCTTTCGCAGGGAAAAGGGAAACACATGCATTCGGGCAAAAGCAGCTTTCTCACAGAACGCGAGCGTTTCCATGTGCTCCGCTTCCGTTTCGCCGCAGAAACCCGCTATCACGTCCGTTGTGACGGCGCAGTCCGGCATTTCGGCGCGCAGCAGTTCGAGCGCGTGCAAGTACTCCTCGGCCGTATAGCGGCGGTTCATGCGTTGGAGCACGGTATTTGATCCGCTCTGGAGCGAAAGATGGAATTGACGGCAGATTTTCTGATTGGCGGCAAGCGCTTTTGCTACGGTTTCGGTAAGGAATAACGGTTCCAGCGATCCAAGACGGATACGCCGGATACCGGCGGGCTCGCTTGCCCGCTGAATCGCATCCAGCAGCGTAACGCTGCTTTCGGAAAAATCGCGGCCGTAACTTGCCAGGTGGATTCCTGTGAGTACGATTTCCCGATATCCTTCCTTTTCCAAAAGCGCCACTTCGCGGGAAATTTCGTCCAGCGGGCGCGAACGGAGCGGGCCACGCGCATAAGGAATGATGCAATAGGAGCAGTAATTCACGCAGCCGTCCTGAATTTTCAGCGTTGCGCGCGTACGCGAATCCCGCACGGCGGAGAACGGTTCAAATTCGCGCAAATCATGAAAAGAGGCAACGCAGGATTCGCCTTTCTTCGAAGCAAGCGCTTCGTTGACGCGGGCGACGATCTCCTTGCGTCCGCTGGTACCGATTACGAGCCCTACGCCTTCCAGCGAAGAAACCGTCTCCGGCGCAACCTGCGCATAGCATCCCACGGCGACGACAAGCGCGCCGGGGTTTATACGGTGCGCGCGGGCAATCATCTGGCGGGACTTTGCGTCGCTTGTTTGGGTGACCGTACAGGTGTTGACCACGTAGACGTCCGCGGGCTCCGAAAAATCAACGATCTGCCAGCCCGCGCGCTCAAACAGTTCGCGTATGGCTTCGGTTTCGTAATGGTTCACCTTGCAGCCGAGCGTGGTAAGCGCCGCTTTCATGATTCCACCTCGTAGAGTACCTGCGCGAGCATCGCCATGCCGGCGGTCTCCGTGCGTAAAATCCGTTTTCCAAGGGAGACGCTCACCGCGCCGAGAGCGAGGAGACGGTCTACTTCTTCCTCTTCCAATCCGCCTTCCGGCCCGATCAGAAGGGCGATTTTTGCGGGAGCGTCTGCCGCTTGCAGCGCTTGCTTGAGCGAGCGTACGCTCTCCTCCTCATAGGCGAGAAGAAAAAGGTCGAATGCGTGCGGGTCGATCTGACGGATGCTTAGAAGCGGCGTAACCTCGGGAACCATGGCACGGCGGCTTTGCTTGGCGGCTTCCAGCGCGACGCGGTTGTAGCGGGCGCGTTTTTTCTCAAAATCGGAATTCGGAACGGATACGCATCTTGCCGAAAGTACGGGGGTTATGGAAAACACGCCAAGTTCCGTGCATTTTTGGATGATGGTTTCCATTTTGCCTGTTTTGGGCAGGCATTGAAACAGCGTTACCGAAACGCTGCTTTCCGCGTCGCTTGCGTGTCGCCGGTCAAGCGCGCAGACGACCGCATCCTGAGAAACGGACAGGATCGTCGCATCATATTCGTATCCTGCGCCGTCGCAGAGCGAAAGCGATTCGCCGGCCTTCATGCGAAGCACGCGGCAGATATGGTGCGCGTCGTCGCCTGTTATCGTTGCCGTACGATCCGCGATTGCGTCGCTGAAAAATCGTCGCATTCTGTTTTCCTCACGTACGCAGAAGCATGGCAACCCAACCCTCGCTGTGCAGCACTTGCTCTATGGTAAACCCGGCCTGAACGACCGCTTGCCGGACCTCGTCTTCGCGTTCGTCGATAATGCCGGATACGATGAATGGCGCTCCGGGTTTGCAGCAGGTTCTGGCAAACGGCGCGATGGCGATGATGACGCTTGCGACGATATTCGCGGCGACAACATCGTAACCGCGCTGAATTTCTCTGCGGAGCGATTCGTCGCTGAGAAGGTCGCCGATCAACACGTCATAACGCGATCCGTCCACACCGTTCATGGAGGCGTTTTCCAGCGCGACATGTTCGGCAACAGGATCAATATCCACCGCTACCGCGCGCTTCGCGCCGAGCAGGATCGAAGCGATGGAAAGGATGCCGCTGCCGCAGCCGAGGTCGAGCATTTCGCAATTCTCGGTGACCACTTGTTCGAGCAGCTCCAGGCACATGCGCGTGGTGTGATGTTCGCCGGTGCCGAATGCCACGCCGGGATCGATCTTGAGCGTTACGCGGTTGCCGGGAGCAGCCTGATCGATCCAGCAGGGCAAAACGAACAACCGACGCCCGATATTAAGCGGATTGTAGTATTGCTTCCAGTTATTCTCCCAATCGGCGTCGTCCACCCGGTTAACGAGAACCGAAAGCGGCTCTGCGTTCTTTCCGGCGGGAGACGCGCGAAGCGCCGCGATTCCGGCCTTCACGTCGGCAACGATCGATTCGCTTTCCGGCGTGTCCGCGACATAGGCCTTGACGCAGGGGAAATCCACGCCGACCTTATCATAATCCGCAAAGTCCCAGTAAACGGCGCGCTCGTTGAGAAACGCCATGGCGCGTTCATGGCTTTCCTCGATGCTGACCTGATCCAGCCCCGCGTTGGAGAATGCGAAAATCACCGCGTCCAGTCCTTCGTCGGTTGTGGTAACACAGATCTCAAGCCATTTCATCCTTCATCATTCCTATCCATCCGCACCGGATTCCGGCACAAATCCATTTTTCGCATCCCAGTATATCATTTACGCAAGGATTTACACAACTGCGTCACGCGGCGAATTGACAAACCCTTGCGCTTGTGGTTAACTCGAACCGATGCAGGTCGAAAGTTCAACAGAAACAGACGAAATTCCACAGGGCGTGTCTCGGTCCGCTGCGGAATTGGGAAGGCGGCGCGACTCCGGGCCGTTGTTTCACATACGCCCGATGCTGCTGCTTGCCGCGGGCATGCTTCTTGGCCTTCTGCTCGGTGACGGGCTTTCGCTGCCGCTGGCGGTGGCGGCCATGTTTGTCTCTATGCTTGCGGCGGCGTTTACGCTTCGATTCCGGCGGACTCGGTGGGTGGCCATTCTCCTGTTGGCGGCAGCCGCCGCGTTTCTACGGATCGGATTGGCTGCGCCGGGTACGATCCCGGAAGGGGCGGGGGTGATATCCGGCCGGGTATGCGAGCTACCGGAGCGGCGTGAGGACGGCACATATCGCATGTATCTTTCCGATGCGACGCTGGACGGGGTTGCCATCCCGGGCAAGCTTCGTTTGTTCGCGGCTGTCGGCGGGGAGCCGCACTACGGACAGGTCGTCGAGGGACGGGCCGGCGTGGAGCGCTCCTCCGAGAAGTACCGGCTGAACGACCGGTATCGTGGCGTATTTGCCGTTGCATTTGCGGAAAATTCCGTGCAGGTGATCGGTGAAACGTCGCAGGATGCATACGGAATGCTGCTATCCCTGCGGGAGAACATCGGCGCGCGGATCGCGGCGCTGTTTCCGAATGCGCCTGGAGAGGCAAAAGGTATGCTTCTTGGGGATACTTCGGAGATTGACGAGGATACGCTGAGCGCATTTCGCAACACCGGCATTGCGCATCTGCTTGCGGTTTCCGGGCTGCACGTGTCGCTGCTCGCGGCCGCGTTTTCGCTGCTGTTTCGAAGGAACGCCTGGGTTCGCTTTGCGGCCGTGGCGGCGTTTGGCGCGCTGTATGCGGCAATTACGGCGTTTTCGCCGCCGGTGGTTCGATCCTGCATTATGCTGCTGGTCGTGCTGCTCGCTTTCCCGCTGCAGCGACGGCCGGATGTGATCAGTTCGCTTTCGGCGGCGTTCCTTCTACTTTTGCTCATCAACCCTTATGCGCTCTGGAACGCCGGGTTTCAGCTTTCGTTCGTCGCCGTCTTTTCCATGGCGCTGCTGGCGCCGGTGTTTCAAAAGCCGCTCGCCCGGCTGGGTTCCAGCGCGTCCGGGCTCATCGCCGCAAGCGCCGCCGTGGTGATCGGAACCTTTCCGACCACGTGCTATTTTTTTGAGCAGGCGCAGTTTCTTTCGCTTGTTACAAATCTGTTCGTCATCCCGATTTCAGCGGTGTTTCTGATTCCCGCGTTTGTCGGAACGGTGTTTTCTTATATAGGGTATCCGTTCGGAAACGCGGTTTGCCGAATCGGCCGGCTGGCGCTGGATGTGATCCTTTCCATAGCCCGCTATGGTGGGAGTTTATCGCTGGACGTGCCTCCGCCGAACGCGCTGTCCTATCTTGCCTGGTTATTTGCGGTGCTTCTTGGTTCGCGCCTCTGCCTGCGCGCGCCGCGGCGACGTGCGGCGTACTCGCTTGGCATGTTTGCGTTTTCGATTGTCCTTTGGGGAATTCTCTGAAGCGAAAACGAAACCCGACGTTCATAAGCGGAGAAAACGGCGGGATTTATAAACGAAAAAGCGGATTTTGTTGCAAAGGTCGCTGCGTTATCCACCAAGTTATCCTCCGAATGTGGATAAACTTGTGGAGTCTGCGGTTAACCCTGTGGATATTCATAGGATCATACAACGGATTCTGCTAGAAAAAGATATCATAAAAACAAGAACGATTGTTTGCAAGCGCCGATTCGAATGGTATAATAACTCCATATGGACGGATTGACTTTCTTCAATCGCCTGGCGGGCGGCGCGCAGGTTGGCGGCGCGTACTATTTTTGCGGCGAAGACCCGTACAGCCTGAATAAGGGCGTTCGGGTCATGATGGAGCGCACAAATCCCGATCTTCGGGATATGAACACGCAGATACTGAAATCGCCTTCACCGTCGGATGTGACGAACGCTGCGGAAACACTGCCTTTCTTTGACGAACTGCGCGTGGTCGTCGTTCAGGAATTCGATGCGGAAACCGCAAACGCGTTGGCGGATTATGCTCCGCGCGTGCCTGGGACAACCGTTCTTCTGTTTCTCCGTCCGGGAAAGCCGCCGGTTGCAAACGCGCTGTATAAGGCGATTCTTGCGCTTGATCGCGCCGTCTCGTTTCAGCTGCTTGCGCCGGACCAGGCGCAGGCTTTCCTGCAGAAACGTGCGAAAGAAAACGGTATTCCGCTCGATTCGGCGGCGGCAAACCTGCTTGTTCAGTACCTGGGTTCCGATCTTGGCGCGCTGGAAAACACGCTGCGGATGTTGGGAGCATACGTTGGGTTTGGCAGCCGGGTTACGATACAGGCGGTTCAGACCTGCGTAAAACCATCGAGCGAGTATCAGGTGTTCTCCATCTTGGATCAGCTATGGGCGGGCAATAAGAAGAATGGGATCCGCAACCTGACCGCGCTGGTGGGGGATCCTTCCGAAAGCGCGATGGGGCTCGCAACGCTGTTTGAGCGGAACGTGCGTACCGTCGTGAATGTCAAACAGCTGCTGCTTGCCGGAAAAACCGAAGCGCAGATCGCCGGCGAACTTGGCGTGGCGCCGTTTATTGCGCAGAAAGCGGCGAGAAATGCGAAGAAGCGCTCGCTGGAGCAGCTCAACGGCGCATTGAAAGCGTTCGCTTTGATCGAATGGCGGCAGAAGCAGGGGATAGCGAAGGCGGAAGAGGCGCTCGTTCTGGCTTGCCACGAGAATTTTTAACGGAAGCGACATCATATCGGCAAAGACCGAAAGGAGAATAATACATGGTTAAGCACATTGTCTTCACGAAATTTGAGAATCCGGATGAACAGGCGCCCGTTGCGAGCAAGAACTTACTGGCTCTGAAGGACAAAATTCCACAGATCCGGTCCATCGAAACGGGTCGCGATTTCAAACACAGCGAGCGCAGCTACGACCTTGCATTGATCGTTACGTTCGATAACCGGGAGGATTTGGAAATCTACGACAAGCATCCCGAACATGAAAAAGTGCGCGCCTATATCAAGGCACACCGTACGGCGTCTGCGACGGTTGATTTTGAGTTCTGAGCAAAATGCGAGCTTTTTGAGAGGAGCGCACGTCATGCTGAAATATATCGTTCTCTTTAAATTCCGTGATCCCGAGGAATGTCTTCCGACGGTCATTGAAAAGCTGCATGGGATGGTGGGGAAAATTCCGGAAATCCTCTCCATGGAAACCGGAGCGGATATCTGGCGCAACGGCGAGCGCAGCTATGACCTTGCGCTGACCTGTACGTTCCGGGATCTTGACGCGATCGACGTTTATGATAAACATCCGGCCCATCAGGAAGCGCGGGAGTATATCTACGCGCATCGTGTGGACGGTAAGACGGTAGTCTACGAAATCGCATGAATGAATTCAAGCTGGTTTCGGATTATGAGCCCGCAGGCGACCAGCCCCAGGCGATCGATCGTCTTTCGGAGGGGGTTCTGCGCGGAGATCCGGCGCAGGTATTGCTCGGCGTAACCGGAAGCGGAAAAACCTATACGATGGCAAAAGTGATCGAGCGTGTGCAGAAGCCCACGCTTGTCATTGCGCACAACAAGACGCTAGCAGCGCAGCTCTGCGCGGAATTTCGGGAGTTCTTTCCGGAAAGCGCGGTGGAGTATTTCGTAAGCTATTACGATTATTATCAGCCGGAGGCGTATATTCCTTCTTCGGATACCTATATCGAAAAAACGGTGGATATCAACGAAGAGATCGATCGCCTGCGCTACAGCGCGACCAGCGCGTTGAACGAACGGCGGGATGTCATCATCGTGTCCTCCGTTTCCTGTATTTATGCGCTTGGCGATCCCGAAGAGTATATGCGCTTATCGGTTTCCCTCCGAAAGGGCATGACGATCCCGCGCGAAGAGGTGGTAAGGAAACTCGTCGATATTCAGTTTCAGCGCAACGATATCGACTTTTCGCGGGGAACGTTTCGTGTCCGCGGGGATGTGCTGGATATCTTCCCGATTTCGAGCGCGGGCACGGCGGTGCGCGTGGAGTTCTTTGGCGACGAGGTGGAGCGAATTCTGGATATCAACTCGCTTACCGGCGAACTGCTGGGCGAACGTGCCCACGTGGCGATATTTCCCGCGTCGCATTACGCGACAAGCCGGGAAAAACTCGAAGCGGCGATCGACCATATTTGGGATGACGCGATCAAGCGGCGCGACGAGTTCCAAAGTATGGGCCGCCTGATTGAGGCGCAGCGGATCGAACAGCGCACGCAGTACGACATCGAGATGATGCGCGAAATTGGTTATTGTAACGGAATCGAGAATTATTCGCGGTATTTCGACGGGCGTCAGCCGGGTCAGCCGCCGTTTACGCTGATTGATTATTTTCCCAAGGATTTTCTCCTGTTTATTGACGAAAGCCACGTGACCGTTCCGCAGATTGGCGCGATGTACCGGGGCGATCTTGCGCGAAAGACGTCGCTTGTGGATTATGGGTTCCGCATCCCTTCCGCGTTTGATAACCGTCCCCTGAAATTTCCGGAATTCGAGGCGCGTATCCCGCAGATGATCTGCGTTTCGGCGACGCCTGCGGATTATGAAATGAAACGCGCGACGCAGATTGTGGAGCAGATTATTCGTCCGACGGGCTTAATTGACCCGGAAGTGGAGGTAAGGCCCGTAAAGGGGCAGATTGACGACCTTCTTGGCGAAATTCGTAAACAGGCGCAGAAAGGCTACCGTACGCTGGTCACCACGCTTACGAAACGAATGGCGGAAGACTTGACGGAATACCTTGACGGAATGGGCGTACGGGTGCGCTACATGCACGCGGATATCGAGACGATCGAGCGCATGGAGATCATCCGGGATCTGCGGCTCGGCGATTTTGATGCACTTGTGGGGATCAATTTACTTCGTGAAGGACTGGATTTGCCAGAAGTGGGGCTTGTTGCGATTCTTGACGCGGATAAAGAGGGCTTTTTACGTTCTTCGACCAGCCTTGTGCAGACCATCGGCCGCGCGGCGCGAAATGTGGAAGGCCGCGTCATTCTTTACGCGGATACCATCACGCCGTCCATGCGGTTTGCCATGGATGAAACGAACCGCAGACGTCGGATTCAGATGGCGTTCAACGAAGAACACGGCATCACGCCGCAAAGCATCAAGAAGGCCGTGCGCGAAACGCTGCTGATCACCACGAAGGTAAAGGATATCGGCGAAGATATCGCGCCGGAGGAAAAAGCGGCGCGGATCAAGATGCTGACGGAAGAAATGCGCGCCGCGGCGCGTGAGCTTGAGTTTGAACACGCGGCGAAACTGCGCGACGAGATCAAGAAGCTTTCCGGCGAGGACGCGTTGGAACGCGCGGAAAAAGCAAAGCCCGGAACCATCGGCGCAAAGCGCCGAAACCGGGGCAGGTCGAGGAAATAGAAGAAACCCGGGAGCAGAATCGCTTCCGGGTTTCTTGAATCGGAATCAGTTTTCCGGCGCCGCTTCCGGCGAAGGCGTTGCCTCCGGTACGTACGTCCATTCCGGATCGATATATTCGTAAATCTTTCGAAGTCCGATATCCGAGTGCATATGGAGATTGATATCGCTTTCCGAAAGCATGAAGTGCATGCCGTCGCAAGCGGTTTCGTAATAGTACCCCCATTGGAATCCGGCGCGGAAAAAGGCCAGCTCGTAGAGCAGATAATTGATGATGGTCTTCGGTATACGCTCAAATTTACCGGGATAGCTGCCGTTATAGGTAAAGTCGTAATACCGCGTTCCATCATCCGCAGTCAGAATGCCGTTATAGACGAGATGCTCCTTTACGTCCGTTCCGACAAGCTCATGGTTCGTAATGATGTTTTTGTTGGGGTACATATCGTCGTTCACATCGATGGCTGTTCCGAGCGTATGGTGGCTGACGTATTGCAGATTCGACTGGAACCGTGGCACATAGGTCGTCTCCTTGGAGATCAGATCCTTGAGCAGTGTCAGGCGGCCGTTGGTTTGCTTGCCGGTCTTAGCATTCACAAGCGTCACGCAGACATAAGTGTTTTCCAGATAGTGGTTTGCCGTTTCAAAATAAGGCACCGCATCCTTGTGCACGCGTCCGAGGCTTGATTCCACGATATAGGTGTTTCGCCAGTCGTTCTCCGTGGCAATACTGCGCGTGTCTTTCAGCGAGTAGTGAAAAACAAACTTCTCCAGATCGCCGCCGAAGAACTTATACGCTTCCAGATAGTTGTCGTCGAATTTATTCTGTGTCAGGACCAGCCGCTTTTCGTCTACGATGGCGCACTCCGCCGTATACAGCGTGACCGGTTTTGTTTCGTCGGCCGTCGTGGCGCTCAGCGTAAAACGATAACGACCGGCAGAGAGAGAACTGACATCGAAAAGCGTGTCGAGCGCTTTTTGCTCCAGCGGGAGTGTCTCATTTTCCAGCGAATAGGCGCGAATATTCGCGGCCGGATCAAACGTGACGGTTTTGCTTTCGCCCTTTGCCTGGCCGAGCGATTCCAGACTGGCGGTTACGCTGGTAAGGGCGCTGCCGGAATAGACCGACCCGCGAATGTTGAAATCCAGCCGCTTTTGCAGCTGCTCGCCTTCCTGGATCAGCGGGTTTTCAAGGGATGAGCGGAATTTTACGCCGTCCCGTCCAACCGGCGTGGGTCCCAGGTCGACCGAATTGCGCAGCATTGCGATGGTCGCTTTCTTGAGACGATAATTTGTGGAGGCGAAAACCTGCGCGGTATCCCAATAATCCAGGACCGCGTCGGTTTCGCCTGCCCGGAGCAGCGCGGCGGCGTTTGCGGCGGAGGGGGTTTCCAGGGACGGATCGGACGACTCGCCTTCCGCATGCGCCAACGGCAGAAAAGAGGAAAATACGAATGCAAAAACCAGCAGCGCGCAGCTCACGCGTTGCACGTTTGCATTTGTTAAAATTCCATTGACGCAAAGCCGGTGAGAAGAATTCAGATATTTCATACTGCTGCCATTATACACGACGCGGACGAGAAAGAAAAGCGTGGACGAAAAAGGAGAGTTTTGCGGGCGGGAGCGGGGAATAAACGTGAAAATCGCGCGGTTTTGTTACATCGTGTTACATATGCCGAAATAAAATGTTACATATTGGATGCATCATGTATCAAATTGGCTGACGATTTCACGCCAGAGAGGAAACACCTCCAGCGGTTGAGCGAATGGCGGGTCTTATGATAGAATCGAAAGGATGAAAAAGAAATGTTTATTTGAGCTGCTTTGCGTTTTTCTTGGACTATCTGTGGTTTGCTTCGCTTGTGCGCGTCCTCCGGCACCGCCCGCTTTACCGCAGGACCCGCTTGTGGCAATAAAACCGACGCCGTCGCAGGCTCCCGCTCCTACGCTGTCTCCTGCACCTACGCCATTTTCCTTTATTTGGCTTGCCGATACACAGAGCATGTCATACTATGATTATCCCGACGCGCTGGCGAGTATGGGGCGCTGGATTGCCGGACAAATTGAGGAGCGCAATATCCTGTATGTTCTTCAGACGGGCGATGCCGTGGATGAAGGCTGGGTGCCCAAGCAATGGGAGCATTTCGATCAGCTTTATAATCAATTCAAGGATGTATTGCCGTACTTTTCAATCGCCGGGAATCACGACGTCGGCATTAAGTGGCATGGCTACGAACCATATCTGGAACGGCCGTACGTGCGGAGCATATCACCGGCACAGTCATTTGAGAAAGGGCGCGCCGCCTATGCAACCGTCCATGCAGGAGGCTTTGATTTTCTGCTGCTTGGCGCTGGCTGGGAAAGCGAGACGGACGCCGTCGGCTGGATGAATACCGTGCTTCGGGAGCACCCGAACGACGTTGCGATTCTGCTGTTCCATGGATATATCAACGCGGATGGAACGTTTACAAAGATCGGCAAGCAGATGTTCGAACAGGTGGTTCGGCCGAATCCGAACGTGCGCCTCGTATTGAGCGGACACGTGCGCGGTACGGGTTTTCGCTTCGATGAGCTGGATGATTCGGAAGACGGGATTCCGGACCGCCGCGTAAATTCCATGATTTATAATTACCAGCATTATGGTGAAAACTGCGGACAGCTGCGGATTCTGACCTTTGACCCGCTGATTCAGTCGATCGAAGTGACAACCTATTCGCCCTACATGGACCGCTATTATAAGGACGATTATTTCAAACGGGAGACCTTTCTTCTGGAGCAGTCCTTCTAGAGGTTCGCTGTAAACCAAAACAGAAAACGGCCGAAGATAGGTTTCTTCGGCCGCGTTTTGTCTTTTGGCAATTATACCAAGGAAGCGATCGCCTGCGCGGAGATGCAGAGTCCCCTGCCTTCGTCGTTCATTCCTTCGGTGGTGGTGGCTTTGATCGAGACGGATTCCGGGGGAACGTGCATTGCGTTTGCAAGCCGGGCAAGCATCGCCTCCGCATGTGGCATGATCTTCGGGCGCTGCGCCACGATGGTTGCGTCCACATGCGCCACGCGAAGGCCAAGCGACTCGATCCGGCTTACGACTTCCTCCAGAAGGGCGATACTGTCCGCGTTTTCGTACGCGGGGTCCGTATCCGGAAATAATCGGCCGATGTCGCCGAGCGAAGCCGCGCCCAACAGTGCGTCTATGATCGCGTGGGTCAAGACGTCCGCATCCGAATGGCCAAGCAGTCCTTTCTCGAATGGAACGACGATTCCGCCGAGAACGAGCCGCCGTCCCTCGACCAGGCGATGCGTATCGAACCCCGTTCCGTACCTGGCGTAGGTTGCGAGGGCCTGTTGCCACTCCGCGCCAGTGGTGAGCTTTTGATTAGCCGCGTCGCCTTCGGTAAACACAAACCTGGGTTCGTATCCCGCGGCCAGGTAGAGTGCGCAGTCGTCGGTTACCGCTTCCAGATTACCCGTCTCATATGCGCGCTTGATCCGGTCGAAACGAAACGTTTGCGGAGTTTGCATGCGTACAAGGTGGTTTCTGTCAAGCGGCAGAGCACGGGTTCCGTCCAGCTGGACGATGGTATCCGTAACGCGGCCTGCGACGACGCCGCTGCCGAACTGTTCGGCGCTGAGAATGCTTTCGCGCACCGTATATGGAGAAACCATGCAGCGCGCCGCATCGTGAATGGCAACGATCTCCACGTCCGAAAGAACGGACAGCGCGTTTCGAACCGAATAGGCGCGCGTTTCGCCGCCTTCGACCACCTGGCTGGGAACCGGGCAGAGGAGCGTTTCAACGAATCCGCGCGTAGCAGGCGAAACGGCGAAAACGAGTTCCCCGACGCCGCCGAGGACAAGCGCTTCCATGGAGCGCTCGATTGCGTTTTTTCTCGCGATGGGCGCAAGCAGTTTATCGAAGCCCATGCGCGTCGATCCGCCAGCGCAGAGCAGGATTCCAACCGTGCGGCTCATCGGTCGGCGTCCCCGCTGAGCACGGTATACATGCCCGCTGCATCCTCCTTATGGACGCTTTCCTTCAAGCTCTCCACCCGAACCAGCAGATGCCTGCCGCCGAGCAGCAAATCAAGCGTGTCGCCTTCCTTGACTTCCGAGGAGGGCTTGGCGACTTTGCCGTTAATACTCACCCGGCCGGCGCCCGCGGCTTCGTTTGCTACGGTGCGGCGCTTGATGATACGCGAAACTTTGAGATATTTATCCAAACGCATAGGGATTCCTTCGCTTTCCTGCGGTGAATTCGTGCGGCGGGAGCACAGCCGCTTCCGGCACGCAATCATGTTACGTTGTGCGATACTTGTTTGTCAAGGTTGACAGACGACAAAAAAGCGTGTATTCTAGTTCGCATCACGGGGGCGTCCGGAAGAACAGCCGGGCTGAGAAGTACCCTTGGAACCTGTTGGGTCATGCCATCGAAGGAAAGTGATACATATCTCTCTTCTTTTAGATGGTCGTCTCAATGGCGACTATTTTTTTTGTGGAAAAAGGAGAACAATCATGGAATTCAAACTGTTCGAAAAACTTGCCTCGCTCGAAGGGATCGAGCTGTACATGCTCTTTGGAGCTATTCTTTTGCTTGGGCTGCTTGTTTGGGCGGTCGTCGCCTATAACAAGCGCGCACGCATACAGGCGGCCGCTGCGCCGGAGGCGCCGCAGGGGAAACCTTCGCGGACGCAAATCCTTGTTTACGGCGCACTTTCCATTACGCTGGCGTTCGTACTAAGCTACTTCAAGCTTTTTTCGCTGCCGTTCGGCGGAACGATCACGCTGCTCTCCATGCTGCCCATCTTTGCTTACGCGGCGTACTTCGGACCGCTGTACGGGTTTACGGCTGCGTTTGCGTTTTCTCTGCTGCAAGTGGTGCAGGGCGCTTATATCGTACACCCGGTACAGTTCATACTCGATTATTTTGTGGCGTTTACCCTGCTGGGAACGGCCAGCTTCTTTCCGAATAATCTACCCGTCGGCGCGGCGGTCGCGGGTTTTTTACGGATGATTGCTTCCACCGTTTCCGGTGCGGTGTTTTTTCAGGATGTAGGAATGGAATACGGGTTTGCCAATCCCTGGGTCTATTCGCTGATCTATAACTTCCTGACGATCGGGGTGGATACCATCCTCTGCGTTGTCGTTGCGGCGCTGCCTCCGGTCAAGAGGCTGTTCGACCGGGTCTTCCGAAAAGCGTAATAAAACGAAAAAAGGTGGCATACCGCAGGGCATGCCACCTTTTCTGAATTACGCGGATTGTTTCGGCTTTTTCGCGCCTTTCTTCTCGCCGGCGCCTTCCGCCAGAAGCGGCGGGCAGACCTTTTCGATGACATCCTTGGTGATACGGCAGGTCGAAATATCTTCACGCGAGGGAATGTCGTACATAATGTCCAGCATCACGTCCTCCAGGATCGCCCGCAGTCCGCGTGCGCCGGTCTTGCGCTCAATCGCTTTTTGCGCAACCGCGCGCAGCGCGTCGTCGTCGAACGTCAGCTCTACGCCGTCCATCTCGAACAAACGCTGGTATTGCCGCGTCAGCGCGTTCTTCGGTTCGGTGAGGATGCGCACCAGCGCGTCCTCGTCCAGATTCTCCAGCGTCACGATAATCGGCATGCGGCCGACAAACTCCGGAATCAGGCCGAACTTGAGCAGATCCTCCGGGAGGATGCTCTTGAGCGTTTCACCGATGTCCTTTTGCACGTTACTTTGGATGTCCGCGCCAAAGCCGAGGATCTTATGGCCGATGCGCTTTTCGATGATCTTGTCGATGCCCGAAAAAGCGCCGCCGCAGATAAAGAGGATGTTCGTCGTATCGATCTGGATGAACTCCTGATGCGGATGCTTCCGCCCGCCCTGCGGAGGAACGGAGGCGACGGTGCCTTCCAGGATTTTCAGCAGCGCCTGTTGTACGCCCTCGCCGGAAACATCCCGCGTGATGGAGACGTTTTCGCCTTTTCGGGCGATCTTGTCGATTTCGTCGATATAGATGATACCCTTGCTGGCTTTTTCCACGTCGTAATCGGCGGCCTGGATCAGCTTGAGAAGGATATTTTCCACATCTTCGCCGACATAACCGGCCTCGGTAAGGCTCGTTGCGTCCGCAACGGCGAAGGGCACGTTCAGAATGCGCGCGAGCGTCTGGGCGAGCATGGTCTTGCCGCTGCCGGTAGGCCCGAGCATAATGATATTGCTCTTTTGAAGCTCTACGTCGTCGCCTTTCTGCGCGGGCGAATTGATGCGTTTGTAATGGTTATACACCGAAACGGCGAGCGCGCGCTTGGCGATATCCTGCCCGATAACGTACTGGTTGAGCTGCTGCACGATCTCCTGAGGTTTCGGAATATTCGTCAGGTCGATGGGTTCGGCCTCCACGTCCTCCTCAATGATTTCGCGGCAGAGTTCCACGCACTCGTTGCAGATGTTTACACCGGGACCCGCAATGATGCGGTGCACGTCTTCCTGCGCTTTTCCACAAAACGAGCAGCGCACGGTGGACGGGCTGTTTTCAACTTTCGTCATAAGTAGCCTCTCTCTGGGTTATCTGCGCGGCGGGAAGACCTCGTCGATCAGCCCGTACGCGCGCGCCTCCTCAGCGCTCATGTAATTGTCGCGCTCGGTGTCCCTGGTCACGCGCTCCACGTCCTGCCCCGTGCGCGCGGCCAGAATCATGTTGAGCCGCTTCTTGATCTTCAGGATCTGTTCTGCCTGAATGTTAATGTCCGTCGCCTGCCCCTGCGCGCCGCCGCTGACCTGATGGATCATGATCTCGGCATTGGGCAGCGCCTTGCGCTTGCCTTTTGCGCCCGCCGCAAGCAGGAACGCGCCCATGGACGCCGCTAAACCTACGCAGATCGTGGATACTTCGCATTTGATATACTGCATCGTATCGTAAATAGCGAGGCCGGCGCTCACGGAACCGCCGGGCGAGTTGATATAGAGGTTGATATCCTTATCCGGGTCGTCACCTTCCAGAAAAAGCATCTGCGCAATGACGATATTGGCCAGATCGTCGTCGATCGGCCCGCCGATAAAGATAATGCGGTCCTTGAGCAGGCGGCTGTAGATATCGTAGCTTCGCTCGCCGTGGCTGGTCTGCTCAATGACCATTGGAATGAGGTTCATACGGATTCCCTCCTTACATTGGGAACAAAAAAGGATATCGCCGCCCGCCGGGATGAAGATCCGCTTACGGACTCGGCGGAGTTACTCTTTTGGTTCGGATTTCTTCGCGGTTTTCTTGGCGGTTTTTTCCGCTGCTTCGCCTTCGTCGGCCTTTTCCGCTTTTTTGGCGGCGGCCTTCTTGGCGGGTTTCTTCTCGGCAGGTTCGCCTTTCACAAGAACGACGCTGTCGGTTACGATCTTGACGGCTTTTCTGGCCAGCACGTTGTCGCTGAGATATTCGCGGTCATCGTCGGAAAGCGAGTTTTCAAACTCTTCGGCGCTCTTGCCGCTGCCGTCGGCATATTCGGCGATAATGGCTTTCAGGTCGTCCTCGGTGCACTCCACGCCTTCCTTGTCGCCGATGGCTTCAATGACGAGCTGCGTTTTCACGCGGGCAAGCGCTTCCGCACGATAGCTTTCCTTAAGACCGTTCATGTCCGTGCCGGTGTAGTTCACATAATCCTCCAGCGAAAGCCCGCTCATACTGAGCTGATAGGCGATGTCGCGGAGCATATAGTTGATCTGACGCTCGACCATCACGTCCGGAATTTCGACGATCGCGTTCTCGGATGCTTTCTGCAGCGCGATGTTCTCAATGGCGGTTTGGCGGTTCTTGGCAGCCTTCTCGTCCATCTTGGCCTTCTTGTCGGCCTTGAGCGCTTCGAGGGTGTCGAAATCCGAAATATCCTTTGCGAATTCGTCGTCCAGAGCGGGCAGTTCCTTGACCTGAACGGCCTTGATCTGAACGGTGAAGACCGCGTCCTTACCGGCCAGCGGTGCGGAGTATTCGTCCGGGAATTTCACTGAAATATCTTTACCTTCGCCCGCTTTCATGCCGACGAGCTGTTCCTCGAATCCCGGAATGAACGTGCCGGAACCAATGACCAGCTGCTGGTCTTCGGCAGTCCCGCCTTCGAACTTCTCGCCGTCAACGCTGCCGGAATAATCCAGTACCACGCGGTCGCCGTTTTCCACGGGGCGTTCCACTTCGATATAACGCGCGTTCTTTTCGCGTTCTTTTTCAATCTCCGCCATGACTTCTTCGTCCGTTACGGCGAAGTCCGGTTCGGGGACCTCAAGTTTCTGATACGCGCCGAGCGTGACTTCGGGCTTCAGCTGTACTTCCGCGGTGAAGACGACGCCTTCCGCGGTGCTGATGGTGCCGATATCGACGGAGGGTTTGTCCACGGCGGTGAGGCTGTGTTCGACGAGCGCCGCGTCGTACGCGTCGCCCCAGACGAGCTCAAACGCCTCTTCGTAAAACGCGCCTTCGCCATACATGTTTTCAATGACTTTACGCGGGGCTTTGCCTTTACGGAACCCCGGTACGTTGTAACGGCTCGCGGTCTTGACATAGGCCTTCTGTACGGCGGTGCCGAACGTTTCGGGAGAAACGGTGATCGTTAGTTTTGCGCGGTTGTTTTCCAGTTTTTCAAAGGTTGCCATGTGCTCCTCCAAACAATGCATCTATTCAATTGGCATAAATCGCCAGTATCAAACAATATTAACATAGGAAATCTCGCATTGCAACCGAAAAAAGCCTTTGTTTTCGTGACTTTTTCACTGTGTCGACGGTGTGAACTCGTCGCTCAACGCCCGTTTCGGCGATTCTGTTTTTTTATAAATAAGGATGTATATTCTCTGGCAAAAACAGCCGTTTTGCGTTATATTGGTATGGAACATTATACATTTGTCCGGGAAAGAGGGAGAGACGCCGCAATGATTGATGAAAAACGCATGGTCCTGCTCAACGGACTGCCGCAAAAAATTCACATCCGGGGCAGGAACGAAAACAACCCGGTGCTGCTGTTTTTACATGGCGGACCGGGCGTTTGCAACCGGCATACCATTCTGATCGACCACGCCGACCTGGCGAACACCTTTACCATCGTCGCGTGGGATCAGCGTGGCAGCGGAGGTTCCTACTTCGGCGCAAAAAAAGAAACGCTTACGGTCGATCAGCTGGTGGAAGACGCGAATGCGCTGGTAAACTGGCTTTGCGAACGGTTCCACAAGGACAAGATTTTTATTATCGGCGGCAGCTGGGGAAGCGAGCTCGGCACTTATCTTGCCCATCGCCACCCGGAAAAGATTGCGGCCTATGTGGGGTTCGGTCAGGTCGTCAACGGCGCGAAGAATGAGCAGATCAGTTACGATTTCGCCATGGCGGAAGCTTTGAAAGCCGGCGATGAAAAGTCGGTCGCCCTTTTGAAAAAGGTGGGGCCGCCGGTGAACGGCGTTTATAAAGGCGGGTTCGACGGCATGATGACGCAGAGGCGCGTTATGATGAAATACGGCGGATATTCCCAAAGCGCCAAGAAGCGCAGCTATTCTCGCTCGTTCGTTATCCCCGTGCTGCTCTCCGGCGAGTATTCCATTCGCGATCTGTATGGTCTGGTGCGCGGTTATAAATATGTGCTTACCGAGATGTGGGGTGCGGTCGGCGCGACCGACTTTCCGAAAACCTGCACGGAGTTTGCCGTTCCTTATTTTGTATTCGATGGAATGCTGGATCAAAACACGCCCGCTTCGCTTGTCCAGGCGTGGTTCGACAGCATCCGGGCGCCGCAGAAGGAACTCATATGGTTCGAGCATTCCGGCCATAATCCGATGGGGGACGAGCCGGAGCGCTTCAAACAATTGCTGGTTGACCGTCTGACGGCGATAAAGAACAAGGAGAAGAACGTATGAGTAACCCTGTCGCGCAGTCCATTCCACGCACCCGGTTTCCGGAGAAACTGGGATTTTGCACCTTCTCGACGGCGAGCAACGTGGTTTATCAGTTCAAGAGCATTTACTATCTTTTCTTTCTGACCAACGTTCTGAAGATCGACGTTCTGGTTGCCGGAACGATTCTGACGATCGGTACCATCTGGGACGCGGTCAACGACCCGATGATCGGTTTCTGGGCGGTCAACCATAAGTTTAAAAACGGGGAGCGTGTTCGTCCGCTGGCCATTTGGTTCGCGGTTCCGTGGGCGATTACCGTGGTGCTGCTTTTTACGAACTTCGGTTTGCAGAACGGCTTTCAGATTGCGCTCGCACTGATCGTCTATCTGTTCTTCGAGTTGTTCAACACGTTTGTCGGGATTCCCTATAACAGCATGGGAAGCCTTGCAACCAATCTCGACGCGGACCGGCGTTCGATCAACGTATTCCGCAACCTCGGTGGTGCGCTGGGCGCGGGAATCGGCGCGGTGGCCTGCCTGCCGCTGCTCAAACTGTTCGGCGCGATGGATGCAAAGGGAAACCTGATCGATTCCATGAGCTCGCACGGGTTCTTTCTGACGGCCTGCGTTATGGGCGTGGTCTGCATCCTCGGCTGCGTCGTTCATTTCTTTACGACAAAAGAGCGCGTCAAGCCCATTGGAGACGACGACGAGAAGCTTTCGGTCAAAACCGTGTTCTCAATGCTGTTCCGGTGCCGTTCCTGGGTGCTGAACATGTTTTATATCATCTGCTACGGCGTGATCAACCTGCTGTTGATGAGCTGCATTACCTATTATGCCACCTATGTTCTCGGAAGCACGGCGGCGGCGACCGCCATCCAGGCGGCATACCTCGTTGCGTCGCTTGGCTCGTCGTTCCTCGTTTCCGCGATCGACCGCGCGCTGGGGCGTAAGAAGACCATGCTTTTTGCCGCCGCGCTGTTCATTCTCGGCAAGATCTGGTTCGTAATCGATCCGTTCTCGATCGGCGCAATCTATGTCAATGCCATTACGGTCGGTATTGCGATTACGATCACATTCGTTATGTTTAACACAAATCGCAACAACATTGTGGATCTCATCGAGTGGCAGTCCGGCAGGCGGCTGGACAGCCTGGTTTCCACGGCGGATAACCTCGCGAGTAAACTTGCCGTCGCAGGGGCCACGCAGCTTGTCGCCGTTGCGCTTTCGGTCAACGGCTTTAACGCGAACCTGAAAACGCAGCCCGCAGGCGCGATCAACACGATCAATGCCGTTCTGGGCTGGGTGCCGATGCTCGTTGCCGCAGTGATGATGGTTGTCGTCTTCTTCCTCAACATCGAGGACGATACAAAGAAGATGATCGAGGAGAAGGCGGCGCAGGCGTAGGCTGCGGATGAACGCGCCTTTGCAGAAATTGGCGCAGCGACTGCGCGAAGCCGCGAGTTTTCCGTTGACAGAGGGTACAAAAATAGAGTAAACTGACACCGTAAAAAGTGAATATTCGGATGAAGGCATCGGGAGAGACCCCGCTGAATAAGGGGCGCCGAAGGGGATTGCGCAACAAACTCTCAGGCAAAAGGACCGATACCCGACGAAGCTTCGGAAAGCTGTGCTTTCGGCATGGCACCGACGAGGCAATTCCGCAGACGGTGGGTAGCCAATGCGGAAGAATCTTTCAGGTTCAGATACGGGGCGCGCGACTTGGTTCGCGCGTCCTGTTTTTATTGCGAAAAACTCAATTTTTTCAGGAGGAATCAATCTATGAATTTGCTCAGCGACCGCAAGTATACCTCGTCCCACGAATGGTTGCTCGATCTCGGAGGCGGAACATACCGCATTGGGTTGAGCGACTTTGCGCAAAGCTCCCTCGGCGATATCGTATTCATCGACCTGCCGAAAGTGGGCGATGCGCTGACAAAGGAAACCTCGCTTGGCGACGTAGAGAGCGTCAAGGCTGTCTCCGAAGTGCTCAGTCCGGTGAGCGGCACCGTCTCCGCCGTCAACGACTCGCTCGCCGCTTCGCCGGAAGCGATCAACGCCGATCCCTACGGCGCATGGCTCGTCGAGGTGACGGGCGCGACCGCGTTTGCGGAACTTATGGATGCAAAGGCCTACGAGGCGTTCTGCGAAAAGGCGTAAAGAATGATCGGTATAGCCTCCCGCTTTCGGGAGGCTGTCTGTTTCTTGTTTCCAATGGTTCCGTTCGATTTGAAGATTGAGAGGAGGAATTGCCTTGGGCAATTTTTTGCCGTCCACCGAAGCGCAGCGGCGTGAAATGCTGAAAGCGGTGGGGGTTTCGTCCGTGGAGGATCTTTACGGGGAGATTCCCGAAGCACTTCGTAAAAAAGCCGCCGATGCGGCCGCGTCCATGCCGAAGGGCGTTTCGGAATTCGAAGCGCTTGCGCAGATGAAGAAACTATCCGGGAAAAACCGTGTGTTCGACGCAATTTTTCGTGGAGCGGGCGCGTACTGGCACTATATCCCCGCCGTGGTAAGCCGTGTTGCCGCGAAGGAAGCCTTCGTAACGGCCTATACGCCCTATCAGCCGGAGATCAGCCAGGGCGTTTTACAAACGATTTTCGAGTACCAGACCATCCTGTGCGAACTGACGGGTATGGACGCGGGCAACGCTTCGGTTTACGACGGCGCGACCGCCGCCGCGGAGGCCGCCGCCATGTGCCGCGAGCGCAGCCGCAGGGTTACGCTGCTGGCCGGCGGGCTCAATCCGGATTCGACTGAAACCGTGAAAACGTATTGTTTCGGTGCGAACGAACCTTACGCTCTGGTGCCCAACCGCGACGGACGGCTGGATCTGACCGCGCTCAAAGCCGCGCTGAACGACGGCGTTGCGAGTCTCATCCTCCAGTCCCCGAACTATTACGGAATCCTTGAAGACGTGCCCGCGATCGCCGGTCTTGTGCATGCGGCGGGTGCGAAGCTGGTTTTGAGCATGAACCCGATTGCGATGGCGCTGCTGCGTTCGCCCGCCGAAAATGGCGCGGACGTAGCCATCGGGGACGGGCAGCCGCTTGGAATTCCGCTGGGATTCGGCGGCCCTTACCTCGGGTTTATGGCTTGCAAGAAGGATATGGTGCGAAAGCTGCCGGGCCGGATCGTCGGCCAGACGACGGATGCCGCTGGACGCCGCTGCTTTGTGCTCACCCTGCAGGCGCGCGAGCAGCACATCCGCCGGGAAAAGGCTTCGAGTAACATCTGCTCGAATCAGGCGCTTTGCGCGCTGACCGCCGCGGCGTACTGTTCCGCGATGGGCCCGCAGGGAATGCAGGAGGTTGCGAGCGCCTGCTGCGATAACGCGCATTCTCTCGCAAGTCGGTTGGGAGAGATCGCCGGATTCGAACTTGAGTATCCCGAAGCGCCGTTTTTCCATGAATTTGTCACGAAATGTCCCGTTCCGGCGGAACGCGTCGTGAAGGCGCTGGAAGAAAAAGGGATCCTAGGCGGTTTGCCGGTGGCGAACGGAATCCTCTGGTGCGCAACGGAGCGCAACACGGTTTCGCAGATCGACATGCTGATCGATACGGTAAAGGCGGTGATCGCATGAAGTTAGCGTTTGAACGAAGCGTCCCCGGGCGCAGGGGCTGCCGTATTCCGAAGGCCGCGGTGCCGCAAGCCGAGCTGGACGGCGCGCTGCTGCGCAAAACCCCGCCGCGGTTGCCGGAATTGAGCGAGATCGACGTGAGCCGCCACTACTCCGAGCTGGAACGGCAGGTCTACGGCGTGAACGACGGATTCTATCCGCTCGGTTCCTGCACCATGAAGTATAATCCCGCCGTCAACGAGCAAGCGGCCTCTCTGGAAGGATTTCGGGAGATCCACCCGCTCCAGCCGGCCGAGACCGCGCAGGGCGCGATGGAAGCGCTGGTGCGCACGAAAGAACTGCTCTGTTCGCTCGTGGGCATGGACGAGATGACTTTTGCGCCCGCTGCCGGTGCGCATGGCGAGTTTCTTGGATTGCTCCTCATCAAATCCTGTCTGCTCTCCCGCGGTGAAACCGGGCGCACGAAGATCATCGTGCCGGATTCCGCGCACGGGACGAATCCCGCGACCGCGAGCATGGCCGGTTTTACGGTGGTTAATATTTCCTCCGCACCGGACGGAACGGTCGATCTTGCCGCGCTGCGCGCCGCCGTCGGCCCCGACACGGCTGGACTGATGCTGACGAATCCCAATACGCTCGGCATCTTTGACAAAAACATTCTGGAAATTACAAAGATCGTTCACGACGCGGGAGGCTTGTGCTACTACGACGGAGCAAACATGAATGCGATCATGGGCGCGGCGCGTCCGGGCGATATGGGCTTCGACGCGGTGCATCTCAATCTTCACAAGACGTTTTCCACGCCGCATGGCGGCGGCGGCCCCGGCGCGGGCGCGGTGGGATGCAAGGCGTTTCTTGCCGAATTTCTGCCGAATCGCCTGCCGGTGCGGAAGCCGGACGGCAGCTTTGGATTTACCGATCCGGCCGCGAGCGTTGGAAGCATGAAGGCTTATTACGGCAATTTCCTCGTCGTGATTCGCGCGCTGTGCTATCTTACCATGCTCGGCGGCGGCGGGCTGAAGGAAGCCAGCGAAACCGCCGTTCTCAACGCGAACTATCTGCGCGCTTTACTCGAAAAAGAGCTGCCTGCCGCAAACGAGGGATTCTGCATGCATGAATTCGTCGTTTCGCTCGACGCGCTGAAAAAGGAAACGGGCGTCAGCGCTATGGATGTGGCGAAGACGCTCATCGACGACGGTATGCACCCGCCGACGATGTATTTCCCGCTGATCGTCCACGAAGCGCTCATGTTTGAACCAACGGAGACGGAGGGGAAGGAAACGCTGGACGCGGCGGCGGACGCCGTTCTCGGTATTCTTGCGCGGGCGAAAACCGATCCGGAAGCGCTGCATCGCGCCCCGGCGACCACCCCGATCGGCCGGCCGGACGAAGTCGGCGCGGCGCGAAACCCCATTCTGCGATACGAGTTTACGGAGGAAGCAAAATGAGCGAGCTGAAACGCACGGTATTTTATGGGCGCCATGTGGAAGCGGGCGCGACCATGGTGGACTTTGGCGGCTGGGAAATGCCGATTCAGTATCCCGGCGGCATCGTGGAGGAGCATTTGGCTACGCGCGGCGGCTGCGGCCTGTTTGACGTGAGCCATATGGGGCGATTCCGTATTACGGGAAAGGACGCGAAGGCGTTTCTGCAACATGTGCTGACCAGCAACGTTTCCGCGCTGGAGGTAAATCAGGCGCAGTACGCAATCCTCCCGAATGAAACGGGCGGTGCGGTGGACGACGCATATCTCTACCGTTTCGTCGAGGACGCGTATATCCTCGTAGTCAACGCAGCGAACGCCGAAAAGGACTGGGCGCATCTAGCGCACGAGATCAAAGCCTTCGACGCGCAGATGGAAAACAAGTCCGAGGCGGTTGCGCTGCTCTCGCTTCAGGGGCCGAAGTCGAAACAAATCCTAAGCGATATGGCGAACGGCGCGTTTCTGACCGAACCGGTAAAGAACGCGCTCGGCACGGTAAAACTCTGCGGAAAAACCGTGCATATTGCCAAGACCGGGTACACGGGGGAACCGGTTGGTTACGAAATTTTCGCGCTGCGTGAAGACGGCGTTTTCCTCTGGGACGAGCTGGTTGCCCGCGGTGCGAAGCCCATCGGTCTCGGCGCGCGTGACACCCTTCGTTTGGAGGCGGGGCTGCCGCTTTATGGTCACGAACTGGGAACGGATAAGGATGGAAAGGAAATTCCGATCTTCGCAATTTCGCTTGCCCGGTTTGCCGTAAGTTTTTCGGAAGAGAAAAAGGATATGATCGGACGCGCGCCGCTGGAGAAGCAGTTCGCCGCGAGCAGCCGCATTCTGAACCGCGACTTTTCCAATCTTGCCGACTTACCACGTAGGGTAAGGCCGATTGCCCTGACCGGCAGGGGCGTGCTCCGCGCGGGATTCCCTGTCTACAAGGACGGCAAGGAGATTGGCTACGTTACGAGCGGAACGATGGTCCCACGCTATGTGGTGGAGAACCAGGGCAGCCTGCTGGAGAAGTTCACCGACCAGAAGGCGCTGCGCTCCATTGGTCTTGCGATGCTGGATTCGGACGTGCTCACCGACGATACGGTGGAGGTGGATATCCGCGGCAGCCGCATCGCAGCCGTAGTGCCTGCGTGGCACCTGCGCGGGGATGCGCCGCCGTATGCGCGGCCTATCGTCTGCGACGCGCCGGAGGAACCAAAGCAGGAACCTTCCGCCGATCTGCCGCTCAGCGCGCTGACGCTGATCCGGAAAGGCGCGGAGAATCACGTCTGGCGCCAGGAGCGCTGCGTCAACCTGATTCCCTCCGAAATGACGCCTTCCCGAGCGGTCCGGCTGCTTTGCGGCAGCGACCCAAGCTTTCGATATGCCGAGCATAAGCGCACGGCATCGTTTTACGATCACGAAGTATTCTACTATCAGGGCACGAAATTCATCGATGAGGTGGAACGCGCGCTGGTCGCCGAGCTGCGCAAGTACTTCCACTGCACAGAAGTGGAGGCGCGCGTCATCAGCGGACAGATGAGCAATACCACCGTATTTTCTGCGCTGATGGATTATAAAAACCGTCTCGATCGTAAGCATACGCCGAAGCGACTCGGCTATATCCTCAACAACCATATCATCAAGGGTGGGCATCTGAGCGCCCAGCCGATGGGCGCCCTGCACGATTACGTGGCGGTCGATCCCGAAACGGAGCGCCCGGCGGTCGTGAACTTCCCCGTCTGCCGCGAGAATCTTTTCCGGATCGATGTGGAGGAAACCAAGAAGGTCATCGAGCGGTACCGGCCGGAGTTCATCATCTTCGGCAAGTCGATGGTGCTGCATAAGGAACCGGTGCGCGAAATTCGTGCGTTTGTGGACGAAATGAAGATTCCGACCACGATCATGTACGACATGGCGCATGTGCTCGGCCTTGTCGGGCCGCATTTCCAGAAACCGTTTGAAGAAGGCGCGGAGATCGTGACCGGTTCGACGCACAAAACGTTCTTTGGTCCCCAGCGCGGCGTAATAGCGGTGAACTATCAGGAGGACGAGCTGAAATACGATCTCTGGAAAGCGATTCAAACGCGCACGTTCCCCGGCGCGGTATCGAACCATCATCTCGGTACGATGCTGGGGCTTTTGATGGCGGCTTACGAGATGAACGCCTTTGGAGACGAATATCAGAAAAATGTCGTGGCCAACGCGAAATCGTTTGCGCGCAGCCTGAAAAAAGCCGGGCTGGATGTGGCGGGCGACCCGGCGATCGATTATACCGAAACGCATCAGGTAATCGTGAAAACGGGCTACGGCACGGGGCCGGAGGTTGCCGAGCGGCTGGAAGAAAACAACGTGATCGTCAACTATCAGGCCACACCGGAGGAGGAAGGCTTTACCGCGAGCGGCGCGCTGCGCCTCGGTGTTTCCGAAATGACGCGCTTCGGGTTCGGTCCCGAGCAGTTCGAGCGGCTGGCAAACCTGATTGCGGACTGCGCGCTGCGAGGCAAGGATATTTCGCAGGAGGTTACCCGGCTGCGCGAGGGGTATACCAAGCTTCTATACTGTTTTGACGATGAAGCGGTCAACGCGGCTCTCGATACGTTGGCGGCGAGGAGCGGAATGTAGCAATGCAGCGAAAACCGCCCGCTGGATGTAAATCCGGCGGGCGGAGTTGCGCGGCGCGAGTGGAAAATCGACCCCAGGATTTTATATTGTAGCGGGAACGTTGAAAACGCCGTAAAAAGAAATTACAGTTAGAGTGTGCCATATCAATTATCAGACAGTCGTTTTACAAAAGAAAACGCGGGTTCATCGAATTCATCAATCTTATGAATCAAATTGGAGGGATGTTTCATGATTCCAGCCTATATGAATGCGCTTGTGAAAGAGCGGGCGGACAAGGGCCTCACACTGAAACAGGTGCGGACACCCGTGCCCCAGATTGGCGAGGTGCTGATCAAAATCCACAAAACCGCGATCTGCGGAACGGACGTGCATATCTATAACTGGGACGCCTGGAGCCAGAAGACAATCGTGCCGCCGATGACGGTTGGGCACGAATACGTCGGCGAAATCGCCGCGCTCGGTCCGGGCGTGGACGATTACCACGTGGGTCAGATCGTGACCGGGGAGGGGCACATCGTTTGCGGACACTGCCGCAACTGCCGCGCCGGCAACGGACACTGGTGCAAATTTACCAAAGGCGTCGGCGTCAACCGGGACGGCGCGTTTGCCGAGTATCTCTGTATTCCGGAAACCAACGTGATCGCCGTACCGGAAACCACGCCGGAGGAGATCGTCGCATTTTACGATGCGTACGGCAACGCCTGCCATACGGCGACCATGTTCGACGTAACGGGCGAGGATGTGCTTATTACCGGCGCAGGTCCTATCGGAATGATGGCGGTCGGCATTTGCCGCCAGAATGGCGCGCGGCGCATCGTGGTGACCGATGTGAACGACTACCGCCTCGATATCGCGAAAAAGATGGGCGCTTCGGCGACGGTCAACCTCAAGAACCAGACGGTCGAGGACGCGATGAAAGCGCTGCATATCGTGGAAGGGTTCGACGTCGGCTGCGAAATGAGCGGCAACGGCGCGGCACTCAACCAGATGCTCAAACTCATGCGAAACGGCGGAAAGGTGGCCCTGCTGGGCATCGCGGGACCGGGCACGGTGATCGACTGGAACGACGTGATCTTCAAGGGCCTGACGTTGCAGGGTGTTTACGGGCGCAAGATGTATGAAACCTGGTACAAGATGATGGCCATGGTGGAAGCGGGGCTGGATCTTTCTCCGATCCTGACGCATCGTTTCCACTATACGGAGTTTGAAGAAGCCTTTGCTGTGATGAACAGCGGGCAATCCGGCAAGGTGGTAATGGACTGGACGGAGGTACAAGCATGACAAAACCGGCATATGCAATCTATCGCGGCCTGCTGGATGAAATCCGCGCCGCAGGCACATATAAGGATGAACGTGTGATCACCACGCCGCAGAGCGCACGGATCGATACGACGGTGGCGAGCGGGTTATTGAACATGTGCGCCAACAACTATCTGGGCCTGGCGGATCATCCGGAGGTCATTTCCGCTGCGAAAGCCGCCTACGACCGGTGGGGCTACGGGCTTTCCTCCGTACGTTTTATTTGCGGCACGCAGGGGATCCACAAGGAACTGGAAGGCCGAATCGCGCGTTTTCTCGGCATGGACGACGCAATTCTCTACAGTTCCTGCTTCGACGCTAACGGCGGTTTGTTCGAAACGCTTTTGACCGACGCGGACGCGGTGATTTCGGACGAGCTGAATCACGCGAGCATCATAGACGGTGTGCGCCTGTGCAAGGCCTCGCGTTTCCGCTATAAGAACAACGATATGCAAAGCCTGCGCGAACAGCTGGAAAACGCAAAAGGCGCGCGGATCAAACTCATCGCGACAGACGGTGTGTTTTCGATGGACGGGTTCATTGCGAACCTCTCCGGCATCTGCGACCTTGCGGAGGAATATGGCGCGCTCGTCATGGTGGACGACAGCCACGCCGTAGGTTTTATGGGCGAGCATGGGCGCGGCACACATGAATACTGCGGCGTGATGGGTCGTGTGGACATCATCACGGGCACGCTCGGCAAAGCGCTGGGCGGAGCAAGCGGCGGTTACACGGCGGCAAAGCGTGAAATCGTGGATCTGCTGCGTCAGCGCTCCAGACCGTATCTGTTTTCGAACACGGTGGCGCCTGCCATCTGCGGGGCGAGCATCAAGGTGCTCGACTTGCTGGAAGGGTCTACGGCGCTGCGGGACAAGCTGCATGAGAACACGCGGTATTTCCGCGAACAGCTGGGGAAACTCGGTTTCGACGTACCCAAGAGCGAGCATCCCATCGTGCCGGTCATGCTCTACGACGCGAAGGTTGCGCAGGAATTTGCCGCCCGGATGCTGGCTCATGGCGTTTATGTCATCGGCTTTTGCTATCCCGTGGTGCCGATGGGTAAGGCGCGCATCCGTACGCAGATTTCCGCCGCGCATTCGAAGAAGGATCTCGATTTCGCGGTTTCGGCGTTCGCCGCGGTGAAAGCGGAAATGAAATTATAACGATTGTGGAGCAGGGGATTTCCCGCTTGAAAAAGACCGCCGGATTTTGTTCCGGCGGTCTTTGCTTCGTGCTGGTTGATCCCATGGATCTATTTTGGGGTTGAGAGGGCGAGCGCCCTTGCATACGCCTCCTTCTTCGGAATGCCGCAGGCTTTCGCCGCTTCGGCGGCCGCGTCCCGTACGGAATTTCCGGAGTCGAGCAGCGTTTGAATCAACGTATCCGGGTCGACGGCGGAAGTCTCCGGTTCCCCGTCGGGGCAGAGGATGCAGAGCACGCACTCGCCGCGCGGGGCGATTTCCGCGTAGCGTGCGGCGAGTTCGCTCAAAGTGCCGCGTACGGCTTCTTCATGCAGTTTGGTCAGCTCCCGTAACAGCGCCGCGTCCAGGTCGCCAAGAGCGCTGAAAAGGGCTTTCAACGTCGCTCCGACGCGGTTAGGACTTTCGTAAAATACTGCGAGATGACCGAGCCGTCCGAGCTGGTTAAACAGGACTCGCTGTTCTTTCTTTTCCCGCGGGAAAAATCCGAAAAACGTAAACGGCATGGAGGGCAATCCGCTCATGACCGCCGCCGTCAGCACGGCGGAAGCGCCGGGGAGTACGCTGTAGGGCAAACTATGTTCGATACACGCCTGAATCAGCGCTTCGCCGGGATCGGAGACGCCCGGCATGCCAGCGTCGGAAACATAGACGATCGTTTCGCCTTCCTTCAGCCGCTTTACAACTTCCTGGGCACGCTGACGTTCGTTTTCGCGATAGCAGGAAACGAGAGGCTTTTTGATTCCGATGTGGTTCAGCAGCGTAAGCGTTCGCCGCGTGTCTTCACAATAGACGGCGTCGCAGCAGGAGAGCGCCTCGCGAACGCGCGGCGTGAGGTCGCCTAGATTTCCAATTGGGGTAGCGCAGAGCAGCAGCATAGGCGTCACTTCGTCATGCGCAGGTTTTCGCCGGTGAGGTGCAGTACCTGCGTGGTATTTTTATCGCAGAGTCGACTCATGAAACGTTCGTCGTAGCGCTCGACAAGCTGCGTGAGCGTGCAGTTTGTGCTGCAGACCGTTGCGCGGCCGGCGATGGTACGCTCATTGATGACGGCGAAGAGCCATTCGAACGTAACGTTGGAGATACTCGGCTCGCTGCCGAGATCATCAAGGACAAGCAATGTGACGTCCTGATAGCGCAGCGCGTTTTCGGATTTTTCCCGGATATCCTTCAGCACGGTTTGTACAAATGCATAGGCGGTAACGCGCTCCGCATCCACGCCGCGGGAAAGCGCCTCGTAGGCGATGGCGTTGCCAAGATAGGACTTGCCGAGTCCCGGCATGCCGAGCAGCAGGATGTTTGGCTTTTCCGGCGCCGGAAGCGACTTTGCGTAAGCTTCGCAGAGCAGCTTTGCATTGACGGTGCGTTTCTTTTGTTCGGGGGTAGGATAAATATCGGTCAGAAAGTTTGCAAATGTTTCCCGCGCGTTGACCCCGTCCGCGCCCCGCAGCGCTTCTCGATGCAGCAAACGGCACGAGCAGGGCTTGCAACCCGTTCCGATATAACCGGTATCGTTGCAGAGTTTGCAGCGAACATGCAGCTCCAGCGCGTCCTGCGGCAACCCGATGGAAGCCAAAATCGCTCTCTCCTCGGCGTAGATCTCGTCGAGACGGCGTTTGCTTTCATCGAGCGTAATTCTGCGGTTTCCCAACTCGGCGAACAATTTCGCTCGCTCTTCATCCAGCGCTTGCAGGCGCGGCGCGCGGGCATATGCCAGCGCAACGCGGCGTTCGCGTGCTTCGCGTTCTTCGGCGCGGATCCGCGCGTAATAGTTATCGAGCTGTTCGTTGATCATAAATCCATTCCTGCGAAATTCTGCTTTTTAAATTTTGCTCTTAAAATTTCGCTCTTGAAATTCCGCTTTCTAGTCGCGCGTTTCGTCGAGGTCTTTATCCAAATCGACCAGCAGATGCTCGAGTTGCTCGTCGGTTAGGTCGTGCTGCGGATACTGCCGGCCCTGCGGTTTGGGTTTTCTCGTGTTTGCGCGCGCCTGCAGGTGCTGTTCGGCGCCTTCAATTGTTGTGATACCGGCGCCGTGCCAGTCGTTCCAGAGCTTTTTCATCATGCCGAACGGTTCGTTTGCGCCGCGGCATTGCTCTGCGCCGAAGAGAAGAAGCTCGCGCGGCATACCGTAGTCCTTGAGATACATGCTGATCTGCGCGCGCTGCGTCGGCGAGGCGGGTTCGTATTTGCCGGCCCGCTCGAAAACAAGCTTGGCAAAGGCGGTTTCTCCGGCGGCTTTCGCGTCCGCCTGCTCGATTTCGGGTTTGCTGAGCTGACCTTTTTGACGCAGGGAATCCAGCAATTCATCCAGATATACGAAATTAGGCGTACCGCTTACGGTGAGTTTCGGCAGCGTTGCGAGAACCGCCTCCGGCGTAAAGCCCCATTCGTGAATCCATTTATCGTACAGTTCGGTTTCGTTTTTCGTTGGTTTTCTGCGTTTGTTCCACTGGCGCAGAATCTCGCTTGCGCCGTGCTTTTTCAGTTCGTAATTTGCCAGATACGCGCGCGCGGCTTCCCGCGTTTTCACGCCGCCCTCGGACCAGGTGCGCGCGACCGCGTCGATATAGTTCACCGAAACGCGCCGGCCTTTCTGATCCATGCAATGGGAAACAAGTTCGAGCACGGTCTCCTCGTCGAGGCCATAGACTTCGATCCAGTCGTAAACATGTTTGAGCTCGCGAAAATCGAATTGCCGCGGAGCGATCAAAGAACCGAGTGCGGACACGAGATTCGCATACTTGCCGGGTACCACGCCGCCGGTTTCCGTAGGCTCCAAATCCAGATATTCGACAATCAGAGGCTGCTCGCTGCGGATACGGACCAGCCCCATCGTTTGCCAGTACGAATAGGCTTCCGTAATCGCGGGCTCCGAAAGGCCGAGTGTGTCGGATAGCGACGTTTCGCCGTCTGCCCCCGCGTAGCAGAGCATGAGGCCAACGAGATAGACCCGAATGCAGATATCGCTTGCATCCGGTAGAAAATCCAGAAGGAATCGATTGTCTACGGGCGTGAAGTTTCGCCGCACCGTGTCAAGGGAAAAACGAATGATCATCAGTTACGCTCACGGTCGTTTGTCATCGTTACAGGAAGAACGAAAACAGAGGATATATGGTCTGATTAAACCAGCGATAGCCAAGGTCGAATTTCGGGATGATACGGATATCCATCAAAACACCGGCAACCGCCCAAAGAAGAATCAAAAGCATAAGGAGCAGCAGGAACCTGCCGAATTTCTCGCCTGGCCGCTGGCGCTTCCTGCCGGATGGATTCGAAATCGGTTCCTTCGGAAGTACACCGTCCGCCTTCATGTAGGCGTATGCGCGTTCCAAAGGGGGCAGGTCGGCGCCGGGTGCTCGCACGGGTTCCGCTTCAAAAGAACTGCGTGCGGAGGGCTTTTCCCGAACGAATTCGTCAGCCGAAGCCGATGCGACGGTTGCCGGCGAACCTTCGGCGAACGTCCCGTGCTGTTTTACGATCTTGGTCAGCAGAATCTCATGGTCCGCCAATTCCCGGATCAGCGCTGGGAGATTTACGTCGTCCGATGAATTGAGCAACTCCCGGTGGAGGTTAAGGAACGTTTGCTTCACAATCTTACGCGCGTCGGCTTCGGAGCCGAGTTCTTTGAGCGCGGCGACAAACACACCGCGGCCATACTCGTTGTAGATCGCTTGAAACGCTTCGCGATCACCGGCGTTAATCCGTTGCTGCAGGGGGTCTGTAATCATGGGCTGGTTCCTCGCATTCCTGACATAGAATGGTATTTGAAACCCGAAAGATACTTTATTGTAGCATGTCGACCCCAAAAAAGAAACATCGTCGCCGTGCGTGCCGAACCGCAACGGGGAAAGCACAAAGGTAAAATTCGTCCGGCCGGAACGGCGGGGCTCTCGCCGGCTCGCCGGATATGTTATACTTGCTGCGGATATGGAACGAATCGACGATTTACAATACGAGGGGCTCATCCTCTATCAGGATACGGATTACGCCCGCTTTGGCGCGGACGCGCTGAAGCTTTGCGCATTTATGCGCCTGACAAAGAACGACCGCGTGGTGGAGCTTGGATCGGGTACCGGCGTAATCTGCGTATTGGGCGCGCGCAGGACCGGAGCGCATTTCACGGGGGTCGAGCGGCAGGCGCGGCTTGTCGAACTTTCCCAAAAAAGTGCGGAACAAAACAAACAGGAGATCCGATTTTTGGAGGCGGACGTATCGGATGCGCCGGAGATTCTTGGGCGTGGGGCGTTTACTGCCGCTGTAACGAATCCGCCGTACTTTTTGAGCGGGGAGGTCAACGCCAATCCTTCCTATGCGGTTGCGCGGCACGACGCGGCAAATGTGCTGAATGCGTTTTTGTGTTCGGCCTTCCAGCTTCTGAAGAATGGCGGGAATCTTTTTTTGATTTATCCGGCGGACGCGCTTTCCGAGTTGCTCGCGGCGCTGCGGGGACATCGTCTGGAACCAAAACGCTTACGGTTTCTGTATACGAAGCGGGATACGGCGGCGCAGCGTGTGCTGGTGGAAGCGAAAAAACTGGCCAGACCGGGGCTGAAGGTGGAACCGCCCGACTGGCTGCAGGAAGCATAGTTTGCCCGATACAGAAAAAGGTCCGCAGAGCGCGGACCAAAAGCGGAAAAAGCGGTGGATCAGCAGGCAGAGGCGCGGATGAGCGAAAAACAGAGGTTAAATACGCTCTCGCGCATCGTGCTCATAACCGAACCGATATCATCGTCGGTTACATAGGAAGTCATGCCGGTGCAGTAGTTCGTAACCATGCCGATGGCGGCGTATTGCATGCCAAGGTCGCGCGCAAGCGGCGCTTCCGGAACGAGCGTCATGCCGGTGATCTGCGCGCCGAGAATGCGGATCATGCGAATCTCCGCGGCGGTTTCAAAACGCGGTCCTTCGGTGCAGGCATAGATGGCCCGGCCGGAGTAGGGAATATTCGCACTCAGAATCAGCTTTTCGAGCGAGTCGTTGAGCTCCGGGCTGAAAACGTCCTCCATGCCGGTGTGCAGCGTGGAGCGGTGTTCGCGCAGGAAAGAGGAAGGCCTGCTTTTGGTCAGGTCGATAAAATCGTTAATCAGGCACACGTTACCGACTTTGATGCCGTAATCGCACGCGCCGACGGAAGCAAGACCCAGCACGTGGGTAACGCCCAGCATATGCAGCGCGTAGATATTGGCGCGATAGTTAATCTCCGGCGCATCCTGACGAAAGAGGACTCCGTGCCGTGCGCGAAAGATGATCTCCGTACCGCAGTCGAGTTGTCCGCGATAGAGGACCACGTCGCCATAAGGCGTGCTGATTGCGTCTTCAAAAAATGGAATCGGGAGCGTATCCATATTGGTGCCGCCGATGATCGCGTACTTCATGCCGTATCACCTCTGCAAGACTATATCATAGGAAGCCGGAAAAGTGTATACTGAAAAGGGAAATCCTACCGATCGAAAAGGAGTTTTGGCATGCCGGGAGCCGATCATGATCTCGCGTTTCTGTTTCGATTTGAAAATATCGCCTGGTATGAGGACGGGAAAGTCCGAATTCTCGACCGGCGTGTGTATCCGCTCCGGGAGGAGTTCGTCACCTGTTCGAGCCATCTCGAAGTAGCGCAGGCGATAACGGACATGGTTACGCAGAGCTACGGCCCGTTCCATGCCGCCGCAATGGGAATGGCGCTTGCCGCGCACGAGTGCCGCGACCGGTGCGCTGCGGATCAGAAGTCGTATCTTCGGGCGGCTGCGGATGTGATTGCCGGCGCGCGCCCGACCACCGCGCGTAAAATGCGTACCTGGACGGACGACTGCGAGCGGGACGCGTTTGCCGCGATCGATGCGGGGGAAAACGCCTGCGATGCGATTCTGCGCGGCGCCTTGGAGAAATTTTCCCGCCGCTACGATCGTATCGACCGGGAAGCGCGCTTTTTCATGGAGAAAATCCCGCAAAATCCGACGATTATGACACAGTGCTACGGCGATGCGGACGTGGGAATGTTGTTGCGCGCTTTGCGCGAGCGCGGCGACGAGGCCAAATTCTTTACGCCGGAAACGAGACCTTATCTGCAGGGCGCCCGGCTGACGGCGAGCGTGATTTCCGACATGGGCTTCGAGGTTACGCTGATCACGGACAATATGCCCGGCTATGTGCTCGGGCATCGGCACGTAGACCTCTTTACGACCTCTGCGGATGTCATTACGCTGGACGGGCACGTGGTCAATAAGGTCGGAACGTTTCAGATTGCGCTCTGTGCGAATTACTACGGCGTGCCGTACTATGTCGCCGGGTTTCCGGATCGTACGCATCCGGATATCGGTTCGGTGCATATCGAGGAACGAAATGGCGACGAAGTGCGCCATGCAATGGGTGTTCTGACCTGCAAGCCTGCCGTGAAAGGATACTATCCCGCGTTCGATATTACGCCGCCGGAACTCGTGACCGGCGTTGCGACGGATATCGGCGTGCTGAAACCTACCGAACTGAGAGACTATCAGCCGGAAGAATAGGCGGCTGATTTGATTTCGGTGCTCGACCGCATAGAATCGAGCAAACAGGCGTCGTCCGAGCGGGCGGCGTAAGACCGTAAAAGAGCCCCATTCCGGCTTGATGGAATGGGGTTCTTCTGTTATCGATTTATCGCTTTTGGATGGGGTTGGCTGAAAGATTCCGTTGCGTTTGAGGAGCGCTTTTTGAAGGATCAGTTCTCATACCGTATTTTGATGGCTCTCGTGCTTGGCATCATTTCAATCCAGGTGTTACCGGGCTCGAGGCGAATGATCGATCCGTCGTAGAGCTTATAAGTGGTGGGGTCGTTCAGCGTTGGCCTGCTCCAGCTGCCGGTTACATGCTGGCCGTTGATAAAGTAATCGCAGTCCCCGCTGCCGATTACGGCAATATTGCGATACGTCGTGTCGTAGGAAGAAACGCGCACATATTGAACGATGAGGTTCTGCACCGTGATCGGCTCGTTCACATACCCGATTACGTCCTCCGTAGGCGTGAGTGTGCTGCTTTCGCTCAATACGTTTTTCGAATTCTTGTCGCTGCGCTTGAGGCAATTCTCGCTCAGACTGTAGGTATACACCACACGGTTTGAATCGGAGCTGGTGAACGGGAGACCGACGCTGACGAACGATTTGCCTTTTTCATACGTCACGCCGGTTTCAAACGAGAAACGCTGCGTGCTGGGCGTGGCCGTATATTGATAATCCGATTCGGTATAGTCCAGCAGCTTGAAGAACTGCGTGTGTTCCTCCGCGGAGGTTATCGTTTTATCGCGATAGAAGAAATCGGCCGCGTTTCCGCTGTTCTGTGCCCGAAAATGGAGACCGCTCGCCGCAAGCAGAGGGTAATCCTTGTCGGTTTGTCCGGGGTCGCCCAGGGACAGATACAAACCGCCCCACTCCAGTGCCGTGTTCGCCAAATACGCGCGGGAATCGCGTATGGGACCGATGCGAAGGGGAATCTCATCCGAAAAAACGGCAAGATAGATCGTATTATGGTCGCTGCGGTCAAGCGGGAACTCATACACGATATCCGCAAGCATGAGCCCCGTTTGCGGCCGTGCCTGCGCCAGATTGTCGATCACCGCGAGCACGGGCCGATAGATGGCGCCTTCCGGCAGCGGCCGCCCCGTCGTCGGGGAGTTGCTCAGGTCTGGCGAGGCCGCGTCCGGGGACGCTGCCACCGCATCGGAATCCTCATCGGCGGAAGGCGTGGAAATGATCCGCGGCGTAGCGGTCGATCCGGACTGACCGGCATCCGTCATAATGACGATGCTTGCGTTGTTCGGCGTCGTTTTTGGCGCCGCGGTATCCTCCAGAAGCGTTTTCGCAATCGAGCAGCCGCTAAGCGGTAAAAGAAACAACGCTGCCGCCAACAGAACGCTCCATGAAAGCCTTGCCGGCGAACGGCCTAACAATGTTTTGCGAATTTGCGGACGCTTATTCAACGGTAGCGGGGGTGTCCGCGGGATGGACGGCGATCCAGGTATTGCCCGGCTCGAGCGTGACGAGGGAACCGTCGTCGAGCAGGTAGCTGGTGAAGTCTTCTGCCGTCGGGCGGGACCACGTGCCGGTTACATGCTGACCGTTGATGAAATAATCGCACTTGCCGGAACCGATGAGCTCGCAGGTCCGGCGGTTTTTCTCGTCTCCCGAGATAGAGCCGTATTTCACGTACTGTACAATGAGGTTCTGAACGTTCATCTGCTCGGTGGTGTAGCTTTCCCCGTCTTCGGAGAGGGTGCGCGTCATGAACGGTTCGCCGTTTTCACTGCGGAGGAGCCGGTTTGTCGCGGAATCATAGGTAAACTGAATCCATTTTGGGTTTGAACTGTTGCTAAACGGCAGGGAAACGGTGGTAAACGATGTGCCGTTCGCATAGGAAACTCCCTCCGTAAAGGCGAACCGCTGGCATACCTTCGATTCATAGTCCGTAAAGTATTTGTTTACCAGCGCGGCTACGCGGTAGTAAAGGGAATGTACGTCTCCACGGCCATCCTCCATCGCGCGGAACTTATAACCGTTCTTCGCTTCAAAGTCGCCGTATCCGCCCTTGCTGAGGCTGAAGGTTGCCGAATATCCTTTGAAATCTCCGCTCGGCAGATAGAGGGAAATCAGCTTGCTCGGAATACGCTTATACGGCGCGTCGAGCACAACATAGCCTTCGTGCAGGTACATGCAGTCCCATTCCTGCGCAAGGTCGATAAAATAGTAACGCGTGGAACGCAACGGCCCCGCGTAGAGCGGATAGGTGTCGTTAAAGAGCGCCTGGAAGCGCGTGATGGTCTGCTCCACAAGGAACTCATAGACGATGTCCGCCTGCATAAGTGAGGTTTGCGGTTTTGCGCCGTCCGCATTGTCAATGGACATGATAAAGACCTTGCTCGGCGTTCCTTCCGGAATTACGCGGCCGGAGGTCTGCGAGCGATTCTGCGGTTCGGGCGTGGGGCTGGCCGTCGGTTCCGGCGTTGCGGTCGGCGTCGCAGTGGGCTGTTCGACGATGGCAACGGGTTCTGCGGTCGGCGTCACTTCCGCGACGGCGGGCTGCGGTGAGAGAACGGAACAGCCGGAAAGAAGCATGGCAAGGATCAGAGCGCCGGAAACGAGGCGCACGGCTTTGCCGCGGGAAACGGGTATTTTCTTCATAATCATGAATCCTTTCTGGAAAGGTTATTCTTTTGAGACTCCGTGTCGGCGTCATTCCGGCGCCTGCGTACGGATACGATGATTAACACGACCAGGAGTACGAACAGAACGGCGACTACAAGGTAGGAAACGGGACCGACCGACCCTTCGGCGAGCGTTGTTTCCGGAACAGCCGTTTCCTGGGCGATTGCGGTGGGGGATGGCTCCGAAATGGCCGCTGCCGGTTCGGGCGTTGGCTCCGGCGTCGCGGTGGGCTGCGGCGTTTCCGGAACCCAAGGGGTAACCAACGCCTCGGGAACAATTCCGCCGCCAATGCTTACGCCGCCGTTTTCAAACGAGACATAGGCGCTGGTCTGCTGGTAATCCGCATCCACGCGGGTGATGATTCCGTTTGTAACGGCGAGCGCGCTTCCGTTATTGGAAAGCGCTGTAAAGCGAATGGTCAGCAGCGTGCCGTCGCCCTTCAGGCCGAGCGCGTCCGCGCAGGCGATCCGGATCCGGCCCGACTCATCCGCATTGTAGATGACATACTCCGGCAGGAACAGATCGCCGGGTGTAACGGAGAGGACCGAAAGCGCGGCGGGATCGTAGTTCAGGTCAAACTGAATCGAATCCACACCGGCACAGTTTTGAAGGAGAACGGGCACGTCGATCTTATCCCCGTTTTCTCCGCTGACCGAGCCGACGACGATGGAAACGACCTCGTCCCCCTCCAGCGCAAGCGCGCTGACCGGGAGTAAAACGGCGAACAGGAGCGCGGTGAAAACCGGAAGTATTCGTCTCATGCAGTGGCTTCCCTTCGTTCCAGATATCGGAATCGTACGCGTTTCGCGCGTTGCATCCTTATACCGAAATGTGTAATATATATGGTACAGCAATTTGGCGGCGAAGTCAATTTGGCGTGCTTCCGCGGCAGGAAAACGGTGTGTCGCCAAAGGAAACTTGCGGGTAATTTACGGTGAAGAATATGGATGCATACGGATATTATAACGGTGAATTCGCGCCCCTTCCGGATTTACGGATACCGGCGCTGGACCGCGCGGTGTATTTCGGCGACGGGGTCTACGAAGCGGTGCGCGTGGACAACCATCGTTTCTTTGCGCTGGAGGAGCATCTGGATCGTCTGGCGAGCAGTCTGGCGTTTCTGAAGATTCCTTTCTCCATGCCGCGGGAGACGCTGGTTTCGATTCTGCAGGAAGTGGCCGACCGGGTTCCGGGGGCGCGTCAGCAGCTCTATTTTCAGATCACGCGCGGAACCGCTTTGCGTACGCATGCGTTTCCGGACGGGGTAGAGCCGAACTTGCTTGTATTTTCACGTGAAGCGCCGCTCAAGGAGATTTCCATTCCACAAAAGGTGGTTGTCTTGCCGGACACTCGCTGGAAGTATTGCAACATAAAAACGCTCAATCTGATTCCCGGAGTGCTCGCGGCGCAGACTGCCCGGGAGCGCGGCTGCTGCGAGGCGGTGTTCCACCGGGACGGAGTAGTTACGGAGTGTTCCAGCGCGAATATTTTCCTGCTCAAAAACGGTGTTCTCCGTACCGCGCCGGCGGACGAGCGCATCCTCCCCGGAGTAACGCGCGGGCACTTTCTTATGCTGGCACGGAGTATGAAGATTCCCGTGGCGGAAGAGGCGTTTACGCTGGAGCAGGCGTTTGAAGCGGATGAGTTGATGATAACGAGTACGAGCGTGCACGGATTGCCGGTTTGCGAAATGGAAGGCAGGCGCGTCGGAGGGAAGGATCCCGAGCTGCTCAAACGCCTGCAGGATGCGTACCGCGCGTATTATCTGGACCTTGTGGGACGGGAATAACGGTCGGAATAAAAAGCAGGGACGATAAAAAATCGGCGCTCCGGTTTGTAAAAACCGAAGCGCCGATTCAGTCTGTCAAAAAAGTCCCATTATTGGGACTTTGAATTGACGGCAGAAGAATCAGATCTGCGATACGGGGTCGTCGTTTGAAATGAGAACCGCGCGGCAGGGCGCACCTTCCGCACCGGAAATTTTCAGCGGGGCGGCGCTGAGCAGGTACTTACCGTCCGGTACGCCGCGCAGTTCAAGATTTTCCAGCACGACGATACCATAGCCGAGCAGAGCGGTATGCGCGGAAAGTTCGTCCGAATAGGAACCGATGGACTGGCTGTCCGTACCGATAAGAACGAGTCCCTGGTTATAGAGGTAACCGATTGCGCTTTCGGTGAGCTGGCCTTTTCCATGCAGAAGGACGCGCGGCGCGAACGGGCGCTTCATGAAGTACATTGCGTCAAGCGGCGTTTTCGGCACCGTCAGCACAACGCAATCGCCCACGAAAAGATCGAGGGGGAGCGAAGCGATATCCTTGCCGCTCTGAATGAAATGCAGCGGGGCGTCCACGTGCGTTCCCGCGTGCATGCTCGCTTCGAGACGGGACAGATTGTAGCTTTCGCCGTCCTTCATACGGTGAACGGCGCGGAGCGACGGCGGGTCGTCGCCCGGGTAGGGGGGCGTGCGCAGAAGGTCGCGGGATATATCGTAAACTTTCATGAATCGTCCTGTCCTTTTTTATTTTGCGGGGTCACCGGATCACAAATTCGCCGGCTGATTCTTTCGCAACAAACCTCATTATACGTTTACCGCGCCGGAAACGTAAAGGCTTTTCTTCCCCGCGGCGAACGACTGCGAAAAAAATCCCCCGCGTCTCGCGGGGGGAAGAGCGTTTTGCATGCTATTCGTTTCGGATTGCGGCAAGCGGCGATAGCTTCATGGCGCGGATCGCCGGATACATACCGGCGGCCAACGCTACGACAATAGAAAAGCCGACCGCGCCGAACGCCAGATATGCGGGGATGATGCTGCGAAGTCCGCTGCTTGCCAGCAACTGATTCAGCAGCAGGGAAATGCCGAAACTCAGTCCGAGTCCCAGCGCGCCGCCAAACAGACCGATGTACGCGGATTCCGCCAGAAACAGACCCGCGATATTGTCGATGCGGCACCCGAGCACCTTGATGATGCCGATTTCTTTGGTTCGTTCAAAAATACTCATCATCATCGTGTTCATAATCCCGATTGCGGCGACAAGCAGAGCGACTCCGCCGATGGCGCCAAGAAGGTATTGCACGTTTTTCGTGCTTTCCTCCGCCATTTCAACAGCGTCCTGCAAGCTGTAGGTTCCGTAACCCATGTCCTGAATGGCGTTCTTGACGGTTTTTACGTCTTCGATGTCCTTGCATTTTACCAGGACGGTGTTGTATTTGCTGCCGTCAAAATTGACGTAATCCTTATTGGCCTTGGCGAGCTTTTCCAACTGGCTTATCTCCATGAGGCAGTAGTAGGAAAAGTCGTTGTTGTCCTGATCCATGATGCCGGTTACCTTGAGCGTGTAAAGAGCGGCAAGCGGCTTCTCTTTCGTCGTATCGTCCGAAGACGTTATGACAACCTGATTCCGATAAACATTGCGATAGTCAAATGTCAGCTCCATGCGGGAATCCTTCGTGATACGGGGATTTCCGTTCTTATCGACCGCTTGCCGTCCGGTGTCCGGATTATAGAAATTGTTCAGAGCCCAGGCGCCAAGAACGATTTCATAGGTGTTCGGACTGCCGGTGCCGGGAAGGTCGCCTTCGGACAGCGTGATTCCAAACTCCTCCGCCTGCTCGGCGGTTACACCGAGAATGGAGGCGTCCGTCATGTAGTTGCCGGATTTGATCATGCCATAGGTTTCCACAAGCGGCATAACGGATTGCACACCCGCGAGCTTCTTGATTTCAGCCAGCGATTTCTTGTTCAGTTCCTTCTGGCGGGACGATCCGCCGTTGCCGCTGGACACATAGGACCAGGAGTTTACGCGGATAGTTGTCAGACTGCCCGTTCCGGCAAAACTGTCGATGGTCGCCTGCTTGATGCCGATGCCGAGGGAAACCATCACGACGATGGACGCCACGCCGATGACCATGCCGAGCACGGTGAGGAACGCGCGCATTTTCCGCCGCCACAGATTCAGGAATGCTGTGGACAGCATATCTGTGATACTCATTTCTCCTCCAGTTGCGCGTACTGCGCCGGATACTTATAGATCTTCCAGTGCGCGTTCACGTTTTTTCTTGAGACGGATAAAGAGGACAATGAGACCCGCTATGACGACTGCGCCGATCAGCGTCCAGATGATCCAGCCGGCACCGCCGTTGGTGGGCTGGGTGGAAGGCGCTTCCATACCGTCCCCGGGAGAGGCGACGGTGGAGGGAGCTTCCTCGTTGACGGTCATATGCAGCGGAAGCAGTTCTTCGGTCTGATTTCCGTAAACGTCCTCATAGGTAACGCGGATTTTTGCGTCGATATCACCGCCAACGTTCGGAGTAACGCTGAGATCTGCGTTCATGGAACTGCCGGATGCAACATTGCCTCCAAAATACGTTTCTTCCAGCGTCAGACTGTCGCTGACAACATCGACCATACAGTTGTACAGCGGCGATTTGCCGAGGTTATAGAGCGTTACGCCCATGGACACGGTGCTGCCGACCCATGGATCGTCGTAGATCACCGGATCGTTGATGCGGACACGCGCCTTTTGCAGAATGGGAACGTTGACGCTGGCTTTTTCCTCAAAATCGGAGCGGTTCTTCGTTCCCTCATAGGAGAGGGTAACGGCAAGCACCTGAGACTTCGCTTCCGCATCCGGCGCGATCTGCAGATCGACGGTCAGGGCGCGGACGCCGTTTTTCGGAATCGTACCAAGATAGATGCTGCTCGATCCGCCGGGCGCGGGAATGACCGCACCGCTCTCGCAGGCGTAGTCGAGCTGGAGGTTCGTGACCGCTTCGCGGTTGGAGGTGTTTGCCACCACAAGACGCAGCTGGACGACGTCGCCCGCGTAAATCGGGTTTTGTTCAAATTCGTACGCTTCGATAATGACTTTCGGTTTGCTCTTGTAACTCGTACCGCCGGAGCTGGACCCGGAGCTGGAGGTGTCTACGCCGCGGCAGTAGACATTGACATAGACGGTACTGGTTCCGCCATCATACTTGATGGTAAACGGGATTTTGTAATAATCTGCGCTTGCCCCGCTACCGAACGTAGCGTCCATCTTGAAGTATGCGTGTTCACCGGCGTCGAGAGCGTCCCCATTCCAAGCGACCAGCGTACTGGTTGCGGCATCGGCGATTTGATAGGCTTTTCCGTCCAGTGTCGTTTCGCCTTCGGCCGGACTCTCAAAGGGGAAAGTAGTAACGTCCGAAGAGACCGGAAGAGAGCAAGAAACGTTGGTCAGCGTTCCACCACTTGTATTTATGACTGGGATATAGATGGAAATTGTATCACCTACGTGGCCAGCCGGTGTTTGAAGGTAGCCGCTTTCGCGACTGTCGACAATGCTGTCTCCATTGTATAGGGAAACCTCATCGTCCGCCAGCGCGGAGAACGGCAGGGCGGTCAGCGCGAGCGCCAGCGTTACAAGAAGCGCCAAGAGTTTTATTCTACCGGTTTTTCCCATGTTATTGCACCTCAGTTTCCTGAATGTTGTGTTTAAAGAGATTCTTTGCGTCGGGGTTGATCTCGATCTCGGTAATCTGTCCGTCGAGCAGGCGAATTATTTTATCGCCAAAGTCGGCAATGTGCTGATCGTGCGTGACCATGACAAGCGTTTTCTTCTGTTCGCGCAGGATTTCGATGATGACGCGCATGACTTCGTCCGAGGTATTCGAGTCGAGGTTGCCCGTCGGTTCGTCCGCAAAAACGATTTCCGGGTTTGTGACGAGTGCGCGCGCAATGCCCACGCGCTGCTGCTGGCCGCCGGAAAGCTCGCTCGGTTTGTGCTTCATATGCGTTTCCAATCCGACGAGCTCAAGCATGCGTTCCGCGCGCTTGATTCGCGCCGCGGCGGGAACGCCGCGAAAGGAAAGCGGCAACGCGACGTTTTCCAGTGCCGTATAGTAGGGCATGAGGTTGAACGACTGGAAGATGAATCCGATATGCCTCTGCCGGAATACGATCAGTTCGCCCTGCGTCATGCGCTCCAGGTGCTTGCCGGAAATCACAATCTCGCCCGAGGTGACTTTTTCCAGCCCGGCGAGTACGTTCAGAAGCGTGGATTTGCCGGACCCGCTGCGCCCAATGATGGAGCAGATGTCGCCTTGGGCGATCTGAAGGCTTGCGCCGCGCAGCGCATGCACGTCCACGGAACCGACGTGGTAAGTTTTTTTGACGTCTCGAACGTCGATCAGCGCAGTTTCCTGCATGGTTCCTCCAGAGTAAAAAGTGTATTACTCGTACTAATACGCATGCATCATACTCCACTTACCGGGGCCGTGTCAACGCCGGAGCCCGGCTGAAATGAAAAACAAATGCGAACTTCGCAGGAATTCTCTGAAAAACTTCGGCGCGGGAAGCGCAACGGCGTGGGAGAAGTTTGAAATATGCAAGCGAGGATGGCCGAAACGGATTCCGGCGGATGGACCAGGCAGGAGGCTCGAACGAAGAAACGATGATTTTTATCGATAAAGCTTGAAAGACCGGAGTAACTTTGGTAGGATAGATGAAATACTTGTATCTAGAGGCAAAAGACGGAATGAAAGCGGCACTGGAACAAAGGATTTCTTTTTTCCGCAGTCGTCGCGGCGGTTCGCAGGCGGCTTTCTTTGGTGCGCGCCGCGTGGCGTTCCGTTCGTTTTGCGCCGGATTCCGCGCTCCCATGCGAATGCGACAGCACGCGGAGCAGGCGAACGCGGCGATCTGCTTTTCGTAAGGAAGGCGATCCTGCGGCCGATCAGGTATTTTGCGCCCACCTGTGGGGAAGATTCGTCATTGTAGCGTGCGAAGTTGAATTGTATAGAGTCGGGCGCCGACGGCTGCTCCGGCATTTGCGCAGAATTGCGGAAAGCGGAGGCCGAACGGCGATTTTTTATATCCAAATTTTCGAAAACGGATTCTGAAAAGTCGCAATTTGTTCTGTTCTGCGTTCCGCATCGATAGAAAGCGCCGAAGCATGCCGTATTTCACAAGGGCTTTTGTTTTGCTTACGATACAGCATAAATAACGGAAAGTGAAGGATAAAATAGATGCCGATTAAAATACCGGACGGTCTGCCCGCGGGCGACCTGCTTGCTCAGGAGAATATTTTCGTTATGCCGCAGCAGCGCGCGGCGAGCCAGGATATCCGCCCGCTGCGCATTGCGATTATGAACCTTATGCCCACGAAACAGGCGACGGAAACGCAGATCCTGCGGTTACTAGCCAACACGCCGCTCCAGGTGGAAGTGGCTCTGCTGCATACCGGCAGTTACCAGAGCCAGAATATTTCGCAGGATTACCTGGATTCGTTCTATCGCACGTTTGACGAAGTGAAGGATGAGCATTTCGACGGGCTCGTGATTACGGGCGCGCCGGTGGAAAATCTCGATTTTACAGACGTGCAGTATTGGGACGAGCTGGTCCGGCTGATGGACTGGGCGGACCGTAACGTGTTTTCCACGCTTTATATCTGCTGGGCGGCGCAGGCGGGGTTGTACCATTTCTATGGTGTGGAGAAGCATCCGCTCAACAAAAAGATGTTTGGTATTTTTCCGCATGTGGTGCTCGACCGTTCCCACAAACTTGTACGCGGGTTCGACGAGCAGTTTATGGCGCCCCATTCCCGGCATACGACGATCTATGTTTCCGACGCGGCGAAGATTCGCGATCTCGATATCCTTGCCACTTCGCAGGAAGCGGGGCTGTATCTCGCCGCTTCGCAGGACGGACGGCGGGTATTCGTTACCGGACACAGCGAGTACGACGCCAAGACGCTGGAGCTGGAATACCGGCGCGATCTTGCGGCCGGAAAATCCATCCAGATACCAAAGAACTATTATCCAAACGACGACGATACGCTTCAGCCTGTGATCACATGGCGTGCGCACGGCGCGCTGCTGTTTGCCAACTGGCTGAACTACTTTGTGTATCAGGAAACGCCGTACGATATCAACGCAATCACGGGGCAGCACGGAGAATAAGGGATAAAACAGCGAACGCGGCTCCCGCAAGGGAGCCGTCAGTCTGTCAAAAAAGCTTCTAGGATTGTTAAGGGCCGTAGCCCTTAACCCGTTTTTTCCGGCTGCGCCGGTTCATCCGGCGCAACGGATCGCCCGTTAGGGCGGTTTCCTTGTGCTCTTTTCCGCTCGTAAGGCAGAAGGCCGAAAGGAAAAGAGCGGTTGTCCCGTCAAAAAACGAGTTTTTTGACGGTCTCGCGGCTCCCGCAAGGGAGCCGTTTTTGTGCTAAAATATTGGAATCAGTCAGGCAAGAGGAGGCAACCGGATGCCGGAACTGCCAGAGGCATATCGCGCGCGCATGCGCGGGCAATTGGGCGAAGCGGAGTTTGCCGCGTACCTTCGCGCAATGGAGTCGTACCCGAAGCGCGCGCTGCGCGTCAACACGCTGAAAACGAATACGGAAACCTTCCGTGAAAAAGCGGATTTCCCACTTTTCCCGACGGGTCTTTTACCGGAAAGTTTCTTTTTCGAAGATTCCGTTGCCATTGGCAAACACCCGCTGCACGCGGCGGGGCTTTGCTATGTGCAGGAACCCTCTGCGCAGACGCCCGCGACGCTCTCCGGCGCGAAGCCGGGACTGGCGGTGCTCGACCTTTGCGCTGCGCCCGGCGGAAAGACGACGCAACTTGCCGCTCTGATGCGAAACACCGGTGTTCTTGTTGCCAACGAACCGGTGCGTTCCCGCGCGGAAACGCTGGTAGGGAACCTTGAGCGCCTCGGCGTGCGAAACACGATTGTTACCTGCATGCGCCCGGATGCGCTGGCGGCGTTAACCGGCCCGTGTTTCGACGTGGTGCTGGTGGATGCGCCCTGCTCGGGCGAGGGGATGTTTCGCAAGGACGAAATCGCAATTCGTGAGTGGTCGGAAGAGCATGTGCTTGCCTGCGCCGTTCGTCAGGGGCAGATCCTTTCGAGCGCCGCGCGGATGCTTCAGCCGGGCGGGCGGCTCGTTTACTCGACCTGCACATTTTCACAGGCCGAAAACGAGGGCGTGATCGCTTCGTTCCTGTCGGGGAACCCGGATTTTCGGTGGATCGAACAACGGCGGATGTATCCGCATTCGTCCCCCGGCGAAGGACAGTTTATGGCGGCGCTGGAACGCGAAGGAACGCGCCGCAACGCCGCCGGTATGTTTATCGCACCGAAAACGGAACGTGTACCGGCGTTTGAAACATTCTGGCGCGAGACGTTTGTCGGCGAACCGCCGGAAACATTGCTTTTGCCGGACGGACGGGTGTTGCTGCCACCGAAACAGCTGCCGCGCGGTTTCCGGGGATTGCAGATCCTGCGCGCGGGCGTGCTCGCGGGCGAGCTGAAGAACGGGCGCTTTTCACCCGATCATGCCCTCGTGATGGCGTATCCTGCGGAGTCTTTTTTACGCGCTGTTTCGCTTTCGGATCGGGAACTGGTTCGCTTTCTCGCAGGGGAAACGGCAACCTGCGCGCTCTCGCTGCGCGGTTGGTGTGCCGTGACGGCGTTCGGATTCCCCGTCGGCTGGGGCAAGGCCGTGGACGGGGTTTTGAAAAATCATATTCCGAAAGGGCTTCGGATACGGTAAAAACCTTCTCTTCTTACACAAGGAAGGGGAAGCGACAGGATGTTCTGCTCCTCTAGCGAGATGCGGATTTTCGGCAGGGACTTTTTCTGTCTCTCCTTTTCGTGAGGAACCAAAAGAGCTCCAGCCGTAACAACAACGTACTCATGCGTCGACAAACCATTTTGGGTCCTCGTAGTAAAGATAGGCGTCTTTTCGTCCGATATGGCAGGTATAGCGAATGCCGCTGCCGCCTGCCTTGAGGCTTGCCGCGCGCCGCACGTCCGAAATGGATGTGATTTCGAATTTCCGTCCATCCTCCCAGACGATCTGCCGGGGATGCATGATCCCCTCCTCGTCAACGGTGAGCTCCACCGCAACATAGACTTTCATGAGCGACCTCCGATCACGCTGTCCATCGTGCCGTTTTGCAGATATCCGACCGGATGGATCGTATGGTCGTCCTTTGGCGCCAGCAGGCCGATGGAGCGGTCCTTCAAGAACAGCGCCCTTCCGATTGCGCGGTAGCCGAAGCGGCGGCGAATATCATCCACCGCATTCTCGGCGGCTTCGGCACGCCTGCGCGGCGCCTCGTCGTCAAAGAGCGAAAGCTGCTCCGGGTGGTCCGTTCCGATGAGGTCCGAGCAGGAGACGGTCAGCGAACGTACGGGGGTTTGCCAGTGGTAATTTTCCGTAAAAAGCTGCATGCAGGCGCGTGAGATTTCGCTTGTGACGTTGGTTGGAGAATCGAATTTCGTCTGCCGGATAAACGAGGACAGCCCCGTGTCCCGAACGCTCAGATGAACGGTGCGGGCGCGGAAGCCCTGTTCGCGAAGCCGCGCGGAAACGCTCTCGGCGAGCATGCAGATCGTCAGGTAAATATCGTCGTCATTCACCAGGTCGCGGGGTGTGGTGATGCCGTTGCCAACGGATTTGACCGGCGACTCGTCGATCGTCCGCAGCACCGGGGCGGCGTCCAGCCCGTTTGCGAACGCATGCAGCATAACGCCGCATTTTCCGAACTGCGCTTTGAGAAACGAGGCGGGCGTGTTTGCCAGGTCGCCTATCGTGAGGATGCCATACTGGAGCAGCTTCGCCTGCGTGGCGCGGCCAACATACAGCAGGTCGCCGGCGGGCAGCGGCCAGACGATCTTTTGAAAATTCTCCGGTGAAATCACCGTGACCGCGTCCGGCTTTTTGATATCCGAGCCGAGCTTGGCGAATACCTTGTTATCCGCTACGCCAATGGAAACCGTAATGCCCAGCTCGTCGCGAATACGAAAGCGGATGGTTTCGGCGAGCCGGCGCGCTTCCTCTATGGTTTCGGTCGAGCCGGAGACGTCGATCCAGTTCTCATCCAGACCGAACGCTTCCACCCGATCGGAATATTCGCCGTAGATTGCGCGGCCGATCGCGGAAAATTTCTGATAAGCGGCAAAATCCGGCTTGACGGTGACGAGCAGCGGGCATTTCTGTTTTGCCTGCCAAATGGCTTCGCCCGTTTTCACACCGAATTTCTTGGCCAGCTCGTTTTTTGCAAGGATAATGCCGTGGCGCGCCTCGGGATTGCCGGCGACGGCAACGGGATGCGGCCGAAGCGCGGGGTCGAGAAAACAGGCGACAGAAGCATAAAAACTGTTGAAGTCGGCGTGCAGAATTCTGCGGTTCATAGGCGCATCCTTTCTGCCGTAAACACTGTGCGGCATGATAAGCAAACGTATGTTCGTATAAATAGTATACCGCATTCCGATGCGTTGTCAAGAGCGGTTTTCTCCCGGCAGATCGGGAAATCGGGCGGGAAGGAAGACGAATCCCGCCGAGGATTCCCGTTTCAGAAGCGATTATGGTATACTTGCGAAGAAAGAGCGAATGAAAATGACCAAATAGAAATGGCGAAGAAAACTGCTACGCAAAACAGCAGAATGAAACGGCGAAGCGATACAGCGGAATGAAACAAGGCGATAGGAAAAAGAATGCGCGGAACGGTTGGTCCGGCGTCCCCGGCCGGAAGCTGTTTGGCGTATGCTTCGGCTCTATGCTGCGGCGGTTTTACCGGCAGGCCGGGCTTGCGCTGCTTGTGCTGGTTACGGCTTTCATCTTCGTTGCGGCGGCATATTTCGAACCGGAGCTGTTCGTAAGTCTGGGCGGAAGCCGCCGCGCGACAGCCATTCTTGCCTTTTGCGGCGTTCCTGCGATTCCGCTCGCCGCGATCTATTTTGCTTATCTGCAGCCGCGCGCCGTTCTTACGGCGTATCGGACGTTTGCAGCCGTGCAATCCGGTTCCCGTGAGGGGGAAGCCGAAGCGGACGCGTTTTGCAGGTGCAAAGGCGTTTACTGGTGGGTTGTCCTGTTGCGCCTGGTTCCGGCTGCGGCGTTTGGGCTGGCCGGTGTTGCCGCTTCCCGCTGGATCGGCGGGCGTTTTTCTCCAAGGAGCTGGGGCGTGGTCGCCGTGTGGGCGCTTTGCGTCATGCTGTTCTGGCAGACGCGGATTCCGGTTTCGCTTGCGCTGCCTGCGGCGGCGTGCAGCCGGGTTTCGGGCGTGGGTGCCCTGCGCTGCGGCCTGCGGGCCTATCGCGGTGCGCGGGACGCCGCCTCGCTGGCGGGGCTGATAACGCTTTGCGCGGTCATGCTTTCGCTGGTCGGTATTTTGGGGTTCTCCGGCTGGATCGCGCGGGAAGATCCGCTTATGCGATATTCGATCGCGGCGTTTCTTGCGGCGGTGTTGTATCCGCCGCTGCGGCTGCTGCTCGCTGCGTTCGATACGGCGGTTTATGCCGGAACCCGAAGGGGACGGGTACGCGTGAAGCGTTGGAACTTTAGCGCTTCGCGCTTACGGAAACGGTAATTGGAAAGGGCAAAGGATATGCAGACAAGAGATCAGATCGAAACGTCACTGAAATGGGACCTAAGCGGAATATACCCCAGCGAGGCCGACTGGGAAGCGGACTATGCGGCGGTGCAGGAACTCGTTCGCGCGTTTCCGGCGCACGCGGGCAAACTTTCGAAGAGTGCGGACGCGCTTTTTGCCGCGCTGTGCGACGAAAGCCGGCTTGGACGGCTGCTGGAACGAATTTACCATTATGCGCAGCTGCATAAGGACGAAGACAACGCAAATGTGACGTATCAGGGGCTGACAGACCGAGCCGTACAGCTCATGGTTTCGGCGCAGGCGGCGGCCTCGTTCCTGGAGCCGGAGATTCTGTCCATCCCGCAGCAAACGCTGCGCGACTGGGCTGCGGAAGAACGGTTTTCGCCGTTCCGGTTCCATATTGCGGATATCGACCGGCACCGTTTTCATACGCTCTCGACCGACGAGGAGCGTTTGCTTGCCATGGCGGAGGAGCCCCTTGCCGGAGCGGACAACGTTTTTACCATGCTTTCGGACGTGGATCTCGATTATGGGGCGGTAACGGACGAAAACGGCAGGGCGGTCAAGCTGACGCACGGTTCCTACAATATGCTGCTGGTCAATCCGGATCGCCGCGTTCGCCGCGATGCGTACGAGACTTTCTATCGGGCTTACCTCGGCATGAAAAACACGCTGACCGCCATCTATGCCACCTCGGTTAAAACGGATGTGTTTCGCGCGCGGACGCATCGCTTCGAGGGATCGCTGGAGGCGGCGTTGTTTGGAAACGGCGTGCCGGTTTCGGTTTACAAGCAGCTCATTGAGGCTGTGCACGAAAAGCTTCCGGTCCTGAAGAAATATCTCGATATTCGCCGGCGCGTGCTCGGCGTGGAACAGCTGGAGATGTACGATCTCTATGTTCCCATCGTTCGGGACTGCGAGATCGATATGCCGTACGACGGGGCGAAGCGGCTCGTGAAGGAAGCGCTCAGGCCTCTTGGCGAAGAATATGGCAGGTTGCTGGACGACTCCTACTCGAAGGGATGGATCGACGTTTACGAAACGCCGGGCAAGACCAGCGGGGCGTTCTGTGCGGGCGTGTATGGCACGCATCCGTACGTACTGCTGAATTATCAGGGCAAGATGGACGACGCGTTCACGCTCGGCCACGAACTGGGCCACGCGATGCATTCGCATTATTCCAACACGACGCAGCCGTTTGAAACGTCACAATACCGAATCCTTGTCGCGGAGGTTGCGTCCACGGTCAATGAAACGCTCATGACCTATCACCTGCTGGCAAGCGAGACGGACAAGAGAAAACGCGCGTACTATATTACGCAGTTTCTGGAATCCTTCCGCACCACCTGCTATCGGCAGACGATGTTTGCGGAGTTCGAGCTCCAGTCGCACCGAATGGCGGAAAGCGGCGAGCCGCTCACGGTGGAGAGCCTTTCGGCCGTATATCGCGCCCTCAACGAGCTGTATTACGAAGGCGTGCATGTAGACGACAATATTGCCCATGAGTGGATGCGCGTGCCGCATTTTTACAATGCGTTTTATGTTTACCAGTATGCGACGGGGCTTTGCTCGGCGGTGAAACTTGCGGACGATATTTTGCAGCACGGCGCACTGGAACGCTACTTAACCTTCCTTCGGAGCGGCGGCAGCGATTATCCGATCGAGGAACTCAAGGCGGCGGGCGTGGACCTCACGAAAAAGGAGAGCATTCTTGCGTCTCTGGACGTGTTCGAGCGGTATGTCGACGAGCTCGACGAACTGCTGAAATCATGATAACAATCCAAAACTGAATCAGAAAGGGTAAACTTTTATGGAAACAAAGGAATACTGCGAGGCGGACGCCAAGGCGTACATTCTGGAAAGTTTTCGTAAGCAGGGCGATTTCGCCCAAATTATGGATGAAAAGACGCTGGAGGAAATGGTGGACGCGGTTATGGCGCTGGATGCGGCGTTTATCAAGCAGACCGGCGCGGACGACGACGCATTTTACGACGAGGACGCCGCATTTGAGTATCTGCAGAAAAACATGACGGAAAAGTTTTCCGCGCACAAGATGTACATGATGCGTCTTGTCGAAGACTACATGGATTTTAACGACAGTTATCTGGAGAGCATTGGCCTGATCGAATGGGACTGAGCAAAAAAAGGGAGCGCGGCGCGGGCGGACGGAGTCTGCTCGCGCCGTGTTGTCTGCCGGTGCGCGCTTTCCCGGAACGATACGAGATGGGGCTGACAAGAATCCCGCGGTTACCGGTTTGCGCATAATGATATTTTCGGATTGAGGCCGGCGAGCGCCTCGTGATAAAATAAACGGGCGATCCGACGCGCGCGATTGCCGGGATATCGGCAAAGGGAGAAGAACGCCGGAATTTCCCTGTAAACGGGGCAAAAAATTAATATCGATAAAATGTGATCGATTTCTTCCATTTTGGAAACCGACGGAGTATAATAGGCAAAGCAAATGGATCTGTTGCGAAACCTCGGCTGTCTCTGCGGGCGGATCAATGCGGCATTCGATCTGCCGATCTTGCGGCAGCAAACGTTTCTGCGCTTATTATTTTATGGGATCAGTTGATTCAGGAACCGGAAAGGAGACCCAATGTACCGAATCGTAACAAAGCGAGCCTTGCATGAGACGGTCACGCTCATGGAGGTGGAAGCGCCTTATATCGCGAAGAAAGCCAAACCGGGGCAGTTTATTATTCTGCGCGTGGACGCAAACGGGGAACGGATTCCGCTGACCGTTGCGGGAACCGACCCGGCGCGCGGCACGGTGACCATAATTTTCCAGAAGGTGGGTTACACCACGCGCCGTTTGGATTGCCTGAACGAGGGCGATTCCCTGCAGGACTTCGTTGGGCCTCTTGGCGTAGCGAGCCATCTTGCGGGTATGAAGAAGGTTGCGGTCATCGGCGGCGGCCTCGGCGTAGCCATTGCGTATCCGCAGGCGAAGGCTCTGCACGATATGGGTGCGGAGGTGGATGTGATCGTCGGCTTCCGTAACACCGACCTGATGATTCTGATGGACGAACTGAAAGCCGCGAGCACGAATCTTTACGTGATGACGGACGACGGCAGCAACGGGCACAAGGGATTTGTAACCAGCGCGCTGGAGGAACAGCTCAAGGCCGGCAAGCAATACGACCACGTGATCGCGATCGGTCCTCTGGTCATGATGCGCGCGGTCTGCAATATAACGAAGCAGTATAATATTCCAACCGTGATCTCCATGAATCCCATCATGATCGACGGAACGGGCATGTGCGGTTGCTGCCGCGTGACCGTAGGCGGGGAAATGAAGTTTGCGTGCGTGGACGGACCGGATTTCGATGGATTCCAGGTGGACTGGGACGAGGCCATCGCCCGCGGAAAGATGTATCGCAAGGAAGAGGCGGAGAGCATGGAGCGGCACGCCTGTAACCTGACCAATGTGGAGCTCCAGTCCAAGCGGGGAGGAAACTGAGCATGCCGAATATGAGATTGACGAAACTGCCCGCGCGCGAGCAGGCGCCGGATGTGCGCAATAAGAACTTCAACGAGGTGTCGCAGGGCTACGATGAGGCCATGGCGATCGACGAGGCGAAGCGGTGCCTCAACTGCAAGCACAAACCCTGCGTTTCCGGCTGTCCCGTGAACGTCCGGATCCCGGAGTTCATTCAGTTCGTAACGGAAGGCAAATTTATGGAGGCCTACGAGGTCATCCGGTCCACCAATGCGCTTCCCGCCGTGTGCGGACGCGTTTGTCCGCAGGAAACGCAGTGCGAGGAAAAGTGCGTGCGCGGCATCAAAGGCGAACCGGTCGGTATCGGCCGGCTGGAGCGCTTTGTGGCGGATTACGCCATGTCGCACGGCGCCGAACCCGCCAAACCTCTTCCGGACAACGGTAAAAAGATTGCGATCGTCGGCAGCGGTCCCGCGGGGCTGACCTGCGCGGGCGATTTAAGGAAGCTCGGCTATCAGGTGACGATTTTCGAGGCGCTGCATACGCCCGGCGGCGTGCTGGTGTATGGCATTCCGGAGTTTCGTCTGCCCAAGCAGCTTGTGCGGGATGAGATTAAAACGCTCGAGGACATCGGGGTCAAAATTGAAACGAATATGGTCGTCGGTCGCAGTATTACGCTGGACGAATTGCTGGAGGACGAAGGATACAGCGCGGTATTCGTGGGCAGTGGTGCGGGGTTGCCGCGGTTCCAGTGTATTCCGGGTGAAAACCTCAACGGCGTGTATTCCGCGAACGAGTTTTTAACGCGCATCAACCTGATGAAAGCGTACAACTTCCCGGAGGTGGACACGCCCGTGCAGGTGGGCAAGAACGCGGCGGTCGTCGGCGGCGGAAACGTGGCCATGGATGCGGCAAGAAGCGCGAAGCGGCTCGGCGCGGAGAATGTCTACATCGTTTATCGCCGTGGCGAAAAGGAAATGCCGGCGCGGGTCGAAGAAGTGCACCATGCGAAGGAGGAGGGCATCATCTTCAAGATGCTCACGAATCCGACCGAGATCCTCGGGGATGAAAACGGGCACGTCAAAGCTATGACCTGTGTGGAGATGGAGCTTGGCGAACCCGACGCGAGCGGCCGCTGCAGGCCGGTGGTCAAACCGGGCAGCGAGCATACGATCGACGTGGATACCGTGGTCATCGCCATCGGCAACAGCCCGAACCCGCTGATCAAGAATACGACGCCGGGGCTCGACACGCAGAAGTGGGGCGGCATCATTGTGGACGAGGCGACGGGCAAGACCAGCCGTCCGCACGTTTACGCCGGCGGTGACGCGGTAACCGGCGCAGCTACCGTAATTCTCGCTATGGGCGCAGGCAAAACAGCCGCGGCGGCGATCCACGAAGAGCTCAGTAAAAAATAACGCCTTTTCAAGAAATATCGTCTTTTCTTGAAAGAAAAGAAACAAAAGGACTTCTCCATGCTGTACAATAAACAGAAAAAGAGAGGTTCTTTTTGTTACTTTTTCTTTATAAGAAAAAGCAGGAACGCTTATGAAAATTTCCATTCCGAACGAGCTGTCTCCACTGGCGGAAGCGTTCGCAGAAGAAAATGTTCCGGCTTATGTTGTCGGCGGTCTGGTAAGGAACGCAATGTTACACTTACCGCCGTCGGACATAGATATTTGCTCGCACCTGACGCCGGAGCAGATTGCGGCGGCAATGCCGAAGTTCGGCGTCCGCGTGATCGAAAAAGCGGCGGAGATGGGCACGGTAGAGCTGCATTACGGTTCCGTTTGCGTGGAGCATACGACATTCCGCAAGGAGTCCTATGCCGGCGGCGGCGCGCACCGCCCTCGCTGGATCGTGTTTGGAGAGAACCTTGTGGACGACGCCTGGCGGCGCGATTTTTCGGTCAACGCGCTGTACGCCGATCTTTCCACCGGCGAGGTGCAGGACCCGACGGGCGGGATTCCCGATCTGCAACAAAGGATCATTCGTACGACAAGCGCGGAACCGGACAGAATTTTGCGTTCGGACGCGCTTCGGGTGCTGCGGCTTGTGCGCTTTGCCTGCGAACTGGGGTTTGCAATCGATGAGGAAACCTGGCAGGCGGCGAAACGGAACGCCCGGAACCTGAAGGACATCGCCGCAGAGCGGCGGCGGGACGAATTCGTTAAGATCCTTTTATCGGATGCGCGCTATCCTGCGCTGGAGCGGGATGAGCTGCGCTCGCCGCTGCGGGGATTGCGTCTGCTCGACGAGCTGGATGTGTGGGACGTGCTTGTGCCGGAATTCAACCTTGCACGCGGAATGGCGCAGCGGCCGGACCATCACCGGTATGATGTGCTGGAACACAGCTTTCAGGTTTGCGCCGCCGCTCCGCCAACGGAGAAGCTGCGCCTTGCGGCGCTGCTGCACGACGTTGGCAAGCCGGACTGCAAGCGCGAAACGGGCGTGCAATACGAACATGACCGGTATGGTGAACGAATCAGCAGGCGTGTTCTGACGGATCTGCGGTTTCCAGGCCGTGTGGTGAAAGAGGTCAGCGCGCTGGTTGGCGGGCATATGTACGATATCCAGCATCAGGCGAAGCAGGACACGCTGCGTGTTCGTTTCGCGACCTGGGGCAGGGAACGGACGCTGGAGCAGATCCTTCTTCGCGAGGCGGATATCCGCGGCTGCGGGTACGATACGGACTACGTCGCTTCCGACTGGCGCGCGCTTTACGAAACCATGCTGGTGGACGGCACGCCGTTTTCCGAGCGGGAGCTTGCGATTTCCAGCGAGGAGCTGATGGCGGTCTCCGGCTTGCCGGAAGGAAAAGAGTTTGGCGAATGGAAGAAAAGGCTCTTTTTACACTGCGTGAAGCATCCGAAGGATAACAATTTCGTTCGTTTAACGCAAATAGCAAAAAAAGGTTAAAGAAGTCTTTTTGTTTCTTATTCTTCCGAAAAAGAAAAGAAGACCTCTCTCCCATCGAATTGACATTTCGGAGCGGTTACCCGATAATGGAACAAGCAAATTTGGAGGCACACGGGAATGGAAGAGGTAAAACGTCCGAAAAACTTCATTGAGGAGTTTATCGAGGAGGACATGCGTACGAAAGAGCCGCGCGTGCAGACCCGGTTTCCGCCCGAACCGAACGGGTATCTGCATATCGGCCATGCCAAAGCGCTTGCCATCGATTTCGGTATGGCGGAGAAGTACGGCGGAATCTGCAACCTGCGCTATGACGACACCAATCCGACCAAAGAGGACGTAGAGTACGTAGACGCGATTCAGGCGGATATTCAGTGGCTCGGATTTCAGTGGAACCAGATTCTCTTCGGCTCTTCCTATTTCGACCAGTGCTACGACCTTGCCGTGAAGTTGATTAAAAAAGGCGTTGCATACGTGGACGACCTGAGCAAGGACGACATGCGAGCCTACCGCGGGACGCTGACGCAGCCGGGGAAAAACAGCCCGTACCGCGATCGTTCGGTGGAGGAGAACCTCGATCTTTTTACGCGTATGCGCGCGGGCGAGTTTGAGGACGGAGCAAAAACGCTTCGCGCCAAAATCGATATGGCGTCCCCGAATATCAACATGCGCGATCCCGCGCTGTACCGCATCAAGCATGCGCGCCATCATCAGACGGGCGATAAGTGGTGCATTTATCCGATGTATGACTTCGCGCATCCGATTCAGGACGCGATCGAGGGCGTGACGCATTCGCTCTGTTCGTTGGAGTATGAGGCGCACCGCCCGCTGTACGACTGGGTGATTGCCGCGTGCGAATTCCGCCAGAAGCCGCGTCAGATCGAGTTTGCGCGCCTCAATATGACGGATACCATTATGAGCAAGCGGTATTTGCGCCGTCTGGTCGAGGAGGGGTTCGTCTCCGGCTGGGACGATCCGCGGATGCCGACGCTCTGCGGCATGCGCCGGCGCGGGTATACGCCCGCCGCGATCCGCGATTTTCTTGAGCGCATCGGCGTGGCCAAAGCGGATTCCGTTGTGGATGCGGCCATGCTGGAGCACTGCGTGCGCGAGGACCTCAACGAAAACGCCATCCGCCGCATGGCGGTGCTCGACCCGGTTCTGGTGGAAATCGACAACTGGGACGAGGGCAAGTTTGAGGAAATCGAGCTGGAGAACCACCCGAACCACCCCGAATTGGGAACGCGCCAGGTGCGTTTCGGTAAACGCGCCTATATCGAACGCGAGGATTTTGCGGAAATTCCGCCGAACAAGTTCTTTCGCCTCAAGCCGGACGGCGAGGTCCGTCTGAAAGGTGCGTATATCATTAAGTGCACCGGCTGGGAAGCAAAAGACGACGGCACGATCACGAAGATCCACTGCACCTACGATCCGGATAGCAAGAGCGGTGAAGATGCGCGCAAAGTGAAGGGGACGCTGCATTGGGTCAATGCGGACGACGCGGCGGCGGCCGAGTTCCGTCTCTACGATACGCTTATGAAGAGCGAGAGCGCGGAGCAGGAGGACGACGAAGAAGAAACTGCGGTGGAGAAGGACTTTGTCGACAAACTCAATCCGGACTCCCTCGTAACGAGGCGTGGCTTCGTCGAACCGGCGCTGAAAGGCGCGGCCGCGGGCGAGCGTTATCAGTTCCTTCGCGAGGGGTACTTCTGCACGGATCAGGACAGCAAGCCGGAAGCTCCTGTGTTTAACCGCACGGTCGGTCTAAAGGATAGCTACAAAGCATAAGCAAATATTCTTTTGTTTACTTTTTCTTTTCAGAAAAGTAAGTGTAATTAAAAAATCTTTTGCTTACTTTTCTTTAGAAAAGTAAGAAATAGGAGAAATTCTTATGGTTCGAACCCGTTTTGCCCCGTCGCCGACGGGATATATGCATCTTGGCAATCTGCGCAGCGCGCTGTATACCTATCTTTATGCGAAAAAGCATGGCGGAATGTTTATCCTGCGCATTGAGGATACCGACCAAAGCCGATATGTCGAAGGCGCGGTAGACGTCATCTACAATACGCTTCGCGATATTGGCATGCTCTGGGATGAAGGCCCCGATATTGGCGGCGATTATGGACCTTATGTGCAGAGCGAGCGCAAGAGCCTGTATTTACCGTATGCCGAGCAGCTCGTCAAGAGCGGAAAGGCATATTATTGCTTCTGCACGAACGAGGAACTGGACACGCGCCGGGAGGAATCCTCCCAAAAGGGCGAAGTCTGGAAATACGACAAGCACTGCCTCCATCTTTCGCCCGAAGAAGTACAGAAGAGAATTGCGGCGGGCGAAGCGTATGTCATTCGCCAGAATGTTCCGCTGACCGGTGAAGCGTCGTTTGACGATGTGCTCTACGGGCATATCACGGTGGACTGCGCGGAGCTGGACGATATGGTGCTCATTAAGGCGGACGGCATGCCGACCTATAACTTCGCCAACGTGATCGACGACCACACCATGGCGATTACGCACGTGATGCGCGGCAACGAGTATCTCGCGAGCACACCGAAATACAACCTGCTCTACGAGGCGTTCGGTTGGGAGAAGCCGGTCTATATTCACATGACGCCGATCATGCGCGACCAGACACATAAGCTGAGCAAGCGCGACGGCGACGCGTATTATGAGGACTATCTCAAAAAGGGTTACCTCAGGGAAGCGATCGTCAACTATGTTGCTCTGCTCGGCTGGAACCCCGGCGACGAGCGGGAGTTCTTTACGCTGGACGAGCTGAAGGAAGCGTTCGACGTGACGGGCATGTCGAAATCTCCCGCGATCTTCGATGTAAACAAGCTCACGTGGATGAACGCGGAGTATGTGCGCAAGCTCACGCCGGAAGAGTTCACGCGGCATGCGCTGCCCTATTACGAGCAGGCGGGCGTTGCAAATATGGACAAGGACATCCTTTGCCGGATTTTGCAGCCGCGCACGGAAATTTTCACCCAGATACCGGAGATGGTTGACTTTCTGACCGCTTTGCCGGAATATGACGCGGAACTTTTTACGAATAAGAAGAGCAAAACGGATTCGGCGGTCTCCGCAACCGTGCTGGATTTTGTGATCCCCGCGCTGGAGTCGCTGCCGGAGTGGACGGAAACGGTCTTGCACGAAACGCTGCTTGGCATGGTGGAAGCGCGCGGAATGAAAAACGGAACGCTGCTTTGGCCGGTGCGCATTGCGCTGGCGGGAAAAACGGTCACTCCCGGCGGGGCCATCGAAATTGCGACGTTGCTCGGCAGGGAAGAGTCCCTCAGAAGACTGAAACTCGGTAGAAGCAAACTCTGATTTTCTTTCTCTTGCAAAGAAAGAAACAAAGAAGGAAGCAAAGAAATCATCGCGAAAATTCTTTTGTTTACTTTTCTTTTCAGAAAAGTAAAGGAGGTATGCCTTTATGAAACTCGGAGTGATTGGCCTGCCGAACGTCGGCAAGAGCACGCTCTTTAACGCGATTACGCAGGCGGGCGCGCAGGCCGCCAACTATCCGTTTTGCACCATCGAGCCGAACGTAGGCGTGGTAGCGGTGCCGGACGAGCGGCTGGATGTGCTGGCGAAGATGTATAATCCCGAAAAATACACGCCGACCACCATCGAATTTGTGGATATCGCGGGTCTTGTGCGCGGCGCGAGCCGCGGCGAGGGCCTCGGCAACAAATTCCTCTCGCATATTCGCGAGGTGGACGCGGTGGTGCACGTGGTGCGCTGCTTTGAGGACGAAAACGTCGTGCACGTGGACGGCAGCGTAGATCCCGGGCGCGATGTGGAAACCATTTCGCTCGAATTGATCTTCGCGGATATGGAGACGGTGGAAAAACGCCTCGATCGCGCGAGAAAGCTGCAGAAGACGGGCGATAAGAAGACGCTAGCGGAAATCGAGCTGCTCGATCGCATCCAGAAAACGCTGGAAAGCGGAAAACCGGCGCGCAGTCTCGACGTCAGCGACGAAGAAGCGGAACTCATGCGCGGATTTTTCCTCTTAACGAGCAAGCCTATCATCTATGTGGCGAACGTCGGCGAGGAGGAACTTGGCGCGGAGCCAAGCGGCCACGTGAAGGCGCTTTATGAGATCGCAAAATCCGAAAAGGCCGAAGCGCTGACGATCTGCTGCAAGCTGGAGGAAGAGATTGCCGAGCTGGATCCCGGCGAAAAGGCTGCGTTCCTTGCGGAGATGGGGATCCGGGAATCCGGCCTGGACCAGCTGGTAAAGGCCTGCTATCGGTTGCTGGGGCTTATCAGCTACTTGACCGCCGGGCCGAAGGAGGTCCGCGCCTGGACGATTGCGCGCGGAACGAAGGCGCCGCAGGCCGCGGGCAAGATTCATACCGACTTTGAAAAAGGGTTCATTCGTGCGGAGATCGTGCCGTTTGCTACGCTGGTGGAGCTCGGTTCCATGAACGCCTGCAAGGAAAAAGGGCTGATCCGCAGCGAAGGCAAGGACTATGTAATGCAGGACGGAGACGTAACGCTGTTCCGGTTCAACGTATAAGAAGCGATTCGAGTTTTCCCGCATTCTTCAAGCGCGTAAAACGGCGTTCCCATTGGGAGCGCCGCTTTCTTACGGGCGATGAGCCCGAACATCGCCGTATTTATTTTGCTTCCACGGAATCCAGCGGGACGAAAACCTCCACGCCATGCTTGCAGACGGGGCAGATGAAGTCCGGCGGGAGTTCTTCGCCCTCGTAGATGTAGCCGCAGACCGTGCAGAGCCAGCCCTTTTTCTTTGTTGCCTCCGCGGCGGGTTTTGGCTTGATGTTTTTACGGTAGTATTCGTAGGTGACGGAGGGTTCCTTGGAGAGCTTTTTCGCCTCGGTCACATCGGCGATAAAGAGCGTGTGCGTGCCGCAGTCCTGGGTGGCGATCACCTTGCCGCTGAGCAGCGCATTGACGCCCTCGGTCACATAGGTAATGCCGTTGACGCTGCGCGTATACGCGTCGAATCCCGCGAACTTGTCGGCGGATTTTCCGCTTTGCAGGCCAAAGCGCTCAAAGAGCGGGAAGGTTGCGCTTTCGCTCAGGATCGAAACATTGAACACGCCGGTTTTCAGGACCATATCGTGCGTAAGGTTTTCCTTGTTTACCGCGAACGCAATGCGCTTGGGCGTGCTTGTCGCCTGAATCACGGTGTTGATGATGCAGCCGTTGTCCCGCTCGCCTTCCTTGGCGGAAAGCACGAACAGGCCGTAGCTGATGGCGAACAGCGCGGCGTTATCGATCTCGCCTGTGGGCACGTCGATACGGGAGGGCAGCGCCATGGAATCCGCAATGGCTTTTGCGAGCGCTTCGATTTCGGCGGTTTGCTCTTCCTTGAGCGAGGAACGAAGGGTCACCGTTTGCTCCAGCACGGTCATATCCTTGAGCGGGGCGAGCGTTTCTAGCATGAGCTTGCCGCTTACGGGCGCCCAGGAGCCGTTTTCCACAAACGCGAGCGTACGGTTCTGGATGTTATGCAGAACAAGGTCGTGGATGAGTTCTTCCATTGTGATGAATACGCCGGCGTTGTAGGTCGTCGCCGCAAAAACGAGATGGCTGTAGCGGAACGCCGCCGAGACGATCTGGCTCATCGGCACAACCGAAACGTCGAACACCTCCACATTCACGCCGAAATCGCGCAGACGGCAGGCGAGAATTTCCGCCGCGTTTTCGGTATTGCCGTAGATGGAAGCGTAGGCCAGCATCACGCCTTTTTCCTCGGGCTGATACGTGCTCCAGAGCTGATATTTTTCGATATAAGCGGCAAAATCTTTGCGATGCACCGGCCCGTGCAGCGGGCAGATGGTTTTCACATCCAATGCGGAAACTTTTTTGAGTGCGGACTGCACCTGCGGGCCGTATTTGCCGATGATATTGGCATAGTAACGCCGGGCCTCGCCCATGAGCGTATTATAAAAATCCAGCTCGTCGGCAAAGAGCGCGCCGTTGAGCGCATTGAAGGTGCCGAACGCATCCGCCGAAAAGAGGACCTTATCGGTCCTGTCGTAGGAGAACATGACCTCCGGCCAGTGCACCATGGGCGCCATGATAAACTGGAACTCGTGCCGGCCCGTGGAAAGCGTATCGTTTTCCTTCACGATGATCGCGCGGTCGGAAACGTCCGTTCCGAAGAACTGAACGATCATTTCACTCGTCTTTTTCGTGCAGACAACCTTCGTGTCCGTATACCGGCAGAGCAGGTCCATCAGCGTCGCCGAATGATCCGGCTCCATATGCTGAACGACCACGTAATCCAGATTTCTTCCGTTCAGCACGTGCGCGACGTTTTCAAAAAACACCTTGCCGACAGCCTTGTCCACCGTGTCGAACAGGATGGTTTTTTCATCCAATATGAGATAGGAATTGTAGGAAACGCCGTTGGGAATGGAATAGACGCCTTCGAACATGGCGAGACGCCGGTCGTTTCCGCCAACCCAGGTGATGTCGTCGTTCACTTTTCGCGTGCAGTACATAAGCAAGAGCTCCTTTCGTGTGCCTCTATGTGAAAAACTTGTGTTTATTCAGCCAGATAGGCCGAAAACCCGCCGGATTGCGCGGTCGAGCCGTCCGAAAGGACCCAAAGCGCCTCCACGCCGTCAAGCGACGCGACGAGAGTCTGCCCTTCGTCGATCGGCATGCAGAACAGCCCTGTGGTCAGCGCGTCCGCGAGAGCCGAATCCGCCGAGATGACCGTGACCGAATCGTAGTACGTCGAGGGCATCCGCGTGGCGGGATCGATAATATGGTGGTAACGTTTGCCATCGACGGTATAGTACCGCTCGTAGGTGCCGCTTGTGACGACGCTTTGCCCGTCCACCTGGGTCACGCAGAGATTTCCATCCGAATACGGGTCCCGGACGGCGACCTTCCAGGGCGTACCGTCCGGCCGCGTGCCGATGGAGCAGACGTTGCCGCCGATGCTGAGAAGCATACTCGTTACGCCCTCGCTCTTCATGGCGTCGATTGCCTGCTGCGCGGCGTATCCCTTGCCGATCGCGCCTACGTCTATGCGCGTCTGCGCGTCCGAAATAGAGAGCGTGCCGGCCGCGCGGTCAACGACGATATTGTCGATCTTCGAATGCTCGCTCGCCGTCTCGAGCGCTTCCTGCGGGGGGAGCGCAGCGTGGTCCGGGTCGTCGATCCCGGCGTCGCGGTAGTCTTGCCAGAGCTGGAGCACGTTTCCCATGGCGATGTTCATCCTGCCGTTGGTAAGCGCGTCCATCCGCTTTGCGTATTCGATCAGATCGAGAATTTTACTGTCTACCACGACGGGTGCGGCGCCCGCGTTCCGATTGACGGTGCAGAGGTTGTTCAGCCCGTCGTAGGTATGGTAAATGTCGTAGAGACGGTGATACTCCAGCAAAAGCGTGTGCAGTTCGCTGAATCGGGCGGTTGCATCCACCTGACTGTTGGCGTAGAGGACGACCGTCGTTACGGTGTCGAATACATCAAGAAAAACCTGCTCATAGCGTGCGGGGGCGACCGAACGATCGGCGCAGCCGAGGAGCGAAACGCAGAGAAACGCCAGTGCGGTCAATCGGAAAACGAGCCGTCGAATGGCTTGTTTACGCAAAGATAGGGCACCGGTTGCGCCTGTACGCATTATTTCATTTTTTGGAATGTTACGCAATACTAGCTCCGTTTTTTCGCCTGCTTTTCCGCGTCGTTTGGCGATTCGGCGGTTATTTTGGAATTCAGACCGTGGAAGGTATAGCGCGCGATCAACCCGGTGAGCATCCCTGTTGCGACCGCCGCGGCCAGCAACACGGGCAGATAGGCCAGAATAGCCCGCGTTTCAACAACGAAACAAGCCACCGCCATCTGCGCGATATTATGCGCCGCTGCGCCGAGCACGCTGACGCCCACGATGCTGAGACCTTTCATGCGCCGTGCCGAAATCATGACGATCAGGCTGAACACGCCGCCGGCCAGGCTGTAAAGCATGGCGGCGACGCCGCCGAAGAGCAACCCGCTTAAGCCCACCTTGAGAAGCATCAGCAGGATTGCGCTGGGAACGTCCATAAGATACAGCGCGTAAAGAAGCACGGTATTGGCAAGCCCCAGTTTCACGCCAGGGATACCCGTAATCGGCAGCAGATACTCAACGTAGCCGAGTACAAGTGCAACGGCCGTCAGCAGTCCCAGTTTTGCTATGGCGGAAGCGTCCCAGCGTTTGTTCATACAGACCCTTTCCAAAGCTTTCGCGCGGTCAGTTGCCTTCCGCGGAGGAAACCTCGACCGAAACGCCGTTTGGCAGACAGACGATCCAGTGATCCAGCAAAAGCTCGTCTGTGTTGTGCGGATCGATCGTTCCGTGACGTACGCAGATCTGGTTTTTGCAGGTGGAGGATTCCATTCGTACGCCGCTCTTGTCGATTACGATCACGTTTACCTTGCCGTCGCCCTGGTCCACCGTGATGGTTTGATCTTCGTCTGCGCTGGCCGTGGCGTAAACCTTGCCGCCGACATACACCGTGACCGTTGCGCCGGAGGGACGCTGCAGCGCAAAGCGCGAAACAAGCAGTGCGGCGAGCGCAAGCAGCAGTACGCCGCCTATGATGAGCCAATCCTTTTTCTTCAACCGCGCGCCGCCTCCCCCTGGTTTCGGAACACTCACAGGTAACGATCATCGATAACGATCATTGGTATTGTAACATGCCCGCAGGTATGCCTGCTACCGTTCGATGATAGAAAAAGGCTGTACGAACACTGCCCGAACAGCCTGCTTGGGCTAACGCCCCCTGTGCTTCGCTTTCTTTTTCTCCTGTCTGAGCTGAAATTTCCGTTCTTCCTCGGCGAGCCGCTCGGTACGGGAAACTTGTTTGTGTTCCTGCTTGCCCGCTTCGTATTGTTCTTTCAGCGCTTGCTGCGCTTTGGTGCCGACGCCGGCGGAAAGCACGGCGCGAGCCGCCGCGCGCTGCGCCCGCTTCGGGTTTGGGACAACAAAACGACGTTCACGGTCCGCATGGGGTTTGGAGAAAACAAGAGTCCGGTAGGAATCGAGCAGAAATTTCAGGATCTCCCTGTCGCTCGGTTCCGCGCCAAAGGTGACTTTCGCAGCGGAGTAGGAGCTGTTACCGGAGCGTTCCCAAACGCCGACCCAGAAAGGTTCCTCAAAGAAAACCGTACATATTATGCGGTACATACCGCATCCTCCTTTTGCGGCCCCTTGAATCGGAAAGACGGACAACCCAGGAGGGCAGGTTACTGACGGATTATCTCCGCGCGCGGACTACCAACCGCGCTGTGTTTTTTCTCTCCGGGCCGCGGAAGAATCATAGCACGTTTCCGGAAAAAGAGGAAACCCTGACCCGGAATACAGCGGCTTGGACAGGTGAAAATCGCAAAATGGACGGCTCACGGATGTGTAACCGCTGTAAAACGTGATAAACTCGCAGACAAACCGGCAATCCCTGCTATAATAGACCTATAGTCATCGAACAGGAGGTGTCGATATGAAGGTTCTCATGATCGGCGGTACGGGCCTGCTGGGCAGCCAGACCGCGCGGGAACTGATTTCGCGCGGGCACAGTGTGCATTCCATCGCGCTGCCGCCGATACCCGAAGGCGCGCTTTTGCCGCCGGAAATGACGCTGACGCTTAAGGACAGCAATCAAATGACGGATGAGGAGCTCAAGGATCTGCTCCACGGTGCCGACGGCTTTATCTTTGCCTCGGGTGTGGACGAGCGGATCGAAGGTCCTTCGCCCATCTACGAATTTTTTCAAAAATACAACATCACGCCGCTGGAGCGTATGCTCCGGCTCGCCAAGGAGAGCGGCGTGAAGCACGCGGTCGTTGCAGGGTCCTATTTTTCGTACTTTGCCAAGAAATGGCCGCGGCTGGAGCTGACCCGGTGGCATCCCTACATTCGAAGCCGCATCGACCAGGAAACGATGGCGCTCTCGTTTGCAGACGAACATTTCGACGTTTCCGTCCTGGAGTTGCCGTATATTTTCGGTGCGCAAAAGGGAAGGAAGCCTGTTTGGGTGTTCCTTGTCGAGATGCTTCAGGGCATGAAGGGCGCCGTCCTCTACCCGCGCGGCGGAACCGCGATGGTGACCGTCCGGCAAGTCGGCCAGGCGTTCGCGGGCGCACTGGAGCGTAACCGCGGCGGCAACGCGTATCCCATCGGGTGGTTTAATCTGACATGGCGGGAAATGATCACGATAATGAACCGTTTTATGGGAACGCCGGAGAAAAAGATCGTGACGATTCCCAACTTTCTCTTTGCGATGAACGCAAAACAAATCGACAGGAAGCGCAGGGAAGCGGGAACCGAGGGCGGATTGCTCATGAGTAAATTCGTCGCTATGCAGACGGCAGAGCTTTTTATCGACAAGGCGGAGGCTTGCCTGCCGCTTGGTGTGACGGACGACGATATCGACGCGGCGATTGGCGAGTCGGTCGAGCTAAGCCTCGACGTACTGAAGAAGAAAGCAAACGTGATCGATATGAAAGGCGAGTAGCCCCTGCAATTTGGTAACGAAAAAAACAGAAGCCGGGAGATTGAAAAATGTCCCGGCCTTTTCTGCGTTATAATGCGTTATAAAGTGAGGAGGACGTTATTCGACCCGAAAGCGAAAAACGGTTTCGGTCGTGTAAACGTCGCCTGCGCGCAGAACGATGCTGGGGAAGTGCGGGTGCTGCAGAGCGTCCGGAAAATGCTGCGTTTCCAGACAAAAACCGGCGCGCTTTCCATAGACTGTCCCATTTTTCCCGCGCATGCCGCACATGTCGTACGGCGTAAAGAACTGAATCCCCGGTTGGTCGGTGAAGACGTCCATTGCAACGCCGCCCAGGGCATCGTGCACGGTCGCGACCAGTTCCACGCCGCCCTCCGGATGATTGAGCACGAAGTTGTGGTCATAACCAAGCGCGGCGTCCATGCGTTCGCTGCGCGATCCGATTTCCAGGCCGATCGGTTTCGGTGCCCGAAAATCCAGCGGTGTGTTTCGAACAGGATCGATTTCTCCGGTCGGAAGAATGCAGGCGTCGATGCGGGTAAACGCGTCCGCATCGATGCGCAGCGTCTGCTCGAGAACCGTGCCCTGCCCGGCAAGGTTGAAGTAGGCGTGATTGGTCAGGTTGCAGAGCGTATCCTGATCCGAAACCGCAAAATAACGAATGGAGAGCGAGTTATCGTCCCCCAGGGAAAAGGCGACCATCGCGCTGAGGTTACCGGGGAAATTCTCTTCGCCATCCGGGCTGAAGCGAGAGAACACGACCGAGTTTTCCTCCAGCGCAGCCTTCCACATTCTGCGGTCGAATCCGGTTTTTCCACCGTGGGAGCAATTGCCGCAGTCGTTGGCGGCGAGCGGATACTCGGTACCGTTCAGAGTAAAGCGCGCTCCGCCGATGCGGTTCGCCACGCGCCCGATCGTTCCGCCAATATACCACTCCTGCCGGACGTATGCTTCCGGCGAATCGAACCCGAGCAATACGTCCACAAGACGACCGGCTCGGTTCGGAACCAGCATGCTCTGCCAGGTCGCGCCGTAGTCCAGCAAGGAACAAGCGGTGCCCGAGGCGTTCGTAATCGTATAGCGGGTGACGTCTTCGCCGGTTGGCAGACGTCCGAATGGGACGGATGTAACGCTCATGGGAAAGCCTCTTTTGTTTATGAAATCAAAGGGATTAAAACTCCGGTTCGTAATGTTCCTCTACCGCGCGCCAAACGGCGCGGCGCAGGCAGATATCCCGTATGCGCAGCTTTGCGCAATATGCTTCAAACCCGAAGCGGCCGTATTTCGACGTGTCGATCGGGTCCGGATCGGTGACTTCAAGCGCGAGCGCGCCGTCGATGAGAAGAAATACATGCCCGTGAATACTTCCCATTTGAATGAAGTATTCCTGTCCGGGTGTAAAGGAAAAAAGCGGATTGGCTGCGTTGAGCTGATAATCGGGCGATTTTTCGAATCCGACCTTGCCGTGCCACCAGCCTTCCAGCCCGCCGACATAGGCGATATGCCGCGTGTTGGTTTCGTAATTCCAGCTGCCGTTCCACATGGCATTGATATCGTGGGTACAGGGCGACACCGTATTAGCCCGGAATTCCAGCAGGACGTCGCCGAAGAAATCCTCGCGCGAGATGATCATGCCGGGGCTGTTGTCACGGTTTTCGCCGTAAAGCCAGCCGTCCTCCACGTGCCAGCTTCCGCCGCGAACGTCGAAATCGCTCGCGAGCACTTCGGACGTCAGCGGCTTCTGCCAGAGAACGGGACATTGGTCAAGTAACAATTCTTTTTTCAGTAATCGCACGGACGTACTCCTTTTTCGACGGGCGCATTTCCGATTTACGGCATGCGCTGCACACGAATCATCGCATCGTAGAGCGCGAGGAACTGGCGGTGTTTGCGCTCGTATATGGCGTTCGGCTGCGGCTCGTAGGTGCGCGTGAGCCGAACGACCTGCTCGGACGCGTCCGCGAGGGAAGCATAAACGCCTTGCGCCACCGCGCCGACCATAGCCGCGCCGAGCAGCGCCGCTTCCTTTTCTGCGGGGATGCACACGGGGATTTCGGTCACGTCCGCCTGCATCTGGCACCATACGGCGGATTTTGCGCCGCCGCCGGTGGCGATGATGCGCTCGACGGGCGCTCCGCTCTCCCGGATCCGGTCGCAGTTCTTTTTGAGCAGGTGACAGACGCCTTCCATGACCGCGAGCGCGAGATCAAACGCATCGTGCCGACTGCGCAGGCCAAAGAACATACCGCAGGCGTCCAGGTCGAATTCCGGCGCATTCGTGCCGACCAGATACGGTAAAAACAGAATCTCACCGGGACGCCGCGCTTCTGCCTGGCGGTCGATCTCTGCAAAATCCGTATCCGGCAGGAATGCGCGCTTGCACCATTCCAGACTGACGCCGCCGCTTTCGGCGGTCGGAAGCATGACGTAACTCTTCGGAAGGAAACCATAGTGCATGGGGATGCCGGTATCGCGCGGCGCATCTGCGGCGGCAAGCGTCGAGAGTCCGAGCACGGTTCCGGTCGAGAGGCTGAGAAGTCCCTCGCGGATATTTCCCGTGCCGATCATACCGCAAAAATGATCGAGCGTACCAAGGTTGACAAGAACTTTTTCCGGGACGCCGAGCGCTTGCGCAACGTTCGGAAGAAGCGGCCCCGCGTTTGCGCAGGGATCGGTCAGCGGAGGGAGGCGATCTTTCGAAACGCCGAGAAACGCCAGCATCTCCGGCCAGTAACGGCGTTGGTAAATGTCAAAGTAGAATGTGAAGGTTGCGATCGAACAGTCGGCGGCGAGCAGCCCCGTCAGGCGGTAGACGATATAGTCCTTGAGCAAAACATAATGCGTTGCGGACAGGAACACTTCGGGGCGGTGCCGGCGAAGCCAGAGAATTTTCGTTGCGGGCCAGGTGGGCAGCGCAGCGGGCTGACCGGTACGTGCGTAGCACTCCTTCTTCGAAAAGGCCGATTCAAGCTCCGCGCATTCCTCCGTGGAACGCTCGTCCATCCACGAAACTGCATTCATCAGAGGCCTGCCGTCCCCGCCGAGCACAACAAGCGACTCCGCCTGTCCCGTGAGCGTGATGGAAACGAGGTCGCCTCGGTTTGCCGCGCCGGAGCCGAAAAGGGAGTGAATAAGCGAAAACAGGCTCTCGGTGTAAGCTTCCACGTCGAATTCCACAAAACCGCCGGCGCGGATATATTCCACCGGAACGCTTTTCATGACGAGGCGGTTCATGTGTTCGTCGTAAAGCGCCGCCTTGGTATTGGTGCTTCCGAGGTCAATTGCGAGAAAAAGCATGATTATCGTCCTCCAGTTGTTCGCCGCGCGATTGGACACGCGTGGCAAGGAACGAAAGTACGCCCGCGGCAAGCGCGGATAGCGCGAGAAGCAGAAACGCCGCCCGCAGATCGATTTGCGCGGAAAGCACGCCCATCAACGCGGGAAACAACGCGCCGCCGAGGCCACAGCCGGCGCTCATGAGCCCCATTGCGCCCCCGGACGCTCCGGGATGCCGCCGTGCCGCGAGATCCATCAGGCTGGACCAGATGGGACCGAACGCAAAACCGATCAATGCGCAGGAAACCAGGGAAAGCACAGGCAGCCGCAACAGGGCAAGCGCTGTGAATAACGCGCCGGAGGCAAGCAGACAGAAAAGCAGCGAACGTTCCGGCCGGAACGGTAAAACGCCAAACACGAATCGTGAAAGCGCCATGCTTGCCCAATAGGCCGAAATGGCGTAGGCGCCAAACGACGCCGCGTTTAGTTCCACCGAAAACAGCGATTCGGTAAAGTATCCAAATCCGTTTTCCAGACCGACGTAAAGCAGAATCGAGCAGAAAAAGAGCGCGAAGGCAGGATCGGCAAAAAACCCGTGGACGGGTTTTACAGCGGGTTCCTTTGCTGTTGCGCCGGAAGGAAATTGCGAAAATGCGAGCGGCAGAAACGCGATCAGCGCGCCGGCCGCAGCAATCGAAAACACCGCGCGCCAGCTCCAGCCGAGCGTTTGTATACCGAACTGTGTCAACAGAGGGCTGGTTACCGCTCCAAGGCTCAGAGCGCCCTGTGAAAGGTTGATCCAGCGTGCGCCGCGTTCCGGCGAGATATCCGACAGTGCGGCGGAGCCGGTCGTTTCACAGACGCTGTATCCCGCGCCGACGCAGAACACGCCCGCGGCAAAAACAAGAACGCTATGCGCGAGCGCGGAAAGCGCGCAGCCGAGCAGAAACACGAGGGAAAAGGAGAGGATAACCTTCTTCTTACCCACACGGTCGGAAAGCCGCCCGAAGAGCAGCGGCATGAGGATGACGCTCGCATACTGCGCCGCAACCAACAACCCGGCTCCGATGGTTCCGACGGAAAACTCGGCGGAAACGCTGCGAAGCACCAGCTGGAAGCCGCCCATTTCGAAGCCGACGAAAAACAGGACTCCCGAGAATGCGGGCAGCAGGGTAGGCGTATGGGGCTTAGACAAATTGCACTTCGACACCTTCGCCGGAAATCCTTTCTGTTAAAGCAGGGTCTGCGCCATGATCGGTGATCAGGATCGTACCGCTGCTGAGCGCGCTGATACGCGAGAAGCTCTCACGTCCGAGTTTCGTGCTGTCCGCAACCACAAGCGCCTTTTCCGCGCGTTCCATCATAATCCGGTCGATGACGCTCTCCTCGGCGTGATAGGTGGTTACGCCCGTTCCCGGGTTTACACCGTCTACGGAGAGAATTGCCCAGTTTGCGCGGTATCGGGAAATCTGCTCCTTTACGTCTTCACCATAGGTAAACGAGTACTGCGCGCTGATGTCCCCGCCGAGCAGGATAACGCGGAACGTCGGAAGCCCGCCGAGCTCGACCGCAACGGAGATGGAATTCGTCACGACGTTGAGATTCTTTCGCTGTTTCAGCTCCACGGCGGTGAAATACGTCGTGGTTCCCGAGTTGATGAACAACGTATCGCCGTCCCTTACGAGGCGCGCAGCCGCGGAAGCAATCGCTTTTTTGAGTTCCATGTGCTCCTGTTTGCGGCGCTGAAACTCCAGATTATAGTAGTTTTTCATGGTCTGGATCGCGCCGCCCTGCGTGCGCTCCAGATAACCGTCCTGTTCGAGGGCGTCCAGATCGTTTCGAATGGTGACCACCGTCGCGCCGAGCGTGTCGCTCAACTGCGATACGCGCACCTGCCCGTCCCGCCGGAGGACCTCCAGAATCTTTTTCCTGCGCACGTCGATCTTCAGTTCCCCTGCCATGGTGCGGCGGCCTCCTTGTTATAAATGGGGTGATACCGAGTATGATACCATGTTCAGCCCCGGCGGTCACGCAAAAGGGGCTTTGTTACGGCGTTGTCGTATGATTGAGCCGTTCGCCGACCGCTCCGCCGGGGTGAATAACGGCGAACTGTTCGCTCCGAAACCCCGTTACCTCGATGAGCGCCGCCTGCAGCGCGTCGAACAGAACGGAAAGAACGGTAAAACTTGTCGTACCCTGCGTGTTAAAGCGGTCGACCTCCTTGGTCACCCGCATCTGGAGCACGATATCCGCGCCTTTTGCTAACGGGGACTCGAGATTTTCGGTCACGGCGATGATTGTGACTTCCTTTTCTTTGCAGATTTTCAGGATCGGCAAAAGCTCCGCCGTTTTGCCTCCGCGCGAGGCGAGCAGCATAACGTCGCCTTTTTGCAGGAAACCGGTCGCGCCATGGATCGCCTCCGCGGGGGAGATGAACCGTGCGGGCCGCTCGATACAGCACATCAGGTGCGCAAAGTGCTGGCAGCAGATGCCGGAATGCCCGCAGCCGCTCGATGCGATACGGGGCGCGTCTTTGAGTACGTTCACCGCGCGGAGAAAATCTTCCCGCCGGATTCCGTCAAACGCACGGGAAACGGCGTCCGCTTCGATTCTGTATGCCTCTTTGGCAACCTCCCAGACCGGATTCTCAGACAAATCAAACACCTCCGCCGACTCGTGAAAATACGAATCGAAAATATTGTTTTCCATAAACAGTATAAAACGACTGCAAAAAGAAATCAAGAACGAAATAAATAGAAAATAATATTGACGAAACAGAAAATATAGAGTACTCTGAAAGCGTTCTGATGATCAAAGGCGAAAGTCTGGATCGGATTGGAAACGCGTGGGAGAGGAGAGCACTGATTTGCTGAAAGGGTTTCAACTAAAACCGCCGTTCTTTGAGATCGGCCCGAAGTCGTATCTCTATGGCGACGACGTCGTTGCCTTGGCGCGCTATGCGGATGCGGCGGCAAAGAAATACGATGTGGACATTATTTTTACAACCCCGATTGTCGAGCTGAGGCGCGTTGCGGAGGCAACGCAACGGATCTTTGTGTTCGCGCCGCATATGGACCCCATTGTACCGGGCAGAGGGCTTGCGGATACGCTGCCGGAGTCGCTTGTGGCCGCCGGCGCGAGGGGAGTTATGCTGAACCACTGTGAAAAACCGCTCTCGCTTGCGGCGCTGACGCAGACGATCCGCCGGGCGGACGAGGTGGGGCTTGCCACGATCGTTTGCACCGATACGACGGCGGAGTCCGCCGCGGTCGCCAAGCTGAAACCCAACATCATTGTTGCCGAGCCGACGGGGCTGATCGGCACGGGCCAAACGAGTGACATGGAATATGTCGCCGCGGCGATCCGCGCGGTCAAGGAAGTCGACCCGGATATCTTCGTGCTGCAGGGTGCGGGAATCAGCAATGGAGAGGACGTGTATCGCGTTATTCGCGCGGGCGCGGAGGCGACGGGCTCTTCGAGCGGCGTCGTCAAGGCGAAGGACCGCGCCGCGATGGTGGACGAGATGATCGGCGCCGTGCGCCGCGCGTGGGACGACCGCGCCGCCGGACGCTGACGAATTTTTTGGTGGATACAGTACCAAAAATCAATATACAGGAGGATGTTTTATGGACTTTAAGGTATTTCAGAAAGAGATCGAACTGCAGTCACGCGGGTGGATTCCCACTTTTCACGACATTTCCAAAGAGGTCCTGGAGATCGTCGCCGCGTCCGGCATAAAGAACGGCACCTGCGCGATCGTTTCCCATCACACCACCTGCTCCGTAATGGTGCAGGAGTGCTCGCACGACCTTGATTCGTTTGACCTCGAGTATCTCCAGCACGATCTGCTGGACATCATGCGCAGGATGATTCCGGACTTTGCCGAGGAGCATCAGTATCGCCATCCGGGTCCCATTCACGCGCAGTTTGGCCGCAACTGCGGCGAGCCGGGCAACTTTACGAGCATGAATACGGACGGACATCTGCGCAGCATATTCTTTGGCCGCAGCGAGACCGTCACCATTAAGGACGGCGTGCTGGATGCGGGTGAATTTGCGCATATCTACTTCGTCGACTGGGATCATGTTCGCGCCCGTCACCGTCAGGTAAACGTCACCATCATGGGTACGGCGGACGATGTTGGCAGCCGCAAGTGGAACAACGGCGAAACGATCAATACGCTTCGTAAATTCACGGACGAGGAAAAAGCCGTTATGCGTCAGTTCACGCTGCAGCAGGAGCGGTAAACAACGGAACGACACCGAAAATTAACGAAAACGAAAGCAATAGCAAACGGGGTGGAAAGCGACGCGCAATCCGCCCCGTTTGGGCTTTTCTTGCCATTTTTAGATTCAAAACGAAAATAGTTTCGTGATTAATCGTTGACGAGACCAGAAAACACGGCTATATTTGCAGTGTCAAACCGGTCAACGGGCGAAAATAGTTTCGATCATTTCAATACAACGACCGGTTGATACACGCTCTTTTCTGCAGAGCGCCGCCGTCCGACCCACAGGGCGGCAAGGACTAATTTTTACGCGGCAGATCGCCGCAGAAAACAAACGAAACCATTGCAACACGAAAAGATCGATTGCGCCGGGGCGACAGGCCTGCTTTGTTTACCCGGATGCGTTCGTCCCTTACGGCGGCGCCGAAGGGAAAAAACCGATACGTAACGTCTGGAGGAATCAGTCAGCCAATGGAACGCAAACATACCGCAAGGCAACTTCTCGAAAAGTTTATCGATGTGCGCGAGGCGGGCGTACTGATGCCGCTGCTGCTTGCCATCATCCTGTTTACGGCAAAGAGCGATAAGTTCCTTTCCGTGAGCAACATGACCAATGTCATGCGCACCGCGGCGTTCACCATTATCACATCCATCGGTCAGGCGTTCCTGATCATTGCTGGAAGCTGGGATATTTCCGTCGGCGCGGTGTTCTCCGTCGGCGGCGTGGCGGCTGCGGCTCTGATGAGCTACTACAACGTGCCGATCTGGATCGCGGTTCTGGCCGCGCTGGTTATTGGCGGTCTGTTCGGCGTATTCAACGGCTTTCTTGTGCAGAAGATCAAACTGCCGCCGTTTATTGCGACGATGGGCACCATGTATGCCGCGCGTGGTCTCTGCACCGGCTACACAAAGGGCGTTTCCGTTTATCCCCTTCCGGAGAAGTTCCTTGGTGTGGGGCAGGGCGGCATACCGATTGGCGGCTACGAACTGCCATACGTGATCGTGATTGCTCTTGTCATGGCGGTTATTGCAGGATTCGTGCTGCGCTATACGGCTTACGGTCGGCGGCTCTTCGCCGCCGGCGGAAACGGCGAGGCGGCGCGCCTTGCCGGAATCCCGACCGTAAGGATCCGCTTCTCGGCATTCGTGCTGACGGGCGTTCTCGCGGCGCTGACCGGCGTGCTGATGGCTTCCCGCGTTGGCAGCGCGCAGCCGAACATCGGCTCCGGCTTCGAAATGACCGTTGTTGCGGCCTGCGTGATCGGTGGTATCAATATGGACGGCGGCGCAGGTTCGATCATCGGCGTTGTGATGGGTTCCTTCTTTATGGCGATGATCAGCAACGGCATGACGCTGATTAAGATCGACGCGTACTGGCAGCAGCTGGTGATCGGCCTTGTGCTCGTGTTTGCCTGCTCGCTGGAATACCTGAGAAACCGTATCCGCGCCAGCCTCAACCGCTAAGGAGGGCAGTCAATGTCCAGAACAGTGCTCGAAATGATCGGGGTTACGAAGTCGTTTGGCGCGACGAAGGCCCTCAAACAGGTATCCATCGATCTGATGGACCATGAGATTCTCGCGATCTGCGGTGAAAACGGCGCGGGCAAGTCCACGCTCATGAAGGTGCTCAGCGGCAGTTACGACTGCGGCAGTTACGAGGGAGAAATCCGCATTGACGGAAAACCCTGTGTTTTCCGAACCCCGGCGGATGCCTCCGCGGCGGGTATTGAGATGATCTATCAGGAGATCAGCGTTCATCTGGATCTGTCCGTTGCGGAAAATATATTCGTCGGCCGGGTTCCAACGAGGAACGGAATCGTCCAGTGGAAAAAGCTGCATGAGGATGCAAAGGTGTATGCGGAAATGGTCGGCCTTAAGGTGCCGGTTTCGACGCACCTGCGGGACCTGAGCGCTTCGCAGTGTCAGATGGTTTCCATTGCGCGGGCGCTGAGCCGCAATCCGAAGATTCTCGTGCTGGACGAACCGACCTCGCCGCTGACGGACGCGGAGGTGGAGGAGCTGTTTAAAATCCTCTTCCGCCTGCGGGAAAACGGGATTTCCTGCATCTATATCAGCCATAAGATCAAGGAGATCAAGCAACTGGCCGATCGCGTCTGCATTCTGCGCGATGGCTGTCACGTTTGGACCAAACCCGCCGCCGACCTCAGCGTGGAGGAGATCGTGGAGGCGATGGTCAACCGAAAAATCGGAAACCTGTATCCAAAGGAGACGGTCCCCATCGGCGAAGAAGCGTTCTTTGTGAAAAATCTTCGCGTCAAGCATCCCTACAACCGCAAGAAATACATCGTGGACGGCGTGGACGTTTCCGTGCGCCGCGGTGAGATTCTCGGTCTGGTCGGTCTGGTGGGTTCGGGCCGTTCCGAAACGGTCAACGCGATTTTCGGCGCGATCGACGGCAGCTACGACGAGATGCGCATCGAAGGAAAGCCCGTCCGCATTGCCGATCCAAAGGACGCGATTCATAAGGGACTCGCGCTTTTAAGCGAGGATCGAAAGGTCAACGGGTTTGTTCCAACGCTCAATCTTGCCCGGAACATCACGCTTGCTCGGCTCGACAAGGTGTTTCACAGCGGCGTGCTCGACCGCGAAGCGGAGCGGAAGTACGGTCAGGAGTACATTGAGGAGCTGAGCATCAAAGCCAACAGCGAGCGGGATATGGTGACGAGCCTTTCCGGCGGAAACCAGCAGAAGGTTGTGCTGGCAAAGTGGCTGATGGCGGAACCGAAAGTACTGCTGCTCGACGAGCCGACGCGGGGGATCGACGTAGGCGCGAAGGCGCAGATTTACCAGATTATGACGCGGCTTGTGCGCTCCGGCATGGCGATTGTCATGATTTCTTCGGAACTTACCGAGCTGGTCGGTATGTGCGATCGATACCTGCTGCTGGCGGACGGCAAGATCCGCGCGGAGCTTGGGCGCGAGGACGCGGATGAAGAGCGGTTTCTGCGCATTTGTTCCGGATCGGACCGTTAGGCCGGCACCCGGGAGGACTCGCTCGGTCAATTCTGTGGCTGAAAAAGAAAGCAGATCGGTATATCCATTCCGGATTGTGAGTGCTCTTACGAGCATAAACATAAAATAAGATAGGAGGATTCATCAAGATGAAAAAAGTACTCGTCCTGGTTCTCGCTCTCATGCTGATGCTGAGCGCGTTTGCCTGCAGCGCGAAAACGACCCCGGCTGCGGAGCCAACGGCGGAAGCGGCAACTCAGCCCGAGGCGACGGCTGCGGAAGCGGCTGCGGAACCCGCGGCAGCGGATCAGCCGTATGTCATTCTGGTCAACGCGCTGGTCGGACATCCGGTTTACGAACAGCAGGCGGAAGCCGCCCGCAAAGCCGCCGAAGAATACGGCGTGAAGCTCGAGATCATCGGGCCGACGTTTGGTACCACCTCGATCGTGACGGATTACATCGCTGCGATGGAGAACGCCATCACCATGCAGCCGGACGCGATCATCGGCGAGCCGTTCGATCCCTCCCTCTATGAAGTGTTCGATCGTGCCAAGCAGGCCGGCATTCCGGTGTTCTTAACCTCGAACCTGCTGGAGGATGAGGACGCGTTCGTATCCTGGATCGGTACGGACAACTATAACTACGGCGTCAATGCGGCGGATATGATCGCCGCCAAGACGGACAGCAAGGCGAACATCTGCGTCGTAATGGGCGACCTCGCGACCACGAACCAGGTCGAACAGCGCAAAGGTCTGGAAGAGCGCATTGCTGAAAAATATCCGGATATGAAGATCACGAACGTAGTTGCGGATAAGAACGACGTTGCCACCGCCATGAGCGTTATTGAGGATACGCTGAATACCTATCCGGAAACGAACGTTGTCATCATGCTCGAATCCACCGGCGGCCCGGGCGTTGTGCAGGTCTGCCAGGAGACGGGGCGCACCGACGTGCTGATTCTGGATATCGACGCCGTGGAAGCGACCATCGACAACATCAAAGCCGGCAAAGTCTGGGCGACGCTGGCACAGAACTTCTATAAGCGCGGATACGAATCCGTCCGTATGGCCTACGAATATCTTACCGAGGGCGACAAGGCGACCTTTGCCAAGTACAACGACTCCGGTACGGTACTGATCGACCAGTCCAACGTGGATACCTACGAACAGGACCTCTGGGGCGCGATCGTTTACAAAGGAACGGATTGGCCCGCGAAATAACCAATCAAGAAGCTGTATTCTGCCGGGACGGTGCTGGTTCGCCGTCCCGGCGAGGGACGTTTACGGCCAAAGTACGGCCATTCTTCGGGCAAAGGGTTTCCGCAAAATGCGTACTGGTGCGAAATGTGCGAAAGATGCTAGAATAATGGCATGTTTCGGCAGAACGGAACCGCCGGTCCGGCGGCGTTCCTTTGAATCTGCGATGCGAAAGCCGGTTACCTGCTGATTTTTGATATGAAAACGGGAGCGCTGACCTCGTTTCCCGGAAAGGGAAAAGCCATGCCAAAGATGCGCGATATCGCCGAAAAGACGGGCCTGAATATCTCAACCGTTTCGCGTGCTTTGCGCGACGCGCCGGACATCAGCCCGGAAACGGTGAGTCTGGTCAAACGCGCCGCTATGCAGATGGGCTACCGCCTTCGTACGAGCGGGCGCAGCAGCAATACCGTTGGCTTGATCGTACCGGAAGTCGGGAGCCATTACTACTCGGAGATGGTGGAAACCATTGAGCGCGAACTGAAGAAACGCGGATATTCGATGATCGTTTCCATTGGCGGGTTTGAAGTCAACGGAATCCTCGCGGCGTTTGACCAGATGCTGAATCACGATATCTGCGGGCTGATCGTTAACGACTGTTTCGTGCTAAACGCCAAGGACGATATCCAGAAGCACGACCGGATTGCACATTCTGTTCTGCCGTTGGTACTCATTTCGGAGAACAAGGTGATTCTTCCGGTGGATACGATCTCCATTGCGAACGAAATGGCCGTTCGTCAGGCGCTCGACCTTCTCGTGGAGCTTGGACACAGGGAGATCGGCTATATCGGCGAATACGCTTCGGATGTGCGGTATCTCGCGTTGACGCGCTATCTGAAAGAGCTCGGCCTGCCCGTGCGTGAAAACCATATGAAGCGCGGCAAGGAGCGATTCGAGCTTGGCGGATACCTGCGCGCGAAAGAGCTTCTGCGGGAAAAGGACGAGCCGCGCGCGACGGCCGTAATCGCCTGTTACGATCAGGTGGCGCTCGGCGCGCTGGATGCATTCAGCGAAGAGGGAGTGCGCGTGCCGGAGGATATCTCGGTGATCGGCTTCGACAATATCATTCTAAACGATTACCTGCCGATTCAGCTGACCTCCATCTCGAATCCGACCGAGCAGCTCTGTTCGCTGGCGGTCAAGCTGCTGATGGATAATATTCACGAAAAGGAACATCATGTGGTGCAGAATGTTTCGCTCCAGCCGCGGCTGGTCGTGCGAAGCTCCACCTGCCCGCCGCGTGAACAGATAGAACGGAATCAACAGGAGGACGAAAAGGAATGAAACAGATCGGGTTTGTCTGCTTTGGCGAGGTCAACACCCCGTTTGAACGGCTTGAACTCAAACATGACGGGGCACGGAAAACGCTCGCCGGTCTTGAGGACGCAACAATTTTCGACGCCGGAGTGGTCATAGACGACGTAAAGTATGAAACGGCGGACCGAGCGATTCAAACGTTACTCAAGGAAGATCTGGACTGCCTGATCCTGTGCGTTGCCGGCTGGGTTCCGACGCATGCCGTGATTCGTGTTGCGGACCGGTTTCGTCACCTGCCGATGCTTCTCTGGGGGCTTTGCGGATGGATGGAGCGCGGCCACCTTGTGACGACCGCCGATCAGGCGGGGACGACGGCGATTCGCCCGGCGCTGGCTGCGATGCATTATCGCTTCAAGTATATCTACAGCGTGATCGGAAAGCCCGAGCCGATTGAAAAGATTCAGGCGTTTACGGACGCGGCCTGCACGGCGCGATACCTGCGCGGCGCGCGTGTAGGAAGCATGGGGTATCGGGATATGCTGCTCTACGGAACGCAGTTTGAAGGAAACAGCATGCGTGGTCAGCTTGGCGTCGAGGTGGAGCCGTTTGAGATGCTTGAAATGACGCAGACGATCCCGACGCTGAGCGAGGCGGAGATCGCACAAACCGTACATTTTGTGAAATCGAACTGGACGTTCGACCAGCCCTGCGATGACAGTGTGATTGAGACGGGCGTGAAATATGCGCTTGCGGTCGGGAAAAAGATCGAGGCGCGCGGCTACGACGCGGTAACGCTCATCGACGTGGACGGCATGAAAAAACTGCTTGGATTTCCGCCGGCAATGGTCTTTATGCTGCTGGAGCAAAAGTACGGCGTTCTGACCATCCCGGAGAACGACGTGATGGGTGCGGTGACCCAGCTGATTGCGAAAGGCATTTCGGGACAGACGGTTCCGTATCTGGAGTATTACGAGTTTTTTGAAAAGAGCATGCTGATTGGCGTGCCGGACTTTATTCCCACCACGGCGACGCAGGGGGACGTACGCGTGCTGCCAACCGCGTTCGGACTGCTTTCGCAGAGCCTTCTCAACGTTTCCCGCGTAAAAACCGGGTTGGTGACCTGCATGCGGCTGGTCTATCAGGACGGGCGCTACAAAATGCATATGTACCTTGCCGAAGCAAAAACGCCTGCAAAATGGGAAGAGTGCGGATGGACGCCGCCGGCGCCGCAGCTGCCGAGCCTTGAAGTATTTCCGCTGGATTGCACGGTGGAGGAGTTTGCCGAAAAGGTTTCGAGCCAGCACGTGATCGTGTGTTATGGCGATTATCGTGAAGCGGTGCGGGATTTTTGTAAATTGTTGGATATCGATCTGCTGTAGGAAGGATATTCTATTTCCGAAAGAAAAAGGAATTGTAACGGCGAATCGGCCTGTGATTGGACCGACTCTGGGGGAGTTGTGCCGGAAACGCCGGTGTTCGTCCGTTTCATAAAATAACGATGGGGACAAAGAACAACATGAAAGCGATCAAAATAGGGTGGGCGCAAACGAATCTGACGCCGAACCGGCCGGTGCAGATGATTGGACAAATGTATCACCGGGTGTCCGAGTATGTGCGGGATCCGATTACGGCGACCGTGCTTGCGCTCGACAACGGGGAAGAACAGGCGGTATTCGTATCGCTGGATATGACCGAAGTGCCCGTGCATGCCGAGAAGTTACTTCGGGAGCGGCTTGCCGGGGTGGAGGGGCTTTCGTTTGAAAAAATCACGTTCGGCGTGACGCATACGCATAGTTCTTCCGATTTTTACGCGGACTTTATGCGTCTCGACAACGAGAAAGTTTACGGCGCGGAATTGCTGCCGAAGGCAGAGCTGGATTCCTCCGTCCTTTATGGGGAAGAAGCGCAGGAGTTTTTCGTTGAGCGCGTTGCGGATGGGATCCTCCGCGCGTGGGAGGGCCGGAAACCCGGCGGCGTGAGCACGGCGCACGATTATGCGGCGGTCGGCTTTTCGCGCAGGCCGGTGTTTCACGGTAAGGACGGGGACACGACCGTAATGTACGGCGATTGTTCGCAGGAGAACTTTGCCCGCTTTGAACCGGGCGGAGACTCGTCCGTCGATTTGCTCTATACGTGGGATATGGAAGGGCACCTGACCGGCGTCGCCGTCAACGTTCCCTGCCCGTCGCAGGTATTTGAGCTGCATCGCTTTCTTTCGGCGGACTACTGGGGCTTTGTGCGCAACGACGTGCGGGAGCGGCTCGGCAATGTTTATATTCTGCCGATGTGCGGTGCGGCGGGCGACCTTGCTCCGCTCGACCTGGTCCGAATCAGCAAGTATAATCGTGAGGCGCTTAAGCTCTGGGGCGGACAGGCGCAGGAAGTGTTCCGTAACTTCGACATGACGCGGGAGTGCGAGGCCATTTCCATGCGGATCACGGACGCGGTTGTTCGCGGATACCGGTATGCGCGGAATTATATCGACATGACGCCAACGCTGATGCACGAGATTCTGCGGCTTAAGCTGCCGCTGCGGCTGGTATCCGAGGCCGAATATCGCGCGGCCGCCGCGGAAGTGGAGCGGGTGAAACGCACGTTTTCCGCCGAGCATCCCATGGAGAACAAGGACGTCGTTTCGGCTTTTGAGCCGCAGGGGGACGTGCTTCGCTGGCAGATGCAGCAGGAGACGACCACGTTTTCCTGCGTGAGCCATGTGATCCGGATTTCAAACATTGCGGTTGCCACGAATCCGTTTGAACTCTTCAGCGAATATGCGCAGCGGATGAAAGCGCGCGTCCTTCCGGAGCAGCTGTTTGTTGTGCAGCTGAGCAATGGGGTTGGCGGGTATCTGCCAACGGAGTCCGCCATCGTCGGCGGAAGCTACAGCAGTAAGTCCGCATCCACCTATTGCGGGCCTGCGGGCGGAGACGCGCTGGTTGAGGCGACAATAGCCGCCGTAAACCGGATGTTTTCAAAATAAAGTTGGATGTTGAACTGACGCCGTGTGTTTGCACGGCGTTTTTTGGTGCGTCGTACTCGGAGTGATTTCGAAACGGAGACCGGCGGCGCGGGATGAAGAACACATCGAAACAGACGGAAACGTTCGATGAAAATGATGCAAACAGTCAAAAATGCCGATAAAAGTGATTGACTCGATCGAAACAACTTCGTTATAATGAAAACGAAGTTCAATGTTTCTAGAAACCGGGAACGGGAGGGCAAAGACCGTGAAAAAGAAAGCGGATCGGGAAGAAATCCTGCTTCGGCGGCTGCGACTGACGGGCAGCGTTTCGCTCGGAGAGGCGATGAGTCTGTTTAACGTCTCCGAAGCGACGGCAAGAAGGCTGTTTTCCGACCTGGAAGCCTCCGGAACGGTTGTGCGATGCTATGGCGGTGTCCGGCTTGCGGCGCAGGTTGCGGGGTATTCGTTTGCGCAGCGCGAATTGGAATACCGAGCGGAAAAAGTGCGCATCGGCAGGCTAGCCGCGTCTTTTGTCGAGAACGGGGATACGATCTATCTGGACAGCGGAACGACGATTCTCCAGATGACGCTTGCGCTGAACGAGCGAATCTTGCGCGGAGAATTCGAAACGCTCAATGTCGTGACGAATTCGATTGCGAACGTTACTTCTCTCACGCCCGGTAAAAATTGCCGGGTTATTCTGGCGGGCGGAGAGTACAGCCCCGAGCGGAGGGACTTTTCCGGGCCTCTGACGGAGGGAAGCCTTCTGCCGTTCCACTTTACAAAGAGCTTTCTCGGCGCGGACGGGCTGACGCCTGAAATGGGCTTCTGTTCGGATCAAATCAGCATCTCCAGCCTTAACGCATTGGTGCGGAAACACTCTTCCCGGTGTTACGCGCTGCTAACTTCGGCGAAATTCGGCCGCAATTCCCTGATCTCGTATGCTTTGCCCGGTGAGATTTTTACGTTGGTTACGGATACCGCGCCGGACGAAAAACTTGCGGAAGCGTTCCGGCAGGTTGGCGTTGGTATTTGCATTCCGGATCGCGGTGCGGACGAGTGGAGCACCGGAAGCGTGAAGCACGGGTCGGATGAACAATAAAACAGATCGATTTTGAAACGGCAAAAGCCGGGAAACCGAAGGAGGGGTTTATATGAAACCGAAAATACGAGTGCCTTTTTTTGAAACAAGCGTAAAGAACTATATCTACGGAGATGCGGTGTTTGAATTGGCAAAGGCCGCAGACCGCGCGGCGAAGCAATACGACGTCGATGTGCTGTTTATTTCGCCGTATACGGAGATCCGCCGCATTGCGGAGAACACCGACCGTTTGATCGTGCTCGCACCGTATATGGATACGTTACGCCCAGGCCGCGGTATGGCGGACGTTCTTCCGGAAGCGCTCAAAGCGGCCGGCGCGCGCGGCGTCGTACTCAACCACTGCGAACGTCCCATGACGCTGACGCAGATCAAAACCTGCATCGACCGCGCGAATGAACTGGACATGCTTTCGTTCGTTTGCGCGGATACGGTCGCAGAGGCGCGCGCCGTTGCCGAGCTTCATCCGGATATCATCAATCCGGAGCCGACGGAGCTCATCGGTTCCGGTCAGGCGAGCGACATGTCCTATGTGATGGAGGTTATCCGCGCGGTCAAGGCGGTCGATCCGAACATCCTGGTCGAACAGGCGGCGGGCATTACGACCGCGCAGCAGATCTATGACTTTATCATGGCAGGATCGGAAGCGGCCGGTTCCGCGTCCGGGATCATTCGCTCGTCGGATCCGCATGCGCTGCTCAACGAAATGGTTGCATACGTCAAGAAGGCGCGCGAGGATCTGATTGCCCAGGGACGGCTGGCGCCGAACGCATAAAGGAGGATTCAGCAATGGTTTACAGAGAGGCGCTCTCGCTTCAGAGCAACAATGGGATTCAGACGTTTCATAACGTAACGCAGGCGGCAAAGGACGTTGTTTCGCGCTCCGGCATTCGAAACGGGATCGTTACGGTCTATTCGCACCATACGACCTGCGCGGTCATTACACAGGAGGCCGCGTTTGATCTTTCCGTGACCGGGCTGGAAACGCTGCAGCAGGACTTTATCGAAGGACTGGAGCGCGCCTTCCCGCCGTGCCGCAGGGAGGGGATCTATCTGCATCCCGGTCCGAAGGCGCTCGCGTTTGCCGAGGAACACGGCGAGGATGCGCGCGGCTGCCATAATACGGAAGCGCACCTGAGCTCGGCGATGGTTGGCCGCAGCGAAACGATCGTACTGATCGACGGGCAGCTGGATCTCGGCGAGTTCGGTTATATCTACTTTATCGATTTTGACACGACGCGCGCCAGAAAACGTACGGTGCAGATTACGGTCATCGGCGAGTAACCGATTATTGCGTACGGCGTGCGTGATATGCTTCCCGTATTCCGGATGGCAAGAAAGCATCTGTACGCGTATGTTTGAATTTGCTATACTCAGATCATCAAATACGGAGGTGAGGCATAATGGCAACGGTTGAACAGCTTATCAAGCAGTATGAAACGGACAAAGCGCTGCAGGCGGAAGTCGCGCAGATCGTCGCAGATGGCAAGGTTACCATGATGGAGTTCATGGCTTTTGCAAAGAAACACGACGTGGCCATTTCTCTGGATGAACTGCCAAAGTATATGGAACAGGCAAGGAAACTTGGATTTCTGAAATAGCGTATGAATCGAGCTGCACGATTTAAAGAGAAGCAAGACGGATAGGGAGGTATTGTTTTATGAGGCTCAACGCACCGAAAAAATTCACGTTCTGGATGTCCGCGGTCATTTTTGTCGTCGGTATGGTGGCAGCGTTTGGGGTGATTCCTTATGTTCCGTCCATTGCGGGCGTTATTGCCGTAATCGTCGGATATGTGCTTCTTGCGCTGGGTAACATTTTAAAAGGCTTCTGATATTTCCATACGAAAGCGGGATCCCGCGTAGTTCGCGGGATCCCGCTTTTTGTATGCGTATATGCGTAAGTTATAGCGTCGCAAGCATAACGGCTTTGATCGTATGCATGCGGTTTTCCGCCTCGTCGAATACGACGGACTGCTTGCCGGAAAATACGTCGTCGGAAACCTCCATGCTGTCGCGATGAAAGCGCGCGCCCATCTCCTTGCCGATGGTCGTGTTGAGGTCGTGGAAAGACGGCAGGCAGTGCATGAAAACGGCGCTCGGTTTTGCCGCGGCCATTACTTTTGCGTTCACCTGATAGGGCGCAAGATCGGAAATCCGCTCCTGCCAGACCTCCATGGGCTCGCCCATGGAAACCCATACGTCGGTATAGATCACGTCCGCGTCCTTAACGCCTTCCAGAATATCCCCGGTCTGCGTAATGCTGCCGCCGCTCTTTGCCGCCAATTCCCGGCAGGTATCCGTCAAACCTTGCTGGGGGAAATACTTCTTCGGCGCGCAGGCAACGAAATCGAGACCCATCTTGGCGCAGCCGACCATGAGCGAGTTGCCCATATTGAAGCGGGCATCTCCGCAATAGGCCATCTTGATTCCCTTGAGCTTGCCGAATTTTTCCCGAATGGTCATCAGGTCGGCGAGTACCTGCGTCGGGTGAAATTCGGTGGTCAGTCCGTTCCAAACGGGGACACCCGCGTATTTTGCAAGGTCCTCAACAATGTTTTGCCCGAATCCACGATACTCGATTCCGTCGTACATCCGTCCCAAAACCTGCGCGGTATCCGAAATGCTTTCCTTTTTGCCGATCTGTGAGCCGGAGGGATCGAGATAAGTTGCGTGCATCCCGAGGTCGAAAGCGGCGACCTCAAAGGCGCAGCGGGTACGCGTGCTGGATTTTTCAAAGATCAGCGCAATATTCTTTCCGCGAAGCGTATCGTGCGGAATGCCGGCTTTCTTTTTTGCCTTGAGATCCGCCGCGAGATCAAGCAGTCCCTGAATCTCTTCCGGCGTGAAGTCAAGCAGCTTCAAAAAGTTTTTTCCTTTTAAATTCATATGCTTCTCCTTCTTGTTACTTCGTTTCGCAGGCGCTCAGCACCTGCTTGAGAATCGCAAGCCCTGCATCGATTTCGTCCTTCGTTATGGCGAGCGGCGGCATAAGACGGATGGTGTCCTCGCCCGCCGTGAGCGCGAGAAGACCGCCTGCAAGGAGTTTGACGACCGCATCCCGGTGCGAGCATGTAACCCCGACGCCGATCATAAGGCCCAGACCGCGTACGCTCGATACGACGGGAAGGCTCCAGCCTGCGATCTGCGCGCGGATATAGGCCCCTTTCCCGGTCACGTCGGCTAGAAATTCCGGCGTAAGCGTATCCAGAACCACAGTCGCGCCCGCGGCGCAGATCGGGTTTCCGCCAAAGGTTGTCGCGTGGGTGCCGGGCGTCAGCACGCCGGAGCAGCTTTTCGCGGCAAGCACGCCGCCGAACGGAAGCCCCGCCGCGATTCCCTTGGCAAAGGTAACGACATCCGGCTCGACGCCGTACTGCTGATAGCAGAAGAGCGTTCCCGTTCTGCCGACCCCGGTCTGTACTTCGTCGACGATCAGCAGGATATCGTTTTCTTTGCAGAAAGCCGCGACTTGCTGCACGAACGACTTTTCCAGCGGGAGCACGCCGCCCTCGCCCTGAATCAGCTCCATCATGACCGCGCAGACGCTCTTGTCGCACGTGTTCCGGACGCTTTCAAAATCGTTTGGTTCGGCGTAAAGGAATCCTTCCGTAAACGGGAAAAAGTATTGATGGAAAACGTCCTGTCCGGTTGCGGCGAGCGTTGTAACGGTGCGCCCATGGAAAGAGTGGTAAAGCGTGACGATCCGGTTCCGGCCCGCGCCGTATCGATCAAAGGAATATTTCCGCGCAAGCTTAATCGCGCCCTCGTTTGCTTCCGCACCCGAGTTGGAAAAGAACGCGCCCTTCATGCCGGTGCGCTCGCAGAGCGATTTTGCAACCAGCGCGACCGGTTCGGTATAATATAGGTTCGAGGTATGGGGAAGTTTCTTTGCCTGCCTGGCAATGGCTTCGACCCACCTGTCGTTTCCATAACCGAGGGAACAAACGCCGATGCCGCTGGCAAAATCGAGATATGTTTTTCCGTCGAAATCGGTCAGCGTTGCGCCTTCGCCCCGATCGAGCGCGACGGGGAAGCGCTTGTAAGTGCCCAGAATATACTCGTTCGTGAGCTGGATTACGTCCTGATTCGTCATATTGGTTCTCCCTTCAGGCTGTTACCATCGTGCCGATGCCTTCGTCCGTCAGCATCTCGATGAGAATTGCGTGCGGCACGCGGCCGTCGATAATGAACGCGCGGTTCGCGCCCTGCCTGACCGCATGGGCGCAGCATTCCAATTTGGGGATCATGCCGCCCGTGATCACGCCGCTTTGCTGCAGATCGGGAATCTCGCCGAGCGAAAGATGCGGAATGAGCGTCAGCGGATCTCCGGCGTCCCGCAGCACGCCCTTGGTATCCGTCATGTTGATGAGGCTCTCGGCCTGCAGCGCGCCCGCGATGCTTGCCGCCGCTGTGTCCGCGTTGATATTGTATACGTTGCCGGCCTTATCACAGCCGAGCGTGGAGACCACGGGAATATAGCCCTTTTCAAGCAGGTCCCGGATTGGTTCGGGGTGGATGGCGACGATTTCACCGACAAAGCCGAGCGATTCGTCCAGCATCTTTGCTTCGATCAGATGGCCGTCCATACCGCTTAACCCGACCGCGCGGCCGCCGACATTCTGAATCAAATTGACAAGACCTTTGTTAACCTTTCCCGCAAGAACCATCTGCGCGACTTCGACGGTCTCCTTGTCGGTGACCCGAAGGCCGTTGACGAACGTCGTTTCCTTGCCGAGCCTCTTCAGCGTGGCGCTGATCTCCGGCCCGCCGCCATGCACAAGAACGATCTTGATGCCAACGAGCGTGAGCAGCACCACGTCGCCCATAACGGCTTTCTTCAGCGTATCGTCTTCCATGGCGCTGCCGCCGTATTTCACTACGACAGTTTTGCCATAGTAATTCTGAATATACGGAAGTGCCTGAATGAGCACCTCGGCGCGTTTGGCAATATCGATGATCATGTGCGGTAGTCTCCGTTGATCTTCACATAGTCGTACGTTAAGTCGCAGCCGTAAGTAGTCGCGGAGGCGTCGCCCTCTTTCAGCGAAATCTCAATATTGATCTCGCTTTCGGAAAGCACCTTTTTCGCAAGCTCCTCGGAAAACGTCACACCCGTTCCATACCGGCAGACCTCGACGGATCCCGCTGCGGAGGAAAACGTGACGCCGATTTGGTGAACGTCCAATGCCACGCCCGCATAGCCAAGCGCGCAGAGCACACGGCCCCAGTTGGCGTCCGCGCCGAACATGGCGCACTTAACGAGCGGCGAATTGATCACACTTTTGCTGAGCATTACAGCGCTTGCATGATCCTTCGCGCCTTTCAGCAGACAGGTAATCAGCTTCGTCGCGCCTTCGCCGTCGCCCGCGATGGAACGGCTCAGATACTGCGTTACGGCGGAAAGGGCCGCCTTGAATACGTTGAAATCTTCGTTTGCTTCCGTGATCGGCTTGTTGCCGGCCATACCGTTGGCGAGCAAGGTGACCATATCGTTTGTGGAGGTGTCCCCGTCGATGCTGACCATGTTGAAGCTGTTCGGTACGTCTTCGCTGAGCGCTTTCTGAAGCATGGCGGGGGAGATGGCCGCGTCGGTTGTGACGAATCCCAGCATGGTAGCCATGTTCGGCTGGATCATGCCGCTGCCCTTGCAGATTCCGCCGATATGACAGGTCTTGCTGCCGAGGGTAAACTCGAAAGCAATCTCTTTCTTCTTCACGTCCGTGGTCATAATGGCTTCCGCCGCGGCGTTGCTGTCGTTCCCAAGCGCGGCAACGAGCGGAGAAATTCCGCTGGCGATGGGGTCGATGTCCAGCGGTTTACCGATTACGCCCGTCGAGGCGACTACCACGTCGCTTGCGGGGATTCCAAGCGCAACGCCGAGCAGTTCGCACATTTTCTGCGCAATTTCCACGCCGTTGACATTGCAGGTGTTGGCGTTGCCGCTGTTGCAGAGGATGGCGCTGGCGTACCCGTCGGATACGTTCGCTTTTGTCACGGCGATCGGCGCGCCCTGCACCAGATTCTGCGTGTATACGCAGGCGCAGGCGGCCTTCGTTTCACTTACGATGAGCGCGAGGTCCTTCTTGCTCTTGTTTTTCCGAATGCCGCAGTAGATGCCTGCGGCTTTATATCCTTTTGCGGCGCAAACGCCGCCTTCAATCTGTTTCATGCTTGTGAACCCTTTCGTTTTGCGCGTCGCTCCCGCGCGTCTTTATTTTCCGCCGAGGTTGAGCCCTTCGTAGGGATCGGCCCCGATCATGATATTCATCAGCTGAATCGCGGCGCCGCTGGCGCCTTTTCCCAGGTTATCGAACCTTGCAAGCAGCGTAATGCGTTCGTCGTTGCCGGAAACGCAGATATCCATACCGTCCAGATCCGAGAGTTTTCCGCTTGCGAGATAGCCGTGTTCGTCCATCTGCTCGCGGTAGCGCACCATGGGGCCGCTGTATCGCTCGCGGTAGAGGGTCCGGATATCCTCGACGGTATAGCCGTCCGCGAGCTGACTTTGAAACACCGACAGAATGGTAAGCATACCGTTGAAGTAATCCGCCACGATCGGGAAAAACGCCGGCGCGGTGGAAAGCCCGCTGTAGTGCTGCATTTCTTTCAGGTGCTTATGGTGCTGTCCCAGCGCGTATAAACGCGGGGATTTCAGCAGAACGTCCCGGTAATCCGACTCGTATTGCGCGATCATCTTGTGCCCGCCGCCGCTGTAACCAGTAAGCGAGGTGCAACTGAGCAACGCGTCCTTTTTTAGAATGCCCGCCGTAACAAGCGGGGCGGTGAGCGCCAGGAACCCGCTTGCATGGCAGCCGGGGACGGAAACGCGCTTCGCTCCATTGAGCTTCTCAAAGCCGCCGTCCCAGGGTTCGGGCAGCCCGTAAACCCAGCCTGCGGAAATCCGGTGCGCCGTGGAAGGATCGAGGATGGCGACGTGCTCCTGCTCAACCATGCCGACGGCCTCGATGGCGGCGTCCTCCGGCAAGCAGAGGAAGGCGATGTCGCAGAGATTCAGCATCTCTTTACGCAGGACGGGATTCTTGCGTTCTTTCTCCGGCAGGGCCAAAAGCTCGAGATCGCCGCGCTGGGAGAGACGATCGTAAATCCGCAGCCCCGTCGTTCCCTCTTTGCCGTCGATAAAAACTTTTGTCATGATAGCACACCCTCCCGCAAATACTGGATCTGCGCTTTGACCGACTCCGGTGAGGTTCCGCCTTCGGAGGTTCGGCTCTTTACGCAGGTTTCAAGGTTAACCGCTTCGTAGATATCGTCTGCAAACAACTCGGAAAGCGACTGGTATTCCGACAGCGGCAAAGATTCGAGCGTCAGCTGCTCCGCGATGCATTTTGCCACGAGCCGTCCCGTGAGCTGGTACGCGGTTCGGAACGGCATCCCCTTTTTCACCAGGTAATCCGCCGCGTCCGTTGCGTTGATAAAGCCCTGCGCCGCGGCCTTTCGCATGTTCTCCGGGTGCACCGTCATGGTCGAGAGCATCGGAGCGAAGACGGAGAGGCAGATCTTTGCCGTATCGAGCGCGTCAAAAATCGCTTCCTTGTCCTCCTGCAGATCCTTGTTGTAGGCCAGCGGCAATCCTTTCATCATGGTCAGAAGCGTGATCAGGTCGCCGTACACGCGCCCGGTCTTGCCGCGTACGAGCTCCGCCATATCGGAGTTTTTCTTCTGCGGCATGATGGATGAACCGGTGGAGAATTCGTCCGAAAGCTCCACAAAGCGAAACTCCCAGCTTGTCCAGAGGATGATCTCCTCCGAAAAGCGCGAAAGGTGCGTCATGAGCATGCTCAGCGCGGAAGCGATTTCCACGCAGAAGTCCCGGTCCGCGACCGCGTCCACCGAGTTTGGCTGAGCGCCGGAGAAACCGAGCGCCTTTGCCGTTGCCTGCCGGTCGATGGGATAGGTCGTTCCGGCGAATGCCCCTGCGCCGAGCGGGGAAAGGTCCATGTTTTTCCTCGCGTTTTCCAGACGTTTGACGTCCCTTTCGAGCATGAAAGCGTAGGCGAGAATCCAGTGTCCGAAGGTGACGGGCTGCGCGCGCTGCAGGTGCGTATATCCCGGCATGACGGTTTCCGCATGCGCTTCCGCCAGATTCGTAATGACGCTAATAAGCGATTTCACGAGGGAAACCGTTTCCGCAGTCTGTTTTTTCAGATAGAGCCGCAGATCGAGCGCGACCTGATCGTTGCGGCTTCTGGCGGTGTGCAGCTTTTTTCCGTCGTCGCCGATCCGGCGGGTGAGCTCGAATTCAATAAACGAATGGATATCCTCCGCGCGCGGATCGATCTTGACGAGGCCGCATTTCAGGTCGTTCAGAATCCCTTCCAGTCCCGCGAGGATCGCGTCCGCGCTCGCCTGCGAAATAATGCCGGTTGCGCCGAGCATCGCAGCGTGCGCCATGGAACCGGTGATATCTTCCTGAACCATACGGGAGTCGAATGCGATCGACCGGTTGAATTCGTCCGCCAACGCGGCGTTTCCGCCCGCAGTCCGTCCCGCCCAGAGCTTTTCCATTTCTTTTACATCCTTGCTGTCGTTTGGCGGCGAGCGCCCGCCGGAGGCGGGCACATCGCACAACTAGATTGTATCAGATAATACGGATTTCCGTCCGCATTCCTTTCAACGGAGTTTGCTTTTCGTTCCCCGTCTACGCCATAGCGTTTACTGTCCAATAAACAAAGCTTACTTCTTGTTCTTCGCCTGTACCATAGCGTTTACTGTCCAATAAGCAAAGGTTACTTCTTGTTCTTCGCCTGCACCATAGCGTTTACTGTCCAATAAGCAAAGGTTACTTCTTGTTCTTCGCCTGTACCATAGTGTTAACTGTCCGATAAACAAAGATTACTTCTTGTTCTTCGCCTGTACCATGGCGTTTACTTTAGTCGGCAAGCCGAAGAGATTGATAAATCCTTCCGCATCCTTCTGATTATAGTCGCTCTTGCCGAACGTGGCGATGGCTTCCGAATAGAGGCTGTAAGGACTTGTGATGCCGGCTTTGATGATGTTGCCCTTGTAGAGCTTAAGCTTGACTTCGCCGGTCACGGTTTCCTGCGTTTTATCGACAAAGGCGGCGAGCGCTTCCCGAAGCGGCGAGAACCAGAGGCCGTTATACACGAGCTCGGCATAGGTTATGGAGAGCTCCTGCTTCTTATGCGCCGTCATCTTGTCCAGCGTGATGGTTTCCAGCGCCTCGTGCGCCTTATATAGGATCGTACCGCCGGGAGTCTCGTAGACGCCGCGGCATTTGATGCCGACGAGCCGGTTTTCCACGATGTCCAGAAGGCCGATGCCGTTTTCACCGCCGACCTTGTTGAGCGCGAGAATGATTTCCTTGGCGCTCATCTTTTTACCGTTGAGCGAAACGGGAGCGCCCTTTTCAAACCCGATGGTTACGTAGGTGGGTTTGTCCGGCGCAAGTTCGGGGCAAACGCTCATCTCCAGAAAACCGTCCTTCTGGTAAAGCGGTTCGCCGGAAGGGTCTTCCAGATCGAGGCCTTCATGCGAGAGGTGCCAGAGGTTCTTATCCTTTGAGTAGTTGGTCTCGCGGTTGATCTTCAAGGGCACGTCATGCGCTTCCGCGTAAGCAATTTCTTCTTCGCGGCTCTTGATGCTCCATTCCCGCCACGGAGCGATAATCTTCATGTTCGGGGCGAAGTGCTTGATGGTCAGTTCGAAACGTACCTGATCGTTTCCCTTGCCGGTGCATCCGTGCGCAATGGCGTCCGCGCCTTCCTTCAGCGCGATTTCAGCGATACGCGCCGCAATCACGGGCCGCGCAAACGAAGTGCCGAGCAGATAGTCTTCATAGATCGCGCCGGCCTTCATGGTGGGGACGATATAGTCGTTCACAAATTCTTCCGTGAGGTCCTCTACATAGAGCTTACTTGCGCCGGTCTTGAGCGCCTTTTGCTCGAGCCCGTCCAGTTCGCCCATGCCCTGGCCGACGTCTCCGGCGACGGCGATCACTTCGCAGCCAGGATAGTTTTCCTTGAGCCACGGGATGATGACGGATGTATCCAGCCCACCGGAATAGGCTAAAACGATCTTTTTCATGTTTGACATATAGGTTGCCTCCAAATGATGAATTGCATATATATTAATAAAAAAAGCATAACTAGTCAAGCGTTAAAATGATATATTTTCAATAAATATTGGAAAATATTGTGAAAAACAAAAAAATTCCATACATGATATGCAAAACGTATGCATATATGCAGAATAAACGGGACGGTTCTCTTCATTGCGGGCAGGTCCATAAAACGGCAAGATAAAAAAACGCCTCGTATTTTGGCAAAAACACGAAGCGATACCGGTGCGAAGATTGAACAAAGGAAAGAATGCGCTTACTTGGCCGGCGAAGCGCGAAGGTCTCGAATGCTGTTGCGGCGAATCAACTCGACCGGCATACTGACCTCCGCTTCCTTGATATCCTTGTGACGAATTCGCGCGAGGATCATATTGGCGGCCCGGCGCCCCATCTCGATGGTTTGGCCGGCGACAACCGTGATACCGGGATTGGGAATGGAAGCGAGAACATGATCGTCAAAGCCCACGAGGGAAATATCCTTCCCGATCCGGAGCCCGAGTTCGCCAGCTGCGCGTACGCAACCGATGCAGATTAGATTGTTGCAGGCGACAACTCCCGTGGGCGGGTTGGAAAGTTGCATGAGCCGCTTAAAGCTGCGATAGCCGGTTTCCTCATACATGGCGCCGCAGGCGATATAGTCGGCGTTTTCCGCGATTCCGCTGTCGGAAAGCGCACAGCGATAACCCCAGAGACGCTGCTGGCCAACGTTGAGCTGCATATCGCCCGAGATGACCGCAATTTTCTTATGACCTGCACGGATGAGTTCCTTGGTCAAAAGATACGTACCGCCGGCATTGTCCGCGGTCACGGCGGCGATCCCGCTGCCGAGGATTGCGCGGTCAACAAAAATAACGGGTTTTCCGAGACTTTGTATATTTCCGATATTCGCATTGGATGGGATCGCGATTACGCCGTCGATCACGTCGAAAAATCTCTTGATATAAGCCGAAAGGTCGGCTTCCTGACTGTCCCCCGTCGAACAGACCATAAGCATGTAATCGTTATTCCGGAGGACCTCCTCCACGCCCTGAATGACGGAACCGTAAAAATCGTTGACGAAGTCCGGTACGAGCATCTGGATGGTCTTTGTGTGTCCGGTAATCATGGAAACCGCGCGGCTGTTGGGGGAATATTCGAGTTCCTTTACGGCAAGTTCGACCTTGGCACGGGTTTCCGGGCTGACTCTGTCAAGCCCGTTGAAAACGCGCGAAACCGTAGAAATAGCAACGCCCGCTTTTTGCGCGACGTCTTTGATTGTAATATGCTTTCCTATTTGCATACAAACTCCCTGACTGGCAATGGTTTAAAAGTAGCATATAAATAAGGATATGTCAATCATCGAATCGTTTCGCGAAGGACGCCGGGATACGAATAACTGCGTTTGTATTTATCATTATTATTCGGATAATCCGTATAAACAGAGAAGCATTTTCGCGAGTTTTTCCCGCTTTTTGCGTTGATTTTGATGAAATTGACGATGAACGAACGAAAGTCGAATATTATCTTTGGATTTCTTGACTTTTAAAAGCGATAATGATAAGATATCGCTAGTCGAAACGTTTTTATACAGTAAGGAGCCTGTCTTATGGGGCATAAACCGAGAATCTTGGTCGTCGGCAGTTTTGTGATGGATCAAATTGTAATAACGGATGTTTTTCCGCAGGAAGGACAGACGGTACTGGGTCGATCCTTCAGCAAGGCTCCCGGTGGAAAGGGCGCAAATCAGGCGGTGCAGGTCGCGCGGCTGGGTGCGGAAGTATCGATGCTCGGTAAGCTCGGCAAGGACGCAAACGGCTCGGAACTGATCGCCGCCTGCCGGGACGCAGGCGTGGATACGAAGAATATCCTGTTTGATGAAACGACCCCTTCTGGTTGTTCCGTGATTATTCTGGAGAACAATGCGGACGGTTCCTGCGCAAACCGTATCATCGTGGTTTCCGGTTCGAATATGCAAATCAGCAACAGCGACGTCGTTTTCCTGAAGAACGAAATCCGGAATTACGATCTTGTTATGCTGCAGCACGAGATACCGAGCGACGTGAACGATCTGGTCGCGTCCTACGCGTTTGCGGCGGGCGTTCCGGTGATGCTCAATCCCGCGCCAAGCGCGCCGATCTCCGACTCGCTGCTGTCACACCTGACCTATATTTCGCCAAACGAGCACGAAGCAGAGGATCTTACGGGCGTGCATATCGGGCACGACGGGGCGAATGTCAGCCGGACGGATGTGAAAAAAGCCGCTTCCGAGCTGAGGAAAAAGGGCGTCGGGAACGTACTGATCACGCTTGGCTCCGCGGGCGCCGCGTTGTTTAACGACGACGGGGATTTTTACGCGCCCTGTGTGCAGGAGATCGCCGCCGTAGATCCGACGGCGGCGGGCGATTCGTTCGTTGCGGCGTTCTGCGTGGGCGTTTGCTGCGGTTGGGGCTGGGAGGAGATCCTTCAGTTCGCGAACCATACGGCCTCTCTGACGGTGTCCAAACTTGGCGCGATGCCGTCGCTTCCGGGGATCGAACAGGTGGAGTCGCTCCTCCGCAGCCGCTCGCGCGTGCAAATCGACACGACACATTTAAAATAACGGGGAAATCTTTCCGGGAGGACATGTATGCAGCAGCAATCACGCTATGAGGCATTCAGCCAGTTTTTGCAGGCGGTTCAGGACGGCACAAGCAATTGCCTGACGCGCTCGGTCTTCGATTCGCTGAATCGTGCGGCGAACCTGATTAACGAAGCGGTGGCGAGGGGAAACCGTATCCATATTTCCGGCATCGGGAAACCGGCCCATATTGCCGCGTACGGCGCGTCGCTCTTTTCGTCCACCGGTACGCCGACCTATTTTCTGCATGGTACGGAAGCCGTTCACGGAAGCTGCGGACAGCTTGTTCCCGGCGACGTTGTGATCTTTATTTCAAACAGCGGCGAAACGAGCGAAATGCGCGCGACCGTGCTTGCGATCAAGAACAACGACTGCAAGATTATCGGCATCTCCGGAAATGCCGACTCCTGGCTGGCGAAACAAAGCGAGGTCCACATCTTTGCGGGCGTACGCGCGGAAGGGGACTCCCTGAACCGGGCGCCGCGCGTTTCCATTCTCTCCGAAACACTGGTTTTGCAGGCGCTGAGCATTCTGCTCCAGAGCGATCGGAACATCACGCCGCAGCAGTATGTGCGGTGGCATCCCGGCGGAAAACTCGGCGAACTTCGCGAAAGCGAAAAATGAGGAGGCAAATATGTTGACCACAAAATGCATTCATCCCCAAATTATGGCCGCGCTCGCTCTTTGCGGGCATGGGGACAAGATTCTGATTGCGGACGGCAATTACCCGCTGGACGCAAAGAGCGGGGAAGCGCAGAAAGTTTATCTGGGATTGTGCCCCGGCCTGCCAACCGTCACACAGGTGCTGGAATCCCTGCTTTCCGTCGTCAAGGTGGAGAAAGCGGAAGTGATGCTTCCTGCGGACGGAACGCGTCCCGATATTTTTAACGATTTCGAAGCGCTCCTCCCGGGCGTGGAACTTGCCGGCATCGACCGGAACGGATACTACGACGCATGCAGCGTGCCCGCCGTGCGGCTTGCCATTTCAACGGGAGAGAAGCGGGTCTATGGAAATCTTCTGATCACAATAGGCGTTGCCTGAGGCTTCTGAAACGGTTTGGCGCTATCGAAACGACGTTCGCAGTATCTGCGAACGCCGTTTTTTCGTTTCTATAAAATCGACTACAGCCGTTTTCCCTTTTCGATCGTTGCCGCCACGGCCTTGTGTACGGCGGACTCAAAACCGAGTTCGCGCAGCATTAAAATCCCTTCGATCGTCGTTCCGCCGGGAGAACACACCTGGTCCGACAAAGCGCATGGATGCTCGCCGGATTCCAGCACCATTTTGGCGGTTCCCATTGCGGATGCGGCGGCGATTTGGAGCGCCATCTTTTTCGGCATGCCTTCCTTCAAGGCGGCGTCCGCAAGGGCGTTCAGGTAAAGATAGGTGAAGGCGGGAGCGGCGCCGCCAATACACCCGAAAATGCCAATGAACCGCTCCTCGGTTTCAATCGCTTCACCTATGCTTCTGGCAATATTGAAAACGACGTCCCGCTGCGCGGACGATATTCCCTTGCTGAAACACACGCCGGTGACGGAAGCGCCGATTTTCGCGTTGATATTCGGCGCGAGTCTGGCGACGGTGCACCCCGGGAACCGCGTTTCAAAGTACTCGACCGAGCGTCCTGCGACAACGGAAACGAGCAGTTTGCCCTGCATCCGGTTCTCAAGCCCGGCCAGCGCGTCCTCCAGCATCTGCGGCTTGACCGCAACCACAACAACGTCGCTCGCGTCTACGACCTCCGCGTTGCTGCCGCAGACGATCAGGCCGCATTCGTCCCGAAGCTTTTCCGCCTTTGCAATCGTGGGGTTATAGCCGCAGAGTTCGCCGAAGGGCTGACTTGCGGAAACCATTCCGCGCAGGATGGCCGACGACATGTTGCCAAGACCAATGAATCCGTATCGCATAAAACCTCCGTAGCCGTTTGCCGCCGTTCCGGGTCGGGCGGGGCGCGTGCATTTCATTTTCGTTTTTTAACGAAGAAAGCCCCTGCGCCGGCAGAGGCCTTTCAACTGCCTTCACTCTCTATTATAGCGGCAGTTTATTCATAAATCCTTCCAGTTTTTTCAATCCGGTGACGATGGTTTCATCGGAAACGGCAAAGGACATCCGGATGTAACCCTCACCATATTCGCCGAACGCGTTTCCTGGAATCACCACCAGTTCCGCTTCGTCGATCAGGCGGTCGCAGAAGACGTCGGTATCCATTTTCGCCTGCTGGATGTTCACGAACGCATAGAACGTTCCTTTCGGCGGCATACAGCTGATCCCGCGGATGGAGTTCAGTCCCTCGACCAGCATTTTACGGCGCCGCGCGTACTGCCGGACCATGTCTTCAATTACGCTTTGGTCGCCGCGCAAAGCCGCGATCGCGCCATATTGCGCCGGTACGTTTGTGCAGGAAGCCTGAAGCTCGTGCAGCTTGATTGTGTTTGCGATCAGCCTGTTGACACAGGCGATATACCCGACGCGCCATCCCGTCATGGCATAGGACTTGGAAAAACTGTTGGCTACGATCGTCCGCTCCTTCATACCGGGAAGCGCCGCGATGCTGTAGTGACGGTTGCCGTCGAAGACAAGTTTTTCGTAAACCTCGTCGGAAATAACCCAGAAGTCGTATTTCTGCGCGAGTTCCGCAATGCCTTTGAGCAGTTCCAGCCCCGCCATGCCGCCCGTCGGGTTGCAGGGCGAATTCAGAATGAGCAGCTTCGTGCGGCTGTTGACCGCCTTGCGCAGATTTTCAAGGTTATACATAAACCCATCCTCTTCGAGCATGGGAACGATGACGGGTTTTGCATGACAAAGATTGGCGAGCAGGGGATAAGGCGTCCAGTAGGGGCCGGGAACGATGACTTCGTCCCCTTCCGATAAGACGGCCTGCATGGAGAGGTAAATCGTGTCGGTTCCGCCGTTTCCTACCATGATCTCCGTTTTCGGGTCGTAGGTCAGCCCGTTCTCGCGCTGAAGCTTTTCCGCAATCGCTTCGCGCAGTTCCATAACGCCCGCGTTGTGGACATAATGCGTGTGTCCGTCGCGCATGGCTTTGCAGGCGGCTTCGATAATATGCGGCGCTGTGTCGAAATTCGGTTCGCCAAGCGTGAACTTTGTCAGTTCGGGGCGGTTCTCAACTTTATTGAAAACGACCCTGAGTTTCGAATAGGGGGTCGCTTCCACAATCGGATTCATCGTCAGCATGGTTAAGTTCCTTCCTGATCCTTATGGATTAGCAGCCAAGGTAGGCTTCCAGAACTGCAGGATCGTGCAGCAAAAGTTTTGCGTCGTTTTCTTTTACAATAACGCCCGTTTCCAGAATATAGGCGCGGTCGGCGTTTTTCAGCGCGATATTCGCGTTTTGTTCAACGAGCAGCACCGTGGTGCCGCGCTCGTTAATCCGGCGGATGACCTGGAAAATTTCCTTGATGATCAGGGGGGCAAGTCCCATGGAAGGTTCGTCGAGGAGCATCAGATCGCCGTGCGTCATCAGCGCCCGTGCCAAGGCGAGCATCTGCTGCTCGCCGCCGGAGAGCGTGCCGCCCAATTGATTCATGCGCTCCTTCAGACGGGGAAAAATGGAAAAGCAATCGTCCAGGTCGGTTTTCACGTTATCCCGGTCCTTTCGGAGCAGCGCGCCCATCATCAGGTTATCCAGAACGGTCAGATTCGGGAAAATCCGCCGTCCTTCCGGCACATGGGAAATGCCCGCCTTTACGATTTCGTTTGCGCGCATCTTGGTCAGCTCATGCTCGCCGTAAAGGATCGAACCGCTCTTCGCCTTTTCCAAGCCGGAAATGGTACGCAAAATTGTCGTCTTGCCGGCGCCGTTGGCGCCGACCAGCGCGACGATTTCGCCCTTTGTAACCGTAAAGCTGACGCCTCGGATCGCGTTGACCGACCCGTAGGAGACGTGCAGATCCTTGATAATCAGATTACTCATCGTCCAAATCCTCTCCCTCGCCCAGATACGCCTCGATGACTCTGGGGTTCTTCTGGATCTCGCAGGGCGTACCCTCTGCAATCGTTTCGCCGAAGTCCAGCACGATGATCCGCTCGGCGATCGCCATGACCATGCTCATATGATGCTCGATCATCAGGATCGAAATATCGAACATCTCGCGAACCTTTTTGATAATCGCCATGACGTTCTTGATCTCGTTCGGATTCATACCTGCGGCCGGTTCGTCCAGCAGCAGCACTTTGGGTTTTCCGGCGAGAGCGCGGACAATTTCCAGCCGGCGCTGTTCGCCATACGGGAGGTTCTTCGCCTGCAGCGACGCAACGTCCTTCATTTCGAACAGATCCAGAAGCCGAAGGGCTTCCGCTTCGATCTCCGCTTCGCACTGCTTATAACGCTTGGTGCGCAGGAGCGCGCCGAAGAAGGTGTACTTTGCGTCGCGTTTCATGGCGGCTTTTACGTTTTCCAGAACGCTGAGTCCGCTGAAAAGACGTATGTTCTGGAAGGTGCGCGAAAGCCCGAGCGCGTTGATTTTGTAGGGGGGAACATTGATCAGCGACACGCCGTCGAAGGTCAGGGAACCTTCCGTCGGCACATACATGCCGGTAAGCATATTGAAGATCGTGGTTTTACCGGCGCCGTTCGGCCCGATGATGGCGACGAATTCATGATCGTGCAGCGTCAGGTTAAACTTTTTAACCGCCTGCAAGCCGCCGAAGGAGATGCTGAGATCTTTTGCTTCCAATACGCTCATTTTTTCACCCGCTTTCCGGACGTTTTCTTCCACCATTCGGAAAGTTCCCGCGAGAGCCGGGATTCCGTGCCGTCAATGGTAGACAGCCTCAGATATTTAAACTCTCTGCCGCCGAACAAACCGTATGGACGCCAGATGATGATATACAGCAGCAGGATCGAATAGATGACCAGACGCCAGTCGGAAAGGAAACGGAGCATTTCCGGCAGCAGTGTGAGGCAGAGCGCGCCGAGGATGGAACCGCTGATCGTTCCGACGCCGCCGGCGTACAGGTAAACGATGAAGTCCGTCGATTTTGCCGAAGCAAAATTGTCCGGCGCGATAAACATGATCAGATGAGCGTAGAGCACGCCGGCTACACCGGCCAGGAACGCCGCGTAAACGAACGCCGTCACCTTATACTTGCGGCAGTCGATTCCGGCTGCTTCCGCGGCGATTTCGTTTTCGCGGATTGCAAGACAGCTGCGGCCGATCGAGGAGCCGATGAAATTCCTCGTCGTGTAAATCGTAAAGATGATAACGAGGAAAACGATGGTGAAGGTGGTCAGTTTGGGGATTCCGGTAAATCCGAGCGCGCCGCCGACATAGGGGATGATGCGCCACACCGCACGGATGATTTCACCAAATCCAAGGGTGACGATCGCGAGATAATCGCCTTTCACCTTCAGGGTCGGCATGGAAATCAGGAATCCGAAGAAAGCGGATACCGCACCGCCGACGACCATGGCGACAAGCAGAACGATGCAGTTGTTCACTTCGCTTGACGACAGGACCTGGAACATCAGCCGGGATACGATCGCGCCGAAATACGCGCCGATCGACATGAACCCCGCATGTCCCAGCGAAAACTGGCCCGTGATGCCAATGACCAGATTCAGGCTCAGGGTCATGATGATGTTGATGCCCGCGAGCGTCAGCACCTGGAACAGGTAATTGTTGATCAGACCAAAGCGATGCGCCAGATAACACGCAAGATAGATCAGCAGATACGCGAGGTATTCCGGGCGGGCGATCTTTTTTATCTTAGCTTTCATATGAAAAACCTATACTTTCTCCCGGACGGCTTTGCCTAGAAGTCCGGCAGGTTTATAAATCAAAACAAGAATCAGGATGACAAAACAGACACCATAGGAAATATCCGCTGCGAAGGATTGCAGGAAGACTTCCATGATTCCGATAATAAAGCCTCCCAGCATTGCGCCTTTAATGTTTCCAATTCCGCCGAACACCGCCGAAATAAACGCTTTGTTCCCGATTGTGCCGGCCATATATACATAGATCGTCGGGTAAAGGCAGCCGTAAAGCAGGCCGCAGATCGCCGCAAGCGCGGCGCCGAGCGAAAAAGTGATCGAAATAACCGAATCCACGTTGATACCCATGAGGGCGGAGGCGTCCTTATCCACCGAGACCGCCTGCATCTGTTTGCCAAGGTTCGTATGGTAGCAAAGCCAATCCATAAAGATCAGCAGAACGAACGCAATACCGATAACAATGAGCTGGACAGAAGAAATCTGGTATGAACCCAATGAAATGTTGACCGAAGGGATTAGCTTTGGAAAGGGTTTTGGCAAAGCGCCGATGCTGGGGATGCAGCGCATCAGGTTTTCAATGAACATCGAAACGCCGATGGCCGCTACCATGGAGGCGACGGTCGAGCGCCCGCGAAGCGGACGGTATGCGATCCGCTCAATCAGAAAACCGACGCCGGCTCCGAAGAGGATGGTACAGAGCGCGATGGAAAGCACGGAAAGAGCGGAGTTTCCAATTCCGCCGATGACCGAAAAGAGGATGTATGCGCAGAAAGCTCCGAGCATCATCAGGTCCGCATGAGCAAGGTTGATCATTCGAATGATACCGAACACCAGTGTGTAGCCCATTGCAAGCAATGCATAGAGGCTGCCGAGCTGCAGCCCGTAGATCAAAAGCTGAAAAAAATGTCCCAAAATCGAACACCTCACTCGTTTTCTTTCAGATATGGGTGCCAACGGCAGTTGGCACCCATATCATGGACTGCAGTAGATATCGTGTCCCGCCGATACTAGTATATCGTACTATTACGGCTGAACGGTAGTGATATACTTGCCTACGCCGCCCTGGTACTGCATGATGACGGCTGCTTTGTTCGGGTTACGGTTTTCATCAAAGGTGACGCGGCCGGAGGGCAGCTCGATATCGGTTGCGACGATCTGGTCGCGCAGGTTCGTCGTGCTGAACTCGGTCATGTTCTGAAGACCGTTGAGAACGATCTTGATCGCTTCATAAGCGAGCGTCGCATGCGCGCCAGGCGCATAGCCGTTGATGCTGGTGAACTCTTCAACCCACTGCTTGGCGGCTGCGCTTTCGCTCTCCGCGCTGAAGCAGCTGACGTAGTAGGCGCCTTCCACGAGGTCGATACCGGTGGTTTCCGCAAGAGTGGTGACGTCCCAGGAGTCTCCGCCCATAAATACGGAGGTGATGCCCATCGCACGGGCCTGCTGAATCTGCAGGGGGAGTTCGCCGATCTGGTTCGGCATCCAGAGCACGTCGGGCTGCTGCGTATAGATGTTGGAAAGCTGCGCGTTGAAGTCCTTGACGTCCGAGCCGGCATAGGTTTCCACGTCGACGACTTTTCCGCCGAGCGCTTCGAAGTTTTCACTGAAAGCTTCCATCAAACCGGTCGAATACGGGTCTGCGTTGGAGTAGAGGATACCGGCCGTCTTGGCGCCCAGCGTGCTGAAGGCGTAGGTTGCCGCAACTTTGCCCTGGAAGGGGTCGATATAGCAGGCGCGGAAGATATAGTCGCCAACCTGCGTGACCTTGACGTTCGTTGCAAACGTAGAAACGACGGGGATTCCGGCCTGCTGCGCGATCGGTGCGCCGGCGAGTGTCATGGAGCTTTCGTCCGGTCCTACGATGGCGATGCAGCCGAGGTCGTTGATGCACTTGGAGTAAGCGTTCGCGCAGATATCCGCTTTACTCTCGGTGTCTTCAAAGACGATGTTCACCTTGACTTGCTTGCCAAGAATCGTAATGCAGCCGTTTGTCGCCGCCAATTCGGAATCGATGACCTTAACGGCATCCTTCTTGAACTGACCTGCCTGAGCGTTATCGCCGGATAAGCCAGCCACAAAGCCGATCGTTACTTCGTCCGGGACGTTCGCTGCGGCATCTGCGGTGGCAGCGGCGTCTGTTGCGACGTCTGTTGCGGCAGCGGGCGCTGCTGCGGCCGCTTGGTCAGCGTTGCCGCTGCTGGTGCAGGCTACAAAGCTGAATGCAAGCGCGAGGACCATGATCAAGGTAATCAGTTTCTTCATGATTGGGTTCCCTCCTCATTTATTTTTGTTTTTTCGCTGGGTTATCGTAAATTCAGGTGCAGATTCCCAAATTACTTCGATAAAATTTCGATTCGGTTCTGGAATTTCGATTATAGGCTCATGATTGTGTCGTAACGTTTCGACATGGCGGAGAAAAATCCCTTGGAAATAAATAAAGCGGATACGAATGTACAAATTAGTTTTGAAAGACACTCTTTTTCTTGTAGCCTATCATAACATTAACATGAAACGATGTCAATAAAAACGTTATGACATATTTCCCATTGATTTTTTGATGATCCTTCATGGACTGGGGGATAACGATACGGTGGAAGAAAACAAGGATCGCCTTCATATATTGTTATATATATCTGTTTCGGACGAAAAGGGCAAACAGTCGTTATCCGTTATAAACGGATCAGATATTTTAGCCCCTGGTGCGCCCGGAGCCGGTCATACGCTTCCGAGATCTTATCGAGAGGGACGGGGGCGTCAAGGTTATACCAATGGGATGCATTCAGCTTTCCTTCGAGGATCCATTGCATGACTTGATCGTGCGTTTCCGGCTCATCGTACCCATCGGCGTAAACGAAATAACTTGACGATGCGCAGAACGGGTTAATCCCACATGTTTTCCGGTCGTTCCAGCCATAAACGGCGACCGTTCCGCCAGGTTTGAGTACGCAGAGAGACTGATTCACGGCCTGCGACGAACCGATGCCGTCGATAATAAAGTCGGCGCCGTTCGGAAGGGCTGCCTTGATCTGTTCGGAAAGCGAACTGTCCTTGTAGCTGAAATACCCTTCAATCGGGAACGGTGAAAAATCCGACGCACGCTGAGGGTTCCCCACGACGTATACGACGGCGCCGAGATTGATGCCGTGTGCGGCGAACGCGAGCGCGTTTGCTCCGGAACCAATGACAAGAAGGCGCGACCCGTTCCGTACGCCTACGCGGTGAATATAGGACAGGGTCTCGCGCCAGGTAATGGTCATAGGCGCCGCCTTGATGTCGACCTCGTGTGGAATCACCTGGTTGACACGGCTGCTCCACCAGAGCTTGCGGTCGATCCCGTCCTGCGCCATCTGCCGGTGATCCTTGGCAACGCCATACTCGGCAAATCCCCCCCAGCTTGCGTTCAGCTCCGGGGTCAGCCAAGCGGGAGCGCCAACGCGGGAAACGATATCCCCGACGCGCAGATTCTTTACTTTTGATCCGATTTCCACGACATGGCCGACGCTTTCATGCCCGAGAATCGTCGGGTAGGCGATCGGGTTCGGGTGACCGCCGGACATCAGCCGCAGGTCGGTTCCGCCGCAGGTTGCGCCGTAATCCATTTTACAGAGCGCCTCATACTCGCCGATTACGGGCTGCGGAACGTCCCAGATTTCCAGATTGAACGACCGTGTAATGACCGCTGCTTTCATGATTTCGTCCTTTCAGGTGTCAGACGGGCATGTCCGCGAACGTTCCCGGGCATGCCCGTCGGAATTGCAGCAAGGTTCCGGTTTATTTAGAAAGTCTTACAGTTTGCCGATCTCGCGGAGAATACCGAGAGACACCTTCATTTCCGCGTTCGTCGCGGGAGCCAGCGGCAGGCGCGGGGGTCCGAGCTTGATGCCGGTTACCGCTTCGATTGCGGGGCGCAGGATGGAGTTCGGCAGAATGCGGCCGTTCTGGCCGGTGGATTTACAGAAGCGATACATCGGAACGAACAGTTCTCTCGCCTTTTCGTTGTCGCCCTTTTCGAAGGCGTCGAACATTGCGCGAATGTCGTGGCCGAAGATATGCGCGCCGCCGCTGACGATGCCCATCGCGCCCTGGATGATCGTGGGCAGGAGCATGACGTCGTCGCCGTTGAAAACCGCAAAATCCGGGTTGACTTTCTGCGTGGCGAGAAAGAAGTCCGTAACCTGCGTCGGGTTGATGCCGGCTTCATCCTTGACGCCGACGATGTTTTTGATGGTGGCAAGACGGCCGACCGTTTCCGGTTCCAGGTTGACGCCGACAAAGATCGGGATATTGTAGAGCAGGATGTCGGTTTTAACGCTCTCGGCGATCGCTTTGTAATGCAGGTAAAGACCTTCCTGCGTCGGTTTATTATAGAACGGGCAGACGATCAGGCACAATTCAATTCCGAGATCGGCGGCTTTTTTCGTCAGGGCGATCGTTTCCTTTGTGGATGCGCAGCCGGTGCCGGCGATGACCGGCTTGCGTCCGGCGGCTGCCTTCACGGCGGTTTCCATCAACTTTACGCGCTCTTCAAACGAGAGAAGGCAGGCTTCGCCGGTCGTTCCCGTTACGATCAAAGAGTCGCAGACGTCGTTCTTTATCACGTATTCGATTAGTTTTGCATACGCATCGTAATCGACTTCCTCATTTTTTCCATAAGGAGTGATCAGGGGCAGAAGGATTCTTCCGTACTTTTCTACGAATTTCATAATGGTACCTTTCTTTGTTTTTTATTTTCCTGTGCCGGGTCCGGTGATGATGTCATACGAAAGAAAACCGGATCCTGCAACATTTCAAGATTACTCTATTCCGAACGGCTCTAAGCAAGAAGCGTCCGAACGGTTTCCTGGTCTTCGGCGCTTAACGGACGGAACGGCGAACGGCAGGAGCCGCAGTCGATCCCCTTCAGTGTGCAGGCATACTTTACGGCGTTGAAGATGCCGACCTTCAGCATCGCTTCGACGTTTGCGTTGATGTGCGTCTGCTCCGTGCGCGCCGCGTCGATCTTTCCCTCGAGGAAGTATTGTTTCAGCTTTACGAACAATGGCGCAAACACGTTGACCGTCGTTCCGATCGTTGCGGCTGCGCCCATGCTGAGCGCCGCGAGAAACTGTTCGTCGAAGCCGTTGAAAAGCACTTTATCCGGATAAGCGCTATGGATACGCTCCAGATCATAAAGGTTCTGCGAAGTGTGCTTAACGCCGATGAACTGCGGGTTATCCAGCAGCCTTGCGGCGTTATCCTTGTGGAAGGAGACGCCTGTAAACTGCGGTATGTTATAAAGGATGACCGGCATACCCGGAACAGCTGCGGCAACATCCTCATAATACCCGCAGATTTCATCCATTGTGAAACGGTAATAGTAAGGCGGAATCAGCGAGACAGCGTCCACGCCGACGTCGGCTGCGTGTTTCGCCAGGTCGATCGCTTCGTCCGTTCGGATTGTACCGACGTGCGCAAGAACCGGAACGCGCCCACCTACGGATTTTTGCACGGCGTTGAGCACCATTTTTCGTTCCATCGTGCTCAGCAACAGCGCTTCTCCGGAGGAACCGCAGACGTAAAAACCTTCCACGCCCTCGGATAACTGCAGCTCGACCAATTCTTCCAGAGCCGTATACTGGATTTGTCCGTTTGCGCGCATCGGTGTGATCAGCGCGGAAAAAACGCCTCGAAAGCGGGCTGTATTCCTCGTTACCATGCCGTCCAACCACCATCCATAATTACGTTGGAACCTGTCATATAGGTGGAAGCGTCCGAAGCGAGGAAAACGATCGCGCCGTTATACTCGCTTTCCTTCGCCATTCGCCCAATCGGAATCCGGTTGCAGTAATTCTGCTGAAAGCGCGCATCCTGCGTTTCCCGCCATACGCCGGAAGGTGTTAACGTATTGACGCGGATACCGGCTTTTCCCCAGTAGGTGGCAAGATATCGGGTCAGGTTATAGATGCCGGATTTCGCGGCGGAATAGGCGACCGGCTTGATAAACGGCACGCCCGTCAACTCTTTTTTGTACGCGTAAATATCCTGAACCGGCGAAACCATGCCATAGATCGAACCGATATTGATGATGGAACCGCCTTTTCCGGCCGCGACCATACGCGCGCCGACGGCCTGGCAGCAAAGGAACGTTCCTACGAGATTAACGTCGACCACTTCGCGGAACACTTCTTCCGGAAAGTTCTCGAACGGTCCGGAAACTTCCGGCGGAGCGCTGGGCTGCGTATCGATGCCGGCGTTGTTAATCAGAACGTCCGGCGTGCCCCATGCACGTTCAATTTCGTCGAGTGCGCGATGGATCGTCGCTTTGTTTGTGATATCGACCTCGTGAAAGGAGAGGTTCCCGCCGCCGAGCTGTTCATTTGAGAAAACGGCGTCGATCTTGTCCTGCTTAATGCGGCGGGAAAAGATGGCGACACGCGCGCCCCGGGAGAGCAATTCTTTCGCGAATTGCGAACCGAGCTGCCCGAGGCCGCCGGTTACGATACAGATTTTCTGTTCTACGCTGAATAACGGGTCGTGATTCATAATCTTGCCTCCGAAGTGATTTCAAACACGGATTGTCAGACAACATACATCATACAAACAATTCGATGTTACTATGCGTTTTTCCGAAAGTCAATCCCTGGAATATAGAAAATCGCATAGAATTTCCTGCGGGAAAAAACAAGTTTAAACTCTGATGCAAGGAAAAATCGTTTTTCATCTCCCGTTTGTTCGCTTTACAGATAAAATGAATTGTGATATTTTGAGAGAAATCTCCAGCAGACAGTAATTTACAAAACAAGCGAATCGGTCCGGACGCGGCGCGTCCGGCCGTGCGCGGTCAGAAAGAGGGACCGGCTATGAAAGAAATCCAGAAAATATCAATTACGGACGCAATTGTCGATTCGATCCGGGAAATGATTGAATCCGGCGAATATAACGTTGGCGACCGGCTCCCCACGGAAGCGAAACTCTGCGAAATGCTGAACGTCAGCCGCTCCAGCCTGCGAGAAGCGATCCGCGTTTTACAGGCGCTTGGTTATGTGCAGATCCAGCCGGGCCGCGGCACGTTTATCTCGCATAATCGCGTATCGGTGAACAACGATCAGTGGTTCACCTCAAGCAACGTGAATTTCACTTCGTTTATGGAGGTCCGCATGGCGCTTGAACTGCTTGCGATTCGTCTTGCCGTTCAGAACTGCAAGCCGGAGGACGTGGAGGAACTCAAGGAAGTTCACGCTTCCTTTGTCGAAGCGGATCGGAAAAAGGACTTCGTACGGCTGATCATGCTCGACGAACTGTTCCATTCCAAAATCATGGCAATATCGCACAACCCGTTACTGGCAAGCATCAACAACCAGCTGCTGGAAGCGTTCCGTGGGTTTCGCTCCAGTTCGTTCGTCAACGAAGGAGTTTACCATAATGCGGTGGGTCCGCACGGCAGGATACTGGAGTGCTTTGTCACGAAGAACGCGGATCTCGCCGTACAGGAAATGAAACACCATCTGGAAATTACGGCGCGCGACATGGAAAGTATTTACGGCGCCTCCCATCCGCAGTAAACGTCGAACCGGCAGCGATCCCTCCGCGGGAACCGGCAGGCGGAGCGGAAAGCAAGCCAAAGAGGTAAAACCCGGCCGAAGTCGCCCAATCCGGAAAGAAAGAAGAATTCATGCCATGCCTATTGACTTTCGTGGGGGTATCCCTATAATGAATTGTATGATGTCATACGATACATACTCGAAACATGAATGAATAACGGAGGTTTTCTATGCTGGATCACATTATCGGGCTGATACCGCCGATCGTAACGCCGTTTTGTCCGGACGGGACGATCGACGAAACCCTTATTGCAAAGGATATGGATTTCTGTATCCGGGCAGGCGTTCAAGGCCTCAGCGTCGGAGGAAGCACCGGCGAGGGTCCGACCCTGCGGGACGAGGAATTAAGCACGCTGATTTCCATTGCGAAGAAGCATGTGAAAAAAGGACAGCCGATCGTTTGCGGAATTATGCGCACCTGCACGAGGGACGCGGTCCGGGCGGGATTGGTTGCTAAAGAAGCGGGTGCCGACGCGATTATGGTTACACCGACCGCGTATAACGTTTTGGTTCCCGATGAAGACGGGATGTTCGATTTCTACAGTACGATTTCCAAAGAAGTGCAGTTGCCGGTCATTATTTACAACGTTATTCCGCAAAACACCGTTCAGCCGCGCCTGTTTCGGAGGCTACTGAACGAAACGGAGTACGTGCGTGGAATCAAGCAGTCCGTCGGAAGCGTTCCGGCGCTCTATGCAATGAAGCAAGTCATGAAAAACGACGGCAAGTTGTATGCTGCGACCGACGATATGCTGGCGACCTGCTTTTCCCTTGGGGCGAACGGCGCGATCTCCGCGGTTGTTTCCGTTTTTCCGGAACTTTGCGCGGAAATGTGGAACTGCGCGCAGAAGGGCGACTGGGCGCGCGCTTATGAGATACAGGACGAGTTATATGATCCCTGGCAGTGCATTGCCGGAAATCAGTTCCCGATCCGTGTGAAGTATGCGCTTAAGCTGATGGGAAGGGATTGCGGCCTTTGCCGCAGCCCGATCGTACATCTTGGAGAAGACGAAAAGCGGATGATTGAGAAAGCGTTTCAAACATTTCGGTAAACTGGGTAGGGAGCGCTTTCGGAGAACCGCGGGTCGAACGCCGAAGCGGGTCTCATGAAGGCGATTCCTTTCGTGAGGCGGGAAAACTGTTTTTGCCTGGAAGAACAGAAGAAAAAAAGACAGGAAAATTCCTAGCGTTCATCAATATAAGCGGGACCGAACGGCTGAAAAGGGTTCGGCCCGCTTCGATCTGCTGAAAGATATTGAAAGGCAAGGAGGAAACGAACATGAATACCTATATCGATCGGGTATTGAGCGATATAAAGCGAAAGAACGCAAGCGAGCCGGAGTTTCTGCAGACGGTGGAGGAAGTGTATGCGTCGCTGGACGCGGTGGTGAAGAAGCACCCGGAGTACGAAGAAGCGGAGCTGCTGGAGCGGATGGCGGAGCCGGAGCGGGCGATCTCGTTTCGGGTGACGTGGGTGGACGACGCGGGGAAGGTGAACGTAAACCGGGGCTACCGGGTGCAGTTCAACGGCGCGATCGGGCCGTATAAGGGAGGACTTCG
>JAYFNY010000019.1:0-14466 GCA_034933205.1 Eubacteriales bacterium
CCCGGATGCCTTTTGACAAACAATTTGAGTCGTTCTTTTCTTTTCATGACCAAAATCCAAACCTTTGCTTAAGCGCTATGACAATATCAATATCGCTTCCACTGAAACAGCATAACATCCAACACTGGAGCACATACACCGGTTATCGTAACAGAGAGGTGGGCCGTTGACAACGCCTCGCCCAGAAATTATCTAACGATTCCGATGCAATATGTTCATTATAAGCAGATCATCGATTGCCATGCAAGCCATCCGGCGATAAGAAATATTTCTCGACAGCGCCCCCGCCTTATTTTTCTATTCTTCACGATTCTTCACGATGTTTCGCGTGTAACCGCCGCATTTCAAGTTCTTATGGCCGAAACCGCAAGATTCATGAAAACCGGGTTGATCGGCTTTGTTATAGTATGATAGATTCGCATAGCATCCATGAGAAAGAGGCAAAACATCGTGATACCGAACAGTATTCAAAACGCGGCGGCGGTCGTCGATTATATTGAAGCGCATCTGACCGAGAAGATCGATCTGGCTATTGTGGCGAACGCGGTTCATTATTCCAAGCATCACCTTCACCGCATGTTCACCCATACGTTCGGACTCACCATTCATGAATACGTTCAGCGCCGGAGGCTGACCGAGGCGGCAAAGCTGCTTGTGTTTTCGAACCGATCCGTCCTGGATCTTGCCTTGATTGCCGGATATGAAAGCCAGCAGGCATTTACGAGCGCTTTCACCGCCATGTATAAGCAGCCTCCCGGAAAATATCGGGAAAATGAAAAGTTTTATCCGCTGCAGTCAAAATTCGAGTTCGAAGAAGGATACGAGATGCTTGGCAAGGACGAAAACCCGCAATGGCAGATAGCATTTGCTTCCGAAGAAGACATTCCCTGCTGGATGACTCTCGTTCGCCTCGTCGTCGACGGTTTCCCTTATTTCGATGAAGACGAGTATGTTCCGGTACTCAAGCAGCGAATCCGGACCGGTCAGGCATTGATTCTGAAGGACGGCGAAGTTGCCGTTGGCGCCCTGCTGTTTTCCTACAAGACCGGAAGTATCGACTTTATGGGGACGCACCCGCTCTACCGAAAAAAAGGCATCCCGCAGGCTTTTTTGGAGAAAGTGATGACCGAATTGCAAAAGGGGGAAGAAATCAGCATCACCACCTACAGGGAAGGCGACAAAGCGGATACCGGGCATCGTAAGGCGATTCTCGATCTGGGATTTGCGGAGGCCGAATTACTGGTTGAATTCGGCTACCCGACGCAGCGATTTATTTTGACAAGGGAGCGGATCGATGAGCACCGTGCTGAAATCGGAGCAGAATAACCAGGAAGACGAAGTCCGGGAAGCCGCCGATCCCGTTCCTTATCCGGATGAAATCCTGCATCTGGAGGAAATCAACCGAAAACTGGACGATATGCAGAAGGAAACCACCGCAGATGTAAACCGGCTCGATGGGGAATACATGGAGTTCAAGCGCTACATGGTGGAAAACCGCGGCGAGATCGATCCGCATGAAATGTTTCAAAACGAACAAACGTTAACCCGAATGGATCATTCCGGCGCATTCGCGGTAGGGATTCGGGATAAAATCGCAAAGATGAAGGATTCGCCCTACTTCTCACGCGTCGATTTTCAGGAAACCGGCGCGGCGGAACCGAAGACATACTATATCGGCCGGTTTTCCTTCCATTCTGCAAACGAGCTGCTGATATTCGACTGGCGCGCGCCGATTGCGAGCATATTTTATGATTACGAGCTTGGTCCGGCGGGATTTGAGGCGCCTCAGGGAAGAATAGAAGGCGAATTGATCCGAAAACGGCAGTTCAAAATTCGAAACGGAAAGCTGGAGTACGCTTTCGACAGCTCCGTGCGTATTCAGGACGACGTTCTCCAGCGGGAGTTGAGCCATACTTCCGACGAGAAGATGAAGTCCATCATCGCCACCATTCAAAAAGAGCAAAATCAAATCGTCCGGAATGAATGCGCCGGCACGCTCATCGTTCAAGGGGCTGCCGGTTCCGGGAAAACCTCGATCGCCCTGCACCGGATCGCTTATTTGCTGTATCGTTTTCCCGATCGGTTGTCGGCAAAAAACGTAGTGATTCTTTCGCCGAACAAAGTCTTTGGAGATTATATAGCAAACGTTCTGCCGGAGCTTGGCGAAGAGCCGATCCGCGAGCTGAGCTTTGCGGATATTGCCGAAGTGCAGCTGGAGGGCGTCGTTCCTTTTGAAGCGGACAGGGATCCGGCCGAAACAAACGACAGCGCCTGGTCGGAACGCGTCCGCTTGAAATCCTCGCTGGATTTTGTGAAGCAGCTGGATCGCTTTATCGCACAGATTCCCGATCTGGTTTTCAACCCGAAAGATTACTCGTTCGGGCGTTTCGTCGTTCAGGCGGAAACGATACGCGCACGGTTTCAAACCTATAATAATTTTCCGGTCCGGCAGCGGCTGCAGATGTTGGCCGACGATATTTCCGATCGTTTTGAAGCGGACAATTTCATGGAAGAAGAGCTTCCAAAGAACCGGGACATTCGAAAGGCCCTCGATAAAATGTTGAAGGTCAAAAACGCGCTGTCGCTCTACCGGGAGTTTTACACGTATCTTGGGAAACCGGAAATGTTTGTCCTTTCCGGTAAAAAGGCGCTGGAGTGGGCCGACGTTTTCCCTTTTCTTTATCTCTATGCCGCCTTCGAAGGGCTCAAGAAAAGCGGGTTGACCCGGCATCTGGTGATCGATGAGATGCAGGATTATCCACCGATCCAGTATGCGGTCGTCAATCTTTTGTTCCAGTGTCCCAAAACAATTCTTGGCGATTTCCATCAGTCTGTCAACCCAAACCACCTGCACAAGCTGGACGACATCCGTCAGCTTTATGGCGCCGCCGAGTTCGTTAAATTGCGAAAGAGTTATCGTTCTACCTATGAGATCATATCCTTTGCCAGGCGGATTGCGGGCACGGGGTCGATCGAAGCCTTTGGACGCCATGGTGATCCACCCGTATTGTTCGGCTGCCGGAGCCGAAGCGACGAGCTTATGCAGATCAAGCGTGAAATCGAGGCGTTTTCCCAATCCGCATATGCTTCTCTCGGGATCATAACCAAGACCCACCGCGGCGCAAAGCTGCTTTACGACGCGTTGGCGAGCAGTTACGACGTGCATTTGATTTCACCGGAAAGCACGCGCTTTGTAAACGGGATCTCGGTTCTATCCGTTCCGATGTCAAAGGGGTTGGAATTCGATGCCGTCCTGATCCCATATGCGGATGAAGAAACCTATTCCACGCAATACGACAGAAGCCTGCTTTATATCGCCTGCACTCGGGCGATGCACCGGCTGGCGCTGCTGTATTCAGGCGCAGCCTCGCCTTGCCTGCGGCCGGTCGATACCGAAAAGTAGATCCGTTGCATCCGGTTGTCCGAATACTGGAAAAAAACGATAGCCGAGCCGGAAAGAAAAAGCCGCTTCGTACGAAGGATTCCTTGTGGAAGGAACGTCCGGTTCTTTGCGTCCTCCAGATTCAACCGCAACATAGAAGCGCTGCGATCAGCTGCAATGCTCAACCGCAATATAGATATAGAAACGCTGCGTTCAGTTGCAACGTTCAGCTGTAACGTTCTTGCGAATCAAACAACGCCTCCCTTCCCGTCCCCTGCGCGAATTCACGCCCCTCACGCCGGAAAAGCGGCTTCTCCGGCGCATTGCAAATCCTATGCGAAGAAACCGATGGATTCACCGGAGTACTTGCAGGATACCAGACAGATATGGTATTCTTGTTGAAAATCTGGAAGGGACGGACAAAAAAACGCCATGCGGCAGGACGGTACACGCGTCAAGAACGCAAACCCTATCTACACGGTTATGCCTTATATTTTAAAATACCGCTATGATGCGATGAATATGATCGAAATCGATATCCCGATCTCCCCCATGCAAGCCTATCTGAATGAGAAGCGCAAGCAGGGTTACCGCTTTTCCCATCTGGGACTCGTGCTCGCCGCGTATGTACGCACCGCGGCGGAATACCCGCTGCTCAACCGCTTCATTGCAAACAAGCGTATTTTTCAGAGAAACGAATTCTCCGTCGCCATGGTCGTGCTGAAACCCGGCGAACTCGACGGCACCATGAACAAGATGTATTTTCATATGGAGGACGATATCTTCTCCGTACACGAAACCATGGAACGCTATGTCAGCGAAAACCGTGCCGAGGGGGACACGAACGCGACGGACGACATTGTCCGCACGCTTCTGAAAATTCCCGGCCTCGTCAACTTTGGCGTAGGCCTGTTGAAGGTTATGGACCGTTACGGGCTTCTGCCAAAGAGCCTGATCAAAGCCAGCCCGTTTCACACAAGCATGACGATTTCAAACCTCGCAAGTATCCGTACAAACCATATTCTGCATCATGTATACGAATTCGGCACCACGAGTATCCTCATCACGCTGGGCAACATGCGCGAGGTTCCGGTGCGCAAGGGAGAGGAAATCGTCTTTGAACGAAGCCTTCCCATGGGCGTCGTTATGGATGAGCGAATCTGCTCGGGCAGTTATTTTGCCGCCGTATTCCGCCGATTCAAACAGTATTTGACCAACCCGGAGCTGCTCGAAGGCCCGCCGAAAGTGGTCAATACCGTTCTTGGATAAAAAATCGCTTTCCCGGCGGCGGTGCAGATTGTATCCGCCGCTTTTTCTTTGCTGATTCAGTAAATACCGTCGCAACACGCATCGGAAAAGCGGTGCAGATTGTATCCGCCGCTTTTTCTTTGCTGATTCAGTGAAAACCGCAGCAACCCGCATCGGCGAAATCGTCCCGCCAATTCACCGGGATTCGTTGCGCAACGTCGTCCGTTCATGATAGAATCTTCGGAACAAGGAGTGGTCAGACCATGAAATTCACGCAAACTTTTTCAAAAAACCATCTGATTTTCGACGGCGGCATGGGCACCATGCTTCTTTCGGCCGGCCTGCGCGCCGGTGCTTCGCCCGATCAGTGGAATCTTACGAATCCCGACGCGGTTCGCGCCGTTCACGCCGCCTATCTGGCGGCCGGAGCAGATGTGATCACCGCCAATACGTTTGGCAGCAACCGCGCGCGACAGAAGCACGGCGGCGGCGTCCCCGCCGAACTTGTGGCGGCAGGCGTCCGCCTTGTTCGGGAAGCCATCGCAGCATCGGAACGCAATGCGTTCGCTGCGCTCGATATCGGCCCTCTCGGCGAATTTTTAGAACCGCTGGGCGACCTGACCGAAGAGGAAGCGCTGGAATATTTTCGGGAGCCTGTTGAAGCCGGTGTTTCCGCCGGTGCGGACTGCATCCTCATTGAAACGATGGGTGCGCTGGACGAAGCGCTCTGCGCCGTAACAGCCGCAAAAACCTACGGGTGTGGTCTTCCTGTGCTCTGCACGATGACGTATGATGCAAACGGCCGTATCATGACGGGAGAACCGCTGGAAACCGTAGTTACCGCTTTGGAAGAGGCCGGTGTGGACGCGCTCGGCTGCAACTGCGGCGTAGGCCCCGAGCAGCTCGTAGCGCTGCTGCCGCGCTTTACCGCCGCGGCAACCAAGCCGCTCTTGATGCAGCCGAATGCAGGCCTTCCGGTTTACCGGGATGGAGAAACGGTCTATTTAGTCGGTCCGAAAGCGTTTGCCGAACAGATGCTTTTGCTCGCGGCAGGAGGCGTTTGGGGTCTTGGCGGATGCTGCGGCACCACGCCGGAGCATATTGCCCTATTCAGCGCATCCGTCTGAACCGGTTATCAAAAGATCCGCCTCTTTTCTCAGGAGTGAATCTATGCAGAATATCGTTGCGATCCTCAAAATCGTTCTTCCGCTGTTACTATCGCTCGGCATTGGTTTTTACGCCCGAAAAAGAAATATCCTCTCCCCTGAAGCGATCGACGGAATGAAGACCTTCGTGATGCGCTTCGCGCTGCCCGCCATGCTGTTTGGCCTGTTTTTTACCGCGGAGTACTCCGTAAGCATACTGCTTTTCGCGGCAACCATGTTCGCTCTGGGATATCTTGGCCTGGGAATCGGGTTTCTCATTGGCAGACCGCTGGAGAAACGCAGCCCGATGCTGAAGTTTATGACCGCAGGCTGGGAAGTCGGCATGCTCGGCTACGCGCTCTACGCGCTGCTCTACGGAACCGAGAACCTTCGCTACATGGCACTGATGGACTTCGGGCAGGTACTTTTCGTATTTACGGGCTTCGTCACCGCGCTGAACGCCCGGAACGGACGCGGACTAAAGGAATCCCTGCGCTCGCTGTTGCCAAACCCCATTCCATGGTCGATGCTTGTCGGCGCGATTCTGGCGGTACTCGGCGTTTCCAGAGCCCTGGAACCTTCCGGCGTCACGGGTTTGATTACCTCGGTCTGCAATTTTATCGCCGCGCCGCTTTCCTGCGTGATTTTTGTCGTTGTGGGATACGGCATCGAGTTCTCCCGTAAAAATATCGCAACCGCCGTCCTTGCGGTTGCGATTCGTACCGTCGTTTGCGGCGTGCTTTGCGTGCTGGCGCTGTTTTTCATCGGGTTGTTCGTGCCGCTCTCCGAGCCCATGCACTGGGCAATCGTTCTCATTTTTATCACTCCGGCACCCTTCATCCTAACCATGTACACAAAAACCGAGCAGGAGCGCGCGGACGTTTCCATGTCCCTTTCGCTGCAAACGATTGCATCCGTGCTCGCGTTTATTGTGATCGCTATCATCCGGCAGTAGATTTTCAGCAAAGAAGCAGAACAGGAACAAACGCCGTGCCCGGGTCAGGGGAACGGCGTTTGTTTTATTCATTCTCACGTAATTTCTAATTCAGGCGATCCGGATCCCTCCAACGGGGCGCACCGCGAAACGATAGCAGCATCCTGCACCAAATACACGCTCCATCTGCGCCTGGTACGTTTCCACTTGATCGAGCGGGACCAGCGCCTGAATCGTGCCTGCAAATCCACCGCCGTGAACGCGCCATGCGCCGCGGCTGCCGAGGAATCGTTCGGAAAGCGCAAGGGCAAGCGCAAGACCCCGCTCCTGCGGATTCGCCGGACAGACGTTCTGGAGCAGCATAAAACTCGAGCGCCCGCTTTCATTCATCAGGCGGCGGAAAGACTCCATATCCCGGTTCCGCAACGCTTCCGCCTGCAGAGGCACACGCGCATTGTCCCCGAAAAAGTGCATTGCCCTTATGATCGCCCGGTCGGAAACCGTCTTACGCAACGTGCCGAGTTCCGCATAAAACGCATTTTCATCCACTTCACGCAAAACAGTCTTGCCAAAATAGCGGGCAACATCCCCCATTTCCTTCGTTACCGCCGCATATTCCGGCGTCAGATCCGAATGACTGCCGCCGCAGTTGACAATGCAGATCGCGTACCCGAGCGCCGAGAGGTCGCATTCGATCCGCTCGATCTTCGGCTCCTCCGGCTTTTCAAAATCGATCGAGATGAACCCTCCCACCGCGCAGGCCAGCTGATCCATCAAACCGCTTGGTTTCCCAAAGTGTTTGTTTTCCGCATACTTACTGAAAAGCGCCTGCTCAACGGGAGAAACGCCGCCATCGTTATACAGCTCGGAAAAGATCGTGCAGACGAGAATGCTGAACGCCGCACTGGACGATAGCCCGGAGCCTTTCGGTACGTCCGAAGCGGTCACAGCGTCGAATCCGCCGACCTTTCGGCCAGTTTGAACAAACCGTTCCGCAATGCCGCGTACCAGCGCGCCGCTTTCGTTTTGCTCGCCTTCTTCCGGATCAAGGCAATCCAGCGAGATGCAAAGCGGCGTATATCCTCTGGAATGGATTCGAACGACCAAATCGCTTCGCGGTACGACAACTGCGCGGGTATCCATGGTCACTGCCGCCGCGAGCACGCGACCCAGCTGATGATCCGTGTGGTTTCCGCCAATTTCGCTGCGCCCCGGCGCGCTGAACAGATTCATTGAGTCGCCATATCCGAACGCGTCCGTAAACGCGTCGATCAGGGCGCCGTACTTCACCTTTTGCGCCTGTGCCGAATCACCGTATAGCCGTTGCAGGGATTCGTCAAATGCGCCGCTATCGAGCATGCTCCGCGTAGTATTCATCGTTTGCGCGCCTCCGTCGTTCGGTCTGTCCTGTACTTACCTTCTATTCTAACCGCCGATGGTTTTAAGCGCAAGCGCCACTCCAATTCCAAGATAGTTCCCAATCGCATATCCAAAGATCCCGCAGATCAGGCCGGGCAGGATGACTTCCCGATTCCCCATGGCATCCGCAACGGGGACAATGAACGCAGGTCCGTAAATGCCCGCTGTGGAGGTGATCAGAGCGGTATCCGCATCGATCCGAAACAGCTTCGAAAGCAACGCGTGAATCAGTACGGACCCAAACTGCGCCGTGGCAAACATGGCGAGCAGCAGCAGGGCTTGCTTATTGAGCGAACTGAAATTAAACGAAAGACCGATTCCAAACGAGAACATCAGGATCAGATACTGCCCTACCGTGTAGGAGCCGGGGGCCGAGCGTACTTTTTTCAAAAATGAAAACCCGATTCCGCAGGTCGTCACGACCAGCATAATAACCACCACATTCAGCGTTCCGGTAAGTAAGAGCGCCAGCCCCGCCGCAATGCCAAGAGATAGGATGCCAAGCAGAACGACCGGTATATGGCGAATAATCGTCCGCATCGAAAACGGTTCTTTATCCGGCACGAAATTCTTCTCCAGATGCTCGATATCCGAAGCATCCGCATCCGTATTCGAGGACGTAAAAGGTTTGAGAAACCTGCGTGAGAAGCGCGGCATAACGGAAATCAGCAGCAGAAAATACGTTCCGCCAACCACCACGTCCGCCGCATTCGCCAGGACGATATGCGAATCGCTCACACCAAGCGCCGATCCAATCGCCATCAGGTTCGGCGTTCCGCCCGTATAGAGGCCGATCAGCATCCCCGCATATTTGTAGGCGTCCGGGATCAGGTTTCGATAAATCGTAAACGAAGCGCACGCTACCAGAATAACCGAGGCCACCACCAGTAAAAACGAAACGAGCATAGGTTTGGCCAGCCGCTTCACGCTGGAAAGATCGGCGGAAAAAAGGATCAGCGGAATGGCGATCGGCACGAGGATCTCCGATAGATCCATCGCAATTTGTGTTTCCGGAATCACAAGGCTCAAGAGAATGCCTGCGGCGTAGCAGAGGAATACGGGACCAAGCATCCCCAGAATCCGAACGCGTTTAGAAAGCGACACCATCAGCCTTGGGCCGATTACCATACACAAAACGACAAGAATACTCCAGAAAACCGACATTTCCCACCTCAGCACAGCGTTCCCGGAACGCCGAAAATATTCGGTACGATTATATCACGGGGTATTCGCATGGGCAAACGCAACAGGTCTGTCGTTTCCACCTTCCGAACGGGTACAGAAAAGCGCCGGCGGATCGCCGGCGCGCAAACAAGTTTCGGATGTTCAGTTTTTCTCGATATGCAGACTTCCGCTCACCGTGTTGAACCGGTAATTCGCGTTTCCGTCCCCGACAACGACCATATCCTGGCCAAGCGTCCCCGGAAAGTCGCAGCTGATCGACCCACTGACGGAATCGAGCTTTGCCGTGAAGCCTGCGGCTTCCGGCAGGGAGACCGTAATGCTGCCGCTTACGCCGTCCGCGTCGATCTTCTCCGGCGCAATGGCGCATCCAAGGCGCGTGCTGCCGGAAACGTTCTCCGAATCGATTTCCACAAACTCGCCTTCGGCACGAATACTGCCGCTGACATTTCCGAGATCCAGCTTCTCCGCTTTGGCATCCTCGCAGGTGATCGAGCCGCTTGTTGAGGATAGTTCGAGTTTATCTACCGCAATATCCGCGCAGTTGATTCCGCCGGAAACGGTTTCCAGATCCGTTTGCGTTCCATACACGCCGGAAAGGTCGATGCCCGCGGAAACGGTTTCGATCTCCAGATTCGAAAGCTTTCCAAGCAGCGACGCGGGCACTTCCATGACCAGCGTTTTGGAAGGCATATTCGCGTCCAGATTGAACCAGTCAAGAATATTATCCAGGTCTTCGCAATAGTGGATCTGGAGCGTTCCGCTGGACGAAACGCTGTAGCGCATTTTCTGGCGGTCCGTCAGGGTACGATACGAGGATTCCGAAAAGACGATCTCGCTCCCGGTGCCGACGCGCAGTTCCACATCGCCCGCCACCCATTCGATCTTGATCTGCTCGATCGTATCCGCCGGAACGCTCGCATGGTCGGAAACGACCATTCCTTCGGAAGAATCGGCCGCGTGGTCGATCACACGATTGATCCAGCCGCCGTTCCAGCCAAGGCGCGCCAGAATATTGTTGCCCGTAAGCAGCACGACCAGGATTGCGGTAAGCAGAACCGCGATCACAAGTCCAACAATGATTCGAATTATACCAGCTGTCCGCATGGTTTGTTCCCCCTTATTCTCCGGGCGACAAGCCGTTCTGATTTGGCTGTTCACCCCTGTGTTTCTGGTGTGTTTATCCGCCGATTACTGCTTGAGCATAAAGATGCCGCGAATCAGCGAGGCGACGGCAGCCGCAATCAGGAAAATGATCCAGGTAATGTGCCAGGCTCCCGTCATGAAGCTCACGACGATGTAAACGCACACGGCGATCAGCCAGAACGAACCGACGATTGCGTCCGCAGCTTTATTCTTCTGCTTGCTGTTCTGCTTCCATTCCTTGAAATCTTCCACCATGGTGTCGTCCGCTTTCACATAGCGTTCGCGGGTCACGCCATTATAAATCAGCAAGCCCGTCGCAGCCGCAACGAAGAGGAAGAGCGCCATGATTCCGATCTCATTCTGGATCAGGATCACCGGTACCGGGCAAAGGATATAGAGCGCAATCGCAACAGCGGTCAATATGGCGGAACGTTTTCGGCTTGCTTCGCTTTCCATCTGTTTTTCGCCGCTCAGTCCGGAGATCAAGATTTCGACGTCGCCAATACTCGCAATAGCGATGTTATAGGCGGATTCTTCACTTTTCCCTTCCGCGATCAAGTCGTTATACTTATCGGTAAGGTTCTGATACATTTCCTCTTTAAGCTCCACCGCGCGCACCGTCTTGGGCGCGTTCTCAAAAAGGCCGTCGATATAGTTTCTGAGTTTCTCGTTCATATGGATTCCCCTTTAACTCCTTCTGCCAATAACTTGTCAATCACTGCCTCCGCAGTTTCCCATTCCTTCTTGCGCAGCCGAAAAGACTCTCTTCCCAAATCGGTAATGGAGTAATATCGTCTTCGCGCTCCCGTGGTTTCGTCTCCCCAGTAAGAAACGATGCATCCCGCATCCTCAAGCCTCCGAAACGCCGTATACAGCGTTGCTTCCTTGAGTTCAAACCTTCCCCCCGTCAGGCTCAGGATCGCTTTGTTGATCATGTACCCATAGCCATCGCTTTTCATCAACTGCGCCAGTATGATGGTTTCCGTATTTCCACGAATGAGTTCCGATGCAACGGACATGGCGCACCTCCTTTCCGTTTGCAAGTATATCTTAACTATAGTTACTTCATCTGTCAAGGTATTTCGCGAAAATATTTATATATTTTGGTGCAACTTATATTGCGTCAAAAGCGGGATACGCCGCATAGAAAAACCGCCCGTTCCGGCGGTTTTCTTTCGTATTATTCGGAGAATGGAAATTGCGTGCAAACCGTTTCTCCGTTTTTTCGCTCCACACGATAGAGCCGGTATAGAGCGGAATCGATGGCCGAATCCGCAAGAACTGCTTTCGCGCGCTCGATCAATGCTTCCGGCAGGCGAAGCGACATCCCGCAGCTCGCCGTAATGCTCCTTAACGTTGGCATTACTGCGGCACCGCAATTTGCAAGAAGTCGTTGCGCCGCAATCGCGGCATGTGGCGAATCGAACGCAAACAGCCAGTAATCTTCCTCCTGCGTCAAAGCGTAATCACCTTGTCCGCCCGCTGCATTGCGCTGAGGATATCGTACATATTGCTGACTGTTCCGATTTTAAGCCGCTCGGACAGCCCGTAATAATTCAGACAGGTACCGCAAACGAGCACCGTCGCTCCTTTTTCCAAAAGTGCCTGAATACTCTCGATCACCTGCTGCTCATCCCCTGCAGGGAGTTTTACACCGTCGTTCATAAACAGAACGTACGCAGGCGGGTTGTCGCTCTGCGCAAGCGTATAGAGCGCCATCTTCATCAGATTATACCCAAGCGTATGATTGCCCGCGCCAACATAATCCTTTCCAATAAAAACGGCGTATCCGTTTCCCGAGGCGGCGCACGAGATCACGGGTGGATTCCCGGGTTTTGCTTCACCGGTCATATGTACATAGTACCCGCCGTTTTCTTCCCCGGTCGTCACCGTTACGCCTGCCGAATTCGCCAGTCTCCTGAGATTTTCCACCGCCGCCTGATTATCGACCAGGATGGTAAGATCCCGGCATCCTCCGTCCAACTCCTTCTTTGCCAACAGCACGGGCTGCGGACACGCCTTGCCCCTTGCGTCAATCTGCATAGATATCATGTCCTTTCTCGGTCACCTTCACCTGAAACGACCTTCTGCCCATTATTCTAGCAAGAGATAACGAATTTGAACATCCCCTGCGGACGAATTCATACAAAAAACGCTCCCGTCCGCGCGGGAGCGTTCCAATCTCGTTTCTTACCGGTTTTCTTACAGAAGATTGACGCTGGTTTCCGGATCGAACAGGTGTGCAAGTGCACCGTCGAACGTGAAATACAGCTGATCCCCAAACTTGAATCCAAGCCGGTTCTGAGCGGGCAGATCGACCGTTGCAATCCTGAGAACGCAATCTTTGCCAACTGCCGTAACGTGGACGTAAAGTTCGCTGCCCATCATCTCGGAAACATCCACCTTCGCGCTGATCGCGTTGCGGGTCTTGCCGTTCGCCAGCATAATGTGTTCCGGCCGAACGCCGAGAACCACTTTCTTCGGCTGAACGTTCTTTTCCTTCAGCGTACGCTGCGTGATCTCCGGCAGCTCAACCTCTGCATCGTCAAGACGGACGGAATACTTGCCGCCGTCATAATGGAGGTCCGCATCGAAGAAGTTCATCTGAGGCGTTCCGATGAATCCCGCGACAAACAGGTTGGCCGGATGATCGAACACATCCTGCGGCGTACCGATCTGCTGGATATACCCGTCCTTCATGATGACAATACGGTCGCCCAGTGTCATAGCCTCGGTCTGATCATGCGTAACATATACGAAAGTCGTGTTGACATTCTGACGCAACTTGATGAGTTCGGCGCGCATCTGGTTACGAAGCTTCGCGTCGAGGTTGCTCAGCGGCTCGTCCATGAGGAAAACCTGTGGATGGCGAACAATCGCGCGGCCGATCGCAACACGCTGCCGCTGTCCGCCGGAGAGTGCCTTCGGCTTTCTCTGCAGGTACTCGGTAATTCCCAGAATTTCAGCGGCTTCCTTGACCTTTTCATCAATCTCTGTCTTGGGGAATTTACGCAGTTTGAGTCCGAACGCCATGTTTTCATACACGGTCATATGCGGATAGAGCGCGTAGTTCTGGAAAACCATCGCGATGTCGCGGTCTTTCGGCGCCACGTCGTTGACGAGTCGGTCACCGATATAGAGTTCACCTTCCGTGATCTCCTCCAAACCGGCGATCATACGCAGAGTTGTCGACTTGCCGCAGCCGGACGGCCCGACAAGCACAATAAACTCTTTGTCCGCGATGTCAAGATTAAAATCCTGCACCGCCACTACGTTTTTGTCGTAGACCTTCTTGATGTTCTTGAGTGTAACGTTTGCCATTTGTTTTTTGGCTTCATCGGGCGCAGCATTCGCTCATCGCCCAATTCGCGTCCGCCCGTAAAAATATGACGGACGCATTACAGCAGGTCTCCACACTGCTGCACCGCAAGCCATGCGGATTGGTATCCCTCCTTTATGAACGTCGCAGCGAATAAGAAGTGGAGTAAACGCTGCGCGTTTGGATACACAGATATGCTTTTTCTATTATTGCAGATGCCGCGCGATTTCGCAAGGCTTTCACGAAGGAAAAAGGAGTCTTTGCGGGTAAACTTTATTCAAAAACAGAGAAATAAGCAAGGCAAGCACGAAATTACGATCTGTGTATCATCGTATATCTTTTTCGCAGGGTTGACTTTTGTTTCTCTATCTGATAGAATACGTTTTGCGCGTCGAAAGACAACGTCGCGGGGTAGAGCAGTTGGTAGCTCGTCGGGCTCATAACCCGGAGGTCGTTGGTTCAAGTCCATCCCCCGCAACCAATCAAAAACCGCCCAATTCGGGCGGTTTTTGCGTATCTTGAGAATCGTTATCGTGCACAGAAATAGCTTAAAACCTACTATCTGATGTTTATTTGTTGTTTGTCTGGATGTTAGATGGATGAGGATTGCTTGAGATTATCAATGGTTCCGACGTTTTGATTAATTAGTGATATAATAGCGACACAAGCTTTCTGTTGTTCTTATCGAATT
>JAYFNY010000020.1:0-55558 GCA_034933205.1 Eubacteriales bacterium
TTTGATGTACAGCGACAAGACCATCGTCTGCAAAGATTGCGGACAAGAATTCACCTTTACTGCCAACGAGCAAGAGTTTTTCGCCGAAAAAGGTTTTACGAACGAACCGCAGCGTTGCAAATCCTGCCGCGTCGCTCGTAAGGGCGCACCCAGAGGCGGTTCCCGCGATGGCGGATACCGCGACAATGCACCGCGCCAGATGTATGACGCCGTGTGTTCGGAATGTGGAAAACCTTGCCAGGTTCCCTTCCAGCCCCGTACCGACCGACCGATCCTGTGCAGCGATTGCTTCAGAAGCAACAGGTAATTTCAAAGGCACATCCTTAACTGGATGTGCCTTTTCTAAAGCACTAGTAATCCTCGGCCATCGTATACACTGGTGCTCTCTCCGCTTCCGTTCCGCAGCGCCCGATCCAGTGCCATGATCGTCGCCACAGCACCGTCGATTTTTTCGGTGCTTTTTTCTTTGTCCGGCTTGATGTTCCCCGCCGGATCCGTACGAATGTAGATGTTGTCCATCATCCAACGAAGAACCGGTTGACCTCCATGCGCGATCCTCTGCTCCAGCGTCAGCTTCATGAGTTCCTTCGTCGGCGGGGACATGTCCTTGAACCCCTGACCGAACGCTACGACCGTGAAACCCATACCCTCAAGGTTCTGCACCATTTGCACCGCACCCCAGCGATCAAACGCGATCTCGCGGATGTTGTACTTTTTCCCGAGCTGCTCGATGAACGTCTCGATTAACCCGTAATGTACCACGTTGCCTTCTGTCGTCAGCAGGAATCCCTGCTTCTCCCAAAGATCGTAGTTCACGTGATCGCGCCGCACGCGCAGGTCGATATTCTCTTCCGGGATCCAGAAGAACGGCAGGATCACATATTTATCCGTCTCATCCAGCGGCGGAAACACGAGCACGAAAGCTGTGATATCCGTGCTGGACGAGAGATCAAGGCCGCCGTAGCAAACTCGTCCTTCGAGCGACTTGGGGTCAACTGGAAACGAACATTTATCCCATACGTCCATCGGCATCCAGCGGATCGCCTGTTTTACCCACTGATTTAACCGGAGCTGGCGAAACGCATTTTCCTCAGCGGGATTCTGCTGCGCGCTTTCACATGCGGCCTTCACTTTATCGACCCCCACCGTGATCCCTAGCGACGGATTCGCTTTCTTCCATACTTTGGGATCCGTCCAGGAGTCGTTCTCTTCGGTGCCGTAGATCACCGGATAAAATGTCGGATCGGTTTTTCTGCCGTCAAGGATATCCTTTGCTTTGGAATGCACTTCCCAGCAGATGGAGTTCGTGTTATCTCCCGCAGTGGTAATCAGAAAATACAACGGTTGCATCCGAGCATCGCCGCTGCCTTTAGTCATAACGTCAAAAAGACGGCGGTTTGGTTGTGTGTGCAACTCGTCGAAGATGACGCCGTGCGTATTGAACCCGTGCTTGTTGGCGACATCCGCGCTGAGGACCTGATAATAACTCCCAGTCGGTAGGTACACGAGCCGCTTTTGCGACGCGAGGATCTTCACACGCTTTGCCAGCGCGGGGCACATAGTCACCATGTCCTTGGCGACCTCGAATACGATTGAAGCCTGCTGTCGGTCGGCAGCGCACCCATACACTTCGGCGCGCTCTTCGTTGTCGCCGCAAGTCAGAAGCAAAGCGACTGCCGCCGCGAGCTCTGAATTGTGCGTCGGCACCATGGATGATCCCGCCAGATATTGGTGCGATGGCGAACTCACCTGAATGCACCGCATGGACACGCGTTCCTGCACAGGCTCAATCGCATGAATATAATGAAAGTCTGAACGCCGCGGCGCTGTCTTAGGCGGCTTTCGGTTTTTCAGTTTTCTCGCAAGTCCGCTTGCGGGTAAATCCGAAAAAGATGTAAACCGTATCGTGTACAGTGTTTCGCCTGTAGGTATCCCGCATCTGGTGGAGGGACCTTGCGTCATGCTGTTCTTGATGCCAAGACTCCATAGCAACTCGCGCACGCTGAGCGCAAGATTCTTTTCTGTACTGACGTAGATACTCTGTGCCTTAACTCCGCTGATGCAGCCGTCTGAATCCATCAGCCCTCTGAGTAACGCCCAACGCTGCTGTTCGGACGCTCGCAGGTATTCGCTCGGAATGCGCTTGTCATGGAACGATTTAAGAAGGATGGTTTTTAGGTGCGGGATGCGTACAATAATGCTGTCACCAACATTTTTCCACGCGGAAGTCACCTCGTACAGATTTCGCCGAAGTACGCCCGCGATGTCGCAGGTACGAATTGTAATCTCCGGCTTTGTCGCACATCCATTCCCCAACCAATAGCCATATAAATATGGGTCTACCGGTAGTTCAACAGCAGGTAAAGCTAGGGTCTGCGAAACCGAAATCCGGTATATCGAACGAAACGGATCATTCTGATGCTGTTTCCGATATGCGGCGAATCCGGCATACATTTGCTGCGTCTCCAGTAGCTTCTCTCTTCGGCCGTTGTTGATGACCTGCACACTCCATAGATGTCTTGCGCCGGCGACGATCGTACTCCCGTCACCAAACGTCAACTGATACGCTTGTTCGGTATCGTCAATGTCGCTAACCGCAAGCACATAACAGGGGTTGCCTTTTTCATCGAAAACACGGTCGCCAACATTTAGTTCACCCATCTGTTTCCACCCATCCGGCGTCGGAATCGGTGTATCGAGCGCGAGCTGTTTTCCATTCTTCTTTGGTATTTCTATATACGCCGTATTGAACTGGCGATATCCGCTGGGCTTTAGTGTGCCAAACACATCTCGGATGATCTGTTCTTGCCAATCGATCAGCAGAAACGGCTTCCCCGCCCATGTACCTTTTGTGTGCGCAAGACACTCAATAAAAGCGACGGCATTGTCCGCTGCCTGTTTGTCATATACTGAGTCCTTTGCTTTGAACGGTGTCGGCGTGTATTTCTTCAGTTTTCGAATCACAGCCTCCTCTTTCAAACCGACAGGCATAAAAAAGAGCCTCCCTTCAGGAAGCTCATGTGGTAGCCTGCGCGATTTAGTTGTATTCTTTCAGGATCTGCTCGTAAACCGCCTTCACCTGTGCGCCGCTCGGTTTCTTCGACCAGCCTCTGTCGTACTGTACGAAAAGCTGTCCGTCTTTCCAAATCTCAAGCTTCGAAATTCGTCCGTTTGAAATTCCGTATTCCGAGCCCTCGTCGTATTGCTTGATGTAAAAGCTGTACCCGTCAATCGTCCCTTTAATCCACATTGCTTTGCCCTCCGTGCTTTGTTGTTTGCCTTTCGGCATGTGTATTTATCACTCTACGGGCTTGGAATAGCAAGTGAATTCTGTAATAAATCTTCGACATTTTCTGTAATTGTCATGGGAAAGAAACTCATCTGTTTTGAGGGTTGATAGCAAAACACGGAGGCCCACGTGAGCCTCCGTGTTCGCTTTGGTTTGCTTATCGATCGTTCTTGGGGCAACGCCCAATCCGTTTCGTGAACCCGTCAGTAGCGGCGACGTTGCCTCGTGCTCAATTCAATGATGTTTTATTCCATGAGTCACAAGTTCATGCCATTGAGTTATGATACAGTACATGGCTGCGTGAACGCAGATGTATTGTTCAGCCTGTCCGTAACAAGCAGAGTCACCTGTTTACCGCTCAGCGATTCGTTGTTTGAAAAACGGAACTCACCGTTTTCATCCGCCTGTGAAAACCCCAGAGAGACAATTCCGGTCTTACTAAACAGGTAGACTTCCACACGCCCGACCGCGCAGGTAGTTCCAGATATATTTTCAGCCTCCGCAAAAGTAACAACGGGCGCAGGCAGACCTGTATTACCATCTTCCAAAAGTAAGATCAAATCCCATGGTTTTTCTCCTGAAAACGTATTCGTCCGGATGATATTACCCGTTCCATAGTCCACACGCACGGCGTTACTGTTATTTTCGCCGAATGTATTGTTTTGGATGAAGCAGTCCGATGCCCCATCTTCAAGATATACCATCAGATTGCCTGGATTTATTACCGAATTTCCAGCAATATAACAACCCTTAATTCCACGACCGGTGATACGCATGGAGATTGATCCGCCGACGACAAGATTCCCCTCCGCTGGCGTATAACCACCGATCGTGCCATGACGCTGTCCTGTGTTCACATCGATTCCTGTACCATTTGGCAAAGAATTACCTTTAGCATCGACGCCGATTCGGTTGCCGAGGATGAAATTATCCGAGCAGCCGTATCCGCTCAAACCGGTACCAGCATTTTCGTTGCCACTAATGAGATTCCCCTCGCCCTCAGCGGTTCCTCCAATGCGATGATGGCTGCAGGCCCAGATGCCTCCGCCCGAACGATTGCCGACCGCCTTCGTTCCCGTGATATCCGTTCCGATGTAGTTGCCGATTACAGAGTTTTGATAACTAGTTGTATCGCTGAATGTCACACCGCTCTGTGCCCCGCTGATAATATTGCGTTCTTCGAGCGTTGTTCCACCGACAATGGTGTTCTTAGCAGTGTTTTCCAAAGTCAGATTGCTTTCGGAATCGTACTTAACGACCTTCGTCCCCGTAATATCCAGTCCAATGATATTGCCAATGATGCGGGTATGGTCGCCCCATGAGTCCATATTGATCGAGTTGTTTCCGCTAACAATGTTTCTCTCGTCTGGATTCGTGCTGCCAACAGTCACGTAGAAACCCCAGTCAGTAACAAAAATACCGTCATAATTAGGATAGGCTAGCGTACCGGTAATATCCGTACCGACCAGATTCCCCAGAACTTTCGTGTACCATCCGCCGGTAACGATGCCGCAGATACCGTTCCCGCTCGCAAGATTGCCTTGTCCTATCGGCCCCGCGCCAATTGCTCTGCTGCCGCCGAACTGGTTCCAGTTTCCGTCACCCTGAATGCCGTTACCTGGGAAATTCACAATTTGCAAACCCATCACCGTACAGTGCGATGCGCGGACCGTGAGCCCGTTTCCTTCGGATAAATGACTGCCGTCCAAAATCACGCCAGCGTTGCTCGCATCCAAGGTAAGATAGTCATTTTCGATCTCCGGCAGCGCGGATTCGAGAGCGATCGTCGCGGGTTTCTTCGGTGAGAATACGGTTGTATCAAAAGTGATCGTTGTGTTCGGCTGCAAATGTTCCAGCGCGTTCCGAAGCGACCCGTCGCCGCTGTCCGCCGTAGTTGTTATAACATACTCATGTGCCGTGTTTGGGGTAGTCATTTCGTCCGGCGGCGTATAGGGCGTAGTCTGCCTGTCCTCACCTGTCAAAAGCGTAAGCGCATAACCCTTGGTTCCGGTAGTGGCTACGTCGGCGTTTGACGCGCTGCTGACTCGCTCGTAAATGGTCATGCCCGCAATGCTATCGGCTACGATCAGTTGATTCCCGTTTAGATAACAGGAATTCGCATCGCCAAGTGTATGGATCGTTTCAATAAGCACCGGATTGTTAATGTCGGATAAGTCAACTATATAAACACCGTTCCCCAGCGCCGAAATATACGCCGTAGTTCCATCCATTGTTATTCCCATCGGACTGCCGGACATCGTAAATTCACCAATTTTCTTCGGGTTACGCGAATCACTGATATCCACGATCCAAATGCCGGGCTCGCCGGAGCAGAGCACCGTTGTGTCGTCAAGAAATGCAACCGCCTCTCCACTGGAGTTGTTGTCCAGTGAAGATATTAGCTTTAAGTTCTGCGGATCAGAAACGTCATATATTTGGAGTCTGGACCCGGTCACAAACAAGTCGTTTTGGGTTACCCCGCTGTTGGATTCACTAGCCAAATCAATCCGGCTCGTCATCTCTGGGTGTGTTGAATCACGAATATCAACCGTTAGCGCCGTCCTCTCTCCTGCAATATAAGCTGCCTCATCGCCAAGCGCAAAAGAGCGAAACGCGGATCCATACACTGCCTCATCATTGAGTACTCTGCCCAGTTCCTTCGGTTGAAGAGGATTCGATATGTCGAAGATCACAAGTGGGTTCCGTGTGTCCAAGTGTATGGATGCATATGCCTTGTTACCAGAAACGAGTACAGTGTTCACATAGCCGCCATCAGTGTTGTACCAGAATGCTTCCTGCGGATTGCCAACATCGCTCAGGTCAATCACGTGCATGCCGGAAAGTCCCCCCGCTACGTATGCGGTTGTACCGTTCACCGTGAGGCGGCGGGCTTCTGTCAACGGCATCCAGCGGCATAGCAATTCGGGCGCCGACTTGTCCGAATAATCAACCGAGACCAGCCCGAATTCTTCATCCAGCAAAAATACCGTATTACCTTCCATCGCACCGGAACCGATAAAGCCAAACAGCGTAAACGTAGACAGCAGTTCCGGGTAACTCGAAGATAAATCGTATAACATCGCGCCGTCCGCGCCGTCCAGCACAAGCAAGTCATCATCGGCATTTTCCAGCGCCATCGCCCAACCGGTCGTTTCCGTATTGTTCACAAGTTTCGGCGAGAGTGGTTCGCCGATATCAAACGCACTGACGCCACCCCATGCGCCCGCAAGATACAGTCGCTCGTTGACAATTTCCACGTCGTACTGACATCCATTGAGTTGGATCATTCCCGCTTCGACGGGCATTTTCGGATCGCTCAAATCAACCGTAAATAAGCCGCTCCCGCCACCCGCGGCGTATACTGTTGTGTCCTTTATAGCGATGTCGTACACATATGCAAGCGAATATGCTTCCGACACGACGGTCGGATTCTGAACATCGGAAACGTCCGCGATCTGCACGCCCTGCGGGCCATCGGCAAGAATGACATATTGGCCATATAAGATCGCATTTTCCGTATACCCCATGGTATCAAGATAACCTGAAATGGTCGGTGTAGATGAATTTGAGACATTCAAAATCACCATCCCGCCTGAACCGCAGGATACGAACAGATGTCCCAGTCCGTCTCCTGAGATGCTTTCGACGAACTGCGGCAGCAGAGGGCTGGTACCCATAACCTCTATCGCTTCAGGGTCGGCCACATTCAGAACCAGCACGTGCAGTCCCGAGCCCAGATAGAGTCGGTCGCCGTCCCGATACATCGCCTTGGTCGTTCCGCCAAACTGGCCCGTCATCTGCCAGTTGTCGGAGCCGGGATATGTCCATGTGGGTTCGATGGGCAGTTCGTCGATGTCTGATCCGGATGACATATCGGTAACTGCGACCGGATTTTGAAGCGCAGGCGTAACCGTTGACTCGTTTATGGAAGCATCAGGTGATTCCGCCTCAGTCTTCGGAGCGCATCCAGACAGAGCAAGAAGCAAAGCAAGAACAAAAACAGTTAACCGCTTCATCGATCATACTCCTCCAAGCCGTTGTTTCCCAATTTAGAGTTCGTGTAATACTAGCTGTGGACTTTGCAATAACATAAACAGCTTACTATCTTCTTTCATTCTAGAAGTGTAAAAATCCAAAGTCAATACAAGTATCTGACGTGCATAGATACCTTCTTTGCACTCTCCATCTCTACCCTTCCTGCCGTCCTCCCATGCCATACCATTTTTAGCGGCTATGTATTTGTCACCCTACGTTTTCAAAGCCCATAAAGAACCAACCAACGTATACGGAGGCTCGCGTGAGCCTCCGTGTCCGGCTTAGTTTGGTTATCGTGCGCCGTTGGGGGCAACCGCCCCATCCGCATTTTGAACCGATCAGTGGCGGCGACGTTGCGCGACGCACCTGAGCGGCGATTATTCGCCCGATGCGTTCGGGTCCTCATTCCGTACCGCTGCTTTCAGAATTTTCGCATCAAACCCCGCCGCTTTGTAACCTTCCAGAAGAGTGCTGTAATAGAAAGCGCTCGGCTTGTTCTGTGGTTTTCCGCTGTTCAGAATGTAGATCAGCACATCTACCAGAATACCATCGCGGCGTACTTTGATCGTCGCTTTCCGATACAGCTCCGGCACACCGATCCAGCGATCGATCGCAGCTTCATCCTGCGGTGAAATCTCCCACAGTAGCGTGGGAACACTGCCACCCCTCGCTTTTTCGATCGTCGCAAGCGCACCGGCTTTGCTGCCGCGAAAAGAAAGTCTGTAATTCTTCAACACCGCGGAGTCGATCAGCTTTGCGGTCGGGCAATGCTTCGCCATTTCGGTGCGGTTCAGACCAGCACCGAACGCTGCAAAAAGTCGGCTATTCAAGTTAGTCCTCCTCGATCTTCACACATTCGTCCTCACCAAAAACCACACCGAGAGTGCTTCCGTTGCTCCAAGCCGTGTGAATCGTTCCAAGTGAATCGACATAAAGCACTTCCCCGATGGTGCCTACCGGAATTTGTGTATAGGGGTCGTTCATGTGTACCAGCCGCACTTTTTTACCAGGCTTATAATATTCTTTGAGCTGTTTCAGCAGCTCTGGATGAATTCCGTTCATGCTTCATCACCCGCCTCCCTTGCATCGCGGAACGCTGCGTTGCCGGTGAGCCTTTTCAGAAGCACACGGCGTGAATCTTTGTAGTCTTGCCCAATGAATCCAAGCCGGAGGAGAAAACAGCGAAAGGCGTACTTCTCGTTATCGACTTGCTGTTCCGACTCGCTGACGCGCTTTTGTATGCGCGCCAGTTCACAAAGGCCCCTTACCAGTTGGTAGTAGGCAGCAAGCTCTGCCTGATCATCAGTCGGCCGAAACCATCCGAATTCGATCCTGTCGGAGTGCTCTGTCATCGGAAGGCTGTCCGTGCCGAGCGCTTTCTTCAGCAGCGTCGCTTTGCTCGCAATTAATCTCCGTAGGTTCTCCAATGCAATGGGCGTCATATCGCCCTTCGGTATCTCGACCGAAAGCCGGTCAAGGCTGTCTAGTGTAGATGCAATGATTCCCTTCCTTGGCGTTTCAATGATCTGCTGCTCCGCGGGTTTAGCCGGCTCGCCGATCCGTTCGCCAATGAAACCGTCATGCGCCAGTTCGCTAATCAACGTGTCGATCTGCGCCGCGTCTGCGTCGTCCGGGCAAGTAACTGTTCCGTTTTTGTCGACCGTGTACTTTCCCACCTGAAAAGCAAAGCTCGGCGCACCGAGGTATCGCGTCGCATCCTGAAGGGTATCCCGCATGACCGCGACCAGCGCCTTTCGTCTGTCCCCCGTAACGTTGTACTTGATCTGCATATGATTACCATCCTTTCGTTTTCGTAGTCATATACATGGATCAAGCGAGTGTGAATATCAAGCTATTTATCTGTGTTACCGACGATTTCTTCGTGAAAAATCCGCTCACCATTCCGAAAAATCGGTTGATCCGGATAATTCAGATGGAACCTTCGAACGATTACATCGCAGTATTTCTCGTCCAACTCAATCATACGGCAGACGCGATCGGTCTGTTCGCATGCAATCAGGGTGCTGCCGCTGCCGCCAAATGGATCGAGTACGACGCAATTCGCCATACTGGAATTCAAAATCGGATATGCCAGCAACTCCACAGGCTTCATGGTTGGGTGGTCGGCGTTCTGCTTCGGCTTGTCGAACTCCCAGATCGTCGTCTGCTTGCGGTCGGCGTACCATTCGTGCTTCCCTTTTTTCTTCCATCCGAACAAGACCGGTTCATGCCTCCACTGATATGGGCTTCGCCCAAGTACCAGCGACTGTTTCTTCCAGATGCATGTGCCGGAGAGATAGAAACCCGCTTCCGAGAACGCTCTGCGGAAGTTCAAGCCCTCGGTATCCGCGTGAAACACATAGATCGACGCATCGTTTGCCATACAGGCTTCCATGTTTTGAAACGATGCGAGCAGAAACTCGTAGAATGCGGAATCCGTCATGTTATCGTTCTTGATCTTCCCCGCGCTACCTACATAATTCACATTGTAAGGAGGATCGGTGATCACAAGGTTCGCTTGACCGCCGTCCATGAGCAGGTCGAACACCTCCCGCCGGGTGCTGTCCCCGCAGACAAGCCTATGCTTACCTAGCAACCAAAGGTCACCCGGTTTTGTCATCACAGGCTCTTTGAGCACAGCGTCCACGTCGAAGTCGTCGTCCTGCACACCTTTACGCTGTACGTCCTTGAACAACGCGTCAATCTCCGGTGCGTCAAAACCTGCCAGCGAAACGTCGAAATCCGCAAGTTGCAGATCGGATATCAGCAGGGAGAGTTTCTCTTTGTTCCATTCGCCGTTGATCTTGTTCAGCGCAATGTTGAGCGCTTTTTCTTTATCTTCGCCCATTTCCACGACAACGCATTCAACCTCGGTCACGCCGGTATCGATCAGCACCTTCAAGCGCTGGTGTCCGCCGACAACGTGGCCAGTAGTCTGATTCCAGATGACCGGCTCCACATACCCGAACTCCGAAAGCGAACGTTTTAGCTTTTCATATTCGGGATCGCCAGGCTTGAGGTCCTTGCGCGGGTTGTAATCAGCCGGGACGAGCTTATCGACCGACAGCGTTTGAATGACCATGCTGGATTCCTTTCGAGACGATTTTCCGTAAGCCGGCCTGCGCTGCGGGAAGATTCCCCGCGAGCGCTTGCCCACGCAGCGTCTTTCGTTGCTGGCTCGTCAGTCGGTGGTATTTTAAAGCGCGAATGAACGCTTGCACCTCGTCCATAGTTACTTCCCTCTGCGCGCAGTCAATAGGCGTTCCATAACGTCGTCCTGCGGATTTGCACCCGTGTAGTCGGTGGCACAGTTCTCCTTTACGATCTGAAAGATCTCGTACCAGAGCCGGTTGGTCTGTGCCATGTAGTTCTGGCTCATTGCCACATAAGGTGACTGGATCGCGCTGCCGGTAGTCGGATGCTTCGCTAAAAAGCCGTACTCCGTCACCGCTTCCTCACACTGGATCCAGCGCGCCGCGCTCATGGCGTACCGCTCCAGCAACTGTGGGGAAACGATCCTCGCCGCACCGCGCTGATCGAGCCAGTCCCATGTGATTGCGTAGATCTCCGCCGCTTCGAGGTTGCGCCCGTCCTTTTGTCGTGCGGAAAGCAGTTCTCTCGGTAGCGGCATATCGTTGCCCTGAAGGTTGGCGGTGTTGGGAAACTCCACAACAGTCAGTTTTCGCTTGCCGGGGTTGCCGTCGAGCATCTTGTCCGCAAGCGGCTTTTTCTTCTGGCCCGCGCCCAATCTCGAACCGCCGTGACCGTTTGGCATGTGAGTTTCCTCCCCCTAAAAAAATAGAGGCCTATTCGACCTCTTGAAACCGCGAAAGTTTGCACGTGACCCGACCGCGTTGCACAAAAAATAAAGTTGTAGCGATTTATATACCCCCACGGGGTAGTTTTCTCGCGCTACTGATGTTTTTTGTTGTTGCTGCCTATCGTAATGCTAGAGTGACAGCTCTTGCAAAGCGCCATGAGGTTGCCCTCGTCGTTCGTACCGCCGCTTGCCAGCGGCAGGATGTGATGCACTTCTTCGGCGGGCGTCAGCCTGCCTTCGCTCATGCACTGCTCGCATAGCGGATGCGCTTGGATATAAATCCTTCGTATGCGCCGCCACGCGATGCCGTATCGTTTGTTAGTATCCGGATCACGAAGATATCGGTTGTATTGATGTTCGGCGATCCGCCTGTGCTCTTCGCAGTATCGTCCGTTGGTCAGCCTGCCACAGCCCGGATAAGAGCACGGACGCTTGGGTTTCTTCGGCATTTTAGTCCTCCAAAGGAGAGAAAAGAGCCTCCGCGTTCTTCGCGAAGGCTCCCGACCATCTTTTGCAATTGTATTATCTCACAGGTGGAAGGGTGTCTTTCAATGTCTTTTCCTGTCCAATTTAGGAATCACATGCTTCCAGAGCCTGATCATGCAGTTTATACAAGTACCGTAGATCGTATCCCAGCTCTACTGCGATAACCTCCCACCGCTTAAAACAAAGATACCGTAGTTCCAGTATCGTCTGGTACTCCGTGTTCTCCACGCGCTTTATACGCCGCATGATCTCCGCCTTGAGATCGACCAGCGTGTCAATGTCTTCGTTGATCTCATTTTCCAAGTCCACCATCTTGGCGATGGTATCCTCCATGGTGTGCGGATTGGGTGTCGCGGCTTTCGGCGCGCCGGACAATGTTCCAGTCGCTTTCCCCAATAGGTCACGCAACGACATCACCTGTGCCAGCTTGCTGTTGATCCGCTGGTCGATCCGGTACGCCTGCGAAAGATAGTCCTTCGTATTCATCTGAACCCTCCTTGTCAAATGTCGATTCCCGCATATGCCCACAGCACGGCTTTCACATCGTCCACCGACCGGACCACATACGCGTGGCCGCCGGCGACTTTGATTCTGTGAATCGTGCGCTCCTGCAGCTTTTTGACAACGCCCTCCGGCGTCTTCACCTCAAAGGCAAAGAACCTGCCGTCCAGACAGCAGATCACGTCGGGGATGCCCGCCGTCCCGTACATGCCGCCATGCTCCTTCCACGCAAAACATCGTGGAACCATCTTTAGAACCCGCATGATTGCGGCGGTGATATCTTTTTCCAGCATGTTCGCTGTATGCTCCTTTCTGTACCTGTAAAGAAAAAGCCCGAAAATCGGGCGTTTTTAGGTTCGTCGCACCTTGTCGCAGGTTTTTTGGTTAATTCCCTATATATAGCGTTTTTTACATATTACCCATTTTACTTGCGACATCTGCGACAAAGAGGTTAATCGAATGGAATTTTGCCCTTATATTCGGTAAATCCACCCATGTCGAAGCGCAAACGGAACCCCAGAAACATTGTCGTTTCGCTTCCTCCGGCATGCGGCCGCTTCCGTTCCACGCGTCCGTACATCGCCAGAATCTGCTTGAAGTTTCGTGTGTTTTCGGGGAAGCAGCCGTTCGCGTCGCACCATTTCTTGTAACGGTCGTACACCGCCGAGGTCCGCTCCTCCGCGTTCGCAATCGTCTCCATTTCGTCCTCGATAAACAACCCGACCTTGTCGCTTTCATGCCGATACCGCTCGGTTGCGAAGCGCACCGAATCCGGCATGGTCAGTCCTTCGGCTTCCAGCGCGCGATACCCTTCCAGCAACCAGTTCAGGATCGCGCTCTGATTGCGCGACTGAAAAAACAAGTGCTTCAGCGTTTTGTCCTGCTGGTTCTCTTCGAAATGGCGCTCGAACGGAATGATCATGATCCTGCCGCTGGAAAAGAGCGTCATGTCCGTGACTACCGGCAGATAATTCGTGTTCATGTAAATCTTGAACTGCGGCTGAAAATCGAAGCTGTTTTCGTGTAGAAACCGCGCGTTGAGCGTATCGTTTCCCGTCATGCTCTTCACCTGCGCGGCATTGAGCAACAATCCCCTGCTCGGCTCCGAGATGTTGGCGAACCGAATCCCCGTTAACCGTGCGATGTCTTCCGTCGGGTTCTGGCTGCTGACGTTTTGCTTCATACTGATCGTTTCGGGGCGCACCGTACTTCCGTAATCGCCCATGACCCGGAGCACGCTCTCCATGAGCGTCCCTTTTCCGTTGCGTGTCGTCGCGCCGTACAGGATAAACAGGCACTCGAATCGCGTATCTCCGCTCAGCGCATAACCCAGCGCACGCTGGAGAAACCGCGCTCTGGCTTCATCGCCGCTCATGATTTCGTCTACGAACGCGTCGAACCGCTCGCATTTGGCTGCTGGGTCGTACGAAACACCCGAGATCTTTGTGAGTTTTTCCTCCGGATTGTGCGGGAGGAATAGCGTATCCCGCAGGTGTATCGTTCCATTTTGGCAGTTGAGCAGAAACGGGTCGGCGTCGAAAGCCTCCATAGGAATTGGATAAACGCCCTGCGCGTCCTTGAGTATGGTTTCCCGGTTCCTGCGCACCTGCCACTTTTTGCATTGATCGATGTACTCCTTCCGTGTCTGCTCGTCCGCGATGTTCAGCGCGTACACCATCAGCTCGTCGGCGAGCGTTTTGCACAGCTCCATCGCTTTCAACCCGCCGACGTCGGGTTCCCAGTGTTTGCCGCTGAAGATATACCAAAGCTTTCGCTCCGGGACATACCGGGCAACCCGGCAGTAGTAATCCGAAAAAAGCCTGCTGTTTCCGATGTCAGTATTTGGATAGCGCGGATTGCGTTCCGGGCGTAATGTGTGCAAAGAAGACATCTCTGGATTCTTGTTTGTCGGGTTGCTTCGATCAGCACTCGTTAGCTTCCGCGCTTGTTCTACGCAGTCCGCCAGCCACTTCCGAAACGATTCTGGGTCGCCAACGAGCAGCTCGTTCGGGTCTTTGTAGCCCTCCGGCGTCGTCAAACGAATATTCGGAACGCCTAACGCTTCGAGCTGGTCGCAGAGCTTTTTCGCCGCTTCTTCTCCCGCGTCGTCCCGATCCATGCACACGATGAGCGGTGAAGTTCTCCCCCGCGCTCTGAGCGCTTCGGTCAGCTTTCGGGTCCCCGTCCCACAAACCGCAACGGCATGGCCGCCCTCTTGCAGGATCGATAACGCGCAAAACGCGCTCTCCACGACGAAGACCGGTTCGCCCTGATCCAATGACTCTTCGTAGAACAGCGGCTCCGGTCCAGCATCCTCTGAGCGAGGTTTGAAAAACCGCTTCTCGGAGATGCAGCGCGAGGTGTAGTACTCTGTTTTCTCGCCGTACGGGATCACAATCGCATTCCGCTTTACGTCGAACCCGAACCGGAACCGCAGCATGCTTTCCCCGGAAAACCCGCGCGACTGCAGATACAGTTGCGCTCGCGGCGATATGGCGAACACCTCTATGGTACTCTGGATGTATGCTCTTAGGCTCGTATGATCTGTCGGCTTCTTCTTCCGCGCCGATTCAGGGGTATTGTTCAGATGAAACGTCTCGCAGATCAGATTCGCCGCTTCTGCCGTACTAATATGCCGAAGCTTAGAAACCAGATCGATCGCGTCGCCGGATTCGTTGCAGCCAAAGCACTTGAACCGCCCGTCCTTGAACGAAAGGGATGGCGTTTGATCGTTGTGAAACGGGCATCGTGCCTTCCCGCCGTGAACCTCGATTCCCAGCCACTTAGCCACCTCTTCAATCTGTACGGATCGTCGGATGAGCTGGAAATCGGTCATACCCCTTCCTCCTTTTGCAGCGTCAATTCAACCCGCTTCTTATACTCCTTACAATCCCGATCGAAAAATCGAATCGTCATATGCGTCCCCAGCGCATGCGTCATTTCGTGCTGCATGCCCGAACTATAGGTATCGCCAAATACCCAAATCTCCTCGCAGAGATCAAGCAGACGAATTCCCATATCCATCCCGTCCTGTCGTTCTTTGGTCTGCTTATCATCCAGATAACGCGGATACATCAGGTGCGGTGTGATCGGCATATATCCGTTCAAGTACGTAAAGCGGGAATACCGGCGTGCGTTTTGGATATTCTCCAGCACGCACCCCGCAAACGGTGAACATACGAAAACCATAGGACGATCGGTTCTTCCCAGAAGCAGGATGCGAGGACGCCCTGTTGTTCCATCGGATGGTTCTAAATTCAACTCACTTGACATTTCATGTCAAATTCCTTTCTCCTAAATCGGCCGGGAGCGGTTGCCCGCTCCCCTGCGCCGATGTATTATTATGGTTCCACGATCTCACCCGTCACTGGATCGAACGGAGTTGTCGGCACTTCAACGAACTCGTCCAGATCGACGGAGTACCCGCCGACATGCTTTGCATACTCCTTCACCTGTGCCGCAAGGTTCGAAACCGTCGCAAGTTCCGCATCGGCTAGTGCGCGCTCGATATTGAATTGCGCTTGGGAATACGCTATACCGCCCGTGTTGACTGCTTTCTTCAGCGAGAAACGGGTCACCACCGCAAGCGACTTCTTTCCGCGGCTTAGGAGGCGCTGGATATAGCGCGTGAATTCCTTAAGCGAGCCGGTCGGCAGCGAAAGCAGAACCGGAAACACCTCACCCTCGCGCAGGATATAGATACGGCGGCGGTTCTTGCACGCCTTGCCGCCGCCTTCGCCAGAGCCGAACTGGTTGTAGCGGCACTTCGCACACGCGCCGCCGGGGTCGCCCTCACCGGTCACGCCGTCGAAACTGCCACAATCCGGCGGCTCGTTGCCGCCCGCGTATTTGTCGCGGTAATACGCGAACAGTGGATGATGATAGAGAATCACACCCGTGAATTCCTTCACCGTTTCCGGCTCCCCGCCCTCTACCGAGGGCAATTCGAATACCGTACTCCCCGCCGAAGGGATCTTGATTCTCTCAAACGAGAGGCTCAGCCCCTCCAGTTCCTGCGACATCGCGTCGGTCAGATTGAAGTTCGCGAGTTCCTCAAACGCGTTGTTGGTTGTCACGATTCCTGTTTCCTGTGTCATATTGTCCATTTCCTTTCTCTTTATCGGGCGGCTTTTCGCACGCCCACGGTTGTCTTTTCAAACACGGTCACGAGTCCATCCAGCCATTGTGGCAGGGCGTCGCCGTTCTCCGTAGTCTGTTCCTTTACGAACGCCGAGAGCGAGTTGGCGTTGACAGTCTCGTAAACGAGATCGCCAAAGCCGGCTTCACGCAGCGCTTCGAACAGCTCATCCTTGTGCCCGGCGGCCGCCGAAGCGCGCGTCGTACTGGTCAGGCAGAACATCGTACCGTTCCGGGTGAAGTTCTGCGTTTCGGTATCCGACATGCGCTGGGCAAGGCTGGTATCCACGCGGTCGATCTCCAAGCCCACCGCTTTGAGCTCATCCTCCAGACGCTTTTTTGTTTCTCTCAGTTCGCGCAGTTCGTCCGCCAGCGCAAACAGGTCGTTGGATTCCATATTTCTCCTTTCAAGGTGTGTCGAACGGGTTATACCCCGCGCGGCAGTCGTCGATCAGGACTTTCGCTAGATTTGCCTTGTCGCGCAGCGCTTGGAGTACCTTCGTGTCGACTGTGTTTCTCGCGACAAGGTAGATGTAAGTGCAGGGGTTACGCTGGCCGACGCGGTGGATGCGTGCTTTCGTCTGCTCGAAATTCGACATGCTGTAGTCCAGCGAGTAGAACACCATCTTGTCGGCGGCGGTCAGCGTAATACCCAACCCCGCCGTCGCGATCTGACCGACGAACACGGCTACATCTGGGTTTGTTTGAAATCGCCGCACCTGTTCATCGCGATCCTTCACCGCGCCGGTGATCAGTGCGTAACCGATCGATTTTCGCTCCAGCATGGCAGTGATGGCGTCGATCTCCGGCAGAAAGCGCGCGATGATCACAAGCTTTCCGCCTTCCTGCGCCGCGCTGTCGACGATGTCCGAAAGCGCGTCCAGCTTCGCGGAGCTGACCTGTTCTATGCGGTCCGTCTCATCTCTGCGCAAGAACCCGCCGGTCAGCTGAGAGAGCCGCAACAGGCGGGTCAGCACGTTGACGGCGGTGATCTCGTCTTCCTCGATCCGGGTGTAGCTGTCGCGAACCAGTTGCTGATACAGTTTACGTGCCTGTGGTTCCAATTCGACTGAACGGACGATCTCCGTGGTTTCCGGCAGATCCAGGCACTCGGCCTTTGTCGCGCGAAACGCGATGCTGTGGATACGCCGCGTCAGTTCCTCCGCCATGTTCGCTTTCAAAATCGGCGTATGATTGCCGTATCCAACCATATCGAAGTAGCGGTTGCGGAAAGCATAGAAGCTGTTGCCGAACACCGCCGGATTCAGGAACTTATACGGGCTGAACACATCGATCGCTTTGTTTGTGATGATCGTTCCAGTCAGCAGCATCCGATACCGTGCTTTCGCGCCGAGCCGATGTATACACTTGCTCGCGGCAATGTTGTGGGTTTTAATTTTGTGCCCTTCATCACAGACGATCAGGTCGGCGTCCCAAGCGGCAAGTTCCTGTTCCATTCGCCACGCAGATTCGTAATTGACGACCGCGACCCGCAAGCCCAATGTCAGCATTTGTCGTAAATTCTCGATTTTCTTGGACTCGCTGCCGTTTAGAACAACAATCGAATACTCGAAATCCGCGAATTTGCGAAACTCCTCCTGCCAGACGTCAAGGATGGACAGCGGCGCGACGATCAGCATTTTCTCGATCTTCCGATCGAGAAACAATCTTCCTGCCACCGCGATCGTGGTCAGACTCTTTCCAGTCCCCGTGGCATCTCCATCAGGAGCGCGCAACCGCGGCTCTGGATGGAGGGTGGATCATCACCTCCTTGATTGAGTCCAAACAAGCGACAAGCAAATTCATATGCCTGCCGCTGATGCTCGTATGGATGCCCTTTGATCGGCATCCGATTGATTTGATTGTTTTCCATGATCCCTTTCTGAAAGGGTAACGGGTGAAATGATTCTCCTATTTGACGCTTCTATCCCGGAGAAAGGGCGGTGGTCATGATCGGTTCGTCGCCGCGCAGCTCTTCGCTCCCCGCATCCCGCCGGGCCGCACTCCGGGATGTTATCCTCGACTATGCGGGCTTCTCATGACCACCGGATATGAAGTTTTCAAGGTTCGAAAACAACCCCTTCACTGTTAGGTCACGGGAACGGCAAAAGTTGACGGTCTATAGCAAAGATTTTTTCAGTTGACGGTAAATACGCTCCAGCCGGTGTGTTATGGCCGACTTATCGACGCCCTCCGCTTCTGCGATATCGGAAGGGCGCTCACCCAAGAAAAACACGCGCCGCACCAAATCCTGTTGCGCGGGAGTGAGCATGGGCAACGCGCGGCGCAAGGCCTCCGCATCCATCCGATGTAGAGTTTTCTCAAGCACATCAGCGTTACGTGCCGCAAAGCGTTCATCTTCGTACTCCATGGCGCTGAGAGATGTGTGCCGCCGCGTTTCTTTTTGTGTGTTGTTGTACTCCTGCCGATCCAGTTCTCTGATAGTTTCCGCGACCTCCGGTTCCACCTCTATCTCCTCCATGTGCCCATCCGCAAAGCGATACGTAATTTTGACCAGTTCCATTTGTCCGGCTCCTTTCGTTCAGAGCCAGACGTTCGGCGCATTTTTGAGCGCACGAAAAAAAGGACCCGGCGGCGCGGCACAAAAAGCGCCGCTCACCAGGCCCTATTCAGTTGTAATTTGCTATATCTTAACCCCTGAGGGCGGCAGCCGGAAGATCAGGTTACGAGTTCCAGTAGCCAGGGAGCGACCGGTCTGCCGATCAGTCGCGCGTTTAAATAAGCCATTTCCCGTGTCAAGCAGGTATGGCCGAGATAATAGCCGTCCATGGGCGTCAGCGTCATGGCTAGGTCGGTATGCTCGGTATCCAACAAGCACAGCGGAAGCAGAAATTGCACTTTGCCTTGATATCCCTGCGGCACCACGATACCGGGTTCAAACGACGCTTTACGTCGCGCTAGTTCGACGGCGGTTTCAAGCAGAAGTGATAGGTTCTTCGCACGTTGCACCTCCATTGGAAGCCGCGCGAAGTTATCCGGATCGCGCAGAATGTGATTAACGTTTACTCGAATATCCCAAGCGGGAAAGTACGTCATTCCCGTGATCGGTAGCAGGAATCCCGGCTTTTCGGGCAGTGGCTGTACAAACTTCATGTCGGGCGCGACATCGTCAAAGAAACCGCGAAAAAACCAGTCTTGCATCGCGTCTTTGCGTTTATTGCGGGTGAAGCATCCATAGATGCTCTTGTAGTTTTTTGTGTAGAGGCCTGTGTTAAAACATGCTTTTTCATTTCGGAGATAAAAGATTCTGTCCGCGTATTCGGGATCAGACTCATAATTGAAATTATTGAAATCGATGACTTGCTTCTTAAAAACGTAATTGATGAGTTTTTCGAGGATTGGTGTGTCGGTGTTCTTCGGTGGTACAAATGGATGGGCAAATCGCCACGATTCAGGCATAGCCATCTCAGCCAAAGAACTGAGATGATCGAACCAGTTGGGTATATAAGCGAATTCAAAGAGATCCGGTAGTATCATTTACTGGGCTCCTTCCATTTTGGAATTTCTTCCATCAATTTTAATTTCAGCATTTGGTAGGCATCTTGAGAAAAAACCTTCTCTTCGTGTCCGTACTTATCCCGGCGGACGATGATAGAAAGAAACATCATATAGGGTTCGTATTCGTTCAAGACTTCATCCATCGCATTTTTATCGCCGGAAACAGCTGCTTTGATCGTCTCGTATTTCAGATTCATGTCGTACTCCAACCAACGCCATCGGCAAAGCGAAGGCGAAGACGTATTATTTATCAGGTTGATTCGCGAATCAGCGACAACCACTTTTTTATCTTTTCAAACGCCCGGCTGCGGATATTCCTTACAGTCCGGTCGGTTACTTTCAGCTCTTTGGCGATTTTCAGATCCGTCCATTCGAGCCAGAAACCAAGTATCAGAACGCCTAATTCGCGTTCTTGCAAGCTTTGCATCGCTTGCAGTAAGAGTTCATTATCTAGTTGAAAGGATCTGTTTTTATATGCAACATATAAATGATCCCCTTCATAAACGTCCCGACGCGCGCAGGATTTCTTCACATATGTTTCGGGATATTCCGCTAAGAACTCATACTTCTCTTGAATAGAAATATGTTTTGTGTAGTTTCGAATTGCATTGCGGAGAACCGTATGGCAATAGCTGTCAAAAAGTGCACACGCAGACACTTCTTCTTGTTCAGAAAGCATTGCTTATCCTCCGCAATATGCAATTTTCAAGGTCCCTATTTACCCCTCTATATAACAAGAACAACTCAGCTTCCCAAAACCGGAAAGAAAATGCTATTTATTCGAAAATATATTATTCCGCAGTTTTTTACGTAACGACCAACTATTTTGAACAGAACACTCATTATGTTAAAGTACTGCTTACCGCATCTTTTTTATAATCTACATTCTCTACCTACTAACCAAAAAATTAAAAACCCGCAGAATGCGGGTTTACTTAGAGATCTAGCTTTGTAATTATTTACTCCCCGTACCTAAACCGGACAACATAATTATTGCGCACAGTTAGGTAGCAGAAGACAAGCACCTATCCCATGTTGTTCAACATTAGCATAAGTTTCCAATGTGCAGCAACATCAACATCGGTATTTTCGCATCAGTAATAAAACATCCTCCATTTCAGGCATAGCAGGGATAGCGCCGCGCTTTTGGACACAGCAGGTTGCAACTGCATTACCAAAGTCAGCGTAGTCTGCCATTTCTGACAAAGTAATTTTGCATGGATATTTCCCGCTCTCAAGTATTTTGTAGAGAACTCCTCCCCAAAATGCATCTCCGGCTCCAGTAGTATCCACTGAAGGCAATGGATAGCCTGGAACAATCTTGCACCTGCCGTTAACACCGACTAGTGCTCCCCTCTTGCCAAGCGTCACCGCCACGCAAGAGATACCCCGCGCATTGAGAAACGCCGCCGCTTCAGCAGGGTCGTCTCGCTCGGTCAACAGACCCGTTTCCTCATCCGACAACTTAATAATATCTACATATGGCAAAAGTTCCCTCATGCGCGCCTTTGCAACTTCTTCATTTTGCCAGAGTGTAGCGCGGTAGTTTGGATCGTAAGAAACGAATTTTCCCATTTCTTTCGCGCGGACGACAGCGTAAAGCGTCGCGCTACGTGCCGGTTCATCCGTCATTGACAGCGAACCAATGTGCAGAATGCGCGCATTTTGAATGACCGTGTCATTAACTTCACGAACTGTCAACTGAGTATCCGCACCAGGTTTACGCGCAAACGAGAATGTTCGTTCGCCGGATGCGGAAAGCGCAACGAACGCCAACGTAGTAAACACATCCTCTGCCAGAATCAGTCCTTGCGTGTTGATGCCAGCTTCTTCGAGCGTACTCTTCAGAAATTGTCCGTGTATATCGTTTCCGACTTTACCAAGAAACGCTGTACTTCCGCCGAGTTTTGTCACCGCCGCAAGCACATTTGCTACCGCTCCGCCTGGGTTCCGTTCAAAAAGTTTCATCCCGCTGGTTGAAACACCGCATTCCGTGAAATCGATCAACAGTTCACCAAGTGCAGCTACGCTAAATTGCATGTCTGCTCCTTTGCTGCCGGATATTCGTTGCAGAGCAGCCGATAGGGCGGCTCATCCTCTTCGATATCGGGAAATCGTCCGATGGGGTGTTCAAAACGATTGTCCGTGTGATCGTCGTTGCATTCGCTAACCTCGCCGATTAGCACCGCGCCTGTCCCCAGTTCAACTTCAAAATCATGGTACAGGTATGGTTGAATCGAAATGCTCTCGCCCGGTTCGAGAGTAATTTGCGTGCCCGCAGGTACAATTCGTGAAACCCCGTCCAGATGCAGCGAAACATCGCTGTCGCGGTCGGGTGTTTCTTCCGGAAGAGAATTATGCACGCGAATCAGCAGGTTTCCGCCACCCCGGTTGATGATATCCTCCATTTTTTTCCAATGGAAGTGGTTGGGGGAATACTGCCCCTCCTTCAGGTAGAGCAGCTTTTCCGCATATGTTTTCTTGTATTGATCGCGGCGCTTGAGATTGCCGTTGCGGATGGTTATTAAGGAGAAGCCGACTCGGTCGAAATCGCCAAGACCATAGTCCGTAATATCCCATCCAAGCATGTTGTCCCGAATCTCATCATGGTCTTTGCCTTTGAATCGCCATTCCTCAGGCGTATAGCTGCAAAACGGCGGCAGGCAGAACCCGCATCTTGCGCACATCCGCTCCATTTCGCGCAATGCTTCGTTAATCTGCGATCGTTTCATCCGTTTCCTCCTTGCCTGTTTCACAGCCCAAATCCGAGTCACAACAGGCGAATCTGAATTTTCTTTCGTTGTTCTGCGACACAGGTGCGTTCGATCTCCGCTTAACTGTTCGACGTCATGCGTCCGTCCTTGCACGCAGCATCACATCGTTGAGGCAATTGATGCGCAGCGCCTCAGCCAGTTCTTCCACCGAATCGATCCCGTCGATATCCGCGTCCGCCGCCGTCACCATGCGCTCCTCGTTTGCTTCGAGGTCGAAATAATTGTCGGAAAACAGACAGTCTCCCGCCTCCGTATCCAGTGCAACCCCTTTTACGAACCGGCTTGCGCGCAAGCGCACGCGGTATCCGCCGGATATGCGCTCCACGCGCGGCGTGATCGCGGGGCGTTCAAACGCAAATTCCTTTGCCAGACAAAAGAGCACCGTACCGCTTCCGGTCAGGTTCGCATCCGAATCCGTCAGTACATATTCGACATGGAGCGTCCTTTCCAGCCCTCCGGCAAGCCTGACGGAATAATCCACCCGTGCGCATTCACGGCTTTCGCCTGCGGCAACGGCTACTTCTTTTCCGCCTTCGTCCCAGGTGTTTCCCGCGTTGTCCGCCAGTCTCCAGTGCAGTGTACCCGAAAATCCAACCGGTGTGTGATTCGTCACCCAAAAGCCGACCTTCGCATCCGCATCCAGCGCGCTGACCAGCACGGGAGCATAGAACCGCCGGGTGTAGTATTGCTGCGCTTTCCAGCGGCCAAAGTAATCGATTCCCGACCATGAAACGGTCGGCCAGCAGTCGTTGAGTTGCCAAAGAATCACGCCATTGCAATAGCCACTTTGCCGCCGCAGATGCTCGACGGAATATTTCATAATCTCGCCTGCCTGCAGTTGGGAAAGGTACACATAGTCGGAAAAATCCTTCGGTACAAGGTAATCGCGCTCCATATACAGCTCAATGGCTTCGTTGCCGTTTGCGCATTTCTGGTGCGCGTACATCACGTTCGAATAAGGGCTCCGTTCTTCTTCTCGCGAAAACGTGCAGATCGTCTTCATCGCAGGATAGCTCTGGAATCCCATCTCCGTCATAAACCGGCACCGCATGGATCGTATTTTCTGGTATGGCGCGTTGCCGTTGTACTGCAAATAGTAATGCATGTCCCCATCGGAAAGATAATCGAAAAAGGACTTTGCCGTGCTCGGGCGTCGTGTGGAGGGCGTAGAATGCGCGTAGCTGGTCTGCGGGGCGTATGCCGCGCAGACTGACGGGATCACCTCAAGAAACATCTTGCGGTATATCTGCCATAGGACTGTGCGCATGACGAACCCCGCGCGCCGGTCGCTTCCGAAGAGTTTTCTCAATGCGACCGTTTCGGGTTCTTTTGAACTCAGGACGGTATAGATGCTCTCCGTCTCATTGTTGCCGCAGATCAGCGCAAGGCACGCGTGATGCGCAATGCGCGACAGATTGTCCGCAAGCTCGTTTCGCACGTTATCCACAAACGCCTTCGTTGGCAGATAGAACGTACAGGCAAACATCAGATCCTGCCAGACCAGTAAGCCGAGTCGGTCGCACTGCTCATAGAAATAGTCCGGCGGGTAGTACGCTCCGCCCCAGACGCGGACGCCATTCAGGTTGGAGCGCACGCAGTTGTCCAGCAGGCGATCCCAGCGTGCGATCGAGGTGCGCGAAAGGATGGCGTCCTCGATTACGAGGTTCTCGCCCCTGAAAAACACCGGCATTCCGTTGACGATGAAACCATAGTTGGATCCATCCGGCTGTTTGTCTCGATTGAGGACGATCGTTCGCAGCCCTACCTTTTTCTCGTGTTTGTCCAGCAGCCGTTCGCCCTGCCGGAGCGATATGCGGAGCGTATAAAGCGGCTGATCGCCGCAGCCAATAGGCCACCAGAGCCGCGGATGTTCTACGCGCGTACAAAACGAGGCCGTCCGGCGCGCAAGCCGAGTTTGGCAATCGATCGTTTCCCCCTCGGGGGACAGCAGTTCGACACGCGTTTCAACATCCTTGCCCCAAACGTCCGTTTGAACGGCAATCTCCAGATCCACGGTTTGTTTGGCATGCTTCTGCTGCAGGACGACACGCGAAAGTCGCGCGCTGTCGAACGCTTCCAGCCCGATATCCCGCCAAATACCCATATCCGGAAGCGAAAGCCCCCAGTCCCAGCCAAACATGCAAGCGGCTTTGCGAATCACCGAAAACCTGCGCCCCGTTTTGGAAGGATGCTCGTTGAGATACCGAAGCGATGAAGAAAAGCGCACCGCAAGATGGTTATCCCCCTCGCGCAGCGCGTCCTTCACATCGAACGCATACGTGCGGTGCATGTTGTCCGTCTCAGCGATTACTCGCCCGTTCAGGTTGACCGCGGCGATGGTGTCGATTCCATGGCATACGAGCAGAACGCGATCATGAGAGAGCATCTCTTGCGACACGTGAAACGCGCGGGTGAACTCGTAGTCCGCCTCAAAAACCGTTTGCACCCGCGCCTCGTTGTCGCGGTAATATGGGTCTTCCATCCTACCACAAGCAAGAAGTGTTGCCGCCACGCCACCCGGCACTTCGGAGGAAAAGCTCTCCTCCGAACCTACCCGGCGCATGGTCCATGTTCCATTAAGATCCAATACTTTCATTAAAGCTCCTTGATTAAACGAATTTACGCGAAAGCTGTGATACGGCCTCCTCGCGAGTAATTTCCTTGTTGTTGGCGCGCGTCATGATCTGCACATCTTTGTCGCGGAGCTTGTAGAAGAGTAACATGATGGCAACGGAAAGTACGGAGCCGATGATTGGCATAAAAGCATACAGGAACCAAATTCCGTTAATCGTTTGTTGAGTCTGTATCGCTCCCTCTCCAGAAACAAATCCATACGCGCTGAGGCAGAACATCGCAATCGCGCCCGTAAGAGCCACGATCATCTTGTTGGTAAACGCCTTGGTGGAGAATGCGATTCCTTGCGTACGCTCTCCCGTGCGGAAATGGCCGTATTCTACGCAGTCCGCTATAAACATACTGGCGGATACGATCCAGACAGTAGCGAAGATATTTTTCACTACGATCAACACAAGGAGCAGCGTCACGTTTGCATAGCCTAGTATGAAAATCGCGATGTCAATAAAGCTCGTGATGATGCGCGAGATAACGAACGCTCTGAATTTCTCCACCCTTTTAAAGAGTTTGGGCACAAACAGCGCTACAAACAGAACAGGAACGGCGGTAGCGAGTGCGAGCGGAGTAATCCAGCTTGCGCTGCCTAAGCAATAGATGGCAAAATATCCGTTGAGTGTGAGCGCGAAGTTCGTTACGGAACCGATGATCGCGGCGAGCGTATAAATCAGCAAAAACTTGTTGTGAACCAATGAGAGAAGGATTTGTTTGACGGAAATCTCTTGTTCCGCGTTCCCGATATGGCGTTCCTTCGCCTTGACGGGCAGGGCAAGCATGGAAGCGAAACTCAGTAAGCCGATCAGAAGCGCGGTCATGCCCCAGCCGATGGCTGGAAAGAGCATCGGCACCGCGATAGCGACGAAGATTCCGCCAAGATACACAAAAAATGCAGCAAGGGAATACAGCTTCGCGCGTTCAAACTGGCTTTCCGTCATCGCGGTTACCATGGCGTTCATCGGCACGTCGTACATGGTATAGGCGGTGTCCCAGAGTACGTAGGCGACGGCGGACCAAAGGATCTTGATCTGCACGGAAAATCCGCTCGGTATGGCGAAGAGCAGAATCGTCGTAATGGGGATAAAGATCGAAGTAAGCCTGATCCAGGGGCGATATTTGCCGCTCTTGAAATGGACTTTGTCAACAATCACGCCAAAGATGGGGTCGTTGACAGCGTCCCACACTTTCGCGAAGATGAAGATGAGCCCTACGGCGGCGGCCGATATGCCAATGTTGGTCATATACAGCTGCAAGTAGCTCATAATCATGTAGTAGGACAGGATCGCCCCGAACGCGAACATTCCAAATGTTGTGCGCTCTCCGCGGCTGGTTTCAAACGAAGATGCCTGATCTTTGCTCATAATACGCCTCCATATCGAAAATTCAGATGGTACCAATAGATTCACAAAGATATTTGAGGATGGAACAAACCGTACATTGATTTGGCCATCGTCGCCCAAGTATCAACACATCCAGCAATTCCACCTCTCCTTCGTTCTTTTAAAAGAAGCACTAGCTTTCATATTCTTGCCTTTGGAAGCCTTTTGTCTTTATGCGGGTGTGTCGCCACAGGCAGTACGGTAGCAATAACTGACCCAGCAAGAACCAGTGCCATTGCGACGAGAATATTCGCCTCTGGCGGCAAACCATTGATGATCCAAACGGTAAACGGAATTAATATGATTTTTATGAAAAAGACCAATGAAGCGTGGAATGCGGTGGATAATTTTAGAATATTGAAATAATCCCAAAACCCAATACCGGTAACGATGAATCCTAAATAGATAAGAGGCGGCAATGTCTTTACCTGAATGAACTGCCCAACCTGGATACCCATTACAATTTGTGCCAGCATCAATATGCCTCCCCCAAACAAGAAAGAAAGGCAAGTAAATACGGTTCCAGGAATATTTTCCGTCGCTTTTTTGCCAAGCACGGAGTATACGCTAAAGAGTGCTGCAGCCAATCCTGCTAGGATAACCGGCAGGACAGATATCTTGTGCGTCAAATCCGCGCTGATGATAATCCCGCAAATGCACAAAAGAAAACCAACAACATGCCACTTGCTGATCTTCTCTTTTAAAACCAGCCATGCAAGCGAAATACTGAAAACCGAATTGACCGAAAAGACAATTGCCACCACGGCGGGCGAAGCGGATAAAAGAACCGCCTGCTGCAAGCAGACCATCGCGCCGCACACCAGCAATACGCCCAAGGCGGCAGTCTTCAGCAGGATCCTAGCGGTGAGTCTTAGGCGTTCCCTGCGAATGATGTTCAGTGCCGGTAATAACAGTACGAAACCGCCCAGCAGAAAGCGGATTGCCGTTATGAGCACGGGCGGTACATCCGCCGAGATCAGCTTGCCCACAGGTTCAAACGTTGCAAACAGTATGGCTGTAAGGAGGATGTGAATCAGTACTTTTTTCATTTTGACCTTTACGTTTCTCGTCACGATCCCATTGAATAGGGTTTGTTGAATCTGTGGAGGACGCCCACACCCTTAGGTTGACGCTTCTATCGTGCCGCTCAGACATATGCCATCCTGCTTTTTGAACAAAGCCGCGTCGCTGGGCGGACATAAAATCGTTACGTTACCTTCAGAAAAGGTGCATATCAGCTTATCGCGATGCGGAGTATCGCGGTATACCCAATTGATCTCCAGCCGATCGGGAGTAAGCCAGCAAGCCCAGGCCGATATGCGCTTTGGTTGCTTTGCCTGCGCAAACAAGGGGATGATGGCTCGAAACCCCAGAGGCAATTCGGTTTCGCTGGCCAGCCAGTCGCGGCGCCCGGCATCCAGAGTCCATTGCGCGCTTGCGCCGGAGAATACAAGTTTGACTGCTTCCTGACTAAAATAGAAACTCACCCGCCGAATTCCCAGCGCATTCTCATCCAATTGATACGTTCGCCCGGCAACTTCATCCTCCGAGGGCTGCGCCATTTTACCCAGCCTCGGCAGCAGCACGTCCCATACCGCATCCAATATGTACTGCATCTGCATGGTTTCACTCATGATCGCCAGCACAGCGTTCTGCTGCGGCATCACGATGCAAAACTGCCCGGCGGCGCCATCCGCCCGGAAAGCGCCATGCTGGCACAGCCAGAATTGAAAACCGTATCCACTCACCCAATCCGGCGCCTGATTCTCGGTATGGGCGTTGTCCGAATGAAAACTGGTGGCTTGTTCCACCCACTGCCGCGATAGAATGCGCCGCCCGTTGTACAGGCCATTGTCCAGATAGAGCTGACCCAACTTTGCCAAATCTTCCAGCCGCAAGGAAATGCCCCACCCGCCAGTGTTTATTCCTTTGGGGTTCTCGTCCCACTCGACGTCATCAAACCCCAGAGGGATAAATAACCGATTCGCAAGAAAGTCCAGCAGTTTTGCGCCGGTCACTTTCTGCAGAATTGCCGAAAGCATGAAGGAGGCTCCGGTATTGTACAGAAAATGCGTATCGGGCGAATATTCGACAGGCAGAGATAAAAACGTTTTGACCCAGTCGCCATCTGCAGAAAGCAGCAGTGGCAGGGTGGTATCCTGCGCATGCCCGGTGCTCATGCAAAGCAAATCCCGCACGCGCATTGCGCATAGGTTTTCCGACGGAATGGAAGGCGCGGATTCAGGAAAGAAGGACAGAACCGTATCGTCCAAAGTCAGAAGACCTTCGTCAATTGCTAAACCAACAGCAGTGGACGTAAAACTCTTGCTGATGGAATAAACCCAGACTCTGTCGCCGCTTTCATACGGCCGACAATACTCTTCCGCAATCATGTTGCCGTTTTGGACAAGACAAAAACCTCGAATATGTCCCGCCACGCGCAGTAATGCATTTTTGAACTCTTGAATCGCAACGGAAGAGGTGCTCTGTTCTTCAGGCGCTGTTCGAGGAAAGGGGCTGAAACCTTGCGATTGATACATACGAAACCCTCCTATCTGAATCATCCATCATTGAATTAGTTGATAGCTAAACGATCTTTCGATGTTTTTTCGACCATTCACTGTTAAGTGAATTCTGCTACTGTTTATATATTATTCACATGCAATCCGGTATAAATCGTCAATTTACGTTGCGGTTTGGGCTGACTGGGTCATTGTAAAAACATTCATCTGCAATTGCATTTTATTGTTAAATCTGATACTATAGTTATGCTTTTATCACTTTTATTTTGGATTTGTCAGGTATTTCATTATGGAAAAAAAGCGAGCAAGACAAGAGGCAAAGCGTTCTCTCCTTAGCGGTTTTCGTCACCACGACTATCTGCTAGAGCGCAGGTTGATTTTACAGATGCTTCAGGAGGGTGGCGACACCGTTAAGAATTCCAGCATAAGTTTGGATACCTATGTAGACGTTTTGGCACCCACTCCTTTTCGTGCTATGCAAAACGGAATCATTTGCCTGATTGCAGTAACATGTCGCTTATCTATTGGTATAGGGGCAGATGTTGAGCAAAGCTTTGCACTGAGCGATTACTTTGTATGTGAAGTGGAAAATAAAAGAAATAAAAGCGAATTGGAGAACTTCGCTCGAATAGTATTCTTGAGTTTCTCTGATCTAGTTCGCAAAGAGGGCAAGTTGGATTACTCTCAGCCGATTACAAAAGCTGTACGTTATATTCGTGCACATTTATATGAACCTATCAGCGTTGGTGAAATTGCTCAGTACATTGATCTGAATCCACGCTATTTCTCATCGCTCTTTAAAAAAGAGGTAGGTCAACCGCCGTCGCAGTATATTCGTACCCAAAAGATGGCCGAAGCCCTCGCCTTGCTTGAAGAAGGCCAATACAGCATGACAGAAACGGCTGAAATGCTCGGGTATTGCAGTCTTTCCTACTTTTCATCCGAGTTTAAACAGGTGTATGGTCAAAGCCCGAAAAAATACATGCATTCCGCGACGTTGAATCATACTGAAATGACTGGCTCCGCTCAATAAAGTATGTTTTTCTAACTGGTTCATATGGTGGATTGAATTGACCAAGGAGAAGCTGTATTCAAAAGCTGGTGAATGATTCCATTTTGCAGCGCAGAAACGACACTCTGGATTACCGATTGACTCAATCCGCAGCCAGTAAGAGGACCAGCTCATGACCTCCATTTTGAAGCACGGCAATAAACCTGTTAAAAGGGCAAAATCCGTTAATTACGCAATATCCGAATAAATCGCGCATGTGTAAAGCACGCAAATCGTTCTTAACTTGAGGTGTCCCCCAAAGAGTAGTCCACTATGAATGAGAAAAAATCGATGTTTTGAGGTGTCCCCCAAAGAGTAGTCCAGACTGAATGAGAAAAAATCGATGTTTAAACGGCCTTAAGTCCCGATTTCCGGGCAAATTCGGCCGGTGTCAGGTATGTTAGTGCGCTGTGCGGACGGAACTCGTTGTAGTCTCTTCGCCAGCGCTCTATTTTGTCTCTGGCGTCCTCCAGAGACATAAACCAGTTCATGTTTAGGCATTCGTCCCGGAAACTGCCGTTGAAGGATTCGATATGCGGGTTGTCTGTTGGCGTGCCGGGTCGGGAATAGTCCAGTTTAACTTTGTTGAAGTACGCCCAAGCGTCCAGCGCTCGTGAGATGAACTCAGGCCCGTTATCGACCTTGATCCGTTGAGGCAGCCCGCGGGCTACCTTGATTTTTTCCAACTCGTCGCAAACCTGCTCGCCCTTGATCGATTTGTCCACGTAGATGGCTAAACTTTCCCGGCTGAACGTGTCCAGCACGGTCAACGCCCGGAATCGCTTCCCATTGTACAATTGATCCGACACGAAGTCCATACACCAGCATTCGTTCACCGCAGATGCCAATCCCTTCTCAGGAGCCCTTGAAACGCTGATCTTCTTTCGACTTGACGGTTTTCTAAGGTTCAATCCTTCCTGCTTGTAGAGCCTGTAGACCCGCTTATGGTTGATTTTCCATCCTTCACGCAGCAACAGGACATGGATCCGTCGATACCCGTATCGCTTCCTCACAGAGGCGATTTCCCTGATTCTCATTCGTAAAAAGGCCTGCTCGTCGCGGGTTGGCTGCCTCCGATGCCATCCCCGGTTGATCCGCAATACCGTACAGCTCTTGCGTTCGCTTGCTTGAAAGCGTTCTTGCAGATAGCGCACGGCATCCCGCTTCTCGGCAGGCCTTAGAATTTTTTTGTCAGTACATCCTGCAGCATCAGCTTATCGAGACTCAGATCAGCCACCAGCTTCTTCAGCTTTGCGTTCTCTTCTTCGAGCTGCCGCAACCGCTTCATGTCGCTCGGCAGCATCCCGCCGTACTTGCTCTTCCAGCGGTAAAACGTCTGCTCCGCTATCCCGAGTTTCCGGCACACCTCCGATATCGGCGTGCCCAGCTCCGCCTGCTTCAATGCAAAAGCGATCTGCTCCTCTGTGTAATTACTCCTCTTCATTTTGTCCACCTTTTCCTTTTTCTCAGTTTATCATTTTCTCTCTTTTTAGGTGGACTACTTTTTCGGGGAGCAGGTCATCGGTACAGCTCCTTAAGTGTGCCTGTTCCATTCCTCGAAATGCAACCCCGTCGTCTGCCGGACGTCAGTCTGGCAGGTTCTCCGCGCAGAGCACGCTGATTTTTCCATTAGCACGGTTATGATTCGGTACATGCCCCTTCACAAGGTAATCCCTCAAAAGTATCAGCGGTAGACGCCCCTGCTCCACCATATCCTGCGGGATCGTAAAATCAACGCTTCCATCTATCAGCATACGGCGAACGCTTTCATTATAATCGTGGCAGATAATATGAATGATTCCTTTTTTTCCGCTTAATCGTACCGCTTCCGCGCAGGCAGAAACGCTCAGATTCGCCAGGTATATCCCCCGCAAGTTCGGGTTTCCCTCTATTGTTTCTTTCACCGCGGAAAAGGTTGTATGATAATCGTTAAAAGTTTCCGCCACAACCAAGTTCTTCCGAGGAAATCCAAGCTCCATCATTCGCTCCCAAAATCCGTTGAGCCGCTGCCGATGGCCGTCAAACTTTAAGTTCCCCAATGTGGCAAGCACGACGTCATCCTTTGACACGCATTTACTCATCAACTCTCCAGCGACGCGCCCCGACTTATGGATATCCTGGCCCACAAAGCACAACCTTCCGCTTTCCGACAGATCAGAATTAAAAGTTATGCATGGCATTCCCGCTTTTGACAGGTTCGAAACATATTGCTGAATCGATGGATCGTCCAGCGTACAAATCGCCAGTCCTGCAACGCCTTGGTCGATCAATTCATCCAACAGGCGCAAGACTTCCTGCGGAATGTCCGTTTCGCAGCGACGCACCAGCACCTCTATATCAGTGTTTTCCAGCTCATCCACCGCGCGTGTAATGCCTTTGTTCGTCTCCGTGCGAAACTGTCCTTCCCAGTTTGGTAAGAGCACGCCCACTTTGACTTTATCTATAACGGCACCCAGTTGCTTGCGGTGTAAATCTCTCGGGGAAATGTAACCCGTTTCCATGATCGCCGCCATAACACGTTCCCGTCCCACCGAGCTTACATAGGAACGCTCGTTGAGTACGCGATCCACTGTTCCCCGTGATACTCCAGCCAGATCGGCAACCATTTGAATTGTCGGCCGCTTCCCCATATAAATCCTTCTCTGAATCTGTGCAATTTCACATTTTCGTTCATCTTATCATAGGGACCGAGCTTTTTCAACCACATTATTTCCAAGTGTCCTGCTATTATTATTTGGAAAAGCTTATTGACAGAATTTTAAATATCTGCTTAAATGTGTGCATAAGCACACATTTAAGCAACGCATCTTCACAAACTCTTACTATAAGGAGAGGGTAATATCATGAAATTTCAAAGATCAGCCTGCATCGAACCTATGTACAGCGAAATCACATTTTTAGACCGTTTCCAGGCGGCAAAGGCGGACGGCTTTGCATTTGTTGAATTCTGGAGTTGGACAGACAAAGATTTGGAGGCAGTAAAAGATGCCGCTGAGAAAGCCGGCATCGGCATTTCCGGATTCAACGGCGACGCCGAACTTTCCATGATCGACCCCGCTCAGAAGGCTGACTATATGGCGTTTCTGGAAAAGTCCGTAGCGGCCGCGCAGAAAATTCACGCGCGCAGCCTCACTATTCATTCCAACGGTCTGGGGGACGGGGGCCTTGTGATCAATGCTTATGAAAACCTTTCCGATACCGTCAAGCTCTGCACCATGTACGACACGCTGCTGACTTGCGCCAAGCTGGCCGAAGACAGCGGGATTCAAATGAATTTGGAAGCGCTGAACACCACCACCGACCATGTGGGCAACTATCTTTCCACAACCCGGATGGCCGTGGAGTTGACCAGAATGGTTGGTTCCCCCATGGTCAGAATTCTCTATGATGCCTACCATATGCAGCTTACTGAGGGAAGCCTCTGCGACAACATTCGTGCCTACGGAGATCAGTTCGGTCACGTCCACGTAGCGGATGCACCGGGCCGTCACGAGCCGGGTACAGGTGAAATATGCTATCCCACCATATATGCTTGTTTGGAAGAAATCGGATATAAAGGGCTGGTAGGCTATGAGCTGATGCCAAAAACCACCACCAAAGAAGCCGTGCGCGCAATCATGAAGGACTGACATTCAGTCTGCAAATAAACTAATAATCTGAGAGGAGAAATACTATGAAAGTCGGTATCATTGGCGCGGGCCGTATCGGCAAAGTTCACGCAAAGAATATCTCCATGTTCGTTCCGGAGATGGAGATCAAAACCATTGCGGATCCCTACATGAACGCGGAAACGGAAGCCTTTGCCAAGCAGTATGGCATTCCTAACATCTCCAAGGATGCGGAGGATATCTTTACCGACCCAGAAATCGAGACCGTAATCATCTGTTCATCCACTAATACGCACGCGGATTTCATCATTCGCGGCGCACAGGCCCATAAGCACATATTCTGTGAAAAGCCCATTGACTATAATGTGGAAAAGGTACACAAGGTCATTGACGCTGCGAAGGATGCGGGCGTGAAGCTCCAAATCGGATTTTGCCGCAGATTCGACCATAACCATCGTGCTGTCTACGACATGGTGCGCCAGGGCAAGGTGGGTAAAGTGAATCTGGTCAAGATCAGCTCCCGCGATCCGGAACCTCCATCCATTGATTACGTGAAAGTATCCGGCGGCATTTTCTACGACATGATGATTCACGATTTCGATATGGCACGTTTTCTTGCCGGTGCCGAAGTAACTGAAGTCAGCGCCGTAGGTTCCGTGCTGGTGGATCCCGCCATTGGGGAAGCGGGAGATGTGGATACCGCAGTGGTAACGTTGAAGTTCGAAAGCGGCGCTATAGGCGTAATCGACAACAGCCGCAAGGCGGTCTACGGCTACGATCAGCGGGTCGAGGTCTTCGGCTCCGAAGGCGCAGCGATGGACGCCAACGACACCCCAAATACAGCGGCCTATTACGGTGCGGACGGTACCGTATCCGGCACATGCTATAAGATCATGTGGGATCGGTATACCGGAGCGTTCGTTTCTGAGATGCACGCGTTTGCTGAAGCGATTGTCCAGGATCAGGAACCCCTCGTCGGCGGTAACGACGGATTGTATCCCGTGCTGATGGCCGCAGCGGCTACAAAATCTTTGCACGAGGGACGCCCTGTGAAAATCAGTGAAGTGGAATAGCATCCAGCAAGTTGAGGGCGGTGGAATCATGTTTGATAAACAGCATGTGTTTCTCGGTACTCAAACACATTGCCTTTGTCTAATTCAGCTTCAAGAATTTCCGTACCTGAATCCTCTGCACCACCAATGTTTAAGGGAGCTGTTCGCTCTCGCTCACAGCTCCCTTTGTTTCTCTTAATCTGCTGCTCTACCCCAACTATTGACGGTGAGCCGTTTTTCTTGTTATAAACATGTTGCCCTGCTTGTGGATGCAGATGCACCCATGCCCCCTCCGGCGGTTCTTTGGCGCAAGGTCGAGGCATCGATTACCAGTCCATATCCCAAAATGTTATCGCATCTGGGTCTGTGGAATTGCGAACAATCAGTTCGCCGTCAAGCTGGATTAGTAAGCGCCCGCTTTTATCCCCATTGATCCTGCGATTTAATTGCTCAAATGCGCATTTCCCCATTTCTTCTTTGGGCACGTGTATTGTGGTAAGCGACGGCATAATCAGTGACGCCGGTGAATTATCGTTAAAACCCGTCACTGCAATATCCTGCGGTATGCGGATGTTTTGTTGTTTGAGATAGTTAATCGCACCGATGGCGATCTGGTCGTTTCCCGATACCACCGCATCGATGGGCAGACCCGTTTCCATTAGTTTTTTCATTGCATCATAGCCGCTTTGGCAGGTGTAGCTGTCGCTTTCTACGATCAGCTTTTCCTCCACTTGGCATCCGTTGAGCAGCAGTTCCGACATAAAACCCCGCCGCCGGTTTTTTCCCATTGAGTATTGCAGCGGCGTGGCAATATGTGCAAAATATTTGCAGCCACGCCCAAGCAAATGGCTCACCGTCATAGCAATGCCCTCCGCGTCGTTGAATACCACAGCATCCAACTGGTTGCTAATAGCCGCCTCCAGGCAAATAACATGGGTGGGATTGTGACCGGAGCTGATAGAATTAAGATACTCCACGTATTTTTGACTCTCCGTCAAATCAACGTCCGCACAGGAGGAAAGAAAAATCCCGCTGATTCCCTGGGTGTGGAGTCTCTTGATAATATTCCACTCCCTTTCAAGCTTTCCCTTGCTGGAAAAGATACTGACGTAATATCCCTTCGCTTCCGCTGCGTTCTGAATGCTTTTCAGCAGATTCGGCATGAAAATGCTGGTTGGCGTTGGCACAATCACTACCAATTCCTGGGATTTGCCGGTTTTCAGCCGCCGCCCAGTTGAATTCGCCTGATAGCTTAACAACTGAATTGAGTCCTGTACCATCTTCGTTAGCTTCGGGCTGACTCGCTTTGTATTATTTACAACATTAGACACAGTGGAAATCGAAACGCCAGCGTGTTTCGCAACATCCTTTATGTTTGCAGGTTTCCGGGTTAATTCAGATATTTCGACACGCCCCCATTTCGCATATCTTTTGGGAGTATTATAACCCAATGATCAAATCATTTTCAACCATTTTTCTTTGTCTGCACCCGTACCATGAACTTTTACGTTATGGATAGACAACTCCGGAAACGCTTATTCATAGTCGCCGATCATGATCTTTCCATGACCTAGTTCACGCTGTCTGCATGCAGCAAACGCCTGGTCAATATTTGATAGTGTATAGCGTGCCGTAATAATCTGCCGCATGTCGATTCTGCCCGACGCCATCATGCGCAATACGGAAGGGTAGATTCCGCTGCCTGCATGACCCATTGAGCCATAGATGCGAGCATTTTTCTGCAACAGTGTTGCGGTTTCTACGAGAGCCGGCTCCGTCCCAACGCCAAGCTGCAGAATTTTTCCTCCAACGCCCACGCACTTCATCATTTCCGGGTAGACCGTTCTCAAGCTGCCAGACGCCTCAATGATCATGCCCGCGCCGATTCCGTTCGTCAGTTCAAGCACCACAGCGCCGGCGGAATGGCCTTCGCTCGCCAGCTCATTGGGATTGAATACATAATCTGCGCCTACGGCACGCGCAAGGGGATCCCTGGCAGGATTGGTGCTAAACGCAATGATTTTTGCGGCACCCATGGCACGGGCAAGCGCAATGCTGCAAAGACCGATAGGTCCTGCGCCGAAAACCGCCACGTGAGACCCGGCTTTCAACCCGTCGGCATTGATTTGGATACCGCTGTACGCCACGCAGGTCGGCTCGGCCAGCGCGCCCGCTTCCATGGCCGCCATGGAGCTGCCCAGATGTTCCGCCAAATCGTTGATGACACAACAGTATTTCTCAGGTACTAACATATATTCGGCAAACCCACCGTCGCAGGATAATCCCGTTTCCTCCAACCGCAAGCACTGGTTGAACATGCCTTGCCGGCAGGAAGGACATTCTCCGCACCAACGGATTTGTTCAACCGCAATCAGGTCGCCCTTTTGCACGCTGGTAACATTCGGACCCAGCTCTACTACCTGCCCCGCAATTTCATGCCCCAGCGTAACAGGCAGCCGTAATTGCAGTCCGTAGGCGGTATAGTCGTCAGCTCCGGATTTCAATACGTGCAGGTCGCTGCCGCAAATACCGCAGGCGCCGATTTGAAGCAGCACCTCCCCCTTTCCCGGAGTCGGTACGGGCACCTTGGTCAAGTGGGCGGTCAAATTCCGATATACATAATTCGCGCGCATTGCGCGTCGGTCACGCAGTTCCCTTTCCGAAAGTTCGTACGACTCGCGCGGGCGCCATTGCGCTTTTGCACGATAAGCCAGCATGGTTTTTTCCATTTATAAAGCGCTCCTCTTTTTTTTATGAACACGTCGCACTTAATCGCTCGTATACTATAATTGTTGCCCTACAATGCGGCGGCGATAATCCTGTCCCAAATCCGTTTACGCCATAATCTTACCGCCGGCAATCAGAATGCTGTTGCCGTCGATATAAGCGGAACGATCGTCGCAGAGGAATGCAACCAGCTCTGCGATTTCTTCCGGATGTCCGATATAACCCATGGGAATGGTGGCTTCCATCTCAGCGTAGAACTCGCTGACGTCCTTGCCCTCGGCTTTCCCGCGATTAGTAAAAGATTCCCGCAATATGTCTGTCTCAATGTTCCCCGGCTGAATGGCGACCGTGGTGATATGATAAGGCGCCAATTCCAGTGCCAACACCCGTGTCATCATAGCGACAGCAGCTTTGGACATGCAATAGGTACCGTTGAACGCTTCTTCCCGGATCGCTGCAATCGAGGAGGTATTGATGATGCGCCCCTTCTTATTGGGAATCATGACCCTTGCGACTTCCACACAGCAGATGAACGTGCCTTTCACGTTGATATCCATGTTGAAGTCATATTCATCATCGCTCATATCTAGAAATCCGCAGATGCGATCCACTCCGGCCGCATTGTACAAGCAGTCTATCCGTCCGTACTTATCCATGCCTTTTTGGATGGCAGCTTTCACCTGATCGCGCTTCCGCACATCTGCCACCGCCCAGATCGCGTCGCCACCTGCCGCGTTGATCTCGTCTACCGTTTGGCGAACCCGGGCTTCGTTGAAGTCAACCGCGATGATCTTTCCGCCATAACCTGCGCATGTTTTTGCCGATGCACCACCAATCCCTTTTGCGCCGCCAGTTATGAAAATTACTTTGTCCTGTAGTCTCATATTTACTCCTTTCAATCCGTTTATAACGGTTGATTATTTTGTAACCCGTTTCATAGTTTCTATATCTTTCAAAAAGAGTGCGAAAACATCGGTCTCAAAGTTATTCGTCGGCTGTTTCTCATAGAGGTTCTCGCTGATAATCCATCCGTTGTAATCTTTTTCGCGCAGATAATCCATAACGCCGTAAAATCCGGAATCGCCTTCCCCCAGCAAAGAACCGGCCAATACACCCGGCTTGCCATCTTTAACATGCAACTGCGGCCCCATATACGGATACATTTGCTTGAGCATCTCCAATTGATCATAGCCCTTCTCATAAAAGAAGTTATAGCTATCATAAAACAAACTGAAGTTCCCCCGATTCACCCGTTCTACCAGCTCGACCTGCTTGCATGCCCGCATCTTGTTTTCACTAGAAATCAGCACGCCCTTTTCCTGCGCATAGTCGCACAAATACCGGAACATCTCAACCGCATTGTCGAAGGCGTCCTCATCCGTAATGGAGCTGACGCCGAACGAGGGAATGAAGACCATTGGAATGGACATATACTTTGCCGTGTCCACCGCTACCCGAAGCGTATCCTTCACAATCGCATGCATCGGGTGTCCTTTATTCGCAATAAACGGAATGAAATCAAAACAGCTGCACCCTATGTTACAGTACGTTATGTGGTATTCCTGCGCTGCCGCCAAATAGGCGTCCCGAACTCGCGGGATGGCGGAAGGATAATGGTTGGCATATGTGCCGAACTCAATGGACATCCCATCCAATCCGGCTTCAGCAACAAACTGCGGCGCAAAAATCCCGGTTCCTGGAACACAAAAGTTACAAATACCCAGTTTCACATTCATGGCGTTCTACCTTAACTGTTGGCGTTCGCCTGATGGATCTTGGCACGTTCCAAACTACGGGATTTGAGAGATGCATTGTTACGAACCACATCGATCAAAACCGCCAGAATGATTACGATGCCGATTACAATAAACTGAATGTCGGACTCGGCCCCTAAAAGGTTCAGTCCGTTGCGGATAACCGCAATTAAGAGCGCGCCCATCAAAGCACCGCTCACGGTGCCTTTGCCGCCGCTGAAAGATGCACCGCCGATTACACAAGCCGCGATGGCGTCCATATCATAGGTCTCGCCAGCTAGAGGTGCTGCCGTTCCAACGCGGCCTACCATAATGATGCCTGCAATGGCGCACATCACGCCGGAAGCCATGTATACAAAGTTTAGCGTGCTGGGAACATTGATGCCGGAAAGGCGCGCCGCCTCTTTGTTTCCGCCGACGGAATAGATTTTCCGGCCAAGCGCCGTTCTGCTAAGAAAGATGCCGCCAATAATGAAAATGACAATAACGAGAAGATAGCACACCGGAAACTTTCCAATATTCTTAGAGCCGATGAACGTAATGGTGTCGGAAAATCCTCCGATCGGCGCGGCGCCTGTAATCAACAGCGCCAAACCTCGGTACACTTGCCGTGCGCCCATCGTTGATACGAACGGATGAGGCAGCTTCAGCTTTGTAAACAACAATCCGTTGATTCCGCCGCAGATCAGGCCCACAAGCAAAGCGGCTGCGATCAGCACAAAAGAGTTGGTTACGCCGTTTTTCATCAGCACACCCATTGTACAAGCTGACAGCGCTACCATCGGACCCACGGAAAGATCCACACCACCGGTCAGCAGGATCATCAACATGCCCAGAGAAACCATCGAATTGATAGCCGCCTGCCGAAAGATGTTCATCCAGTTATATAACGACAGGAACGATTCCGAGGTAATCGTCAATACGACGGACAAAAGCACGACCGCCGCCAAGGGTCCGATGAAAGACGGCATCTTGATGCTCTTTAACTTGTCTTTATTCATTAATATTACCTCCCCAAGCTGCTTTCATAATATCTTCCTGATTAAAGTGAGCGCTGTTTCTGGCAACTTCCGCCATGATACAGCCCTCCCGCATTACGATCACCCTCTCGCACATGCCAAGAATTTCAGGCAGTTCGGATGAAACCATAATCACGCATTTATTGTTCTTTATCAGCCCGTTTATCAGGTTGTACACTTCGATCTTTGCACCTACGTCGATGCCTCTGGTAGGTTCGTCAAAAATGTAAATCTCCGCGCAACTGTTAATCCATTTCCCAATAACAACCTTTTGTTGATTGCCGCCAGAGAGTTCGCCGGCATTCTTTTTTATTGAAGGCGTGCGAATGGAGAGCTCTTCTACGCAAAATTTCGCTTGCTTCCTTGTCTTGTCGAAATCGACGAATATCCCCTTTTTCAGGCTGTCAATGTTTACCAAGGACATGTTCTTTTCGATGCTTTCAATTAAAACCAAGCCTTGTTGTTTTCTGTCTTCCGTTAAAAATGCAATGTTGTTTTTGATAGCGTCCTTCGGAGCTTTGCATTTTATCTTATTGTTATCTACTTTAACCTCCCCAGCATCAGGCAACTGAGAACCAAATATGCCATGCATCAGTTCCGTCCGACCAGCGCCGACTAGGCCGTAGAAGCCTAATATTTCACCTTTTCGTGCCTTGAAGCTTACGTTATAATATTCGCCCGCTTTCGTCAAACCGTTTATTTCCAGAGCTACGTCGCCGGGAGTCGTTTCAATTCTAGGATACAGATTATTCAGCGAGCGCCCTACCATTTGCGTTATTAAGAGATCTTTTGTCATGTCCATGGTTGGTGTTGTGGAAATATGCTGACCGTCTCGCATGACCGTAACAATATCGCAGATTTCAAAAATTTCTTCCAGTTTATGGGATACGAATAGAATTGCGATGTTTTTTTCTTTAAGCATTTTGATGATACGAAACAGCTCATCCGTCTCCTTCTCACCAAGACTGGAGGTCGGCTCGTCCAATATAATAACGTCCGATTCCAGGAGAACCGCCTTGCCTATTTCGACCAGCTGCTGCTGACCCATGCCCAGTGATCCGCACAGCTCGCCTGCGGACAAATGTTGTCCCATGGAGGCCAATATTTCTTCGGCCTTTTTATTCATATAGGCATAATTTAATAAGCCGCTGCTCTTCTTCACGTAAGCGCCCATAAACAGATTGTCAACGATGGGTAGCTCCCGAACAATGTTCAGCTCTTGATAGACGCAGGATATCCCTCGTTCCTTCGCATCGGACGGTCCCGTAAACGTGACTTCTTCACTGTTTAGAATGATTTTCCCCTTGTCGGGTGTATAAACGCCTGCTAAAATTTTGATTAATGTGGATTTACCCGCGCCATTCTCACCAATCAGCCCATGAACTTCGCCCTTCTTTAGCTGAATTGACATGTTGTCGAGTGCAACGACACCTGGGAACTCTTTTCGAATATTTTGCAGTTCAACGATAACTTCCCCCACGGCACACACCTCCTTGATGCCTTTGCCAGTTGCGCGGCTCAATGCATATTCTTTCGACCGCGCTTCTCCGGCGAATGATTACTCCGTAAAGGGAGGCGCCTCCAATTTTCAATGAGGCGCCCTCCTACCTTACGTGAGCCGATGGAATTCCGAACGAATTATTTGGCGATATAGTCCTGATAGTTGGTGCTGTCGATTACAGCGATTCCCATCTTGATGTAGGAATCAAAGGTCTTGCCATCATACATCGCGGCAAGCGCATCGTTTACACCTTGATAGCCCATCTGATACGGCTGCTGTGCAATGATCATTTCAATTTCACCGGTTTTTACCAGCTGAATTGCAGACTGGAACCCGTCAAATCCGCAGATCTTGATACCTTCTACGCCCGCGCTCTTGATCGCTTGGGCCGCGCCCACTGCCATGGAGTCGGAAGTAACCATAACGGCATCTATCTGGCCCGGATATTTGGTCAGGAATGCTTCCATTGCCGCTGCGGCCTTATCGGTTTCGCAGTTGGCGTCCTGTGCTTCCAGTACGTTCATGCCGGCTTCTTCCAAAGCGGCGGTCAGACCCTCAGTTCTTTTCTCATGGTTGACGTCGCCCAGTTTACCGCGAAGAATAACCACGTTGGAACCCGCTTCCAGACGCTTTGCAAACTCCTGAGCTCCGGTATAAGCGGCTTCGTAGTTATCGGTGCCGATAAACGTAACCTTATCGGTGAAGCTCTGGCAATCGGTATCTACCATAACAACCGTTACGCCCGCGTCGGCCGCAGCTTGTAGAGCGCCCTTCAAAGAGTTCTCTTCCTGGCAGGCATTCAGCAGAATGTCAATGCCATTGGCAACCATGTCTTCGATTGCGGTAACCTGCTGCATCGCGTCGCTCTCACTCGTGGAAGCAACGGCAGAGAAGTTCGCTTCAGGAATGCCCGCTTCGATGGCCGCGTCCTTGGCGCCTTGAACAACTGCGTTCTGGAACTCGTCGGAGGACTTCATAACGATACCGATCTTCAGCTCTCCAACAGGCTTTTGCGTCGCTTCTTCGGTAGTCGCTTCTTCGGTAGTCGCTTCTGCGGTAGTCGCTTCGGTAGTAGCTGCAGCTTCTTCGGCGGCGGGCTGAGCGCATCCGCTTACAACGCTGATGACCATCATCAGTACAGCCAGTAATGCAATAAGTTTCTTCATTTTATTCCCTCCTTTTTATTTATGGAACGTCTGTTCCAAGGTTTCATTCGTACGGTTTTTCGGAACTGTGCACTTGTGAAAAGGCTATGCCAGATTTAGTACTCCTCCGGATAAATAACGACTTTGAGCGCTTTACCCGCGCGCAGCAGTTCCAGACCCTTCTCGTATTCGCTAAGCGGGAATGTGTGCGTCACAATTTCTTCCAGCGGCAGAAGTCCGCTTTCGATCAGATGCGCGGTCTTTTCGAAATAATACTTGCCTAGGAATCCACCAAAAATCTGCGCTTCCTTACGTACGATCTCCGCAAGACGAATAGGCGGATTGGCGGTTTCATCATGGCCAAACATGATGATCTTTCCACTGGGACGTATTACATCGATAGCGTCGGGTAGTAATTGACCGACGGCTTCAATGCAATGATCAACACCCAAGCCGTCCGTTTCCTCAAGGCATATCTGCTTGAGATTCTCCTTCAGCGGGTTCACGACACGGGTTGCGCCACATCTAAGCGCCTTTTCACGACGGAATTCGTGAGGTTCGGAGACAATCAGCTTTCTTGCTCCGTTAGCCTTTGCCATTTCCGCGAACAGCAGCCCCATGGGGCCTGCGCCCAGGATGCAAACTGTGTCGCCCGCCTGAATTTTCAACTTTTCAATCGCATAGCCCACACAGGAGAGGGGCTCGGCCAGCGCTGCCAACTGGAAGGGTGTATTATTGGAGATTTTATATACGGAAAGCACCGGTACGCAGGTGTAGCTTGTCAGCGCGCCATCGGCAAAAAGTCCGCGGGTTACGCCGTGTTCCGGCCAAGGCGTATTCTGCTGACAGTACAGCGTCGTGCACAGGCCGGGACGATCGCTACGGCACTGTTCGCAATGGCCGCAAGGCGGATGGGGATCCACGATCACGTGATCGCCGGGTTTGACGGATTTGACGGCAGCACCAACCTCTACTACTTCGCCGCAATACTCATGTCCTAAAATAATGTTGGGCTTTGCTGGATGCTTCGGAGGGTCCATCAATACGTGTAGATCGGTGCCACAAATGCCAACACCCAATACCTTAATTAATACATCGTCGTCATTTTTGATCTGCGGTTTAGGCCTGTCTTCATAGGTATACACACCCGGCTTCTTGAAGATAATTGCTTTCATTTTTTCAGGGAAACCTCCATTTGTAATAAAGAATAATTTGTAGAACGCACAAGCTGTTAAAAGTCTTTGGATAATCGTTTACAATTCTGTTTGCGTCAGATGTGATGATTCGTTTGTGATTTCATACATCGTTCTATCATATTTCTTCACGATATGCAAGTACTATTTTACTATTTTTCTAAAAATCTTCGAAATATTTTTCATTTTCTGTATTTTGCAGGCTCGAAATTTGCTTTCGTTTTTTAAAACCTCTATTGACTATTGCTTTCTTATGTGCTAAATTCAGGTATAAAGATTAGTAAAACGTTTCGCTACTTTTTACAGCACGAGCGCTTGACGTTTTTCGGATAGCCACGATTACGAATTAGAATTTACGGTGAATTGAATGCTTATTTTACCGAAACCACTTTTGTCTTTGCTGAAGAAGCTGGTAGCGGATCTAAGCCTCGACAAGCCGATGCGGCAGGATGTATTAACAAAAAAGTCCTGAAGCCTGCCGAAAAGCGAGATGCCGTGCGGTACCTGCAGGAACGTTTTGAAGCAAGCGAACGCAGACGCTATATGCTGTTGCGAATCAACCGATGCTGGTAACGGAGGCAGTCGCCTCCGGACGAACAGGCCTTTTTACGATCGCGACTCAGGAAAAAGTATCCGCGAGTAAGCAATATGGATGTTTATGGATATCGAAGAATCCATGTCCTGCTGCAACATGAAGGGCGAAAATCAGCCATAAGCGGTTCCATAGGCTGTGCAGGTCGGAAGGGCTGCACCTCAAAAACCAGCCGCAAGAAAATCAGCGTGTTCTGGACTCCTGAGAAAGGCCTTGCACCGATTGTGAACGAATACTGGTACGTGGAACTTCGTATTAGATCAATGTACAACGGAAAGCGGTTCAATGCACTGACGGCGCTGGACTCGTTCAGTCGGGAAAGACTGGCCATCCATGTGGACAAATCGATCAAAGGCGAGCAAGTCTTCGAGGCGCTGTGAAAAATCAAGTCAGCCCGTGGGTTGCCACAACTTATCAAGGTCGATAACGGACCTACGTGTATATCACGTGCATTGGATGCCTGGGAGTATTTCAAAAAATCAATTCGGATTATTTACGGCCATGCACACCGACAGCAACCCGCATATCAAATTCTTCAACGGTTGTTTTAGGGATGGATGCCTGAACACGAACTGTTTATGTCTCTGGAGGACGCCAGAGACATAATAGAACGCTGGTGGGAGGACTACAACGAGTTCCGTCCGCGCAGAGCACTTGCATACCTGACGTCGGCTGAATTAACCGGAAAATCGGGTTCTGAAGCCGGCTGAACATCGTTTTTTTCATTCAGTCGGACTACTATATGAGGGTTCCTTCATATTGGCAGAACTAGATTGAGAGCTTGGGCTGTAGAGGGGAGCAGATTCCGTTTAGATATTTTGACAGTTGTTTCTTGAGCAGTGCGGATCACTCAGTATTACAAAATCATAATCAGAGGAGCTATCTAATATGAAAGAACATTACTTGACCACGAACTACCCCAATATCTTCTTCGAGGATAACAAAGTAGGCCAACTAAAGAAACGCCTCTGGGACGCCTCGGAAGATGAAATACAGGCGATTCTAGACGATTACGAAGTGCCATCCGGCAGCGAACTGGGAAAACCAGGCTGTTACATCCAGAATTCGCCGAGGCAACTAGTCGTCAACAAACGTCATAAAAATGATATTGTCCTTGTCCCGATTGGCTGCACAGAGAATCATGGTGTGCATAACAACAGTGGCCTTGACACGTTTATGTGCACCTCCATTTGTGAGGCGGTGCGCCGCAAGACCGCAAAGAGTGGGCACGAAGTCGCGCTGGCGTTTCCGCCGCTGAATTACGGCGGCCACCCATACCACCACCTTGGGATGCCCGGCACGGTCATGGTCAGCGAAAAAGTCGTCGTCGACACGCTGACTCAGGTCATGCTCGGACTATGGGACGACGGGTTCCGCAAAATCATACTCGTTAATAATCACGGCATGGACTGGATGCTTGAATCCGCTGTGCAGGAGTTCTTTAAAAGATATCAACTACCCGCTTTTGCAACGGTGGTCGAATGGCACCGTGCGGTACGCGAGTTCTTCTATCCGTTGGGTAACGAGCGTCCCGACTTTGTCACAACGCCGTTCATCCATGCGGATGAATCGGAAACATCCGTCGCGTTGCTGATGTTCAAGGACATGATCGATATGGGTTGCGTCGTCGACGCACAGCCAAAGAGCTTCGGCATGCTGGACAGCGGGTTTTATGATGGTTCGGTTGATTCGTTCCACAGGCCGAACAAGTGGTCTGAAGCGGAGGGACACCGCGTGATTGAACGTTATGCCACGCCGGAAGGTGTAGTCGGCTCGCCGTCGAAGGGCGACGCACGCAAAGCCAAACGCGCAATCGCAACGATCTGCGAATACCTGAATTGTATGGTGGAAGACATTTTAGATGCATATCCGGCCGGAGAGGTGCCGAACCCGAAACAGTTCTCGCTTCGTCCCTATGAAGAGATCGAGCCCTGTCTGCGCGAGCCGCTGAGCGAGGGCTGGAAAAGCGTGCACGAATTGTCGCGCCGCGGATTCTTTATCGACTAATGAAAACACATCGCGCGTCCGGTGCGGCGGGAGCTGTGCCGGACGTACGGCATATAATAAGGGAAGAATAATACAATGAACAAGGCGAATGCAGAAACGAACGCACTTGAAAAGACACTGCAACAGACGATGAACGATGGCGATATGCGGATCTATCCGAACTCAATCCAAACAACGCAGAGCGGATTGACGCTAGCCATGATTGAACGCGAAGATGCGGACGTACTTGCCATTGCCGGAGTAACGGTGGGCCTTGGCTTTCAAGGCGAGAACGTCGGAGAATGGCTGATTTGCCCGCTTACGCACGAAAACCGCGTTGCGCTCAATCGCATTCTGTCGTTTACAAGTCCGTCCCCATTGGGCAGGGATACGACGTCGATCGGACTCGGTGACAGGCTTGGAGTAGTTGGCGCTGCACAGCTTAAGGCGATCGATAACACCTGTATGAAGCCGGTCTTATCCCAGCAGAGTATGCGCGAAATGAACCTGACGGGAAGAACTTTTGACGATGTGATCGATGCGGCAAGCTGGTCCGTCTTCCGGTATGGATGGAAAAGCGGTTGGGCGGCGGACGGCGACCACCTAAAGCGTATTGATGACATCCGTGCCGCGGTTCACGCCGGGTGTACGATGATCACACTGGATTGTTCCGATGAACTGGGCAAACCATCCGACCGGACGGATTTAGTTGAAAAAGACACGTTGCAAGCATACCTGTGTGATCCTGTGCTGCATGCGCTGGGGATTCCGGTCTCCGAAAATACGATGCTGAAGGTAATGCGCATCTATGACGGGGCGATTGCATTGGCACAGAGGGTTTGGGAGAGTGTTCTTGCCCCCGCGGGACAGCAAATCGATTTTGAAATCTCTCTGGACGAGACAAGCGAAACAACGACCTATCTGGCGCACTATTATACAGCCGCAGAGTTGGAGCGACGGAATGTCCTCGTAAACAGTCTTGCACCACGCTTTGTTGGAGAGTTTCATAAGGGTGTCGACTACAAGGGTGACTTACAGGCGTTTGCCGCAGATATCGCTATGCATGCAAAGATAGCTGATCACTTCGGCTATAAACTCAGCATCCATTCCGGAAGCGACAAATTCAGCGTTTTCCCGCTGATCGGCGTTCACACCCGTGGACGGTTTCATATTAAGACGGCAGGCACCAACTGGCTTTCCGCGATACGCGTGATCGCCGAGCGTGACCCTGCGCTCTATCGGCGTATACACGCCGTGGCGCTGGAAAATTTCCAGAAAGCGCGCAGTTACTATGAAGTCCATACGGATTTGACAAGGATTCCGGATATTACTACTATGGCGGATGACGCGCTCCCGAAACTTTTTGAAGCCGATGACAGCCGTCAGCTGATTCACATTACTTATGGGTTCTTAATTGGTAAAGGCGCGCCACTTAGCAAAGAAATTTTTTCGGCCTTGCGCGCCAATCGCGTCGAGGTGGACGAGCACGTATGCACGCACATTGCAAAGCATATCGAAACGCTTGGGCTCGGAAAAACAACTTTTTATCCCAAGCTCAGCCTGACGATGACGCCAAAAATCATCGGCTCCGCGCCGTTTTTGTACGAAGGCGATTTCCGCGAGGGGATTCGCTATGCAAATGGATTGGGTTATGACTGCGTCGAAATCCATGTCGCGAAACCGGGGGAACTGGATCTTGAACGACTACAGGAAACATTGAAAGAGACTGGCACGTCGGTCAGTGCACTCGGCACGGGTCGTGTTTACGTCAATGACGGGCTCTCGTTGATCGACGACATCCCAGAGGTCCGGCAGAGCGCAATAAACCGGCTTCGGCAGTTTCTGGATGCCGCCAGCTTGCTCAAATGTATCGTTATCATCGGGTGTGTACGCGGGAACGTGCCGGACATGCGTCAATATTCGTTGTATCTGGATCGGTTTGCGGAAGGAATGCGAAAACTGGACGCATATGCTTCTAAAAAATCCGTCACGATGGTACTTGAGCCGATCAACCGCTATGAAAATAATTTCCTGTGCAATGTTAGCGAGTGCGCCGAATTTATCGGCCAAAATGCACTTACGCATACGAAAATCCTTCTGGATACGTTCCATATGAATATTGAGGAAGCGGATTTTTCGCAATGTGTCGGGATATATGCGCCATACATCGCCTATGTGCATGCCGCCGATTCAAACCGGCTGGTTCCGGGCAAAGGACATATCGACTTTGTAAAGCTGCTGCAAATACTGTTCGATGCAGGTTATAAGGGCGTTGTAAGCGCGGAATTGCTTCCGTTTCCGACAAAGGATGACGCTGCACATGCTTGGCTGAGGAGTATGCGTGCGATATTGGAGCGCTTGCCCTGCCAAACGATTTTATGACGATATTTCAGGACTAACCCGATTACTCGGATAAATCCCAGTTACAGGAGACACATATGAGACAGGACAGATTGAACGACATGGAAAGCTATATCCTTAAGCATGGAACGTCAACGCTTGAGGAGCTTTCCGCGTATTTTGATGTGTCCATCAGCACGATCCGTCGCGATGTGATGGAACTGGTCAAAAGAAAACCGTTTGACAAAGTTTATGGCGGCGTTTCTGTACGGGCGCGCATACTTTCCAATAGCCCAGTTTCTGACAGACTCTGTTATAACGGGCAGGCGAAACAGCTGATTGGGAAGCTGGCGGCGGATCTGGTCGACGACGGCATGAGCGTCTTTCTGGATTCCGGATCGACAACGATACAGATTCTGCCGTTTCTTGCTCAGAAAAACAATATTACCATCATATCGCACAATCTGATGGTACTGTTTGAAGCGGCGAAGTATCCTTCGCTCAATATTATTGCGCTTGGCGGCGCCTATAACAGGGATATCTATGCGTTTATAAGCAACGGCATACTTGAAGAACTGTCGCGGATGTCAATCAGCTTGGTATTTTTGGCAGCAGGAGGCGTTTCACTCAACCGAGGATTGACGAGTAATAATTATTCGGATGTCGAAATTAAAAAAACCGTCGTCAAATGGAACAGGAATCTGGTGCTTGTTGCTGACCATTTGACGTTTTCCAAGGATGCTCTGCTGACTTTTTGTAAATTTGATGAAGTCGGAGCAATTATTACCGATCAAATGCCATCGCACGAGTACATAACAGCATGCAAAATGGCCGATGTTCATCTGATAACGCCGCAGGCAACATGCCTCTCTAAAAGAGAATTTATCGCGATATAGCGGGGTGAATTTCTCCGGTCCGAGGATTAGGAAAAGGCAATCAAAAACGATCGCCGATTTTGAGGAGTTCCCAAAATAGTTATCCAGCCAAAATGAGAAAAAATTGATATTCTGAGGTGTCCTCTAAATAGTTGACATGGTCGGAAAGCTTCTTCGCGACCATGAAAAAGGATTTGATACACAAACTCCTCCGACGAGAATTTTCTGTTTGCCATAATTCATACCCCCTTAAATAATAGCTTCAAAACCCAGATTATGAAAGATACTTCTCCGGATACGTTTGCTGTCCGTTCCATATACTTTTGACTGTCCGATTTTGAATCGCCATATTTTTGAACGATGGTAGATATCTGAACCCCCGTGTTCAATATCTACCGTTTTCACATGCAAAAATTCAGGTTTTATGCCGCTTTTTTATTGCCACGCTTTTCCCTTTGTTCAATTTTGATTGTATAAAACCTTAAAAATCTTTCATCAAAACTCAAATAATGCCACTTTCGAACCCCCTTGTTCATTTATTCCCCTGATAATCCCTGTAAATATTGTCCCTCAAATTGCACTGGCGTTTTGTAACCCAAAGCTGTGTGCGGTCGTTCGCCGTTGTAGAATTGTACATACTCTTTCACTGTAGATAGCAGCTCTGTTGTGTGCCTGCAGTCTTTTCGGTACAATGCTTCCTTCTTTAGTGAGGCGAAAAATGATTCAGCCACGGCATTGTCATGTGGTTGTCCAGGGGCAGATAATGATTGAACAGCACGATGTGAATCAAGAACCTTAATTGACGACCGAAGGAAATGTTATGCATTACGGATTCATCGAGACGTTTATCGAACAGCTCGGTAAGATGTACAACATCCGCGAAATCGCGTTTGACCGTTGGGGCGCGGTGCAGATGGTGCAGAACCTCGAGGGGATGGGGTTCACGGTCGTTCCATTCGGTCAGGGGTTTAAGGACATGTCCCCGCCGACAAAAGAGCTGATGAAGCTGACGCTGGAGCAGAGGATCGCGCACGGCGGTCAGCCGGTGCTTCGCTGGATGATGGACAACATCTACATTCGCACCGATCCAGCGGGAAACATTAAGCCCGACAAAGAAAAAAGCACCGAGAAGATCGACGGCGCTGTAGCGACGATCATGGCACTGGATCGCGCGTTGAGGAATAGCGGCGGAGAGAGCGCCAGCGTTTATGACGATCGCGGGATTCTTTTCCTTTGATTCGCCCACCTGCAAACAAATTCGCCCATTAGCGGAGTAATTTGAGCGTATATCGCCCAAATGAATTGACTTACGCCCAAATAGAGTATAATATTGGGCGTAATGGAAGGGGCTGGGCGAATGAGAGCTTTTCAATACGATAAGATTGCGAAGAAAACATGGGATACTGAAACTCTGCAGCTAATCGCTGGAATACGTGAATGTAAGGGACGTCAGGAGATGTTCCTTACACAAAAACCTACGGTTTTAAAGAAACTGGTGGAAATAGCAAGGGTGCAAAGTACTGAAGCTTCGAATAAAATAGAAGGAATCGTGACCACAAGCGTTCGTGTAAAGCAGCTTTGCGAAGAGAAGGTCTTGCCTCGCAACCGAGATGAGGAAGAAATCAGCGGATATCGGGATGCGCTAAACACCATTCATGAGAACTTTGAATATATCCCGATCACGCCAAACTACATTCTTCAGCTTCACGGAATGCTATATCGCTATTCCGGACGTGAGATTGGCGGTAGGTTCAAGCATGTTCAGAACTATATCAGCGAAACTCGCGCGGATGGAACCGCATGGACACGCTTCACTCCGCTCGCGCCATATGAAACACCGGAAGCGGTAGAAGCGATCTGCACGAGCTACAGTAAGGCGATAGACGATGGTATTGTCGATCCGCTGATCTTAATACCTGTATTCATCAATGACTTTCTTTGCATCCATCCGTTCAACGATGGAAACGGCAGGATGAGCCGTCTTTTGACAACGCTGCTGCTTTATCAAAGTGGATTCGTGGTTGGACGCTATGTCAGCCTGGAAGCGAAGATTGAGAAGACCAAGGATGTGTACTACGATGTTTTGCAGGCGGCATCAGTGGGATGGCATGAAGGGGCGAATGATCCGACTGATTTTATAAAATACCTGCTTGGCACCGTTCTTGCCGCATACAGGGATTTTGAAGACAGAGTTAATATTGTCGAAGAAAAATTGCCTGCGCTTGAACAAGTGCGACAGGCGGTCAAAAAGAAAGTTGGCAAGTTTACCAAGAGTGAGATCATGGAGCTATGCCCAAGTATAGGGAAAACGTCGGTCGAAAATTCGCTAAAAACACTAGTACAGGAAGCATACATTACGCCGCATGGAAAAGGCAAAGCGACCTTCTATACCAGAAACGATTAGCGGGATTTCATCATTTGGAAAGCATCTATCGAAAGATAGGTGCTTTTCTATTTGAAAACAAGGAGAACGTATGGGACTTCATTGGCTCAATATGGATGCAAATTCGTATTATGGTGCTTCCGATAGTGTCATCCGTCAAAGCAGCCCCCGTCGAATTCGGAAAAACGCATTTAGCTTTTTTAATCTGGAGAATTATCAAGTTGTCAGGTCTCCGTACTTATCAGCTCTACCTACGGGACCATCCATTTCAATCTCTGGAATACGTATCTCTTTTAATCGCGATTGTATTCGGCGATTTGATTCTGTTGAATTCGTTCAGTTATTAATTCATCCTACGAAACGGAAAGTCGCCATTCGACCTTGTGAAGAAGCGGATTTGCATAGCATAGTATGGAGGCGGTTTTTAAATTCTAAAATGGTTTCGAAGTCGCTGATCTGTCCTTGTTTTTCTGCTGCTTTATTCGAAATTATGGGCTGGAATCCTGAGTACACATATCGTGTTAGAGGTAGTTGGTATAAGCAGAGAGACGAACAAATCATTGTTTTCGATCTTGATCAGCCTGAAATCATGATTACCTGCGATACAACAGGCCCGCAAAATAGCTCGAGCCAAGAAACAAGCGTTAAAAAGCGGTTAACAACATACCCCGAAGATTGGAAAACTTCATTTGGTCTGCCATTTTACGAATATCAAATTCGTAACCAATGTCTTGAGCTGGGATCACGATCAAGCTGGAATTCGAATGCCAAATGCAAACCGGTACAGTCTAGAATCAAGATTGATCTGCTGACCCCTACTGATCTGGAAGACACTATATCCCAACTAAGACACTCATAGTGGAGATTAAAATGGAGCAGGATGAAACACAAGATATGATCCTTGGCAGCGTCTTACTAGAACACGTTGTCGATGAAACAGTGGAAATTGACTTAGCCGGGTATCAAGTGACAAAAGCCGAGTTTTTTTCGCATGTCACCGAGCCTTCCGTAACAATATGGAATGATCGTGTCAAATTTAACATGGCTTGCATTCGAAGATTTCCAGGAATAACGCATATACAATTGCTGGTCAATGTAATAGAGAAACGTTTGATTGTCAAACCATGCCATGCGGATGCGCCCGATTCTCTGCGTTGGATTAGTGGCGGGACGCAAGCTGAAATAAGAAATAAGGAAATGCGTTGTCGTGTTTTTTGTGCCAAACTCTTCGACCTAATGTCCTGGAATCCTGCATTTCGGTATAAACTGCTTGGAAAACCAGCCGTTTATAAAGAGGAAATCCTCTTCTTGTTTCGATTGTCTGATTTTGAGTTGTTCGTAGCTTCAAGTAACACTAAACGGCATACAGCCTACTTCCCGCTTGACTGGCGGGATGTTTTTGGAACACCTGCTCTAGAGCATGAAGAGTCATATAAAATCGATCTTGCTGACGGGTATGTCATTACAAATGAGTAAAAATATGCAGGAGGAGATATATGCGCACATTTAACGAACTCTCGCTAGATGAAGTTTCAATGGATGGATTTACGATCGTAAACGGAGACTTCTTTAAAAAGCCGATCGAACCGATGCTTACAATTCGCGATCACTGTTTGACATTCAATGGCGCCGCCTACAAAGCGCTGAATCTTGTTAGTTCAATTCAGTTATTCGTCCATAAATCAAACCGGAGAATTCTAGTTACTCCCGCATCCTCAAATGATCAAAATAGTTTGTTATGGCTAAAAAATCCTGACAATCTGTCATCCCATTCTCTTGAGTGTACATCTTTTGCCCGCCAGCTTTTTCAAACATACGGTTGGATACAGAAAAATGCATATCGTTCTACAGGACGGCTTGTAACTACTGGGAACAAAGTGATGCTGTTGTTCGACTTTTCAAATCCCGAGATTGTTCCTCAAAGGACCGCAGAGGTACGAAATGAATAACTTGCCTCATATATCATTCTATTTGGCTAGCGGTATGATTCGTATTCACCGCTCAACGATTGATATTCTCGGTCACCCAAGATTCATTCGCTTTATGGTAAGCAAGGATGGGAAATCGCTTTTACTAACCCGTGCCGAGAAGAAGGATTTCCAGTCATTTCGCGTTCCGAAAGACACTAATAACTCTAGTTGGAAATTCGAAATCGGCTCCATTCAGTTTTGCCGGTGCCTTGCCTCTAGTTTATCATGGTTGCCATACGCCACTTATCGAATATCTGCAGATTCATACATTCCTTCGCGTTATGCTAGGTTCTGCCTCACTGAAGGATTACTATTGTCTGCGCACAATTCAACAGAAGATAAAGGCGAAAACTGATCTCTTGTGTAAACAGATTTCGCACTTTTTACGCTCTTTCTCCGGATTGTTTTCCATGCACCCACCTGCACCCACCCACTTTGAATCGCGCGATTGTATCACTTCATAAGGGTTTGTCCAGCTAAGTACTCACGGAATGAACCAATTCGTGGGTACTTTTTTTATGCGAAAAGCCCAGACTTTCTGGGCTTTTTCAGGATTTAGAGCTTTGATGGCTCTTGCGAAATCGGTCGATGTCGCCTTCCGACATAAACGGCAAGTAAATTTGCACCCACCCCCGAGGAATCGCGCGGGAGTACGCTGGATAATAGGTTATTATCTACAAAGAGCTAATCGTTTTGTTTCGGTCGTAATGGATGCGTACAAAATCAGCTCTATAAGGGACAATGCATGTGCCAACGGCAGCTTCCAGGATGAATGCCTGAGCAAGAACTGGTTTATGTCCCCGTGGGACGCCAGAGACAAAATAGAGCGCTGGTGAAGGGACTGCAACGAATTCCGCACAGCGATACTTTATACCTGACGCCGGCCAAATTTAACTGGAAATCGGGCCTTGTGGCCGTTTGAACGTCTATTTTTTCATTTTGTGCGGACTGTTTTTTCGGGGTGCAAGTCATGCCCACTTTCAGCTTGTTATGCTTTTATTACAAGCGATTGTTGACGCTGTGCAGATTCAATACTACAATCAGATCGAGTTATAAAGCGAACTCACAAAATAATTAAGTATTTCCCTATGCTGCGACGTGCTTTGGATTTCAGTCATGGGCGCACCGCACGATAACGTCCATATAATGGTGTAAATTCGAGAAAGAGCCATCCGCTCGACCTTGGTATAATCAGGTTGCAGAAACCAAAACACCAAGGAGGAAGAAACAGATGGCCCAGATCAATCTTACCGTAGACAGCGAACTAATAAA